>DAICVC010000082.1:0-7907 GCA_027372655.1 Thermoplasmatales archaeon | reverse complement strand
GAATATCCTTTCATTTTACATCACTTCAAAGGCATGAATTTAGACGATCTTGTAGCTCCCACTCCTGGTCCGGAATGTTTAACATCCTTTCTTGTAAGTGCAAATTCTCCCAGATAATGCCCTATCATTTCTGCTTTAATTTCGAATTTTGTGAAGCCATTACCGTTGTGCACATTTACTATTTTACCCACATATTTTGGTAATATGATTAAGTCTCTGACATGGGTTCTAATTTCCTTCTTGGAAAGAAGCAGTCTTCTTTCTGCTATCTTCTGATCGGAGCCCTTTTCCCTCTTCATGCTCCTTCGCACTCTTGCTGGAAGTATCTCCATTAACTTTTCCCTGTCCATTGCAACGAGTTCTTCCAGAGAGTATCCCTTAAATTTGAACTCCTTTGTTCTCCCCATTGCCACTTTCTGTGATTTTCTGCTTCTCCTTCTTATGGATTTAGCTGATGCCTGTCTGTTTGTGGTCATTTAACCTTCCTCTTTTTTGGTGAAAGCCTTCCTACTTTCCTTCCGGGTGGCGTTCCTCTTGCCACTGTGCTTGGCCTACCGACATGCTGGTGGTTACCTCCTCCATGGGGATGGTTGATTGCATTCATTGCCACACCCCTAACTGATATTGCTTTCTTTGCCTTGCTCTGCAGATAGTGTATGTGTGTTCCTGCTTTCAGTATGGGTATGTCCTTTGCTCCAGTTCCGGCAACTGTTCCCATTGTTGCTCTGCACTGCGGATTTAGATTTTTAATAGACCCTGATGGCAGTTTTACGGTGACATATTCCCCATGGCTGATAACCTGTGAGTATGAACCCGCAGTCCTGCATAGCTTTCCTCCATCTCCCGGTACAGTTTCAATATTGTGAATAAATGCTCCGTCTGGAATGTAACCAAGAAACGTTGAGTCCCCAAGCCTCGGATTTTCTCCCTTTCCAACTCTTACTACCTGATTGACGTATGCTCCGTTAAATGCAATTTGGTATTGATCTTTCTTGTCTCCTCCATCAAGCAACAAAACTGGAGAGTTTCTCCCCGGCGCGTGGATGATATCCTTTATTTTGTATTCTCCCTGAAGAGGAATCTTCATAGGGCTCACATGTTTATGACTTGGGCTTCTGTATACCAAGCCCCCTTTTCCCCTTCTTTGCGGTATGATTAATTTACCCATTTTTTCACCTCAATATATACCTATCCTTTCTCCTATTTCTTCCGCATTAACATCCTTGGCAATCTTTATCACGGCCTTCTTTCCCCTTTTTGTATAGAGTACATTGACTTTCTCTACCTTGATGTTAAATTGTTTCTCAACCTCTTCCTTAATTTGCTTTTTGGTTGCCTTTCTAACAACCATAAACGTCAATTTGTTCTCAGTTTGACTCTGAATCATTGTTTTTTCTGTAGCAGCTGGAGATATTATCACATCTTCCATTACTGTTCACCCCCTATTTTCCTGACTGAACTTTCCGTAAAGATAGTCAGTCTTCCGCCTACTCCGCCCGGTGCGAGTTTAGAAATGGGAATATTCTTGCTGTGTGACACATCCACCCCAGGAAGCGATTTAAAGGCTTTCATTGAGTCCGGGCTATCTGTTACAATGAGAATACTCTTTGGAGTCCTGTATGTTCTATTTCTCATTGTTCCCCTTCCTGACCTTATTTTTGTTTTTTCCTTGGCTCTCTCGATATCTTCCCAGAGGCCCATCGATTCAAGAAAATTCTTGGCTTCTCTTGTCTTTTCGATTTTGTTTATCTCGTCATCAACAACTATTGGAAATGATAATTCTTTCCCAAACTTATGTCCCCTTGCCTTTACAACATCTGACTTTGCGCACAGGGAGATTGCAGTTTTCCAGGCTGAAATTTTTTCTTTTTTGTTAATACTGAGAGCCATAACCTTGTTTGACCTTGGAGAATGAGGGCTTCTTCCTCCCTTCGTGCTTCCAAGCAGTACTGCTCTTGAACTTCCAGAGACCCTTGGCATTCTCGAGATGCCCATTCCAGGCCCAGATGTATGCCCCACCCTTCTTAGGCCTGCATTTGGAGAGGCCCCGTAGGATCTTCTGTTACTCAAACTTATAACTCTGAATGCCTTTTGGAGAAGGTCCAACCTTAATTCGGATTCAAAGACTTCAGGAAGTTCAATCTCTCCCTTCACTTCTCCGTTTAAATCATATATTGAAGTTTTCATTTCTAATCACCCTGCTTCGATTCTCTTGATATGTATGCAATTTCAAGATTTTCCACAGATTTACTTTTCTGCCTTGCCGGATCTCTGAACTTTACTAGTCTTTTAATTGGGCCGGGAACTGACCCGTGAATAAGGACATAATTTGTCCTTACAAGTCCATAATTGACAAACCCTCCCTTAACATTGATGTCATCCTGACCGTTACTTTGAGCGTATTTCAGTACTCTCATGTTTACTTGGGTTCTTTGATGGGATCCCATCTGCCCTGCCTGTGGCACCTGCCAACGAATCCAGTCTGGATGCCACGGACCGAGTGTTCCAATCATTCTCCTGTGGTTCCTGTTCTTTGTTGGTAGCAGTTTAACACCGAATCTTTCGACGTGACCGGTAAATCCCTTTCCCTTTGTTACTGAAATCACATCCACGAAATTTCCAGGTTTTGAAAAATCTGTAAACTCTATTTCCTTTCCCAGGTGATCTTCAGCGTATTTCATTCTTCCATCTATGTTTGAACCGCCTATTCTTGCCTCATAGACATCTGGAACCTTCTTTGGTACTCCAGTTATTTTCCATGGCTGAAGCATCAGCATCACTCTCACTTCAGTGATTTCCTTTGGTACTTGATTTTCCTTTCTATTTTTTGGTTCTGTAATGACAGAGAATAACTCCTTATCCAGGTTCTCTGCCCACTTTTCATATATTACCTTTAACCCGTCTTCTGTTTCAGTATAACCCCTGATGCAAACTATTTTTGCAGGAGGTACTTCAACCACTGTGGCCGCAGCCATAATATTTCGTCCAGCAGTTGTACTACTCTTTCTATAGTCAACCATTTCTATGTGTGTCATTCCTACCTTGTAGCCTGCGAAGGACTGTATCTTTGCGTTTCCCTCAATTTCAGGCCAACTTCTAATGGTAGACTTCAGACTTGGCTTGCGCTTCCTGTGGTAATATCCGATAGACCCTCTTCTAGGATTGTGTGGTGTTGCCATATATTTTTCACCTTACCGTTACACCTGTATCGCATCAAGAAATATTGGTGCTTAACCGTGGATACTAATGCATTGCCACCAGTGTATGGTTTTTCTCTCAGATAGTATTTAACCGTATTTAAACATTTATTAACGTTCTCAGGGAATGTAGTATTCCCCCTTTTTACTAACTAAATTTTACTATGATATAGAATGATTGCCTCCGATTTCATCTTGAACTATTGATTCCCTTTCCTGTTTTTATTGGTTTCTAATTCTGATGGGATGTACAGATCTGTATAATAAAATATCAGTAATACAAAATGGCACACCAGCCATATAGTTTATTTGCGAACCGGTGTAATGCGATCGTTTATACATGTAAATCCTTATTCAGCTCTTTGCAGATTTCCTCTGTTTTTTTAATCAAGACTCCTTTAATTTCTAGATTTTTGTTAACTTCACTTATTGTTTTCAACCCATCCTTATTATTTAGAAAAGAAGTGGTGTGAGCATCACCTGCAACGATTACTCTGAATTTCAGTCCAACAGCTTCCGCAGCTGTAGCCTGAATGCAGTTCTCGCTTTCCATCCCACATATGATGAGTTTATCTATTCCTTCCCCTCTCAGCATCAATTCAAGATCTGTTTCCCTGAACGAATTTGGATATTCCTTGTGGATCACAGTTTCAGAATCTATCGAGAGAAATTGGTCGCATATTGTCCATGGCTCTGTGGCGGGATTGAGATTTCCCCTTTCCGGAGGCTCGCAGTGCTGTATCATAAACACCTTGTATCCATTTTCCCTTGCGCTTTCAAGTATTTTTCTTATATTATGGGAAACCTCTTCAACTCTAAACGGCAATGGTTCAGTTTCGAATAATCCTTTTTGTAAATCTATGCCCAGAACTGCAGTCGTTTTCATAAAAGTCTTCATAATTACTTAATTATTAAGGATTGTCTGTTTTATTCAAAGTATAGAAAATCAACTCAGGGAAGCAAGATAAGTGCCTATATCTGTGGTTTTCCCGTGAAGATTGAGATTTACCTGACATATTGGACAGGCTGTAATTATTTTTTTAGCACCAGTATCCTTTAACTGTTCCATTCTATTTTTGGAGATTTTTACTGCAAGATTGTTAAAAAGTAACTCATTCGGACCACCGCAGCACATTGTCTTCTTTCCTGACCTTGGGGGCATCACAAGATTGCCTGTGTACTCAACGATGTCCAAGGGTTTATTGTATTCTGGATTTCTTAACACTAAATGGCAGGGCTCATGGAAAGTGACTGTCTCCTCCGATTTATGAAACTTCTCAGTATCTACAAGATCAAGGTAGTACACTACATCAAATGGAAAGACTCCTATTTCTATGGGTATAACTCTTTTGAAAAGATCGTAGGTGTGCGGATCAATTACTACGATTTTCTTAATAGATTCTGATTTAAAATAATCAACCAGGAACGACACATACTCCTTGAATTCTGTTTTGTATCCGAGATCATGAAGGAATGTTCCAGGATATGGTTCTTCTGACCGAAGATATTTAAGCTTTATACCACTTTTTTTGAGAAGTGCATAGATGTTCTTTAGATTGTTTTCCATCAGCCTTTGGGTTTCCCCGTTCTTCATCAATTTGAAGCCGTATGAGACATAGGGCCTCTTAGCTACTGCGCCCGCCATGAAATTTGACATTTTCCTGCCTAGCCATTTCTCGATTTTACCCAACCCTTCAGTGTAGGCCATCAACTGATACATATTGCCTGTGTAAAACAGTGTATCTGATGAATCATCGAATTCAAGCCCCTCTGCCCATGAATCCAATTTATGTCTGATTCCAAGTGGATTTTTGTATTTCATCGTCAGCGAAACGATCATTTTGGCGATCCCTTTCCCATCAATTTTCTTGAAAACATCGTTTGACGTAATGATCTCCCTCCCAAGCTGGCTAACCTCTCCTGCATTCACTCCTGCAGGACATACCTGAAGGCAGGCAAAACAGTCAAGACACGAATAGAAGGAGTTAAACGGTTCAATGGTTAATTCTTTTTTAAGTTTCATCTCATCCAGCAATTTCTTTCCTATGTCCACCCTTCCCCTGGCTCCAATGGAAGAAATGAATCCAGAAGCTGGTAGAGTCGGGCATACTGACTCACAAAACCCACAGTTGATGCAGCTTTCTGTCTCCTTCTGCATTTTGTCCAATAATTCCATCGTGAGTTGTGAATACTCAGTCAAAAATCTTCCCTCTGTTAAGTATTCCGTTCTTGTCAAATTGGCCCTTAATTCCCTTCATCAGATCCACTAAAGCCATTGAATTTCTTGCCTCTAACTCCATCAGCAGCAATTCCTTCTTTTCCAGTCCAATGCCGTGCTCAGCTGAAACTGATCCGAGATTTTCAATTGCAATACTCGCTAATTTAATCTGGAATTTGTTAACTCTTTCCATGTGGTCTCTGTTGGCCAGATCGGCGAATATATTTGCGTGTATGTTTCCATCACCAATGTGCCCGAAAAGCAGGCATTTAAGCTTCAGATCATGCAGTGATTGAGTTGCTTCCCTTATTGCTTTTGACAGATGAGATGGAGGGACTACAACATCACCTATGACAATATATTCCTCTTTCGAGTCCCTTAGGCCCAGTGATGATGAATAGAGCCCTTTTCTTGCCTCATACATTTTCTCCATTTCTTTCTTATCCCTGGTAATCCTCAATTCTATGGGATTGAATTTGTTTATAATTTCTGCAGCTTTATTTAATATTCTATCTATGGATTCCCTGGTTGAAGCCATATCTACCATTAGCAGATACTGGGAACCTTCTGGATATTCCAGTCCCTTTGCTTTCTTCACAGATTGCAATGATAGTTCATCCATGAACTCTGCTATGTATGGGATCAGTCCATTTTTCTTCAATTCGGTAACCGAATTGCACATACTTTCCAGATCTTGGAAATATGACAGTATCCTCCCGACCTCTTCGGGAATGGGCCATATCTTCAGATAAGCCTTGGTCACGATTGCCAGTGTGCCCTCATTTCCTGCCATTAAGGCTGTCAAGTCATATCCCTTGGTTCTCTTCAGTGTCCTTCCCCCGACTTCAACAATTGTTCCATCCGCAAGCACCAGTTCTAAACCGAGAATCCATTCCTTTGTTGTTCCATAACTGCAGGCCCTTAATCCTCCTGCATTGGTTGATATACTGCCTCCAACAGTTGCAGCCATTGAACTAGCCGGGTCTGGAGGGTAAAAGAAATTGGATTTTGCCAGATGCCTGTTCAGATCATCCAGTTTTACACCGGGTTCGGCTACAACATATCCATCTTCCGTCCTTGTTTCTAGAATATTGTTCATTGCCGCCAGACTTAACACAATAGTGTTTCCCTGAGGAACAGATGAACCTGTAAGCGATGAGCCTCCTGATCTGAGTGTTACACCAATATTGTTTTGATTGCAGAAGCTCAGTAGAGAACTGACCTGATCTGTGTCTTCTGCTATGGCAACAGCCAGGGGGAGTTCTCCTTCAAAAAATGATGCATCCTTTAGGTATGGGATAAGATCTGTTTTTTCTGTTAATAATATACCTTTGAAAATTTTCTTAATGTCACTTATGACTGACATGGAAATGCAAAGACTTACTGAGTAATTTAACTTTGCATGTGCTTATTCTTTTCTAATGCTCTATTAAAACCTGAGAGACCGGGAAAAATGATTAGCTCTAAAATTGTTTAGTGAATTGGTATCCTATTCCGGGATTTTTATTGGCGTAGATTGGGATGGAAATTGCAAGAGCATCTCTCAGTTTTGTAATTCGTCCAATTTTGGTGAATCATTTCAACAAACTGTGAATCATTATTGTTTGAATGACCAAATTTAATCTTACATATATTGTTGCTAATATGGATAATTCATGCATTAACTTGCGAAATACAAGAAGGAGTCCAGTTTGGATTTCTGGAGCACACTTCTACTCCTAAAGTAAAATAATATGAGTAGTTTCCCTTAAGTTGCATATCGTAGCAGAATATTACTGTAGTGCACGAATTCGAGAAGAAAAGAATACAACTGTAAGTTACTGATATATTTAGAAAATTCTCACTATTCCCTCTCGTTTAAATGGGGTGCAAAGTAAGATCTTGATTTGATGTTAGATTTAATTTATAATATTCTCAATGGTTTCTGTATTCAGTTGCGATAAATGTGGAACAATCAACTTCCCTAATTGGTGGGTAAAACTGCGGCTCAGTTTCAAAGGAAAAGCTTAGTGCCAATACGATCAGTACTGAAATTATTGCTATTATTTTTTTTGTGGTTTCTTAATAATTCACTCATATTTGTTGCCATACATATTACTCCCGTTTAATATTATAGCTATTTCCACTTGGCAAGGCATTTCCATTTATGGTTTGAAGCAATTTAGCCATTCCTCTATGGTACTCATATAGATTGTAAGATACTCCCAATTGAGCGTAAAAAGCAAACGAACTATTCTTTTCAATTATTTGGCATGTGTGATCATTGTTTATGTTTGCTGACATACTCTCCATCCCAAGGGATTGGAGGTTCTAAGGTCGCTGTCGTTCATAGCGTTGCCTCTTTGTGGGTCTCAGTGCTCCCCTTGCATACATCCCTGTCTATATGCAATCGATCTATGCCTTCCTCAAATACTGGACGCAACGCTATGTTGAACGAAGCATTGGCGTCGGCATGATCAACGTGTCCGCAGTTTAGACACTTAAATTTCTTT
>DAICVC010000081.1:0-22830 GCA_027372655.1 Thermoplasmatales archaeon | reverse complement strand
TATTTAAGTTGCAAGCTACAATAAAAAACACTGCAGATATGAAAATAATCGAAGTTATATTTTTTGAACAAGATTTAACGATGGATTCCGCATATAAATCCTTAACAAAAAAATAAGTATTCACTCATTATAACCATATATGACAGAGACAAATGTTGTAGTAAGCAAGGGGCTTGAGGGCATTTTCATTTCAGATACTACACTGTGTAAAATTGATGGCGCCAAGGGAAAACTTTGGTACAGGGGTTACCCTATTGAAGTACTTGCAGAAAAATCTAATTACGAAGAGGTTGCATACCTCCTACTTTACGGCAAAATGCCAACAAAACAAGAGCTAGAAACCTTTTCAGGAAAGTTGAAATCTGAAAGGCAAGTTTCGGGAGAGATTAAGAAGATTATTAGGACTTTCTCTGGAAAAGCACACCCTAATGATGTCCTAAGAACATGTGTTTCGGCTCTTTCCACATATGATGAGGATATGACAGATAGAAGCAAAATTGCCAATCTCCAGAGAGCAATTAAGCTAATAGCGAAAATGCCGACAATAGTTGCAATGATAGGGAGACAGAATAGGGGCCAAGAACTGATTGAACCGAGAGATGACCTAAATCATACATCTAATTTTCTTTACATGCTGAATGGAAAAATCCCGGATAGGGATTCTGCCAAACTTATTGAACTAATGTTCATATTGCACGCAGAGCACGGAAGCAATGCCTCAACTTTTTCCACACTGGTGACCGGTTCAACGCTTGCGGATGTGTATTCTGCAGTTGTATCTGGAATATCAACACTAAGGGGTCCGCTACACGGAGGCGCTGATGAAGCTGCACTTAACATGATGAAGGCAATAGGGGAACCTGACAATACTGAATCATATATAGAAGATGCACTGGAGGGCAAGCAGAAGATTATGGGATTTGGTCACAGGGTATACAAGGCGTATGATCCGAGGGCAAAGGTAGTCTACAATTACCTGAAATCCTTCATGAAATCAACCTCTGACCAGCAGGTTGAAAAACTTCTGGAAATTGCAATAAGGGCAGAGAAATTAATGGAAGAGAAGTTGAGCAAAACTAAGGGAATATGGCCGAACATCGATTTCTTTGCAGGACCATTATATACTGCCATGGAAATTCCGAGCGATCTGTTTACACCAATCTTTGCCTCGTCAAGAATGGCAGGATGGACAGCTCATCTTTTTGAATATTGGGAAAATAACAGAATTTTCAGACCGCTTGACAACTACGTAGGTAAATTGGATCTTGAATATGTTGATATATCAAAAAGATAGTTAATAGAGAGTTCCATTTTTTAAAATATTTCGAATGTAGACATTATTTAAAATTTCAAATCTTATATCTGAGTTCTCACCATGACCTGGATATATTCTTGTCTTTTCTTTGTAAGAAAGGATTATTTTTAGACTTTTAATTAAATCCTCCTCGTTTCCACCAATATCAGACCTACCAATAGATAGTCTGAAAAGTGTATCACCGGTTAGCATGAATCCATCCCCCAATATGATTGAGCTGCCTGGGGTATGCCCTGGAGTTTCCATCAGAGTGATAATATGCTCCCCGATTTTAAGTTCCTTTTTACCACTCCAATATTCAAATTTTTGAGGCATATCTAATTTTAGCCCTGGAATGAAATATTCTGGATCGTACTTTTTACTATTGATTAGCTCTTTTTCATTTTTGTTTATCAGCAGTGGTATGTCAAAGTGTTTCTGTAATTCAGAAACTGATAGTATATGGTCAAAATGCCCGTGAGTTGCTATTATTCCTCTTATCTCCAATTTTCCTTCATTAACCTCGGAAATTATCTTTTCTGGATTTCCCCCAGCATCTATTATGTAACAGTCCCTTTCACTTGAAAGGATGTAACAGTTTGTCATAAGAGGTCCGACTGTTACTTTTCTAATTTTTAACATTTTCAATGATCTGGTTATATCAAGGGGAATTTAACGATTACCACAGAAATGATATTGATAAATTTAGTCAGAGGTTCCTTGACCACTGAAATGAGATACTTATCATGTGGTGTGGAGTGAATAGTGTCAGATGTGGAATTTACCAATTCTTGGGTAAGGTAACACTGATTCAAATGATCAAGACATTTTAATAAGAAATTAACATCATAATTTATGCCACTGATAAATGATGAATACAGGCAGAAATTAACGGAACAATTCAATAAAACATTGAAAGATGAGGTTACACTTCAACTATTCAAGGATGAGGATTCAAATTGCAGATATTGCCAGGATACAGAACAGTTGCTCAGGGAACTAAGCGAACTGAGCGATAAAATTAATGTGGAAGTGAAAACAGTAAAAGATGAACAGGCTAAGAAATATGACATTAAGAAAGGACCAGTAATAATTCCAAAATCAAAGCATTTCACCTCAGGTAACGCGAGGTATTATGGAATTCCTTCAGGGTATGAATTCAGATCTATCATCGAAGATATTGAATCATTTTCAACAGGAAACATTGAATTAAAACCATCTACTATCGAAAAGCTGAAGGAAGTTGACAAACCTGTAAATTTAAGGGTGTTTATAACGCCAACCTGTCCTTACTGTCCGTCGGCTGTGGTGATGGCCCATAAATTTGCCATGGTCAACTCAATGATTACAGGAGACATGGTTGAATCATATGAGTTTAACCAGGAGGCAGAGGAAGCCGCAGTGTCTAGCGTGCCTCATACACAGATAAGCAACGTAGATGAACCTTTAATTGGCGCTCAGTCGGAAGAAATATTTTTGGAGCAGGTGTTATTCTCCGCAAACTCAGTAAATTGAACTTTTTTATATACCAAAATAATATTAATAATACCAATAAGACTTTAATACGCGAAATCATCCAAGATTATGTCTTCTAAAGAAATTTTAGAAAAAATGATTGGTAAATATAAGGAGGATCAGGAGGTTAAAAAAGAGATTGCTGGCATGAACAAAACATTCCAGTTTTCACCGAGTGATGGTTCTCCATATTTTATATCCATTTCAAATGGGAAAATAGAGATTAAGGATGGATTAGAACCAAAACCAACAACTACAATCACTGCAAAAGAAGAAACACTTACGGATTTATTCAACGGAAAAATTGATCCTGTGATGTCATATATGACTGGAAAGCTAAAAATAAGTGGAGACTTGATGAGTGCAACCAAGATAACAGGTTTGGTTAAAAAGTTAAGAGAGTGATACCTTGCAAATAAATAGAGTGAGTGTAGTCGGCTCTGGACTAATGGGAAGCGGAATTGCACAGGTGATAGCCACCTCTGGAGTGCCAGTTAATGTTTTTGACTCGTTCCCAGAGGCTTTGCGAAAGGGAAAGCAATCAATAGAAAACAGTTTATCAAGAATGGTAAAAGCGGGAAAAATAAAGCAAGAACAGACAGAAGAAATTCTAAACAGAATCAATTTTTTGGAAGACATGAAAGTTGCCCTGAAAGATTCCGACTTAGTCATCGAGGCCGTTCCAGAAATTCCTGAGCTGAAGGAGGAAGTTTTCAAAAATATAGAGAAAAATTGCAAAGAAAGTGCCGTATTGGCAACAAATACGTCCAACATAAGAATTACTGAAATAGCAAAAGTGTTGAAGAATCCAGAAAGACTTGTTGGAATGCATTTTTTTAATCCCCCCGTTATGATGAAACTTGTGGAAGTAATAATGGGCGAGAAGAGTTCCAAAGAAAACTTTGAAATTGTTTATGAATTTTCTAAGAAAATTGGCAAAGAGCCGATTAAGGTTTTCAAGGATACCGCAGGATTTGTTGTGAACAGAATCAGTGCGCCAGAGTCCCTCTATTTCATCCTGCTGCTGGAAAATAAAATCGACAGCCCCGAGGCAATAGATGCATTCGCAAAAAGCCAGGGTCTTCCAATGGGACCGTATGAGTTGATGGATTATGTGGGAATAGACACTGTCCTCCACTCTCTTGAGTATTACTCAAAAACTCTCTCATTGGACTATTCTCTGGCAAAGATACCACATAAGATGGTTCAGGAAAATAAGCTTGGAATAAAAACATCAAATGGGTTTTATAAATGGGCGAATGGAAAAGCTCAGATTCCCAGTGCAGGGCCCTCTGAAAATGTACAGTTATTAGATGTGTTTGCCCTTGAGATTAATGAGGCAATAAAGCTAATTGAAGATGGCGTTGCGGCTCCAGGGGACATAGAAAAAGGCTTTTGTCTTGGAATGAACAGACCATTCGGGCCAATCTCTGTTGCCAGAGGCCTTTCGAATAAGGAAGTGAAGGAAAAACTTGACGATTTATTTGTAAAGTATAAAGCGGAAGTGTTCAGACCTGCCAAGTCGATTCAGGAAGGGAAAATGAAGGATGCAATAGATGGAAAATTGTCTAAAAAACAGACTGAAATCAAAAAGGAACCAGTGAAAAACGGAAATTTCATAAAATTGTCCTATGAGGGGAGAGTAGCAAGAGTCGAACTGAACAATGGAAGGAACAATCTCCTAAACTCCAATCTGCTTGATGAGCTTGATCACGTAATAGATGAACTCTGGAATAACAAGGAAATATTTGTTGTGGTAATTGCAGGAAATGAGAATATTTTTTCAGCTGGAGCCGAGCTGACGCAATTTATTCCGAACTCAGTGGAATTCATGAACCATTCAAGAAAAGGTGAACGCATATTTAGAAAGCTTGGTGAACTTCCAAAAATTGTGATCGCGGAGATGAGGGGATACGCACTTGGTGGAGGATTTGAGCTCTCACTTAATTGTGACATAAGAATATCCCATAAAGAGTGCACCATAGGATTTCCAGAAACGACCCTTGGTTTGTTACCCGGATGGAGCGGAAGTCAAAAATTGGCAAAACTAATCGGTCAATCAAGGGCAGCATATCTGATACTAACGGGAGAAAAATTCAATGGGGAAAAAGCTCTGGAGCTTGGAGTGGTCGCAAGATTATATGGAAAAGATGAACTAAGAGAAAAAAGTATGGAATTTGCCTCAGAACTGAGCCAGAAGGTTGCACCCATTGCGGCAGCTTTATCAAAAACCCTCATCTACAAGGGATCGGAGATTTCGTATGACGCAGGTCTGGAGATGGAATCAATGGCAATGGGAAACATTTATAATTCCAAGGATTTCATGGAAGGCATATCTGCCTTTGTACAAAAGAGAAAACCTAATTACGAAAACCACTAATTCTATCTCCACTTTTGTTATTCAATTTTAAAATATTTTGAAGATTATTATACAAAGTTTTCCAATAAAATTCCTTTTGAAATTGTGTGATTATAGTATTAGAGTTCTCAGTCCGTAAGATTGTTTCTGCTCATGTTCTTCATGGTAAGAACCGACATGTATAGCATTGCACCTAAAATTATTCTATGGTCTGCATTATTTTCTGGAGATATATTAACCTCTGTTTTTGATTCTGTAAGACCAGAATAGTGTTTAGCACTTGCTGTCGCATTTCCATTTTGATCTGTAAAGGTGAAATTTTTTCCCAATCCGTCACTGCTTAGATGCATGGTTCCGTTACTGGGTGTCTCTAATTCCAACTTGTTCGCAAGAAAACTTGCTTTTCTCTTAATTATTGCAAGACTGCTGCCATCTGGGCCATCAATGTGCTCATAGTAAAGCAACCCTTTTTCCCTGATACTTTCAACCATAAATGATGTGCTACCGTTACTGTTAACAACAATCCATTTCAAAGGCATGACTCTAACGTTTTGAGCTTCTCCAAATTTATTTCCAGAGCTATCTTCGATTGAGAAACTTTCTGAGACGCCTATGCGCGCTTTATGAACCAGTAATAACTGGTTTAATTCAAGAAAGGAATTGCTGTCACCTACTGCCTGACTTCCAGATTGACCGGAATTGGCGTTTTCCACTTTCGTGCCGCAATTTTGACAAAACTGTTCATTATCTGGTATTTCTGCATTGCAGTTTTTACAGATCATGCCCTTAAAGTTTTCAGTTATTTATAAATATTATGGAATGTTCAAAAAATGAGCCCAAAATTACCAAACGTTGAGATTCAATAATTTTTATCAGATTAATGTCGAAGTGTAAAATATTTACTTCTGAAGTAGTTCCTTTGATGAGTTAATAATATTCCCCTTGTTATTGTCTTTCTGATTGTAATTGGAGGTTTTTTAATTTCTGTGGGCAGAGAAATACCCTGGAGAATATCTAGGGCAATGCAAGATGCTGTAATTCTCCAGTTTTTTTCTCTGTTTCCATTGTGATCAGATATTCCGTGGGTTTACACTGATCTATTTTATTCTTTCAATTGAGCCAGTGTTTCAGTTAGTTTTTCATTATAGTTTCAGGGTGCTAAAAATGTCAGAATTTTTCTCTCAGTATATTTCCTTTGTATTTTCCGGTCTGTAATTAATTTATATGGAAAGGTCTCCATGTATAGGGTGCATATTTTATTGTGTCTGGAATAGTGTGGAAATCAATTCATGGAAAGAGATACGTGGTTAAGATGGAAGAAGCGGGAGAATGAGCATTCAAGGGTGGTAAAGGAGATATATGGGTGACGAAGAAAGGCTGGCAAGAATTCTTGAAAATCCCGGATATGATATTGAAATCAAACCTTTATCCCACAG
This sequence comes from Thermoplasmatales archaeon, assembly GCA_027372655.1. Lineage (GTDB taxonomy): Archaea > Thermoplasmatota > Thermoplasmata > Thermoplasmatales > Thermoplasmataceae > Cuniculiplasma. The sequence goes on along the minus strand of DAICVC010000081.1, from coordinate 16,226 downwards.
AGCAACTGCATCCATACTGGAAATTGAGAAAACGCTGAATATTAGAAAGATAGTCGATGATATCGTTGGTCACACAGGAAATGACATGTCTCTGATCTTAAGGGAGCGGAAATAATTGATCTGAACAGAAAAGGTAACAGGATTGATCATTGCTTCAGGACAATAAGCATGCATGATCTTATGACACCGGAATACCACTGGACTCCCCAGAAGATAGGGGTTCACATGCTATTTTCACACATTTCATATCTGTTTCTTGCACTGATATACAACAAAGTCAGTGACATAACATCACTTGCTTCACCAATGATGTGCTGAAAACCATAAGGATAACATTCCTGATTGGAAACAAAGAAGTCAGGAAGGCGGTACCATCGGAAAATGAAAAAGGAATCGAGGCATGAAGATTCTGGGAATAGATAAAGCGGATCAGCACCCTGAACCAGATACAAATTTCAAAGAGTAACGAAGCCACTGCAAAGTGTAAATAAAAATAAACCGTGTAAAGTCACGTATTCATTTTTTAAATGTTTAAAAAGAGTTAAAATTTTTCAATCCCTGTTTTTAGCAAGTAAGAATGCCACTAAAAATGGCACAGCCATCCACACTATGCCCGCTATAATCAGATTGCCCCCGTCGATTCCAAATGCGTTAGGATCTATGGTCAATGACCTTAAGATGCCAAACTGATTCGTAAACATTGTTTGAACAAGAGTTCCGTAACCAGAAGGGCTCGCAAAATCAAATGCAATAGATGTCTGGATGTACATTGTGCTCGCTGAAGAAATTCCCAGAGCAGATAGTATTGCCAAAGGAATTATTGCCCAGAAAAGATCAAGCACTACGAATAGTGCTATAGAAATGCCCAGTATTGCTCCTTGTGATTTTACAACGTGAGAAAACATATAGATCATGGCTAAAAATGCCACACCTTCTACAAAATAAGTCCATACGAAATAAAGGCTGAAAGAAAGGGAGAGATACAAACCAAAATAGTGATTGATTATCAGGTCTGATATCACCATTGAAAGACCAACTGCAAAGAATATTGCTGTTGCATTTGACGAGAATCTGGATGCGATAAGACTGCCTCTTGTCACCGGTCTTTTTAATACGGATTCTAAAACACCACTGGTTCTATCCTTACCATAAGTCAGGTACCCCGTAAATATGGCAAGAATAGGTATTAGGATTCCCAGAAGTTGGGAAGTTCCTGAAAATACGAGGGATTGCAGTTCAGACTGGGTTATTGGAGCATAAACAGTTAGAAACAGAGCGTCTTGAGGGGGGGGAATCAACACAGCTCCTGAGGTAGAATTTGTGACTTCTACAACGAAAGTTTTATTTTTTGCCTGATTGTAAGAAATTGACGGAAAAAGATCGTAAATTCTAAATCCTGTTTGTGTCGTTTTAAAGCTGTAATTTGTGGTGAGTGATGTATAATTCTGTATTTGGCCAACGTAAAAATTGTATGATGGAGATGATGTTCCATTTGCCCCAACATACATAAACTGTAATCCAAGCCTTGTGTCATTTGAGGTGTTGTGTATGATGTTTTGCTCTAATATAAGTCCAGAGAATTTGTCCTTTCCAGAGATTGCGTAAGATGCTGTTGGTCCTGATACAGTTCGTTTGAGAAGTGAGTATGAGTATGTTGCATTTACGAATGTTACCTTTGATGGGTTTACGGTGAATGTGCTGTTGGCGTACCCATCTTTTCCAGACGTAGCTGTATTTGTGTTTCCATTATAGGTATAAGATGCAGTAATCTTTGAAAGTGGTTGACCATATGAATTGTGTGCATATCCGACCATAGTGAGACTCGTTCCATTCACATAATATCCATATGTCATTTGAGGTGTTGTTGAAATTGGGACTGGTGAATAGGTTGAACCGTTTTCATATGCGATTAATGTCGATAAGCCAACTATGGCAAAGATCATAACAATCACAAACTTACTTGTTAGAGTTCTCTTAATCTCATATGTTATTGGCTTCATTTTTTAACACCTATTAAGGAGAAGAAATATTCTTCCAGACTTTCCCCCAGCGGATTAAAACGATATAAGCCATACCCACTGCCGGTGATATCCTTTGAAATTTTCTCTATTTCTTTATCTGGAACGGTCAGGTCTCTCAATACCACTTCCCCGTCATTTATCTCTACCTCGCCGTATTTGCTAATCATACTCTTGAAATTTTCGTCCATATTGTTTATGGACATATGTATCACAGTTTTGCCCAAGCTTTTCAGCTCGTTTCTTTTGATGATTTTTATGATGTTCCCGTGATCGATAATCACTATTCTATCTGCAACATCCTCAATTTCGCTCAGTATGTGCGATGAGAGCAATATGGACTTTCCCTCTTTCTTTAGCCTTAGCATTAGGTTTCTTACAAACAATACTCCTTCGGGATCAAGACCATTTAGAGTCTCATCAAACAGTATGTTATTTGGATCTCCGAGAATTGACTCTGCAATTGAAAATCTTTTTTTCATACCCTGAGAATAGTTTTTAAGTTTTTTCTTAAGATGTTCCTTCAGTCCAACCTCTTCCAGAAGATCATAGATCCGCTTCTTTGCATCTTCTCCCTTGAGATTGTAAAATCCAGCATAGTAATTCATTAGCTGAACTGGAGTTGCATTAGGCTCAAAATTTGGAAGTTCAGGTATCCATCCCACATTCCTTGCGGCCTTCACCTTATCCTTAACAATGTCAAAGTTATCAACCAACACACGCCCAGAAGTTGGAAGAATGATTCCGGAACTCATTCTGATTGTGGTTGTTTTTCCCGCACCGTTTAATCCAACCATCCCCAGGATTTCTCCATTTTTCATCTCTATATCCAAGTTATTAACGGCTGGAGGACTTTTAGAACTGTATATTTTTGAAACTGATTCAAAAGTTATCATCTATTAATCTGATCCTCGGATTTCGTAATCGAAATCGTATTATAAAAACTGTTGTGAAAAAAGGACTTCCCCTGGAAAGAGTTTAAACCTATGGAATTATGGACTGACTATGTTAACCAAATGGCAGGCAACTTTTATAGGTCTAGGAAATATAATTGGTGCAGGTATATTTGTGCTTGCGGGGTCAGCTATTGCAGATGCAGGTCCGGGGGCAATTGTCGCATTTGTCATTACTGCTATTCTAGCACTGACAATTGCTTTGAACAGCGCAGAATTATCCTCCAAGATCATTTCTCACGGTGGTTTATATTCCTTTACGAGAAAGACCTTAGGAGATCAGGCTGGATTCGTGGTGGGATGGCTTAGGGCCATATCCTATGCTATAGCCGCTTCTGCAGTCGCAATTGGTTTCGGCTCATATCTGCTGTCATTTGTAAGTTTGCCCTATGATTATGACGTAATCATGGCGGCAATTGTAATTGCCGTTGCTGCTGCGATAGACTACAGGGGTATTGACACTGTTGCCAAGATTGAGCATGTCCTTGTTTTCATCACAATAGCAGGTCTTGTAGTGTTTATTTTAACATCACTGATGTTTGGGAAGTGGGAAATGCCGAGATTTACTCCAGTTATTTCCAACAGACCGTACAGCATAATTGAAGCAGCTTCACTGGCATTTTTTGCCTATTCCGGATTCAACACTATAGCGACACTTGGCCCTGAGACAGAAAACCCTGAGAAGAATCTGCCATTTGCCATACTGATGGCAATGCTGATAAGCACGACTCTCTATATTATAATCATATTTGGAATGCTTGCTCTGATGCCATACAGGAAGTACGGAATTTCCGGAAATCCACTGTTTGAGGCACTGATATATGCACATGCTCCTGTAGTTATTGAGTATCTCATAAATATTGTTGCAATAATAGCAACATTTACAGTTACTATTTCCCTGATTGTTGCTGGTTCAAGAACACTTCTTCAGATTAGTGAGGATAAATTGCTCCCATCGTTTATACAGGGTAGGGCGAAAGATTCCCCTAAGAGAGCGACAGTAATTGTTGCAGGTCTTGCCATCGCATCCCTGTTTATTGGAAATTTGCAGGCAATTGCCCTTGCCTCGAACTTTGGAGTTATCTTTTCCTATTCTCTAACTGGTCTTTCTGTTGTTATTCTCAGGAAAAGAAAGGTGGATGGAAAATTCAATTCTCCTTTTTACCCGTATGTCCAAATTTTGTCAATTGTCCTATCTGCGGTTGTTATGTATGCATTGGGTATTGAGGCGTTTTACATTGGAACTATTACCATTCTGACCGGATTTTTCCTCTACTACATAGAGAAGGAAGGGCTGATGAAAAGGGGAAGAAGAGGTGATATAAAAAATGATAACACTGTACAGACAAGCACCAATAATTCTTGAAAAAGACCTTTTTATCTTCACCTGAAATCGATCCGTTGAAAGTGACGGACCGTTTCATTTTCATGCGATTGTTTATTTTTTTAATTCTCTAATGCTTTAATATATGAAATGTAATTGACAATGGAATGGCTGGGAAGTTTATAGTTATTGAAGGCCCTGACAGATCCGGAAAATCAACTCTATCAAATTCGCTTAACTCTGTTCTTGAAAACAGGGGATTTAAAACATATTTGACACACGAACCTACTGACTTCATGGATCAGGGACTGAATATACTGAAGCAGATTGATAGAAAACAATACTTCATTTTACTCGGAATGTTCTTGAGAGACAGAAACAATCACAATGAAAAAATTTTAGAGATGCTGGGAGAGGATAGAATTGTAATTTGCGATAGATATTCCCTTTCTACCCTGGCCTATCAGGGCGTATATTTTAAAAACCATTTCAGCGATCCTGAAGAATTCATAAAATGGATGGAAACAACACTTTCCATATGTCACTTAAGGCCCGACATGACTTTGTTCCTTTCCCTGAATGATCCACTGAGCAGAAAAGTCAATGAACTGGAAAGAAAATTAACAACCTTTGAGAATGGAGGGTATCTGGAAGATGTAAATAGGATGTATCACGAGGCAATAAAAAGAAAAATATTTTTTGACCCAGGACATGAGATAGACGCATCATTACCAAAGAATATAGTACTGGACAATGCTCTGAAAATCCTGGAAAAAGTTTTGTAATTTTAAAGAGTTGTGGTTATGACCTGATCTCCATCAAACAGAACTGTATGTTCTGCCTGAGATATCATAGCTCCTTTATGCTCTTTTAGGACAGCAAAATGGCTTATCTGTTTCATAAACATATTTTTCTTTAAATATTCCTTGTAATCTGGCTCAATCTTAGCAAGCCACCTTTCTGCAAATGGTAAGGTATTAAAATTTTTAATTACCGGGTCGTTTGGCTTGGGTTTTGTGCCGCTAAAAATGTAGATATTCCCACCCATTCCATTATGTATCATTCCAATACCTGTTGATGCGAATGGCTCTATTGCTATGAGTTGGCCATCCTCTATCCTTCTTCTATTACCGTCATCATAGTTTGGCACAAAAATGGTTGAATGCAGGTCATTTTTTTTAATTCCATGACCCCCTAGATTTTTCACTGGCTTGAACCCGTATGCGTGAATAACTTCCTCTATTGCCTGTCCAATTCTGTTAATCTCAATGTTAGGTCTTAATACACTCAGCGCCTTATCCAGCGCCTTTCTGGGACATTCTATAAGATCACTGTATTGACCGTTTTCCCCCACTTCAACTGTTGTAGCATTGTCTGAAAGATATCCACCGACTGATGCACCTATGTCAACTTTTACAAGATCTCCCGTTTTGAATACTTTTTTATCATTTGGAGCAGGGGTGAAGTGGGCTGCTTCATTGTTAATGGACAGATTGAGAGGAAATGACGGGACACCTCCACTTTCTCTGATGAAATTTTCAACCTTTTCGGCTACTTCCAAAAATAAAGTACCGGGTTCTATGAGTGTTGAAGCTAACTCAAGAGCCTTTTTCCCGAGTTTTCCAGCCTCCAGAATGTTTCTTTTCTCTCCTGCATCCATAGTATGTTATGAGATGAAAAGATTTATAGAATTGCCTCTATGTGTGATTTCTGATCTGAATTTCATTTTAATTTGACTCTTCCACTATCAAACTTCCCTTTTTCCAATGTACTGGACAAGATGATATAAAATCCAATATGAATTTATACAATATTGAAATAAATCCATATGACTTGGTATAAAGTTACAAAGGAATCAACAATGAAAGATGGTGATCTGTTCAAGGCTGAGATGAACGGAAAGCAGGTACTGATCATAAGAGATGATGGACATTACTACGCAACATCGCATCTGTGCACCCACGAAGATTACGACCTTTCAGAGGGTTTTATGGATGATCATCAGTTAATTTGTCCAAATCATTTTGCCACATTTAATCCAAAGGATGGAAAAGTCCTTAGCCCTCCAGAAGGTGCAGGAGACATAACCTCACTAAAGTCATATAAAGTGAAGGTGGAAAACGGGGATGTAATGGTAGATGTTGAATGAACATTCTTGTTCTGGTAAAGCAGATTCCAGAAATTAGTAAGATAACATTTGACCCGGAAACGGGAAGAATTAGGAGAGAGGGCGTGCCCTTGATCATGAATTCTTTCGATAGAAGAGCAGTTGAAGAAGCAATTAGAATTAAAGAGAGAATTGGTGCTACCGTTACTGTGGCCTCAATGGGACCGCCGCAAGCTGCAGATGTTCTGGATGATGCGCTTAGGATGGGAGCGGACAATGCTGTACTCATTACAGACAGAAAGTTTGGAGGTGCGGATACCTGGGCAACCTCAAGCATTCTTTCATCTTATGTCAAAAAGATAAATCCGGATCTTGTTTTTGCGGGAAAATATTCCCTAGATGGGGAAACATCCCAAGTTCCGCCACAGATTGCACAATTTTGCAACCTTAACTTCATATCCGGTGTCAGCAAGATAGAACTTGAAGACAGGTTACTGCGAGCGGAACAGGAATATGAGAATGGGATCAAGTTTATAGAGACAGAATTACCCGCTTTAATATCAGTGAGCGAAAAAATAAACAGGGCCAGAAGAGTGGATGATTCGGTTCCTTCTATGAAAGAAAAAATAAAAACGGAAAATAGCGAAACACTCAACTGCAATATTGTTGGAATAGAGAATTCCTTGACAGTGGTTGAAGGCACTGAAGTTTTGCATGAGAATAGGGATACAAAATTCATTGACATGAAAAGAGCGCTAGAAATTCTCGAAGAAGCATTAAACAAGAATCACTCCGAAAATGATATCCAAAAAACTGAGGTTAACAAAAATAAGAAGAATGGAATGATTTTGGGAATCGGACTTGGTGATGGAAAAACTACTAGAGAAATAGCTTCAAAAATTAACGAAATTGCCCTTGAAATCGCATGTGAAATTGTGATTGTTGGTAATGTGGATCCAAAGGATCTCAGTGGAATGCCTGCAAACAGGTATTTACATTTCAAATCAGAGGATATTTACTCAATTGCAGACTATATTGGGAATTTCATAGTATCCAACAAACCAAATTTTGTGATCTTTCCTTCAAATTCCCTGGGAAGGGATATAGCCGGTATGATTTCGGCAAAATTAAATCTTGGATTAACAGCCGATTGCGTTGACATAAGATGGGAGAGTGGAAAGCTTGTCCAATTCAAACCAGCTTTTGGTGGAGGAGTTGTTGCAAGAATAACTTCAAAAACAAAACCAGAAATGGCAACAGTTAGACCCGGGATGTTTAAGGAAACCCATTCGGATGAAAGTTTTCCAGTAGAGGAAATTTTGACCAGGAGTTCTGAAAGAATTAGAATTCTCAAAGAAGAGAAAGTTGAAAGCAGACTAAGACAATTACAGTCATCGAAAATAGTTATTGCGATAGGCAGAGGTATTGTTGGAAAAGCGATTGTGGAAAGGGTAGTCGAAATTTCAGAAAAACTAGGTATTGGTGTTGGAGGCACAAGACCTATTGTGGACATGAAGCTGCTACCAAGACAACATCAGGTTGGAATTACCGGTCTCTCCATTTCTCCAGACCTTTACATTGCACTTGGGGTTTCAGGCCTTGATAACCACATAATGGGCATCAGATATGCAAAGGTGGTTATTGGAATAAATAAGGATCCAGAGGCACCAATTTTCCATCATGCGGATTATGGTGTGGTCGGAGATGCTTTGGAATTTGTAGAAATGCTTCATAAATACTCAGACTTAAAGAGTCAAAAACAGTAGTGCTATTGGTTGTAAACCTGTCTGGGTCCTCTTCCCCTAGTGTTGACCTGCCCCGCCTCATATTTTTGCAATATAATGCCCACAATCATAGCAAGAGCTGCAAAAAGTTGGGAACTAATGTTTGGAAGCCCCATGTCATAAATGGCGATCCAAATTGAAAGCGCTCCTGCGAAGGCAGCAACGTAAATTATTACCCTGTTAAATCTTATGTAGCAAAGTGCAAAAGCTATCAGCGCAACCACCCCAGCCACGGCTACTCCTGCACCTGAAATGTATGCAATGCCTAGAAATACCGTAAATGCAATGGATGCACAAATCCCAAGCTGTGCCAGAAACTTGAAGAGAGCAGCGCCGATCACCGCTCCTATTGCGAATACCAGTATATCCGGTAACCCAGTAAAGTGCAATCGGACAATGAGGTATGCTGTTATAACGAATCCTCCATACGCTCCCAGTGCAATCATTATTAGTTTCCAGGATTTTTCACCCCTGAAGCAAAGGGCTATTCCAATAAGGAGCAGTATAAGACTGACAGTGAAAGAGGAGTAACCAAGGAGGTTTGATGGCAACAGATGGTGAGAAACTACAAAATCCATTTATTGTATGATATAAACTTCCCGTATTTTATTATAATGATACCGCTAAATGAAAATCTAATGCTACAATAATTCAAAATTCTCCTGAAATTCAGTGAATATTAACCCATTTAAATTTGTTTTGAGATAGTTCACTCTCACCGGTATATTGCTCAATTACTTTTACCTGTAAGATTCCAGTAAACTGTTGCGGCTTCAAACGCCTTTTCTTTCGAAAGAAATGGAAATGACTGTTTCATTATTTCCTTTTTTGTTTTCTTTATTTCCCTCATATGTCTTCTTACAACCTGCACTTTGGCTCTTTTGGAATTTTTGCTGTTGCTTAGATCTGAATGAAAAGTGCTTCCAATATTTTCCAGCTGTATGACTCTGCTTAACCCCATCGGGATGTTAAGATTTACACCCTTGAGATCAAGGAATCCTTTACTTGGGAAGAATACTGTATAGTCACTGATCCCCAAATTAATCCCTATGGTAACTACCGCGTTTTCTATGTTCCCGATGGGCAGGTCCATTGTAATTTTATTTCTTATTATTTTCACAATTTTCGAACTGGTTATCACGTATCTGGCATTGAACTGGGCCCTGATTTTTAAGATGTACAGAGAGATGAAAAGGATGAAGATAAATAATGCTACTCCAAGATAGGTAAGACTGAATAGAATCTTTCCCATTAAAGTTGGTCCACCCTGTCCTAAGGAACTGACAATCCCAACGGATAAAGTAAGCGTTATCGTTAAAACATGTGTCATCATCCTCTTTCTTAAAAATTTTCTATAATCTTCATAAAGCGGACGGTATTCCCCCAATATTCTTTCACCAGGCAAAATTTCCCCAAGATCCATTTCTTTATTTCTTGACTTTCTGCCCACATTGTAGTTATTGGTATTTCCTGAGATAAATATGTTTCCGCACACTGTGCAATGATCATTTCCTTCTATCATGGGAGACCCACACTGAGTGCACCTTTTTTTCCTTATGATACCACTTACAACAAAGATTTGAATTAGATATTAATTTTTCTGAATATGCGGCAGTGATTTACCCACATCACAAATCCAACGATGTTCTTGCTTTTATCTTTTTTAAATAGGTTAATTCTGGCCAATTTCTATTTAACGCTGTACCCAGTATCGTGAGAAGTTCTATTCTTACCAGTAAAATACTGGTTGCTGATGATCGAATAGTATTCACTCCTAATTTTCCTAGCCAATTCATAGTCAAGATAGTTTAAGAAATACCTCCTCCTTATTCTTCTTGGAACATTCCACCTGATTCTTCCAACGAAAGAACTCATTCCTCCATATTCATATACGCTGGAAGTTAACTGATGCCAGCTAATGGGTTCTTCGGGAATTTTTCGCATCTTTCCTAGCAGACCATTAGGAAAGAAAAACAGGGAGTAATAGGCAGAGGAACCTTTTACATCCCGAATTACAATGCATTGAAGAGCCTCCTCGCTGTCAATCTTTAAAACTATTCTATTCCTGAATATTCCATAGATTGCGTCCGTTGTTAAAACATAATCCTGATTGAATAAGACTTTTGTTCTCCAGAAGACGTATATAACTGATAAATTGCTTATTATAAGCAAAGTTATTGCAATATAAAGATAAAGAAGTTCATTGTAAATTATTGCCAGTGATATGCTTAATGCGGTGAAAAATAAACCAAAATAAAAACCTTCGACCTTAGTTTTCCTTACGACTCCTTTTAAATCTGATGATGGATGGAATATTGCAACAACCCTTCCCGTGATCCGTGGGTCATTCCCATAGCCAAGAGAGTTAGGTTCATAATCCTTACTTATCCTAACCATACTTATGTGTTAACATAGTCCAGCTATGGTTTAAAATTATTCCTTTTGATACAATACGGAATGTTTTAAATTTTGATTATGCATAGACCATGGTGGCAAGGGTTATTATTTTAAAGGGTGACAAAGTTTCACTTGGTATACTGTCAAGGGAAGATGCACCTGAACTTTTCAGAATGATAAATAACCCAAAAGTTTCAATATTCTTGAGATTCCCGAGACGTATTATCGGCCTTGTGGACGAATATGAATGGATAGATAACAATTCAAATGTGGTTGGAAAAAGTCATCATTTCGGGATAATTGAAAATAAGTCAGATAAAATAGTGGGAGTTACCGGAGTGGAAGACATTGAGGCGATGACTAATGCTCATGTGGGTTATTTTATTGACGAGGAACAGTGGGGAAACGGTTTTGCGAGCGAGGCATTGAAACTGGTTGTATATTACTCATTTAATATCCTGAACATTAGGAAATTGTATACTCACGTTTACGAGCCAAATAAGGCATCCAGAAGAGTGCTTGAAAAAAATGGTTTCCAGAATACAGGTGTGCAAAAGGAACATCATTTCATAGAGGGCAGAGGATACACTGACAACCTGTATTATGAGCTTTTGAATCCTGCAAGACAAAAATAAGCAATCTTTGAAGATAATCAAGGAGTTTTTGCCATGAATTGTGGTGAAAGTCTTATTTTTTAATTTGATTTTCCAGTCTCATTGTTAACTTTCTTCACGAAATTCAATGCATCCTCCCAGTTCATATAATCAAAGTGACTTCTCTTAAAGGATTCATTTGTGGATTTTTTGAAATTTAATAACTCTCCATTTGAATGTCTTCCTATGTTCAGGTTGTTTTTTATTTTTCTTGGATTCTCATTTTGATCTTTCATAGTACTCATTTTACGGAAAAAGCGTTTCTGGTGCCTTTCTTCTCTTAAGAACTTAATCTGGTAATAGCCCATAGCCTTATTATTTGGAACCATTGCCCTTGTTATAGAGCTTCTTTCTATTGATTCCAGGACTTTGTCTCCTTTGACGATTACCAGTCTGTTATTTGTGATAATATAGTTTCTTTTTATTTTGCTGAAGATTTTATGTTCGGTAAGAAATAGAATAATAAAAATAAAAGCGGTAATGATTGTTCCGATAACATAAAGGTCGCTGGGTATGCCAATGACAAATGTCAAATAAAAACCAACTATGGTAAATGAGGCACTTAACATCTGTCCTGCCATACTCCTGTATATTAATTTTTTAGACGGACTGCAGATAAATTCAATTTTCTCTTCTGGAAATATGTTTGCATAGAACGATTCAATTAATTCTGTTGAATGTTCTTGGATTGGCAAATTTGAGTTTGCGTTCAACCGAAAAACGGTACTGCAGTTCCTGCAGTATGATCCATCCTTAGACGGGGATATTCCGCAGTTCTGACATAATCTTTTCCTCCGAAAGCTTAGCAACTATCTTTAATATTTCAACATAATAAAAATATTTACCTCATATTAAAGGTATAAATTCCTGCATAAGATATGTTTCTAGGAAAAAATTTAAGAAATATCCTGTTGATGAATGTTTTCTAGAATGAAAGTGATGAATGGCTCATTTTGTTTTAGCTACAATTCTTAGAACATCTGAATCCTTTAACTGGTAATTTCTCCCGACTACCATTTTGGTTCTTGCATTTATAGCCTTGATAAAACCTTCACCTATATCAGAATGAACGGCAAATGCAAGATCCTCAGCCGTCTCCCCTTCAGACATGATAAAAGCGTCCGGGAGTATATTCCCATCTTTATCCACCCACTTTGTGTCGTCATATACGGGATAAACTATTATTCTTCCGAGTCTCCCTTTTATCATCTCTCCCATTATTTCAAAGACTCTCTTTATCTTCCCATTTGCGTAACTTTGATTGATCTTTTCAAGTGCAACTTTTTGCTTTTCATTTGCCTTATCTGTTGGAGTTAAGTCTGTTAGACTGTTTATCAGCCCTGCACCATATGCTTTCTCTATAGACAGTTCGTAGTCGGATGAGATAATAGAGTATCCAGATCCGATGAAGTCCTCGTAATTTTGAATTAAATCACCCTTATTCACTATTCTTATCATCGGTCTAATTTCCTTCATAACAATTTCAGAGAATTGCAATTTATCCTCGTCAGTCCATTTGGATATGTCATCTTTCAGATGGTGTCCTGACAGTACTGATCTTACGTCCTTGAGATTAAGATTGAAAAACGATGCTTTTTGAAGAATGACCTCCTCAAGAGGTGTCTTCGTTTGTGAAAATTTTCTCACAAACTTTTCCCAGTCGCTTGAAAATCTTGATGAAAACCATTTTAGTATCTCGATTTCAGTCCGTTCAGCTTCCTTTGTGACCGCTTCTGCGGTGAGAAGATGACCTTCGTCATCAAGTGGGTCCAGTAAAATTATAATTGCACTGGTATACCTCAGGGCGTCCATAAACAAATTCCCCATTCCTTTACCTTCGCTTGAACCTTCTATGAGTCCTGGGACATCAACCACGAGAACAGGCACAAATCTTTGTCCGTTTTCACATTTTCCATGCTTTGGGTTGCAGGGTTTTCCAAGATCGAGATGCGGGCATCTTGTTTCCATGAAACCCACTCCCTCATTTGGTTCAATAGTTGTGAATTGATAATTGCCAATTGCAACCATTGTGCCAGTTATGGCTGAAAAAAGAGTGGACTTTCCTGCATTAGGTTTACCTGCAATTCCAATTTTCAATGAAGCCATTGTTCCACATTTACTTGTTGTCCGTGTGTGCAACGGCTATTTTTCTCATATCGAACCCCTTGGGGCAATTGACCTTTTCGTCTATACTTTTAATATTTACTTTAATCTCATTTCCGTAATGAATTATATTGCATTTTTCAATGAATTCACAGGTAATATAGTCACAGTTCTTACTCCTGATCCTCATTGAAGAACCTTCCTGTAATTTATTTCCATACTCCGCAATCAACTCGTCGTTAACCTCTTCAACCTGGACGGTAACTACCTTGTCGTGATTAAAAACCATACATGGATGCTGGTTTTTCCTCACCTCTTTAATCACGTACTTCCTTCCATGCTCCAGATTGAAGCAAACGTTTTTGATCTTGCATTCTGAGCATGTTTGCAGTGGTTGAACAAATGTAAAAATATTACCTTCCTGCGCTTGATCCAAGCCTATTAATGATATCTTTGCTGCCATGATATTACCCTAACTTCAATTATCGTTCAAATTATTTCCGTTATTTTCAGGGCATTTTCAGCAGCATTATAACTAAGATCCATGTCTCCCAGGATTGTGAACCTTTCTGGTCTGATTCTATGTGCTGATCTTACTGCTTTTATAATTGTATCATCGCTAATTCCGTAATCCTTTGCCCTTGTTTTAATTCCAATCTTCCTGTAGGTTTGTGCAAGGCCTTGCCAGTTTCCACCGTGTAAAAACATTGTGACAATTGAGCCAAGAGCCACCTGTTCTCCGTGTATTGCCCTTCCCGGTGCAAGCATATCGAGTGCGTGTGCAATGAGATGCTCCCCACCGCTTGCAGGTCTAGATGATGCTGCAATGGCCATTGAAGTTCCTGAAGCAAGAATCTGTTTGGTAACCAACCATACTGATTCTTCTGTATTCGGCATTATGAGATGAGCCTTTTCAATCAGTTCTCTTGCGGCATACTCAGCAATTGCAGCTGCACTGCTACTGAAGTCCTCACCCCTCAATCTGTTAGCCAGTTTCCAGTCAAGTATTGCGGTTTCGTTTGATATTACATCAGCTGCTCCAGCGCTCAGATATCTGAATGGTACCTTTATCATAACGGCTGTATCCGCGATTATGGATACTGGCATTACCCCTTCTTCTGACACTGACCATCCTTTCCTCTTAATGGATGCTCTGGGAGAAGCTATTCCATCGTGACTTGGAGTTGTAGGTATACTTACCAGTGGAACGTCAAGGTAGTATGCTGTCTTTTTTGCAAGGTCAATTTTACTTCCTCCACCAACACCGACTATCATCCCTGCGTTGTTCTCCTTCGCTTCTTGAGTCACTTTGTTTAAATTTTCCTCATCAGCAGGTCCCGCCACTATTATTTGATTTTCAATTGAAGACCCTGTAAGAATGTCGGATATTTCCCTTCCAGCGACTTCCATTGTGTTATGACCAGTAACAATGCACACTGTTCCTGACCTCAAATTTTTCTTTGTGACATCAGTTATTCTTGACAAAACACCGTGGCCAACGTAGATGTCTCTTGTAAATTGCATGAATTTAAATTTGTCGAACTCCATAATCCCAGATGACGTATTCATGTATTCTTCAAATATAAATTTTGATAAAAAAAGAATGACAGGTGACTGCCAGATATTTAAATTTTTAGAATTCCATCAGATCAGTTCCCATTACCCCGTTTGACATGAAAGAAAACTCATCCTTAGAAACTGAGATGACTCCTGCCAGTTTTCCATTAAATGCGTCAATCTCTTCCACGAGTATATTTTTAAGGGGCTTTTGGCCTATCTTTGAATATATTCTGTAACAAAGCAGATGCTTTGCGATTTCCTCCCCATATCCCGTGGCCACCACAGCACCATTCTCCCCACAGTAGATTCCTGCACCTATAAGGGGTACGTCACCCACTCTTCCCGGCATCATGGGGGAAGCTCCACCGGTTGATACTGCTGCAGCAAATTTCCCCCCAACTCTGGCGACTGCACCCACAGTATCGTGGGGTTCATCCACATATCCAAGTTCTATCAATCTTTTCATTTCCTTGTATCTATCTTCATCTCCTGTTTTTCCCAACAATGCATCCTTCATTTTAACGTAGTTTTCCCTTGCTTGGTCGGTAGAAGGATCGTATTCCGTATATCCCATTTTTCTCGCAAATAATTTAGCTCCCCTTCCAGATAGCGCGATATGGGGTGTTTTTTCCATCACATCCCTTGCAACCAGAATCGGATTTTTGACACGTTCTATATTAATAACTGCACCAAATGATCCTGGAATAGACACTGCAGCATCCATCTGAATGGTACCATCTATTCTGATCACTGAACCTGTACCAGCATTAAATCTTGGATCGTCTTCGAGCATGACTACCGCTTTTACAACTGTATCGAGAGCATCTGAAGAGATGCACTTACCGGCTATACCTAACATATCTTCCTTATTCCTACCCTTCGAACCCACCCCGCCGTGGATTAGAATGAGATTCCCCATGTTCAGGTATGCAACACTCATAAAAAAACTAATTATGTAGGTACATATCAGGAAAGCAGGGCTCGTAGTCTAGTTGGTTATGATGTCGCCCTGACACGGCGGAGGTCACCGGTTCAAATCCGGTCGAGCCCATTTACAGCTGTAATTGAGTCTAAATCTTCTGTGGGAGAGGGCCCTTATTAACTTTGGTAGGTTAAAGAAATGACTGACTTTTAGGGTTCAGGTCTATCCATCTCATGTGGAAATGATGTTTCATTCACTAAATTAGCATTTTGATTGGCACTGATTAACCTCACTTTTTCCAACTTCCAGGATGTGAGTGAAAGTCCCAACGCAATAATTACGCTGATTCCCGAAACTAATGGCAGTATTGATAGGGAAAAGTAGCCGAATAGACTTCCGCCCAAA
>DAICVC010000059.1:0-6600 GCA_027372655.1 Thermoplasmatales archaeon | reverse complement strand
TCTGAGTATTCAGATGATCTGAAATCGTTAGTGAGATACAGGAAATCCTTGGGTGAAGAGGTAACGATGATAAAGAACAGGATTCATGCCCTGCTCACAATGCATGGTATCAGGATAGATGCAACAGACATCTTCGGGAGGAAGGGTTTAAGGGAGATAGAGGAATCATTTCCAAAGCTGAAGGAGAATGAGAAGATAGTGATGGAGGACATGCTGAAGAGACTATCAGATCTCTTTAACAGGGAAAGGGAGATGGAGAACAGGATAGCCCTTGCGGTGAAGGATGACAGTAGGGTGAAGCTTCTTATGACCATCCCCGGAATAAATGTGTATTCCGCAGCAGTAATAATATCGGAGATAGATGACATTTCAAGATTCAAGTCAAAGGAGAAGTTTGCATCATATTCAGGTCTAGTTCCCAGACAGGATCAATCAGGTGACAGGGATATCAGGGGGCACATATCAAAGAGAGGTCCCTCTATGCTGAGATTTGTTTTAGTCACTGCATCCCATACAGCAATAAAGAGATCCAAGAGGTTGAGATCTAAGTATTTGAGCATAGTCAGAAGGGTTGGAAGGAACAGGGCCATAGTGGCAATAGCAAGAATCCTGGCTGAGCTGATATTCACCATGCTGAAGAACAACACTGAATTCATAGACAAGATGGATTCCCTAACAGAGAGGAAGATGAAATCAATGTCTCAGATGGCCATGAATGCAAAGGCTTCAGAAAGCATAGCGCAATCAGTAAAAATAATAAGGGAGAAATTGCTTACAAAATCGTCAGATAATACTTTTTCATAGGAGCTGTTCATGCTTTTTCTATTCTTTTTCATCTTATACATTTATCCACCCATCCGCTGCTCCAAAGCCTGACTAAGAGCAGCGGGGAAGAGGCTGATCGCGTAGGAATTTTACTATTCAGTTAGATTCAGAAAGGAATGAGCCGTTACTCATAGTCTGTACTAATTCCCCCTCCCCACATTCGGATTCGGGTATCCCCCAATCATCCGAGAGTATAGGTTATTCTCTTATAGCATTCAGAAAGTACATTCGGTCGATGTAGAAATGTCTGATCAAATCTCCTTTAAATTTACCATCGAATGGCAACCAGGCAGTAAGATTTGATAGAAAGACAGTGATTTAGCAGCCATTCTTGGGTAGTTTCATTTTGTCAAATTCCCGTTAATTTAAGTATGGCATTTTCTGAACCATTCACCATCCCTGGACCACCGTACGTCTTACCAGATCATAATTACCGTCATTATTCCCAATTCAATCTCAAGCTGTCGTAATATTTCTATTGCATCATTTTAATGCGTACCATCAAGGTAGGTTAACAAGGAATTCGCTATTTTCTCGATGGTGAATGGACCCACGCCGTTCTTACAGTCTTGCTGGGTTATGCCTGTATTCTTTCGATTCCAAATTTCAACGGCCTTTTTTACGAATTCGTCTGGCCCGTCTACCAGCCACCCCGTAACCTTGTCTGCAATTGTTTCTGAAGGGCCCTGTTTGTTGTAGGCAAGGACTGGTGTTCCGCAAGCCATTGATTCCAGAGGTACCCATCCAAAAGGTTCATCCGTGAATGGAAACGCAGTAAACAGGGCATTGGAATATAATGACATCAACTCCTCTTCGCTGACGTAACCTCTGTAGTCTATCCTACTTTTCAATGGATTAATATCTGCTCCTATTGGCAACTTCGACCCGAAGCCAATTATTTTTATGCCACGCTCAGCCATTGTTACCAGTGGAGCTAAATCAGTCTCCTTTCCGATATAAGCCAAAACGTAATCCCTTGAGGGCTTTCCCGTTGTAACGCTGAAATCATCAAATCCTGGCGAAGTATACAGAATACCATCAATTTTAAATCCTCTTGAGGTGTAGAATTCATAAATTGATTTAGAGATAGCAATGCATTTAGATGAAAATTCAATATTTCTCTTAATCAGGTTGGAATCAATTTTTGTAATGACCCTCTTTGCTAGCAACAAGGCTAGTTTAACTATTCTGTTATCATTTTTTATATTTTCAAGAGTTGCGACAAGAGTTCGACCCTGTATCCACCAGATATTTGATCTAATTGGAACGGTATTAGTCGCGTTGATGACATAATCGAATCTTTCTTCACTTAACAACGTTTCCATCTCTGTGCTGTTCTTACGTAGCAGACCTTCTCTCAGCCAACTTTCAACCCATAGCATTGATTCATTATCTTTACCAAAGTACCCTAGAAGCTTCTTTAGTAGCAGATTTCTATTTTCTGGTGAGATTACCCTTATTCCTGAAGATTCCATCTCTCTCTTCCTTTCGCCGTCAAAAAAAATAGATGCAATGTATATGCTATTTTCTTTAGACATATATACTGAAAGCTTCTTGAAAAGTCGGAACTGGACTGAAGTACCAACTGTAATCGGGTCGACAATGAACAGGATTTTTGGCATAGGATTCTTTTATTTGTATTTTTTAAAAGTAAATAATGATTGTGATTGTTGAAAACGTTTTTAGCGAAATAATAAAATAATAAAAAGACATAAAATCCTGTGAGTATTGCCGCATCTATCGTTCTCTGTACAGTGGATGAAGTTGAAAACTTGCCCGTCTTGGTGAAAGAGATAGAGGAAAAAGTAAAATTCGACTATCAACTAGTTTTCGAGGATGACGGCAGCACTGACGGTACTAGGGAATACATAATAGAATATGCTGGATCACATCAAAACGTCAAATATTTTTTCTATCAAAATAAAAGGTCCCTGCTGATTGCAGAATTCTCGGGGTTCAACCATTCAGACGGGAAGTTTATCTTGAAAATGGATGCTGACCTGCAGCATCCTGTAGATAGGCTGAATGAGATCTATGAAAACCTAGTGGCTGGGTACGACATTGTAGTAGCAAGCAGGTATATAGAAGGTGGAAGCGTGGGAAAGAGGGATACACTGAGGGGCGTCATTTCTAGGGTTGCAAATTTTTTTGCTAAGATATTCCTAGTATCTGCGAGGAAAACAACTGACCCGCTTTCAGGTTTTTTTGGCTTCAGGAAAGGACTGAAATCAAAGATAAATGAAAAGTGGCGAGGCTATAAATCACTGTTGTTTCTTTTATCATCGAATCCAAATGCAAGAGTTAAGGATGTGCCCTACAGGTTCAGAGAGAGATCCAAAGGGGATAGTAAGATTGTTAGCGGTTTCGAATTCATAAGAATCTATCTGACAGAACTCATACTGGCTAAGCGGTTAGAAATATCTAGCAGGAAAATATCGTCATAGTTCTTGTTCGTGTGTCTTGCTCATTACACCTATTATTTAGGCATTACATTCAAAGATTCCAACTTAGGGATACAGGCATTACATTCAAAGATTCCAACTTAGGGATACGGTTGGATATTTGGATTTGATGCTAAATGCTTCAGGTATTTCCCTCTTCCTTCCTTTTGTTTCTTAGATCTGCTTCTTGCAATGAAATCTGGACCCCAGATACAAGAACATTGACTGTGGAGCAATAAAATTGAAGCAAAGAATTTCTAACCATTTGTTCGAAGTGGTCGAAATTTGCTTCCTTCTAAGAACGTAGCGAGAAACTATTATTAATGTAGTGGCGTTCTTACAAAATATGCTCAACAGGATGGTGATGACCAGAGCACCTTTGAGGATAACGTTCGTGGGGGGTGGAACTGATCTTCCTTTCTACTACGAGAAGAGGGATTACGGTGCAGTGGTCTCATCCGCGATAAATAAGTACATTTACGTGACTGTGAACAGGAAGTTCGACAGCAACATAAGGATCAGCTATTCCAAAACGGAGATAGTTGATTCTGTAGACAGGATAGAACACCCAACTATCAGGGAATCCCTGAGACTCCTGGGTATAGAGAATGGCATAGAAATTGTTAGCATCTCTGATATCCCGTCCCGGGGAACTGGTCTGGGCTCAAGCAGCACTTTCCTGGTCGCACTTCTTCACGCACTCCACAGTTACAAGGGAGAATTCGTCAGTGCCGAAGAGCTGGCAAGGGAGGCGGTGAAAGTCGAAAGGGAGATACTCATGGAGGAGGGAGGGAAGCAGGATCAGTATATCGCAGCGTATGGTGGAACTAATTTGATGAAATTCAGAAATGACGGAAGTGTAGAGATGGTGAATGCTGTATCCCACGACAGTAATTTAAAGAGGATAGAGGAATCATTGCTTCTCCTCTACACTAATAGGGAAAGAAATTCAACTGAAATACACAGAGACCAGATTGAAAATTCACATGAAAAGATGAATGTATACGATGAAATGAAAAAATTGACAGATGATGTGCTCAAAGCCATATGCGACGGCGATCTTGATACGCTTGGTGAATTGATGCACAGGAACTGGATGATGAAAAGGTCGCTATCCAGGAGGATAAGTGATAGTTGGATAGACGGGAAGTATGAAAGGGCCATAAAACTTGGCGCCAAGGGAGGAAAACTGGTTGGTGCTGGCGGTGGTGGTTTTCTTCTCCTTGTTACAGAGCCGGAGAAGCACGAAAACATTGCAAGAGAATTAGGGCTAAGGAAGGTTGATTTCAAGTTCAGTCAGTCTGGTAGCAGGGTGATCTTTGTTGGAGATTGATCATAAATTGTTGGAAAAGTACATTTCAGACGGAATCGAAGCACGGAGATCCATTGACGTTACGTCCGTAGTGGATGTCTCCAATATACTCTATGACAGTCTGGTGCACGGCGGGAAGCTTATAACATTCGGGAACGGTGGGTCTGCGGCCGATGCACAACATTTCGCTGCTGAGCTTTCCGGCAGGTTTATGAAGGAAAGGAAATCATTTCCAGCTTATGCGCTTACGTCCAACACATCTTCATTGACCGCCATTGGAAATGATTACGATTTCTCCAAGGTATTCTCAAGGCAACTTGAGGGGATTTGCTCCAAAGGAGACTTCGTAGTTGGAATCAGCACTTCTGGCAACTCTCCTAACGTCATAGAAGGCATTAGAACTGCCAGGAAAATCGGTGCATTTACCCTTGCGTTGACCGGAAGAGATGGCGGAAAAGTAAGGAATGAAGCAGACCAATGCATCAGTGTCAACTCTGATGTTACTCCCTTGATTCAGGAAGTGCATATCGCCATCATTCACATGATATGCTATTCCTTCGATGCAATGCTCGAATAGAGAAGTTTCAGCCCCTTGTCCAGTGTTACTCTTGCAGAGAACCCTATTTCCCTTTTCGCTTTCGACGGGTCTGCCTGCGTTACCATCACGTAATTCTTGACAGGCATCC
Organism: Thermoplasmatales archaeon; assembly: GCA_027372655.1. Classification (GTDB taxonomy): domain Archaea; phylum Thermoplasmatota; class Thermoplasmata; order Thermoplasmatales; family Thermoplasmataceae; genus Cuniculiplasma. The sequence continues at coordinate 1,336 of DAICVC010000059.1, read as the reverse complement.
TTACGTACTTGGGTTTGATTTTCCTTCCAGTTACCTTCTGCAACCTTTCTACCGCTTCGTTGAGCGAATAACTCTTGCCGGTTCCAACGTTGTAGACATTGAATCCCTTTGCTGACGAAGCTTTCTGTAACGCATCAACAACATCACTCACAAAGACAAAGTCCCTGCGTTGTTCACCATCTCCGTATATCACAGGCCTTTCCCCTTTCATCATTACACTCATGAACTGTGTCAGCAGATTGGAATACACCCCTTTCCCTATGTCGTTGTACCCATAAACGGAAAAGAACCTCATGGCTGAAACGTTCACGTCATGGAGCTTGGCATATAACTCACCTAACCTTTCACAGGCTATTCTGGCCTCAGTATAGTAATCAGTGACCCCCGGGATTACGCTTTCCTTGTGCGGCGGGGTTATCCCGTTATAAATGGAAGAGGTGGAGGCGAAGACTATGGGTATATTGTGTTCCTTGCCGTATTCCAGCACATTGGTGATGCCGTTTATTACCTCACCCACTAGATTTGGGTTGTCCCTGTACATTGGAGATGCGGAGTAGATGCCTAGGTGGAAGATGTAATCGAAATCCTCTTTCATCTTCTTCACATCCTTTGCATCGCCCTTCACGAAAGCAACTCCGTTCTCTATTGCCTTTTTAATGTTGCTCTTCTTTCCAGTGTGAAGATTGTCAAGTACTATGACCTCATTATCCCTGTATAGACTTTCCACCAGATTGCTACCTATGAATCCGGCCCCACCAGTAACAAGTATTTTCTTGTCTTTCACGGTGAGAAATATCTATGGGGTATAAAATAACTCTGACCTGCCTATAGTGCCTTTGTGTTGTTTAAACCTGAAAGGTGAAAGAATCTGAATGTTACAAGAACTAAAAGCAATCTTTGGAATCGGCATGCATATATGAATTCAGTCTCGAAATCAGAACTTCCTTCCAATGAAGATTTTCTTTATCTCTTCGTAGTCCTTAACAGTGTCAACAGGCTTCCAGAACCCCCCGTATTTGTAGACTGCAATCTCACCTTTAGAAGCAAGTGATTTGAATAGCGATGCTTCTATGCCACTATCAGCGAAATTTCTCTTTAAGATGGATTTTATTTCTCCCCTAAGGAAGTACGTGCCTCCGTTCACATAATATGGAAGTAAAGGTTTCTCATCAAATTTCTTAACAATATTCCCTTCTACTGAAACCATTCCAAAGGGGCTCCTCATCCTAACCACTACCATTGTTGCAAGTTTTCCTTTGGAGTGAGAATATTTTATGAATTTTCCAAGATCAACATCACAAACGGTATCTCCATTCCTAAGAAGTACATCTGATTC
>DAICVC010000026.1:0-2922 GCA_027372655.1 Thermoplasmatales archaeon | reverse complement strand
AGGATCCTGAAGGTGCTGAAGGATCACAACTTACTGGGAAAGATGTCCGTGAATGAGATAATATTTGAACTGTCGAAGATGGAGAGGATCGTTGAGAAGAGCGGTGTAGAATATTTTGCAGTAGTTCCAAAAAAGGTTGAAAAGATTGTCGATCTGTTCAGTGACATGATACCTATGGGTTAAATTGGAGGGAGTTTAGGTAAGTAACTTTCTGTTACCAGAACCAGTCAAATAGTATGTCTTCATGGAAATGTAGTGTTATTCAAGGGCAAAGATAGGCTGATTTCATACAGGTGGTCTGGCATTCTTAACCACCCTTCGAATATAAGTCAAGATAGTGATAATTACACTACAAGATAAATAAATCCTTGCTCACGAAATCCCAGAAAATACTGCATCAAACAAGGAATGTAGTGTTAAGAAAGGGCGAAGCTAGGTATGTATCTGTTCTTACTTATAATATTAACATCATGGTGTTCCAGTTCTGTAATGGCTCGGATCAAGGTAATTGTATAAAAAAATGCATTGATGAGATCAGGAAAATGTTTCAGAAGAGGTATCCTTAACCTTACACAACTTTCTGTACACTATGTTTTAAATCACAAACTTTAATAAAATTCCCAATCTTTGTAAAAGTAACAGAAAGGCTATTCTCGTAGTTTGAATTGGTATCATCAAGATCTACAAGTGTAAGATTACCTTCTTCAGAAAATATAAAATTGTAATTAAACAATTCTTCTGATAACGGTTTTTTATTGTCGTTACCTAAATTATGCATGCCACTACTTTCTCCTAGGTCTATTCTAATAAAGGGTTCGTTTTTCTTTATAAAATTTCTCAACATTATTGAATTTCTTAAATCAACATTTTGACTTTTTAAAAAATTTAGCGATAATTTTTTTGCCACATAGTTTTCCGGAGACAAATTAAATTCTAGATAATTCTCTCTGTTACCCTGTTGAGGGAAAACAATTCTGGATTTTTCTGAAGTACCTCTGAGTGGAAATTTAGGGAAGTGAGTTAAGTACATTAGATGGTTTCTGTTCATCACTTCTCTTTTAGATTTAAGTGATAGTCTAATTAATGCCATTATAGTATACAGGGAAGCGCCCCAGTGGTCAGAATGTTCATCAAATATAAAAGGGAAAATATAAGTACCATAATTCTTCCTCAAAATTAAGTTTGTAAAGATGTTATAATTATACAATAACCTATTTTTGTCTTTATGTATAAAGGCATCGGCTATTGTTCCATCACGAAGTTCAATAAATTCAGGGTTCGCAGGTTTGTTCATTAAAAAAGAAAGTTCTTCAATTGTTTCCAACTTTCTCTCCTCGGCTAATGGAATACTGTTATGTTTCTTCCATTTTTGATCGATTCTTCTAAATGCCTCACCGTTAGATATCACTACAATGTCTATTTCTGATGAATACCCCCTATTAGAGACTTCATGGATTAATCCTGCGGAAGAAATCCATTCATCATCCGGATGGGGCGCAATGATCAAAATTGGTAACTTAAGCTCATTAAGGTTTAAAGGAGAATATAAATTTTTTAACGGTCTATTTCTGTTCATTATCCCAAATGCGAACGAAGTAAAAGATGCTAAGGAAACAATAAGGCTTTTTTCCATTATACTTGATTAATTTAGAATATTTTTTCTTTTGCTTTTAAAAGATTATTTATCCAAGGACTATGAGTCATAAGTAACCCTGACTTCGCCTGTGTATAACACTACAAAATTCCGGAATCCCGCGTTTTAAGGGATTTTGCCATATATTCTGGTACGCCACTGTAGTAATAATACTACTACAATTCTACTGTGCCACAACTCAAATTTGTCCCAGAGAATACAGACTTTTTTGAAACGTGTAGTGATATGATGGGGCAAAGATAGGAAGTAACCAGTCCATTCACAAGAATCATTTTGTTCATCAGTTCATTGTATAATCCTGATGTCTCAATCCAGTCTTTCCTCTTTTAGAGTATCAAGTGCCCAGTCGATCTTTTGTCAGCAGAAAACCCGGATTCAAGTTGTTTCTTTTGAAGTTTTCTATCAAATATACAATGGGATCATTCATGAATCATTGGAGGGTATCCCTTCGTCTCTTGGTCACCTGATCCTAGAAATCTTCTTCGGTATGACGAATATTTTTGCGTTTGTAGAAAATCATCAAGGATGATCTAACCATCCTGATGCTTTGAGGTCCCATCCAGAGCATTGCGGTCACGTCCATGGCTTTCATGCATACTACATAGTGATCTTAGCCCATTAATTTTGGACAGATATTCCGTCTTCAAGTGAGACATTTTCCTTCAACCTCCTTTTCCTTTCAATCCTGTTCTTCAATATTCTTTCCTCCCTTCTTTTCCTGTCTTCCAGAAATTTATCCCTGAAGCCCTCTTCCTCACACAGTTTCCTTTCAAATACATCAGGCGCAAGATAATCAATGGATGAGTGCGGCCTTACGGTGTTGTAGTCTGTGAATGCATATTCCATCAGCTTCTCTGCATCCTGAAATGTTTCCAGGTCATTTACCCATATGTAATCCGTCTTCAGGGAATTGTGGAATGATTCAATGTCACCGTTATCCTCAGGGGTGTGCTTCTGTATGTATTCTGACTTTATTCCAAGAATCTTCACTGTGTTCTTGAACGTCTCGGATACGTATTGCGGCCCGTTGTCTGTTCTCAGAACAAGATCATGGGGATTTCCATCAGGGAACCTGATGGCACATGCCTTCTCAACAGCCCTGATGCAGTCTTTTGCCGTACATGTTTTTGAAAACACATAGGATATCCATTTCTTGCTGAAGCACCTATAAGAGATTAACGGATCATGTCTGTGGGCCAGGACATTCACCATACCCTTCCGGAAGTCTTTCCCTGTATGGTTTCCTGTTCTTTGCCATTGAGTATATG
>DAICVC010000084.1:0-2483 GCA_027372655.1 Thermoplasmatales archaeon | reverse complement strand
AAATCTACATATTTTTATCCGAAAATTCCATCCGGAATTACTTTCTATCCTATGTGGCCAGAGGTATGCCACTGTAGCTCAGGTGGTAGAGCAGCTGATTCGTAATCAGCAGGTCGGGGGTTCAAATCCCTCCAGTGGCTTAATACAATCATAGAAAGTCCTTCAATTCTAATACATATTATTGCAGCAACATCAGATTTATAACATCATACAAAATGTTGCTGTGACGTCTATGACTACTGTGAACCAAGACAGAAGACGAGTCCTCATTCCGAAGAAGCTGCAAGCAGAGGGCCTAATAGGAATTGTCTCCCCTTCTGCTGCCATCACTCCTACTATGTTTCCTCAACTGAGGAAAGGAAGAGAATATCTTCACAATATGGGATTCAGAACAGAAGTGAGTAAGAATTATTTGAAAGAATTAGACGGTTCAGCAGGAACTCCAGAGGAAAGGGCTGAGGATATCAACTCCATGTTTGCTGACAGCAACATTGATGCAATTATCTGCTCCCAGGGAGGAGACACAGCGAATTCAGTTCTACCATACCTCGATTTCAACCTGATAAAGGAAAATCCTAAGATTTTCATGGGGATCAGCGATATCACGGTCATGTTGAACGCGCTCTATTCAAAGACGGGTCTTGTGACATTTCATGGAAATGACATAATGTGGGGTTTCGGAAGGAAACCAACTGCTTATGATACGCGCGAGCTGATAGACAGGCTCGTAACTGGTAAGATTGGGAAAATAAGCAAGAATTCCAAATGGAAGACCATTAGAGAGGGAATAGCTGAGGGGCGGCTTATTGGAGGGAATTTGCAATGCATCCTCAAACTCGCAGGCACTATCTATCAACCAGACTTCCAAGACTCTATCCTCTTTCTGGAAGATTATGATACCACTTCTGAAAAGTGTAGTTACATGTTTCACCAATTGAGGCAGATGGGTGCCTTTGAAAACGTCAAAGGAATAGTTATTGGATACATCTTGGGACTCCAGAAAAGCGCTAAAACACGGAAAAAAGGGCAGATGGAAGACGTACTGGAGAGAACTACTTCCCATTATGACTTCCCAATTGTGAAATGCGATGACTTCGGGCACAATCACTCGAACACGGTGCTTCCGCTGGGAGTCAGAGCAAGACTAAGTGGAATGAACACCGATTCTAAACTGGAAATACTTGAAAACTGCGTGATCTAGGAAATAAGGATATGAGGGAAACTCGTAATAAACCGGTCGGGGGTCAAATCCTATCCTTCAAGTCTGTGGGTTTCCACTATATTAAACATCATTCTTTTTTTACAGGAATAAGTTTTGCGTTGCTGTAAGTTTACATGATAAACGCCTTACGATTTTTCTCTATTTTCAAACAATTTTCATAAGCAATGTGCAGTGATGTTTTCCTTACCTAATTTTAAAAAATTTCATTATACTAATTTTTAATATTTTTATTGAAGCAATGAATTGTATTCACTCTTCATCTGATTTTCCAGCAGACAAATCAATTTGTTCAATGCCCAACTTCCTGTAAATTTTGTCTGAGCTTATTATTTTTCCGTCGGAGTGAACTGCATGAAAAGAGTCAAAGACTCCCACACCACTTAACACCAGTTCAGCTGCAGCCTGGTATATATTATTTTCTTCGTTGCATATCGCCATAACGTCGACGGCTATCCGTACTGGATCAAGTCCGTATTTTTTAGCCAGAAGCATCAGTTCGATGTATGTTGCCTCTGAAGTGTAAATAGTACCTTGTTCTTCTTTCATTATTTTTTCAGCATTTTCTCTTAACCAATCAGTTGGTTTGAGAAGGGCAAGGAAGAAATCAGTGTCAGCGTATGTCATTGTACGCCTCTTCCAGGATTTCCTTCCTCAGTTCTTTTAACGTCTTTTCGGGAATACTTCTGCCAATTTCTTCAAGATCTTTTATCGGATCTTCCGGGATACTGGTTAGGATTAACTTGCTCCCAAGCCTTGTGATAATAAACTTTGGTCCTAGGTCATCCTTGATTGAGGTTGGAATGTGAATTCTTCCACTTTGATCCATTTTAACTATAGTTCCAGTCATAACTTACAAATTGTGGATTATTATTTAAATATTCCCAATATTTCATTTTAACTGGGAAAAATATTTGTTTCGCCCAAAAATATAATATTAAATTTAGCTCTGGAATAAATGTGACTGAAATTAATGTTGAACCTATTTGTTTTCAGTTGCTGCTCTCGGATGGTGCCATTTTGGTTGGTTCTTCATATAGTCCTTTGATTAGTAATTAAGAACTCTTGATCTAATTCATTAACAGCAGTTGGTTGAGTTCAAATTCTTTTGGTGGTTTATTTTGGAATATGAGCATTCTCTATTTTAGGCAATATATTTATAAAATTAGGTTCGACCATTTGAATTTCTCAACAAGGATATTTATATGTCTATAACATATTATAATATGATATGCCCAAAATGCCATACTAATGTTGTGGATAC
>DAICVC010000080.1:0-2898 GCA_027372655.1 Thermoplasmatales archaeon | reverse complement strand
GATCATTGCAGGTTGCGATACCAACGAACCAAATTTAATTGATGTTAACGAAAATAAGGTAAGGTGCTGGCTATATGGATGAAGTCTTTGAAGTTAAGAATGTTAAAAAATTATTCCTTGCGTCAAAAATTGGAATTCTTGAGAAGCTTTTCGGAGCTAAGCCTATTTACGTTGACGCCTTAGATAACGTTAATCTTGTGATACATAAAGGCACTACGTTAGGAGTTGTTGGCGAATCTGGATCTGGAAAAACAACTCTTGGTAAGGTGCTGGCTACCCTGGAGGACCCAACAGAGGGTGAAATATTTTTTGAAGGAATCAAGATAGCAAAGAATAACGTTGGTATCGTTAGGGACAAAGTAAGCATGGTCTTTCAGAACCCGGCAACTTCTGTAAATCCAAGAATGAAGGTTATCGACTTGCTTGCGGAGGCCCTGGGAAAATTTGACAAAAATAAGATAAATGAGGTCCTAGATTCTGTTGGCCTGAACTATAAAGACATAGAAAACAAAGATCCACGGGAGCTTTCCGGAGGTCAGATACAGAGAATATCCATTGCAAGGGCGTTAATTAAGAATCCCGAGGTAATAATTTTAGACGAACCGACATCTGCCCTTGATGAGTCCGTTCAGGCACAGATTTTGAATATACTTACAGAAGCTCAAGGAACAAGAAAACTGACATATCTTTTCATAACCCACAATATACTTGTTGCGAGGTATATTTCAGACTATATTGTCATTCTTTACTCAGGGAAAGTGTTCGAATATGGTCCTGCCGAAGATGTTATTTCAAAACCCCTTCATCCTTATACACAGCTTTTGATGTCTTCTATCCCAACAACCAGCTCTAAGGTTCTGAAACCACCTGAGGGTGATGTACCAAGCCTCATCAATCCTCCAGCAGGTTGCAGGTTCCACCCAAGATGCCCATTTGTAATGGAAAAGTGCAAAACTGAAGAGCCAAAAGTATCGAAGCAGGGAGAAGTTCTAGTTTCCTGCTGGTTATATGCGTAAATCCATCCAGAAAACATTAGTTAAAGCAACCATATTATTGGCTGTTTTTTCTTTATTCCTTGAGATTAACGAAAAGAAGATTATTGATTATCTTATTTTTGTGCTCCTCTGGTATATTTTGCTTTCTTTCTACCTATATTGGAAGATGCTATACAGGTACGAAATAATGGACGACCGCTTAATTGTTAAAAACCCTTTGCGTACTTTCAGGAGTCCATATTCTGAAATTGTGCACTGTTTCTATAACCAGGGATATTTGCAGAAGCGATTTGGCCTATACACTGTATATATTATTTCCAGGCGTGGTAATGTCTTGATTAAGGATGTCTCGAACGGCATTGAGATAGTTCAACAGGTCGAGGAGAAAATGAAAGCTTTTTCAAGCCTCCCAGAACAAGATTCTCACTAAACATTTTGAGGGTGATTATTTAACTTTCCGTGGCTTTATATATTTTTCGAACAACCTGTCAAATTCATAAGTTACTTCGGTTTTTGGATTTTCCTTTAGTGTTAATCTATACATGGAAATAAGACCGGATAAACTTAAAATTTGAGTATAAAGGCTGTTCTCAAGATCTGAAATTTGAAGATTCAGGTTAGCCATTTTAGATTTCAGTTCAATTAACCTTCTAATTATCTTAGTTTTTTCTCCATCATTGAATAGATCTCTTTCTGGATCAAAGTTATCATTTCCAGATCCGCTTTCATTTCCTGAATTAAGTTTTCCATAGTCGTGACTTGCTTTACCCATTTAATCTCCTCTGATTGTAGTTCTGGAATAGATAATTTTCCTATTTCTTCTGTACCAGAGACTGACACACCCTTCCTATCTAATCACAATTAATAAGGCTATCTGGAAAGACGAAACTAGTGTCGAACGACATAACTTCGCATAAGAATGTAAAACAAGTAGAGAAGCTCAAAAAAAATTGTAAAAAAAATAAAGTTAATTAAAGCCTAAAATTAAAATAGAAGCATTACAGGCTTGAGGTCCATCATCAGCGCAGATGAGAGAAGTACAAATGGAGTAGGGGAGTTTAGTGCTGAAGATGTGTTACTGCCAGATGGATTCCAACTAAAGTACATCAGGTTGTACCAGTATCCAACGAAACCATTGTACTGGAAGTCTTTCACATAAGGCTGCACAAACCAGTAGGTATCGGGTGTTGGAAGCCATATTTCAGGTGTCTGATTGTATATTATGCCCTCAACGATCTTCATTTCGTGTACCTGCACTGATATAGGCTGGAATGTTATGTTTGCAAATATTGCCTGAGCCGTGGCATTGTCGAACCAGGCATTGTTTGCTCCAAAGAGACCTCCGTCTTGAACATCCTCACCCGGGATCATAAGCTGTGCAACTGGGTCTGGCCAGTCTGGAAACCAGCCAAGATCAACAAACTGAGGAGTGGCTGATGCATTTGTCCATGTTCCTTCAATTGTAGGAGAAACAAGTGTAGAGGTAGACTTCAGGCCTAGAGCAGTAAATGCAGCTTCGAATATAGTCAGCTGGGACGATTCCACGTTAGTTGAAGGAGAAAGCCCCGTAAGTGTGAATGTATACGATGTGCTGAGATCATTGCTTGCCGAAGTGTCACCGAGCTTTGTACCATTCGGAAGCGTAACATAGAAGTGATCCTGCTGCCCAGCAAGGTTAAGGTAGTGGTCGGCCATTTTCAGGTTCATAGTTGGAAGAGGGGCATTTATCAAGTTGTAAAACTGCGGGAAGTTAGGAGTAACGGGTCCCAATATCTGAGTCGCCAATGATTGGCTATTATAGCTGTTTTCGTATATATCCATCAGTGCAGTGTAGTTCATAGCATAGTAAATAGCATGCCTGAAGTTGGTATTGTTTGTATATGGCCAGGATGCGTTGGTATTC
>DAICVC010000054.1:0-5079 GCA_027372655.1 Thermoplasmatales archaeon | reverse complement strand
AATCCATGGTGCAGAAGGTGAAAGCATTTGTATTATGAGATGCGCAAGAACCGATATTTAAAGGTCGGGTTGGGCGACTATATTTTCAGCTTGATGTGGTAGAATGAGGCGAATAATAGTTGAGGCTCCTGCATCTTCTGCAAACCTTGGTTCAGGTTTTGACGTTTTTGCTCTTGGCCTTAGTCATCCAAGAGATACTGTTGAACTAACTGCTTCCAAATCCAGCAAGATGTGTGTCAGGTCTTCTTACACTAGAGGAGGTACCGTATCAGTGTCTGAAGATAGGGCTGTACGCGCAGTAGCAGAGAATATTGCGACGAAATTTGATCTGCGTTACAATATTGGCGCACTAATAACGAGTAGGATACCTATTGGAGTAGGCTTGGGAAGCAGTGCAGCTTCTTCCATAGCAGCGGCGGTAGGTATGAACGGTCTTTTCGAATTAGAGCTTGACATCAAAGGACTTCTAGAATTTGCGGTAGAGGGCGAATTTGCCGCCTCTGGATCAAGACATTATGACAATTTAGCGGGAGCCCTAAACGGAGGGTTTGTAATAGTGAGAAGCGATTCGCTAGAAATGATCAGGTTCACTCCTCCAAAAGGAATGGCAGTAGTGATTTTAACCCCACTCTTAAAATTGCCAGGGAAAAAGACTCAATATGCAAGGTCGCTTATTCCCGGGCATGTAGAAATCGAGAAGTTGACAAGAAATGTCTCTCTTGCGTCTACCGTAGTAGCAGGATTTGCGAAGGGCGACATAGGTATGATAGGCAAGGGGTTGGAAGATTCTGTTATCGAACCGTCCCGGAAGGTGATGATACCATGGTTTGATGAGGTTAAAAATACGGCACTGCAAGCTGGTGCAGCAGGCGTATGTATAAGCGGAGCAGGACCAAGCGTGATGGCTATCGTAGATAGGGTTAAGACCGATTCAGAGAGGGTACGGACTTCAATGATGGAACGCTTAGCCACCCATGGGATTATAGCCAACAGCTTTATAACGAATCCAGGGGAGGGAACAAGAATTGTTAAAGAACCATAAGGACTGGCTTCTGCACTGCTTCGAGTGCGGGAGGGAATATGAAGAAGAGCCCATATCGTCACGCTGTAAATGTGGGGGAGTTCTCGAGCTTGTCCTGATAAAGAACTTTCCTAAAATTACCGATTTCAATGGAGTAGGAGTCTGGAGGTATTCCAAGACCCTTCCTATCTCAGACGAGACACAGATAATTACGATTAACGAGGGCAACACTCCATTGATAAGAACCTATAACCTTCCCGTCAATGAAGGGACGAAATTCTTTGTGAAAAATGAGGGACAAAATCCAACTGGTTCGTTCAAGGACAGGGGAATGACAGTGGCAGTAACCAGGGCAAAGGAGATGGGAGCAGAGACGCTTGTGTGTGCGTCAACAGGGAATACTTCAGCCTCCGCTGCTGCTTATGCTGCCAGAGGAGGTATGAAAGCGGTCGTACTTGTTCCTGCCGGAAAAGTAGCAGGCGGGAAACTTGTACAGGCTGTCATCCACGGTGCCAAGGTAATAAGAGTGTCCGGGGATTTTGACAGCGCATTGGAACTAATGGCTCTTGAAGCGAACAAGAGAAGGGACCTCTATATTGTAAATTCTCTGAATCCCTTTAGAATAGAGGGACAGAAAACCGGAGCTTACGAGATATTTGAGCAACTTGGCAGAAAAATACCAGACTACGTGATCCTCCCCGTTGGGAATGCTGGTAACATAAGCGCGTACTGGAAGGGCTTTTCGGAGCTCAAGAAGTGGGGGATCACAGACAAAACGCCTAAAATGATCGGAGTTCAGGCCACCGGTGCTTCACCCCTTACTCAGCTTTTCCGGAGAGGTAATGACAATCTCGTAAAGTGGGATAATCCTGAAACGGTGGCCTCTGCAATTCGAATCGGAAACCCTGTTTCCTGGAGGAAGGCACTGGCCGCAGTAAGGGAATCTAATGGGCAGTTCCTGGCCGTCACTGACCAAGAGATCCTGCAAGCACAGCGAGACCTTGCCTCAAATGAAGGCATATTCGTTGAGCCTGCCAGCGCAACTCCTTTGGCAGCGATAGAATATTTCAAGGATTCCTTCAAAAAAAATTCAGTAGTTGTTTCTATTGCTACAGGAAACGGTCTCAAGGATCAGGGAGTTGTGCCAGTGGACTCGGAGAAACTACCATTAGTCTCAGACTTGAAAGAGCTGGAAAACTATCTCTAACCAATCTTCTCCACTCTACTGTAATAGCTAATTAGTCCCAGACGCACCTAGCTATTTCTAGAATCTTCAATTGCAATGGACATACTAGAGGATATCTCTTATACCAAACATCAGACTCCTGAAGGATTCCAGTGCTAATTTAAGCAAAGCCATTAAATCTAATCTTCACTCTCAGATAAAATAGCGCTAGAACTCATAGCAGGATTTCAAACTCCTCGGCAATTGTTCGTGATTGGGTAATTATTGATCTTTGCGTACCGTTATTGGTTCTCTATGTTGAAAAACCTTTATTGTTTAGTTTCCTCCTCTTCCCGACGCATAACCACATGGCGATCCGTCCGTTGGTCGATGAAAAATCAAATCCGTTCAATGCTTTTACGACTTCATAACAAGAGACTACTTGAAATTTAGGCACTTCCACAGCCATTTTCACTGGCATGGGTTGACCATGTTTCCTATATCTCTCTATATATACTGCTATAGCATTCTTTACCTAATCAATTGCCCCATCTAACACTAATTATTTGATCGACAAGTCATGTCTTCTAGATAGTTCACACCTTACATTGTAGAGCTCCGGCGCGAATTCGTAGAAATCGTATATCTGCTTTGACTTCATGAGGAAACTAGTTGAAATGAATCACAAGTCTGGAAATGGGCGTCATTACTACAACTACATCAATCTTACCAACAAGGGATTCGCATAAGGCTTCATCGCAGCCACCATTTTTTAGTGACATTATCCAAGTTTCCTATTAGTGCAGGAGAGTTTTGTACCAATGCTACAGACTTTACCAAGTCAAAAAAATCCGTTTATGCTATTAGTACATTTTACGGTGAAATTTCTTGCGACCCTTTTGCTAAAAGGAATAATTCTAAAGGTGGAGGCAGCGAGGCTCATTTAATCTTGCTCCTCCTGTCCGAGCTTATTGACCAGAACCTTGCAGGGGAATCACTTTGATAATCAAAGTCTCATCCATCATTCCTGGATATTGTACTCTGAACGCGGCGAATTATTTCCCTCCTCGGTTTACTCCAAGAATAAACTATTTTCATCCTTTTCTTCTTCGCATACGAGATTTCTTTGCTACCAACAGATCTATATTCCAGAGGTTCATGATAATCAAGGGGAATACTCTTCCTTATCTTCTCCCCAACTATCGCATACGATTCCTTCCAAGATTTTCCAGATTGAAATACGGAGAAAGCTTCTGCAGCTGAATTTACTGAATTTTCCATTAACTCCATAGCTTTCTTCTCGTCAAGCTTGAATTCTAGAATGAAGTCTTGATAGTAATTAAGAATTTTTTCTACTAAGATTACATATTTTATGGTTTTGTCCTTTGATATTTGGAATTCTCGGTGATAGCCAGATTGTCTATTCAACAAAATCGTGGCAGTTGAAACCAGATGCCCAACAGCTTCAGATGCATAACCTTGTACCATTTCAAGGAAATCCGGGTTTCTCTTGTTTGGCATTAATGAACTACCCGTGGAAAAGCCGGGAGGTAATATTATGAATGCCCCTTTGCCGCCACTAAAACCTATAAAATCCTGTGATATTCTTGATAGAAAAAGCATTATTTTAAGTAGGAACTCCAGCACATTAAGATCGTCAAATCCACGGTAAAAGCTTTCAGCCATCGGATTTTGCGAATATGATTTGAAACCCAAATTCTTAGCCACAATATTAAAATTTATAGGAGAAAGTGAACCAAAACCAGACCCATAGCCGAATGGAGAAGTAGCTCTAAATTTTTGACATATCTCAAGTGCATCAATTGACGTATCTAGGAATACCCTAGATAAATAGTCGAAATAGGTACGAATTTTTACTGGCATTGCTTGCCGATTGTGTGTGTAACCTGGCATAACTCCCTTGAAATTCCCGCTTTTGACCTTTATTCGCTCTGAGATTGAGATAAGGTACTTTGAAATTTTGAGAAGATGATCGATGTAGAGGGACTTTATGTTTGTATGGCTCTGCTCATTTCTTGAAAGGAAGATGCGAAGATTCTTGTAAGCATTATCACCTTTTTCCTTCAGGTATTCCTCTACAAACCCGTGCACATCCTCAAGACGTGGATCTATCTTGATCTTCTTTCCTAGCAAACTAAATAATCCAGTTAATATCGCATCACTATCCTCTAAGGAAATTCTGGATTCATTTCTAAGCTGCAAATGGTAGGCTAGGAGAGAAATTACTTCGTAGTCAAGAAGCATAGAATCAATTTGTGCGTCATCACCTGTCATTATGTCTGAGAGGTCCCTTTGCCCTTCCTCTGAAGCCCCGCCACTCCATATTTTTACCATAGAGTCACTATTTAATGATAGCTTCTTCTAAATGTTTCTTCCTCACTTTTCTCGTAGTGATTGTTTGGCTTCCGAATATGTATATGAAACCTGGGGCTTTGCTTTGATCAAAGGTCTGGTTTTTGCCATATGTAGACACAGACATATCATATAGAGAATTTGTGCTTTCCACTCCAACAGGTATAATATTTCCCTTATACAGCTTGAGCTTTATCCTCCCATTTACAGCGGCGTTAATACTCTGCTGGAATACCTTTACGTGGTCCATTAAGGGATCGAACCAAAGTCCACTGTAAACCATATCAGCAAACTGTTGGTCCATGAACTTCTTAAGTTGGCTTTCTCTTTTGCTCAGTACCAATGATTCTAGATATCTATGGCCGGTTATAATTGTGACGGCTGCAGGACATTCATAGAATTCGTGACTCTTTATGCCTACAACTCTGTCCTCTATCATATCAATCGCCCCTATACCGCTTTGGCCAGCTACAAAATTCAATTCTTCAATCAAGTCCTTGAGTGGCATTTGCTTTTCATT
>DAICVC010000052.1:0-15906 GCA_027372655.1 Thermoplasmatales archaeon | reverse complement strand
GATAACGCAATTCTCAAGGCCTATGGAATAAAGGTGAAAGAGGAAGAGGCTATAAAAGAGGACATGCCTAAGGAATGTCCTAGGTGCCATAGGTCAAACCCTAGCACTTCATTGTTTTGTAATACCTGCGGTATGCCTCTCGATGCTAAGACTACAATAGAGCTAGACGAAAAGAGAAAGGAAGTGGAATCCAAACTCATAGAATCTTCGGTAATTGACAACGGCACCAAGGAGCTGCTGAAGACATTTGACCCTGAGTTCAAGGACAAGCTGCTTGAAGCGGTACTGTCTCAAATAGTCAATGACCCACAGCGTAGGGTCAAATTCACCAAGGAAGTAGAAGGAAAGCAATAGTCAAGCTACCTGACCGTCTTTAGCTTCAATCGAAAGAAAAGTGCCTTCACAATTAGGCTTTTCAGGCATGATTAGCTTAAAAGATAGAATCTATCCAGGCATAGCAGCAAAACGTGAAAATCCCAATAATTCAAGAACACTTCATTAGATTACTTCTTATCCCACGGGTATCTTTGCATATACTCAGGGATGGCTAGCGATGTCTCCTTTCCAATTGTCCTAGTAGACCCTTTCGTATCAACTCGTATTTAGCCCATTCGGACCAGAGGTCTTTGTCTAGATTCATAGAAGTCTAGTGTTTCTCAGGAATCCTCTATCATGTTCAGGCACCTCATTATAACTTGCCTTACATCACCCAAGTGTGGCTTTATTCCATCAATTTCGAAGTGCCCTGGATACCGTGCCGTTTCATAAGGTCTCAGAAACTCATAAAGGATGATTGAAACAATCATGGACTGGATTATAGGCAGTAAGCTTTTACCCCACGAAAGCAGTGCATCACCATTTATATTTTTTCCTGAAGGCTTAGTTAATTGCCTGATTCTATGTTTTAAAATTTTAAGCCTCTGGTTTAATTCGTCTTTGAGTGGACCCTTTCTAGTAGCTTCAAGTAAGCTATTTGCAATATTGATTAACTCATTCACTTCTTTGTCTGTAGGATTTAATTTGACCTTTACTTTTTTTGCCCTTTCTATAGTTCTATCAAAATTTGTATATCCTAGGGCTTTAAAAAATATAGAAAATATAGGAGTATCTAAAATTGCTTTGAGCTGGTCTAAGAACTGGTCCTTGTATAAGTGGCCATAATCCTTTGGGGTTTTTATCGGAATATTAATTTCCTTGTAAAGTGTGCTTCTTTTTTCACTCGATGCAAAGCCTATCTTTAGTGAGGCAGCTTTAAAGGCTTTCTCTGAAGCTTGTTGGAGAAAATAAAGAGACCGTGCATATTCTTGATTTTCATGATTGCTCTCTGAATCTCGTAAATCTAATCTAGCGCTTTTTATCCACTCTTTGTAGCTATCAGCAGTCATCTGGAGCAACCCCTTCAGACCGAGATACAACAAACTCGATTTCCGTGCATTAAGCCCTAATCTCCATCTGATTTTCTTTCACTTCCTTAAAACCGACTTGTCTTATAATTACCATATGGACAGTTGTTCGCAAGGACCTGCCACTTCTAGGGGCTCTGGTTATCGAAATTATTTCTCCCTTTGCCATTTCTAAATATTAAGAAAGGGAGTATAAATAATACCTTAGACTTGGCAGCTTTTTCACTTAAGCGCATATATGCATGTGGGTACCCCTTAGTGTCACGAATTTTGTGTAAACTCCTGGAACAAGAGAAGTAAATCTCTTGCAACAGGAGTTATACCTCTTGTGAACAGGGGGTACGAATAAGTAAGGAAGATTTGAATAAGCATACAATAAAAGTTGCGAGGGAAAATGTGAAGGAATATCTGGAGAGTCTTATGAGAACAGAGAGGGATGTTTTCATAGACAAGCAAGGCGTTTTAAGGAACTGGTTCTATGAACATATGAACAAGGAAGTGAGGAGACGCTTAAAGGTGATAGATTCTCTTCATACAGAGTAATCAGTGCTCAAGATCGTCTATTTGAGGGTGGCGGAACTCAATGAAAAGTATTCTTATAGAGTATTAAACAGATATTTTATACGCAGGTATTTGAAAGAAATGTTCAGGAATTGGGATCAATGAACTGGACATGCTTTACGGTGAAGTATTAAATATCTCAGCGTTTATTATAAATATGGAAAAAAAGGAGGAAAAAAGAAGGGAGATCAGAATTTTTCTTTCTTCCACCTTTAGAGATTTGAATGATGAGAGAACCTATCTTGTTAATGTTGTATTTCCTAAATTGATAAGAATTTGCAGGGAAAGGGATCTCTTCCTCACAGTTGTGGATTTAAGATGGGGTATAAGCAATCCAGATGAAGAGAGCGTAATATCTCACGTGATGGATGTATGCCTTAGAGAGATAGATAGAGCGAGGCCTTTCTTCATTGGAATACTGGGAGGGAGATACGGATATGTTCCCAAGGGTGACAAGAATATCACACAAGGAGAAATAGAGAGATGGAAGAAGGATGCCACAAAATGGAAATGGTTTGAAGAGGGATACAGTATAACACAGATGGAAATGGAATACGGTGCTCTCTCAAAACCAGAAATGGCTGAGTATTCATACTTCTATTTCAAATCAGCAAAATCCTCTCATAGCAGGGAAGAGAATGAAGAGTATCTAAGAAAACTTGATGAATTGAAGAATGAGATAAGAGTGGAAGATTCCAAATGGCACTGGAGCAGGAAGGAATTTGAGAGCCCTCAGGAACTGGGGGAGCATATCGAGAAAGATTTCGTTCAAATGCTGGATACAGTTTATCCCAAGGAGGAGAGACTCTCTCCTCTGGAGAGGGAAAGGCTCATTCAAAAACAGTATTCCAAATTCCTTTTGAGGGGTTATGTTTCATCTGAGAAAACAGTGGAGAAAATACTTGATGGCCTTGAGAGACACAATCGTATTTTGATAACAGGGGAGGTAGGTATAGGAAAGAGTGCCACTTTAGCCTATGTCAAGCAGATGTATGAAGATCTTCATAAAGATGCTCTGGTAGTTGAGCATTACATTGGGGCAGGTGGAAGTGATTCCTCGGATGGCATGGCCCTTAGGATAATAAATGAAGTAAAGGATTATCTGGAGAAGCGAAAGTTGCCATTCCCAGAACAGGAGATGCCAAAATCCCAGGATGATATATTAAATTCACTTCCAACTTGGATAACCTCAGTTCCAAGGTGGGAGAAAACACTAATCCTCATAGATGGGGAAGACCAGCTTCCCAATCCTACAGATTTGCGCTTTATAGCATATCTTCCAGAGAATGTGAAACTTTTAGTTTCTTCAAGAGATGTAAGGGAGTATACAGAGTACCTTTCCAACCTTAATTTTGAACCCATAAAATTGGAGAAAATCGATATAGAAACGAAAAAGCAGATAATAGGGAAATTTCTGGAAGATCAGGGCAAAGAGCTGAGTGATTGGCAGATAGGAAGAATAGCTAGGGCAACTCAGACAGGGAACCCTCTCTACCTACGGATACTTTTGGAGGAATTATCCAAATTATCCGAGCTCAGTCAGGGTGAAGAACAGGATAAATTCATTGACAGACAGATTGAAAGATATCTGGTTACTGAGAGCATAGAAGAAATTTACAGCTCCATGCTAGAAAGAATTGAGAATGTTCACTCTAAATACTTCAGCAAGGATTCAAGAGACCTGAGAGATATATTGACATCCATAGCTCTGTCAAGAAGTGGATTGTCGGAGAATGAGATAATACGTGTAAATAGAATATATTCACTCTCTTTTACAATTATAAGAAATGAAATGGACTATCACCTTTCTGAGAAAAACGGATTGATTGATTTCTTCCATTACTCGTTGAAGGAGGCAGTGATAAAGAAATATATTAAATCACAGGTAGATGAAATTTCTGTACGAAGAAAGATATCAGACTGGTTTGAAAGCCATGCTCCTGATGAAAGGCAGATATATGAACTACCATTCCAGCTGCTGTTATTGAATGAAAAGGACCGTTTAAGGGAAAACCTCAAGAGAATTGAATGGTTCGTGCTGTTTATAAAGAATGGAAATACAGATACTAAATACTACGAATTCATGAATTATATCAGGTCTGTATACAATGATTTTTGTAAGGGTCTCAAAGAATTATATGCAGATAAAATATCAAATGCCGGAGACCCAGATAACATGGTAGGTTTAGCTAGTTTATGTCTCGAGGGGGGATGCTATGCTCAGGCAGAGCCTCTGCTCAAGGAAGCACTTGAAATACTAAAACGTTCACTGGGAACAAACCACCCATACGTTGCCAGTACCATGAGCCGTCTGGCACTCCTATATCATTATCAGGGCAAATACTCAGATGCAGAGCCTCTCTACAAGGAAGCACTTGAAATACAAAAACACTCACTGGGAACAAATCACCCTAGCGTTTCCAATACAATGAGCAATCTGGCAGGACTATACTCTGACCAAGGCAAATACTCAGATGCAGAGCCTCTCTACAAGGAAGCACTTGAAATACTGAAACGTTCACTGGGAACAAACCACCCTGACGTTGCCATTATCATGAGCAGTCTGGCAGCACTATACTTTCATCAGGGCAAATACTCAGATGCAGAGCCTCTCTACAAGGAAGCACTTGAAATACTAAAACGTTCACTGGGAACAAACCACCCATACGTTGCCACTACAATGAGTAGTCTGGCAGTACTATACTCTGAACAGGGAAAATACTCAGATGCAGAGCCTCTGCTCAAGGAAGCACTTGAAATACAAAAACACTCACTGGGAACAAATCACCCTCGCGTTGCCAGTATAATGAACAATCTGGCACTCCTATACTTTGACCAAGACAAATACTCAGATGCAGAGCCTCTGCTCAAGGAAGCACTTGAAATACTAAAACGTTCACTGGGAACAAATCACCCTGACGTTGCCAGTATAATGAACAATCTGGCATTCCTATACTATAAACAGGGCAGATATTCAGATGCAGAGACCCTATTTAAAGAAGCCCTAGATATATACACAAACATTTCCAATGAATCAATATCATATGAAAATGAAGTGAATCTAATTAAACAGACATTAGAGAAACTAAAAGGGATCAGAGGTAAAACATGAGAGATGAAATCGAAGAAGAAAGCAAACAATACATTCATCTGGTAGTAGGTGTGACTGGTCACAGGGATATAATAAAAGAGGATTCAGAAGAATTAAAAAATAAAATAAAAGGGATTTTCAAAGATTTGAAAGAAAGCTTCAATAATACTCCGCTGCTGCTTCTCACCTCCCTGGCAGAGGGAGCAGATAGAATAGCTGCGGAAGTGGCTTTAGAAATGAATATAAAATACATAGTTCCACTTCCTCTCCCCTACGATGAGTACATTAAGGACTTTCAAGATACAAAGGAAGGGTTTGATTATCTTCTAAAGAATTCCCTAGGATATTTTGAGCTACCCATTGGAGAATCAGAGCTTGAGTCTTCAAGGCACTACGGTCCTTCAAGGGACAAGAGGTATGAGAGTGTTGGAGCCTTCATAGCCAAGCATTCTCAGATTCTAATAGCCCTCTGGGACGGGAAGGATACAGGTATTATTGGAGGAACATCACAGGTCGTCAAATTCAAACTAAAGGGTCTTCCCACTGAGTATGCTCCATATCGAACAATCCTCGATACACCTGACACTGGTCCGGTATATCACATCCTTACGAGAAGGATAAAAAATAAAGATGAATTCAAGAACTACAATCCGGAAGTAAAAAGGATTATTCCCGATGGAACCAACGAAAAAACATTCTTTGGTAAGAATGGTATATTCAGCAAAATAGACAGTTTTAATAACAGAACAAAGAGCCTGAGTAGAGAGAAAATAGAAAACTCCAGAGAATATCTGGCATCGGGCGTTGTGGAAAAGGAAAAATTCGTATCTTACATCTATAGCGAAGCTGATATCCTGGCGATCAACTTCAAGAAGAAGTGGAATTTGCTTCAGTTATTCCTCTTAATCATTACGGGAACGCTCCTTGGAGTTTTCCTTGGCTACATTTTTCTCAATTCCCTTTATCTGCTCGTGGGATATTTCATGGCATATGTTCTGTTGACCTACCTCTTCAAGATAAGAAATCTTTCACACAGCTACCATGAATCCTATGTTGAGTACAGGTCTCTTGCTGAAGGACTCAGAGTGGAGTTCTTTCTCAGACTTGCTGGCGTGCATGAGGATTCTGCAGACCGCTACCTGAGGAAGCACAGGCAGCATCTGCAGTGGATCAGGGAAGTGATGAGGTCTGCAAACATATTTGACCCACAGAGCAAACCAGATCTTGAATCCATAAAGAGGTACTGGATAGAGGGTCAGTACGAATACTACAGAAACTCTTCAAGGAAAAATAAAATAAGAGTGAAGAGATCGAAACTGCTTTCAACCATCTTCTTTTTTGGTGGCATAGCATCAATCTTGAGTGCAATAATTCTTACAGTTTTTCGCTTGTACGATGCCATACCTTCCACAACGATTTTGATCATAGCGCTTCCAGCGCTGGCAGGTCTCATTGAGACATACATTTCAAGGAGTACCATGCAGGAAACAGGCGAGGAATACTCGAGGATGGAGAATATGTATGAAAATGCGATTAAACTATGGAAGGAAAATGATGATTACAATACCCAAATAATTACAGAGCTTTCAAAGGAAGCACTAAGAGAGAACGCAGATTGGCTTCTCCTCCATTATCAGATTCCTGAGAAGATTCCTCTTTAATGGGAACGTCAAACAGCATTCATAAAGATACAGATATTCAAAGCTAAACCGATTTTGGACGAAGACAAATCAGGCAAAACATAACTTACAAACGTCTTACGTCTATAGAGGACGCTAGGGATACATTTAAGGACACGACAAGTTTTGTCATGTATATTCAGTCCAGATTCAAGGGAAAGCAAGATAAATATCTGAGTAAATGGAAAGGCAAAAGCTCTTGAAAATTAGACCGTTATTTCATTGAGTTTTACGTACGAATCTAATCAAAAACGTGTAATCACATATCTTGATTCTCTTTAACGCTTAAATTTAAAGAATTACGAGTATAGCTCTAATAATACATAATAGAAAATATAAATTATGTCTTCTCGATCATCGCGTTACGAATTATGTGTAAACTCCTGGAACAAGAGAAGTAAATCTCTTTCCCAAGGAGACATACCTCGCCTTAACGCAAAAAGGGTCATAACTGCGAAATTTCTCACCTCAAATAAATTTTAAATTGCTTTGATTCTAAAGAAAAGTGCCTTTACAATCAGGCTTTTCAGGGATGACTAGCTCGAAAGGTAGAATCATCCAGACGCTATCATTAAGCTTGGAAATCCAATAATTGAAGGCAATTTATAGCCTAGAATGCACCGAAGGGTCAATCAGTTCATGGTAGAAGTTCCATAGTAATACTTCAGTCAACCGTACCTTATTCACACCCCTAGAGTCACAGTTTAAAGAATTAATATCTCATTTGTCAAAATTCACGTGTAAAAGTCGAGTTTAAAGAATGACCAAAGAAGTGCCTGAATTGTGTTAAATTTCAAAGACATTACTACAAGGCAAAAGAAGTGTGAGCTTCCTCATGTGGCTTTCTTTATACATCAGTACCTATGCCCGTACGTTTGGTCTACCTTATTCGCAGGCAAAGTTTTAATAGAGCACTGGTAGAATAATTTCATCTGTCTATTGTGTATTGTTGTATTTATTTCGATTACATTCTCCACAAAGCAATTGCAAATTATCCCAGGACGTCGGTCCGTGCTGGTCGACACCTTTAATGAACGAACTATATGGCCTTATGTGATCACAGTGCAACTGGTTATAGTTAGATACACCAAACGACCTGTGGCATATCGGGCATTCATAAAGGAACTCTGGACGTCTAACGTGTAATCGCCAATAAGCACCTTTCCACTCTTCTGGAAAGTTTCTGGACCATTCGTCGCAATCGGGTATAGATTTCGGAATATCGGTCATTGCATTATTTTGTTTATAATTGAGAAGTATGCTTTAATTTGTTCTTTTTGCCCTTTGGTGCCTGTCCATT
Organism: Thermoplasmatales archaeon; assembly: GCA_027372655.1. Lineage (GTDB taxonomy): Archaea > Thermoplasmatota > Thermoplasmata > Thermoplasmatales > Thermoplasmataceae > Cuniculiplasma. The sequence continues at coordinate 7,872 of DAICVC010000052.1, read as the reverse complement.
TTCCCTTTGATAGTGGTAAAGCAATACCCATATTATTAGAGGTTTCCGTGGGTCGATACAACAAACCTTGAATATCGTTCCATTGGTCAGCTGTTGGCTTCTTACCGTTAGTTTCTAAAGCTGCCAACACGAAAGCTAACTTTCTTGCCTTATCAACACCGACACCGGGCATTTCATTGTGTGCAGTAAACCATAAATCAGAATAGCTATAAAAAAGTGTTTTCATTTCGCTTAAATCACAGAGAAGGCGATGATCTTTAGAATTGTTGGCTTCATATTGTAGTTCCGCACAGAATATGTCCCCAGCACTTTCAGTTCTACCGTCAAAATGTGTCTTTAAATTCGAAGAAAGGTATCCTTCATTTCTAAGTATTGCATCAAAGTTATCGATATATTTAGAAATTAAAAACCACAAAAACATTTCTGACGCAGACTGACCTATTGATGTCTGCCTATCTTTCCACCAATTATACCAATCTACCTTAACTGTTTGGTCTTTATCTTTCCACGGCCATTCTATGCTAAACTTACTTTTGGAATTCGTAAGTATTCTTTTAGCTCCCTCTTTGTTTTCGTCGTAAATACCTGCAGCTCTAATAAATGATACCGTAGCGCAATTTCCATAATATGCAAGTCTTATATCATGAGCAGACAAGGGAGTCCCTCCCTCATTTATTCGCCTAAAGATCTCTCTTCTAGTCGAGTCGTCTATCTTTTCTGGAAGTTTTATTAGAGGTAATACATAGGAGTAAAAGGCGTCGAAATAGGCCTTAGATGAATTCTTAAGATCTTCTATATTTTTTCCTGCATAATAGATGGCTCTATCTGGGAGATAGTCTGCTTCATCTTGGTCCAACAAAGTCAATTTACCTTTACTGAATTCATATAACGTAGTTAGGCGTTGCTGCCCATCAATAACTTCATATTTCCCTTTACTGGTTGCCGCCAAGAATAGCGAAGGTGTAGTGAGGTTATTTAGAACGGATTCTATAAACAGAGATTTCTTTTCTTTATCCCATTCGTCTGAATCTCTCTGAAAGTCTGCGATAGTATACTTTCCTTCATTATAAAATTGCAGGACTGTACTAACACTTTCGGAGGAGGGACTACTTGGATAATCGACAAGTGGTTGCAGTTCAGATGTCTCTGACGTCATATTACTATTAAACTTAATTTCTATTTATACTTTCATTGAAATGAGTAAGAGTTGTTCCCAGTTCCATCTTACTATTTGGAATTATCACGTCGTTAACCCAATCATATGGCATTGCATTTCACCCATCGAAATCAGAGCTTAATAAATTACCGTTAGCAAATTCAAAATTTTGGGATAATTCGGAATCTAACTGTACTAGTCATATATGAGAATATTTATGCGTCGCGTAGTTCTCTTCCTACTCCCATCCTCTTAACTTCAAAACCGTAATGGTGTGGTCTCAATCCTCATTGTAAATTAAACGATTCATTAAAATACAGAACACAGTTAGCATATCGATGAAACGATGGTATAGTGATATACCAGCTATCTCTCTGTTTGTGCTTGCAGTAATTCTAGCAGTCTTTGCTTTTATCTATCCAACCTATAAGATACGTCTGGCGGCCGCAGGTGCAGTCATCTTACTGGTAGCATTGATCGTCAGTAAGTTCCCTATACCGATTCTCCTTAAGATTCTATTCTCCATTGGCTATTTTGCATTCATATACACGGCAAATATAACATGAGTGCTCTACTCGGGCTAAACATAGTCATTGGACAGGATATCCTTTTAATCCACGATGAAAATATCGTCTGAATAAACAGGCTGTATTATGGGGATAACCTTGAGGCTTTAAAGAACCATATAGCCGATGAATCTACAATACAGTTTCTCAGGTTCTGCTATCTAGATAATAAATGCCTGATGGCATAGCCTTACCTTAACACTTACCTAATCAAGATAATAGAGAATAAGGACAAAGAAGAAATGAAAGAATAAAATGACCGATAAATATGAAATCGGTGGATCTCAAGATTAAGTTGCCTAACAATGTTGAGTTTAATTTCAAATATTATAAGGATTTACCTAACTGCATCCATCCGAGACCCTCCACCAACGATTGTCCTTCCAAGCTTGAATCAAGTATACCAAATAATCCAAACGAGTCTCTAAAGTATGTGATCCTTCAAACATTCAGGGAAAAGGTAGATGGCTGCAGCCGTCAACTCTGGATCGATGGCCCCGACCGAAATCTTAAGTGCTGTAAGAATTCCAACGACTCCGATAAATTACCTTTTCATTCATGCGATACGAAATACAGTGATATTCCTATGTATGACTGTCGTAAACAAGGCAAGATAATTTTTTACACGATTATAGCCGAGACTAGTTTAGATGACTGTTATGACAAGGCAGCTGCTCTCTGCGCCACATATACATTACTAAAAGGAGTGAGGTGGGGCTTGAAAAAGATTTCTTCGAAAACATGTAAATCGCTTTGTCTGCGCAAAATGACAAAATCGGAGCTGGAAGAAAACAGAGAAATATTTACGGAAACATACCCAAAGGCCATTTTTAAGATATGATCTTATCAATCACCTGGGAACCGTGATTGTCAGATAATGTCAGAACATCTCTGAATTGCCGTAGATCTCTTGGCACCCGGAAGTCAAGGGGTGCGGGTCAGAGATCAATTTACCCATTCATAACCAAGCAGCTTTGCCTGTTCCAATACTGTTAAAGTGGCCTTTTCCTGCTTATCTGGCGGATAACCATACTTCTTTAATATTTTCTTTACCATTAGCCTTAGTTTAGCCTGGACGCTCTCCCTCTGCGTCCAATCTATCGTTACGTTGTTCCTGACAGTTTGAACTAACTCTCTTGCTATTGTCCTGAGAGTCTCGTCTCCCAGCACCTGCACAGCACTCTCATTGTCAGCAAGTGCATCGTAGAATGCCACCTCGTCATCACTCAGTGCCATTTTCTTTCCCCTGTCCTGGTCTTCCCTCATCTTCTTTGCAATGTCAATAAGTTCCTGGATCACCTGTGCCGTTTCAATGCTCTTGTTTGTGTACTGCCTTATCGCCTTCTCGAGCATCTCAAGGAATGACTTCGATTTGACGAGGTTGTTCTTCATCCTGATCTTTATCTGATCGTTGAGCAGTTTCTTCAGCATCTCGAACGCAAGATTCTTCTGTGGCATGTCCTTGACCTCAGCCAAGAATTCATCTGAAAGTATGGATATGTCAGGCTTCTTGAGACCTGCAGAGGCAAAAATGTCGATAACCCTGTCAGAGACCAACGCCTCTGACAGTATTTGCTTTATTGCAGTTTCTGATACTCCTGAGTCTATCCTCCTCGTTTCTGTGTTCTTTATTATTGCCGACCTGACGGCTTGGAAGAATCCCACGTCATCCCTTATAGAGAGTGCCTCATTATCAGGGATGACAAGTGCGAATGCCTTCGTCAGCTCAGAAACGTTGGTGACGAACCTTTCCTTTCCATCTTCCTGCCCCAGGATATGGTCCATTGCATTCTCTATTATCAGCAACCTTTCGTTTGTATCGGCCGCGAAGAATGACTTATAATCAAAGCCATGAAACATGTCAAGAACTATCTCGTACTTCTCCTTCAGCAGGGCTATTGCTTCATCTATGGGGATGCCAGTTTCCCTTCTGTCCCCATCAGAGTATTCCGACAGAGCCTTCTTGAGTTCGAATGCAAGTCCGAGGTAATCAACCACGAGGCCACCGGGTTTATCCCTGAAGACCCTGTTCACTCTTGCAATTGCCTGCATCAGTGTGTGACCCTTCATAGGTTTGTCGATGTACATGGTGTTCAGTATGGGTGCATCGAACCCAGTCAGCCACATGTCCCTCACGATGGCAATCTTGAAGGGATCGTTGGTGTCCTTGAATCTTTCGGCCAGGTACTGCCTTCTTTCCTTATTCCTTATGTGCTCTTGCCAGCTATCACCATCTGCAGCTGAGCCTGTCATGATGACCTTTATGACTCCCTTGTCATCATCTCTGCTGTACCATTCCGGTCGTAGTCTAACAAGCTCGTTGTGAAGGTCGATTGCAATCCTCCTGCTCATGCAAACGACAAGTGCCTTTCCATCCATCACAGATAACCTTGATTCCCAGTGTTCTAGCATATCCTTTGCTATAGCCCTTATCCTCTTTTCACTCCCGACAACCTTTTCGATGCTGGCCCACTTGCTCTTGAGTTTCTCCCTGCTTGAAACCTCTTCTCCCTCTGTAACCTCTTCAAACTTCTTGTCAATAAGGGGTCTCTCCTCTGGCTTGATGTCAACCTTGGCAAGCCTGCTTTCATAGTATATCCTGACTGTGGAACCGTCTTCCACAGATTGCTGCACGTCGTAGATATCCACATACTTTCCGAACACTGCAGGTGTGCTCCTGTCTGCAGTCTCTATTGGTGTTCCAGTGAAACCTATGAATGTAGCATTTGGGATGGCATCTCTCAGGTACTTGGCATAGCCATATTTTACAGAGATCTCTTCCTCCTCTTTTGAAATGTTAGCCCTGAAACCATACTGGCTTCTGTGGGCTTCATCCGCTATTACGATGATGTTACTCCTCTCGGATAGAAGGGGAAAATCATTCTTTCCCTCCTCAGGAAGGAACTTCTGTATCGTGGTAAATATAACCCCACCTGAAGAAACGCTTATCAAAGATTTAAGGGAATCCCTTGAGTCTGCCATCTTTGGTTCCTGGCGAAGTATTTCTGAACATCTTGAGAATGTGCCGAATAGCTGGTCGTCAAGGTCATTTCTGTCCGTAAGTACTACAATGGTTGGATTCTCTAATTTGGGTTCAAGGACAAGCTTCCCCGTATAGAAAACCATTGTGAGACTCTTTCCTGATCCCTGGGTGTGCCACACTATTCCCGCTTTGTGATCTGAGGTTATTGCGCTGACCGTTGAAATGATTGCCTTATTAGTGGCATTGTACTGCTGGTAGGCCGCCACCTTCTTCGACGTCTTCTCTGAACCACCACTCTTTTCTGTTTCAAAAACAATGAAATTTCTCACCAAGTCTAGGATCGTTTCTGGCGAGAGCATTCCTCTTATTAACGTCTCGAGCTGAGTGAGACCCTGAGGTCTTACGTAATTCACCGTTCTCCACTGTGAATATCTCTCCCTCTCCGTCGTCAGTGTACCGTATCTCGTCTCCAGTCCATCGCTTATTATGCATAATTCATTGAACCTAAATATCGACGGTATCTCGCTAATATACGTTCCAATCTGTTTGTATGCCGACCAGATAGTGGCATTCTCATCCTCTGGATTCTTGAGCTCTATCAAAACGAGAGGTATTCCATTAACAAAGATGACAACGTCAGGCCTCCTCTCATGCTTGTTCTCAATCAGGGTGAATTGGTTGACTGCGAGGAACTCATTATTATCCACATTCTGGAAATCGAAGAGGAATAGCTTGTCGTGTTTTATCGATCCATCCTTCCTCTTGTACTGCACGTCAATACCATTTACGAGCATTCTATGGAAATCGTGATTGTTAGAGGCCAAGTCTTGACTCTCATTTTTGGTAAGCATCCTTATGGCATCATCTATTGCTTCACTTGGAAACTCTGGATTTATCAGTCTGAGTCTTTCTCTCACTCTTCCGATCAACAGTGGATCTGAGTATTCCCTCTCAAGCTCCTTGCCACCTGGAGATATGTCAGGTCCAAATCTAACAGAGTAGCCTATGTTCGAGAGCACATCTAGAAATAGTCTTTCAAGGTCTGACTCATTCATTCTCTTTCACCTTCGCCGATATTCTAATTTTGCCAGCCATTAGTTTCGGTAAAAGTAAGTCTCTTGTCGATTTTAGAAAAGTGTTCTCCAGTAGATTGGTCTCAATCTTCCTCCTCAGACTATTAAAAATGAAATTAGATCGTTTCATTAAGTCGGAATTGGGTATCAGGACCCTCAACAATCTAATTCCCTTAACGTTGAGACTGTTGAACAAAGTTCCCACATCCGTATTCATTGAAATCTGATTAGTGCCGAGAGGAGATGTTAGATAGTAGAGAAGAAAATACTCTCCGATGCCCTGAGCTCTTATCGTCGTAATGTTCCTACCTATGCCACCAACAAACCACTCTGGAACTTGAGAAATGGCACCTACTTTTGCAGCATTCGAGACAAGGATATCGCCGTACTTAACAGTAATATTTCTTGTCCACATATGAAAATCCCCATCTGAAACGGTATATGGATCACTTAGGTCAATAGAATGGATTTCGTTAAAATTATACAATTGCAATATGAAGTTTTGGCTCTTGACAAAATTAGGTTTTTTTGAGTGAAGACAATCGATTACATTTGCTATTTTAGATAACTTGTCAACTTTCCACCCCTTAGGTATCTTCCCCAGTTCGGAATCAACCATCTCACCTCCGCCTGATTTGTATGGCTTCCCCTCTTCGTTAGGGAATTCAAAGTCAATGAACCAATGCTTGAATATGGCCTGTGCAATGGATTCAAGGGTCTCGTTCATTTTTTGGTTGAGTTCTATTTTTGAATCGAGACCGGAGAGGATTTTGGCTATGGCTTTTTGCTCAGATAATTTCGGCACAGGCATCTTAAACTGTTTAATAACTCCAAGATACACTCCGGGTTGTGCGGTAGAATTCACATATGAATATACTACCTTCTTGAATTCTGGACTATTTAGCCAATAAAATAAAAATCTATAATATAATAGAGGACCGCTTCGTAATAGAGCAATACTTCTCTGGATCGAGAAAGGTAAATCATTTTCTTTTACAATTGCCACATTTCCAACTGTACCTACTATTGTTAATAAAATATCATTGGGTTCGATAGAATAGAACTTGTGAATCTTATCATAATCTTCTTTACTTATATAAGTACAATTTGTAAAATCCACGTTCAGATATTTTATATTAGTTGCACCTGCAATAAATTTAATGCCATTTGTCGTCCTTTTTGGAGGATTGTGTACACCGTCTGTTATAAAAGACAAAATCGATCCAAGCTCTAGCAATTCCCAATCATTTGGCAACGAAGAAATATTATTTATTTCACGGCTGTTATTAGAATCCAAACCCAATCCTCTCCAGATTCTTCTTTATCTCTTCATCCAGCCTTGAACCTTCTTCCATCTGCTGCTTAAGTTCGGAAATGAGTTTCTGCATCTTCTCTTGGAATTCCTCATCGTCCTCTTCCTCCCCTTCAGTGCCAACATATCTTCCCGGAGTGAGAACATAATTGTTCTTTCTTATCTCTTCAATATCGGTGGACTTACAAAAACCCGGAATATCATTATATTCTCCACCTTCACCTCTCCATGCGTGGTATATCGAGGATATCTTCTTTATGTCATCTTCAGTTAGAGTCCTGTGTCTCCTGTCGATCATGGTGCCCATTTTCCGTGCATCAATAAATAATGTCTTACCTCTTCTGTCCCTGAACCTGTTATTCTTCTTGTCTTTGGTGAGGAACCAGAGACATGCAGGTATTCCGGTGTTGAAGAACAGCTGCGGAGGCAATGCGACCATGCAATCAACGAGATCAGCCTCAATGATGTTCTTCCTTATTTCACCTTCATTGGATGTATTGGAACTCATTGATCCATTTGCAAGGACAAAGCCAGCTATGCCGGTTGGCGATAGATGATGAATGAAATGCTGAACCCATGCGAAATTAGCATTTCCGATTGGCGGTAGTCCATATTTCCATCTGACGTCTTCCCTCAGAAGATCTCCCTTCCAGTCGGAATCGTTGAATGGAGGATTTGCAAGGATGAAATCAGCCTTAAGGTCCTTGTGGTGGTCATTCAGGAAACTGTCTCCCCATTTAACTTCGTCAGAATCTATGTTCCTTATCGCAAGATTCATCTTG
>DAICVC010000044.1:0-2202 GCA_027372655.1 Thermoplasmatales archaeon | reverse complement strand
TATGATGCAGAACTTTTGAATTAGTTCATTTATCGCACTGTTTTTTCTACACCATAATGCTATTTTCTTTGAAAATTTCATTGCCAGGTTGGAATTCTCATATTGAATCAAGTCTTTTCTCACTAAAAAAATAGTGGAGGCTGATTCCCAATGGGTAAAACGCAATTATTAAATCGGGTGAGCCTATATTGTCTTGGCAATATGCGTCGGTACAATCGAGAACTGCAAACTGAATATAGGAGAAGTCTATCGAACAGGGAGGCGACCATACTATCTGAATTGAGTTATAGTGGTAAAATAATCTTCTCACTTAAAGACTTAAAAAAATATGTCGATAACCCAAAAAACCTCATTGATGGGCTGTCACGAAAGAAATGGATTGTGAAGTTAAAGAATGGATTGTATCTCATAATACCATTTGAGGCTGGGAAACTTGGATCTGAAAATTACACAATCCACAGCTTTGTAATAGCATCTGTTTTAGCAGACCCATATTATATTGGTTACATTAGTGCCTTAAATTACCATGGTCTCACTGATAAAACTCAGTCTAGAGTATACATAGCAACGCAAGAAGCTCACAGGTCTCGGACCATACTTGACACCGAATTCAAATTCATTACTGTCGTACCGAGAAAGTTCTTCGGGATTGTGGAGATAAATGTAGAAAACCATAATGTGTTAGTATCATCCAAAGAAAAGACAATTGTAGACTGTCTTGATCACCCGGAATATTGTGAAGGAATTGAGGAAACTGCCAAGGCAATTTATTTTGGAGAAAGAGAACTTGATTTCACAAAACTTGTATCAATGTCAAAAGAAATGGGAAATAGTGCAGTCTTGAAAAGGCTTGGATATATATCAGAACACTTGAAAATCGAGAAGTTAAGAAATCTGATCCAAAATGTCGCTTTAGCCAGTGGGTACTCCCTCCTAGATCCGACAATTAAAGGCCATGGGAAGATAATTGAAAGATGGAAATTAGTAGTCAATGTAAACATCGACCCGGAATCGTGGATGCAATGATCTCTAAACAAGAGCTAAGGAGTGAGGCGAGAAAGAGGAAAGTTTCCCTTGATTTGATTGAAAAAGATTATGTTCTCGGCTGGGCGCTCTGTGCAATATCCTGCAGTGGATTTGCATCTAAAATTTCATTTAAAGGAGGTACTGCCCTTTCAAAGATTTATTTCCCCAGTAACTGGAGATTGTCAGAAGATCTAGATTTCACAATGCTTGAAGATAACAATGTAGAAGATATCGAGAAGGGACAAATTTCTGAATTGCCATTGCTAATGCGGGAATTATCTGGAATAGAGTCGAGAATCCAAGGAGGAGTTTTTTCAAACGAAACTTACCTTCAGTTTAGGCTACAATACGATGGGCCGTTCAGCAGGAACACCTTAAAAATTGAACTTTCAACCGAAGACTTTGTTGGTCCGGTTATAAGGAAAGAGGTTCCGAAGGTCTATGATTATGCCAATTTCTCTATGCTTTCATACTCTATTGATAATATTCTTAGTGAGAAAATGAGGGCTATACTGCAACGGGGCAAATTGAGAGATTACTATGATGTATGGAAATTGTTGAAAACGATCCAGTTCAGACCGGATTCCATCAGGGAGATGTTCACAAAGAAATGTCAAACAAAAGGTGTCGAATTCAGAGGAATAGATCAGTTCTTTCCGCAGAACTTGGCAGATAATCTGAAACGATACACGAAAATTGGACTGACGCGACTTACCTCGGAGAATTTACCAGATATAGATGTGCTGCTAAAAGAACTGAGAAGCAATATGGTAAACTTTTTTGATTAGGAAGAGGAAAAGACTAAGGGATTTTATTGAATCAACGCACGTATCAATAATTTTCTAAGCGTAATTAATGAAATTTTTGAGAAAAGGCAATAAAGAAGAAAATAGGTAAAAAGACTTCAACCCGATAAAACTAAAACCTAAGTTAAACAAGTGTTATCTTCTAAGCTTAAGTGAATATTCGTTCATAAAAAATAAGGGTGGATTAATGTTGAATTTTATGTAAATCTCATTCTGGAAGGTAATCTATTCTGGTGGAAGCATATGCCGAATCCAATTCTGAGATATCCTTCCTTTCCAGTTTGAAGGAAGCAGATTCTGCATTTTCCAATGCCTGGTTGCTATTTTTTGCACCGGGGATTGGAATCACACCGTCCTTTGAGATCAACCA
>DAICVC010000039.1:0-6763 GCA_027372655.1 Thermoplasmatales archaeon | reverse complement strand
GTTCTGTGGATATTTCCTTATCTGACATGCCCTTGTTCTTCATTTCCAGGGCTCTCTTGTAAAGCTCCTCAATACTTTTCATTTCCATCCCATCGTCCTTCTTTATATGTGGAAATGGCTTTGGGTAATATAATTTTCATTGTCCTTGCCTTTAACGTCAGGTACAAAGCTAATTGAGCAGTTGGGAACAATACTGCTTTGAGGAGAAATCTTTGTTAGGCACTTATTCACCTATATTTTGCAAAGCATAAGGTGCGCCTTACAGTCTCCGGCAAAGTCCCTCGGGAAGACAATTAATAATACCATCGGGATATTTCGATGATGGATAAGGAATACCAAAAGGAGCTTGCAAAATACATAGGCGACCTCTCCAAGCTCTCCACTAACATTGATCCAGATGATAAGAATCTTTACGATTCCCTGTACGAGACTGATTCAAAGGAATACGTCAGGGGAATTAAAACTTCAAAACCTGAAACTATTCTTTCGGATAAACTGCTCAAACCAATCATAAAATTAGCAGGGATTTCCAACTTCCCTGAAGCAAGAGTTGGTGATGGTTGGGTTGATTTTATTCTTGAGAGCTCTGGCGTTATGGCATTTCCTGTGGCCCTTGAGTTGAAGGCCCTTCACAATAGGTCAGGATATGTCAACGACCTCAGCAGTGTGCTGCAAGGAATGAAGAATGAGTTTTCTTTCAAGAATAGCAATCAAATTATCAAGTATATTGTGGGAAAAAATGGAGTTGAATATGTAATCCTAACGAACCTTTTAGACGTTTACATTTTCGATAAAAGTTGCGTAGTCAATTTTGAACCAATAGTCACCGAGAAGTTCTCTGATCTAATCGATGGAATTTCGACCACAAGCAATATCTCAGATTATCTGAGGAGAAGAACTCAGGAAGTGCAGAGGCATGATTTGGACAAACTCTTCATAGCAGATTTGAAGAAGTGGTATAACTACCTTCAGGAACTTCAATGGAAAGAGGAACCAAAGGACAATAGTGTTCTCCTGCTCAACAAGCTGATTTTTGCCCTCACACTTGAGGATTTTATCATAATAGACTATAGGTATACTTGGGATGCTTTTGTAACTGCCTACAATAAATGGAAGACCAAGGGTACCCGGAAAGTTCTGGAAGCGTTCTTCAAGGACCTTGATGATTTCATTTATGAATACTATGATACTGAACTGTTCGTTCCGTCAAGCAATATATTGTCAAAGCTTGAACCGACGAAGGAAAATTATGACCGTGCACTGGATGTCCTAAGGAGAGTGGGAGGATTCGATGAACGCACTAATGTCTTCTCAGGAGGACTATACTCCTATAGTTTCAGATTGGTAGATGAGGATGTCTTTGGTAAGTCGTATGAAACCTTTCTGGCCGAGAATAGAAAGGACTCCGGAATATACTACACTCCCAAGGTAATTACAAAACATATGGCGGAAAAACTTGTAACCGAACTTTTTCACAACATCGCAAATAGTATTATCTCAGACATCGATGAAAATAGATTTGACAGTGCGTCTAAGGGAGTTGATCAACTAGTATCTATTGCAATAATAGATCCAGCCTGTGGTTCGGGCCCATTCCTCATAGGGGTTCTGAGAGAAATATACGATGTATACCAGGGACTGTTAGAAAAGACCAACTGGGTGGAGAACCAGTTCAAGGAGAATTCCCTGATCCTGCCTAAGGACGTGGAAGCTAAAATAGATAACACAAAACTCATTAGGGAAAGATTAGGAGTAGACGATAAGAGGACACAGCGGGAACTCATCTCCAAGATCATTCTAAGGCATATATTTGGCGTGGACTCAGATAAAACGGCCTTAAATGTAGCCAAAGTTAACCTATGGAAAGAGGCAATAAAACTCGATCCAAAGTCATTCTACTATCAGGAACTGCCTGAGGACGAAAATCATATACTGCCAGACCTTGAGCTTAATTTTGTTTCCGGTGATTCAGTTGTGAGTCTTCAGGAAGACAAAATTATCGAAATCATGCAAAGTGAGTTTAGTGATGAGCTGGCGGAAATGGCGGGACTTCACCAGAGATATCTGGCGGAACCCACTGAATCGGATATCCCCACAATTATAGAAGACAAGAAGCAAAGGATTAGGGAGAGGCTTATGAAGGATTTCAATGCAGAATATCCTGAACTGGGAAATCCGCTTTTTTTCCCGCTTGAATTCTTTTTCCTATATTTAGATGAGAACGGTAAAGTGAAAGATGAGACAAAACGTGGATTCACCGGCGTCATTGGCAATCCGCCCTGGAACAACCTCAAGCCAAACAAGAAAGAATTTGCTGCAAAACATCCAGAAATCTTTGGTGAGGGCATATCAAAGTATTCCATGCCGGGAAAGGAGTTTGAAGAACTCTTCATTCGAAAGATCTCTGACCCGGATGCGAATACTCTCTGGGAATCTTACGTACGTGGTTTCAGAGCCCTATCAGAGTATGTCTCCAAAAATTATCCTCTGCAGTACAGCGGAGATAATTCGCTGCAGAAGATATTTACTGAGAGATTCATGCAACTGAGTAAAAGAGCATTTTGCCTTCTTGTGCCGTCTAATCTTCACACTGACGAGGGAACCTACCTCTTGAGAAAGGAGATTATGGAAAACTGGGAACTGAAGGAACTCATTTCATTTGAAAATAGAGGGAAGGTATGGTTCCCTGATATCCACGCACAGTTCAAATTCGACATGATCACCGCCTCGAGAGAAAAAACTGGTAAGCCGTTTAAGGCCAAGTTCTATGTAACTGATTGGAATGAAATTAATGATGCATTCAGTTACCCAATAGGTCTTGTGGAAAAGGTCTCCCCCGGAGTCTTGGGCATCACAGAATTCAGGTCACGCGATGACATACCTATCGTTTCGAAAATCAGAGGTGGCCATAAGTTGCTAAGAGAAACTGGGTTAGTTATTAGAAGTGAGTTGCACGAGACCAACGATAAAGATATTTTCTCATACTCTGAGAATGGGTTGATCCTCTACGAGGGAAAGATGATGCATCAATACAACCAGAAATTCAGCACGAACACTTATTTTGTGGATGAAATAGATGGTAGAAAGCGACTTCTTGGTAGAGCAACTAGCAGAATCCTTGAAAAGTTGAAGACCGGAGGGCATTCCATAAGTAAGGAAAGAATTCAACAAGAAATAATTAAAGGGACAATCAAGATGGATTACGAACGCGAAAGGTTAGTTTTCAGGGATGTGGCCGGAGCCACAAACGAAAGAACACTTATTTCTTGCATTATCCCTGCCAAAAACTTCTTGGCGAACACTCTCCCGTACGTCGAACCTTTTGAAGTTGGTATAAAAGATGAAAACATCATCGTACAGGAACTGATTGGGGATCACATTTACTATATCCAAGCCCTATTCAACAGTTTCGTCTTGGATTATTACGTTAGACAGAGAGTCACTTCCCATCTAAATTTCTTTTTTGTATATGAACTGCCAATACCTGAGGTCAATAAGGAATTGGAGTCTATAATTATAGATATGTCAAAGCATCTTATCAATAACAACGATGTGAACCTAAGGGCGAGGCTAGAATCAACCATTGCGAGAGAGGTCTTTGGTCTAAATTTTGCTGAGATGGGGATAATATTGGATTCTTTTATCTATGGTAATGTCGATAAAGAGTTGACTGACAAAATTCTAGAAGAAATGCAACACAACTAGCTGCCGATAGTACCACCTTGAAAACTATACAGATACCTCAAGGCTGTATTGTGCCCAGAACCAGTATGTGTTCCAGTATTGTCGTTTTTGGCCGAAATTGAGGGAAAGCCAACTTTCGCGGTTCAGGACTGATAAATTGAAGGCATTGGTTCCTCTTCCATGGTCTTCTTTGGCCTCAGTTCAAGTGCTTCCTTGAAAGAACTTGCAGAGAGGAACTTGTCTGCTAATGCCCTGTAATTGACAAAAGTTCCTGCATAGCCGAGAACACGCCGAGCATCGGCTATCATTTCGAGCTGATCCTCTGTCCAAAGGGGAGAAACAAAACCTCTTCTGGTAAGCGAATTCAATGGAATATATCTCATCGGATAAGCGGAAGCCCCCCATTTCATCAGGTCCCGTAGCCGGTGGAAAAAGTCTGCTGGAGTATCCCCTTTCTTGTGCTGTTCATCATAGAAATTATGGAGAACATAAAATATCAGATTCTTCTTTTTATATCCTGCATTGCCAAGATACTCTATGGCTTTCTCAATGTAAGGGCCTTCCCAGGGCCAGTCGTATGCCATATGTATTGATGGCGACTTGATATCCGCCAGGATATTGGCAAATTCTTCAGTCATCAATCTTGCATCGAGTCCCTGGTTAAAGTCAGCTTTATAGCCGCCATCCCTTAGCTCAATAAGGATATCCTTGGCGTATGGTGATGCAAGGAAGTCATTGTCCCAGATCACTACTTCTTTGTGGGCTGGATGGATCATCGGTAGAATTGAAAATTTAGGTTCTTTCATGCCTCCTTCTATTCTTGGTACCACACAAAAAGGACACTTTCTGATGCATCCTCTGGTAGTGAAGACAATTGATTTATTCCAGTCTTTCCATTTTTCAACCCACTGAAGTATATCGTACGATGGAAGTAAATTTTCAGCTTTGGGAACTAGACCCTGGTGTATTTTTACAAATGGAAATTCTTGCCTTATATTCTGAGGCATTAAGGTTGCATATATTCCTCCCACCTTTATCTCTGAATTAGGAAATAATGAATTGTAGAAGGATATTGCTTCATGCACAGGTTTCCAAGAGTAAGTAAAAAGAGATGTTATTTCCACTATATCGGGTTCATCAGTTTGCTTATTTAATCCCTTGACGTACTGAATTTCATCCCCGTACGTCCTGTGGAAAGATGCCAATTTAAGAAGTCCTAGTGGTGGGTACCTGCTATAATAGTCTGGTTCAACTAAGAGGATCCTCACGAGGTATTAATGTAATTATTTACAAAAGGATTTCCTTTTTTTATAAAAATTGGATCCCAATAATGTCAATTTTGAGGATCCTTTAATACATCCATCCGATCTATCATGTTGTCCATCAGTGTTAGCAGGGCCATCACGCCTGCCTTTATATCTGATGCATTCTTAGCTTCATCAAACCACCGAGTAGATTCAGTGCTCTTCGCATGCTCGGGGATGTTTCTGAACAAACGGTACGCTTTCAGAAAGAATTTCTTAACATCATCGTTGCCATCCTTTTCACTGCTTGCTCCCTTAAAGAGGGTGAGAGTTTTTCCAATTTCATCACAAGCCTGAGAAAAGTTTGAGAATTTCTTGTTTAACTTCCTCTGTATTTTCTCTTTAAGTGGATTGAAAGGATCAATTGTGAAATCTCCCTCATGCTTTCCGGTCATAAGTGTTTCTATATTTTTCTTTAGGTCTTTGTTGGTGGTCAACCCCGAGAGCACCTTTTTTGTCTCAGGTTTTGATGGTTCGGCAGTCTTCCTTTCCTCTGCCACTTCCTTTTTGAACTCATTGAATTTATTTTTCGCTTCAGCTTCTGCTTTCAGAAGTTCCGTCTTTAAGTCGCTAAATGCAGGGTCTTTGTCGAGGAATTTGATGTCATCTTTGAAATTTTTTTCCTCGATGTTTTTCAAGGTGGTGATTCTTTCAGAGATAGTAGAACCGCCACCCTTCACATACTCAATCTTTTTTTCAGGGCTATGGATATTAGTTGTCACGAAGCTATTTACTCTCTGTAAATCAATAAGGAACTGTTTTATTTGTTCATATAGGTCATCAGAAATTTCGTTTTGCTGAAAATCATTTCTCGATGCAACAGGTTTTAGCTCTGTAACGGCTCTTTCAACGTGTATTTCACCAATGAAACGGTCGTTGAATCGTCCGACTACCAAAGACTTCAGCCGTTCCCAGTTCGCCACAGTGAATCCGTTGTGTCTTAACGTGAAACCGCGGTCTCCCTTCAACGCTTCACTTTGGGAGTTCAAAGAATACCAACATTTGGCTACTAGGTTATTTTTATAAAGGAATGGCTTTGTATAAAAACCTCTCAATTTCTCATTCAGATCGCCTACTCTAGTGACTAAATTTCCATTGACTGAAATATTTATGGGCTTGTAGAATTGTGGGGTTTCAAAACCAAGTTTCACTTCTTTTGCGAATTGAAAAGTTGAATCTATTGGAACAGGAACGTTATGGCATAAGTAATTGACTACGTTTTCTTCTGTGAATATTCCTGTGCCTGCTGCCAAGGTACCTTCAAGTCTGATAACTGTAAAACTTCTCCCCACATCAGAGTCACTGACCTTAATTGGCTCAATTTCACCAGTATTATTGGTAAGGAAGGTCAAAATGGGTCTATTATTTATGGCATCGTGTCTAATTTGTTTAGCATCTATTTCTATCCTGAGTTTTGTGTCTCTGTCTTTCTTTTTGGTCAATATTACTAGTTTGTCACATATTGCAATTCCGCTCCAAATTCCAATTCCAAACAGGCCCTCAGTCTCTCCATAATCTTTAGTGTATACCCCAACTCCCAATGCTTTTCTCAGTTCTGTCTCGTCCATCCCTGCCCCGTTGTCAGTTATGACCCAATTAACTCCATTATTCTCTGAATTTATGTCTACTCTAGTTGCCAGGGATGGTTTGTCGTAAGAATTTTGAACATATTCACGCAAGCAGCTTAGACTCCTTGCATACATCCCAGTCGTAATCGCTAACATCAAATTAGAGCCAATTTGATCATTATCAAACTTCATTTTACATCACGGTAA
>DAICVC010000027.1:0-5601 GCA_027372655.1 Thermoplasmatales archaeon | reverse complement strand
AAGAGGCTCTCTCCTCAAATTGAGCAGGACATAATCAATACTGCTTCTGAGAGGCCAACATACGGTTATAGGAGAATATGGGCTATGCTTAGAAACAACGGAACGAAGGTCAACAGGAAGGCCGTGAGGAGGGTGCTGAGAAACAACAATCTCTCCCTTCCCTATGCCAGGCACAAGGGAAGAACAAAACACAGGAATCTGTTCCGTCCCACCGGACCGGATCAGCTGTGGGAAACGGACATCACATACATCCCAACGCAGCAGGGGATGACATACCTGATGGCAATAAAGGACTGCTTCACGAAAGAATGGGTGGGGTACCAATACTCCAGAAGCTGCTTGTCCAGAGATGCGATAAGGGCTGTGGAAGACGCAATAGTGAAAGCGTTTGAAGGCAGAGCTCCTGAGGGGCTAGTACTGAGGGTAGACAACGGTCCTTAGTACATAGTTCAGAAGTTCAATGAAACTGCTGAGAATATCCCTGGAGTACATCCAGAAACACACTCCGGAGGACAATGGTAACATTGAGTCGTTCCACTCGTAATTCGAAACTTACTACGTCTGGCCATACGAATTCCGGGATGACAGGGAAACATCGGTCGCCATAGAAAATGCTTTCACTGATTACAATGAGAAGAGGCCACATTCCTCCATTGATTATCTCCCTCCCAGGGAGTTCAGGAGGAAGTTTATGAATGACCAATCATTCAGGGAAAGCTACACCAGGAAACTCGAGGTGAAAATAAATGAAAAGTAACGAAAAGTGTTACAGTTTTCAGGGTAGCAGATCATAAGAGGCTAATAATATAATTTCTTTTGTCTGAGGTGATCATATAAGCCATAGTAACTTAAATTCTTTTGAAAAACGCTCTAACCGTGACCTGATGCCTCAAAACCTAAATTAACCTTTTTTAGAAAGGTAATAACCTATGAAGAACGCTGTCCCCCGTACGCTGTATATGGCTAAAACTACAGGAATATATCTTAGATTCACTATTCTCCTCCTTCTCATCCCAAGCGCAAGAAGATTGTCGTAGACAGTCCCTTGTAGAACCCTCTGAGTTTGTCCATATCTGAAATATTTCCTAAAACTTTCTCTGAATGACCTTTCCCCATATTTATAGATCAAATTCTCTTTAACCTTCAAAATATTTCTATACTTTTTAAAGGCTTCATAGTATATTATTTCAAGATCGCTTGCAACGATTTTTGAGACAATATTGGATGGAATTTTAGCGTAAGCAGCACCTAATGCAAAATCCAGCACATCTCGTCTGAAATATCGAGGAAGAACAAAAAGTGTGCCCGTCCCTTTCTCCCAACCTTCAAAACCCAATCGAGCATCAGCCCTGTTAATCCTGTTTATCAGCTTATTACCCACTTCAAATTCGTTAATAATTGCCATTTCAACATTTCCGAGGTTGTTCAAATTTTGCAGTGCATCTGGTCTTAGGAACCGGGTTTCTTCAAGTAGGAGTTCGAATTCACCTTTAGAAACTTCGTGCGCTATCTTTCTTGCTTCCAGCTTTCCTGTGCTCCTAAAGATCTCCTTTGCCCCAAAATCTCTGATCTTATCAGTACATTCAGGGTTAGAATTTACTATAATTAGCTCGTAGCCCTGAAACTCTTGTGCCCTCAGTGATTCAAGAAGTTCATCCAAATATCTACCGGAAACGACGGATAACTCAATCGAAATCAATTTTCATAACCTTCCTTGTGTTCCCTATCTATTGCTGAGATAATCATACAGTTTCTCTATACCCTTTTCTATGGATGTTAATTTCCTTCCTAGCAACTTTAGCGTAAACTCAGGGTTGCCTGGAGTCCCCTCAACATAAGATTTTGGTCTTGGAATATAAGTGGGAGATATGATGTCGCCTTTGATCTTCGAGATAATCGACAATATTTCATTGAAGGAAATAGCGTGTCCCGTGCAGACATCATATACCCCAGCCTTTTCTTCAACCTGCAGCATATTATTTAGAACGTCCACAAGATCGTCTACAAACAATGCATCTCTTGTCTGGGTTCCGTCGCCGTAAATGACTGGTGATTTACCTTTAAGGATGTCTTCAATGAAAAGAGTAATGGGGCTTGCCCTTTCCCCCTTACCTTCTTCACCTGGCCCATATACCATAAAGATTCTGAGTCCTACTGTGTCAAAATATTTGCTATACAAGCTAGCGAGATGCTCTTCAGTAAATTTTGTGGCTGCGTATATGTTTGAAGGATTAACAATGTTTCTCCCCCTTTGACTGTCGAATGTATATATGCTTGCTGTTGAAGGGTAGATGAACCTCCTTACTTTCTTAGACCGCGCGAATTCAAGAGCGCTAATAAACGACTGAATTTCCTTATTCGAGAGTTCCTCCTCCTTCCCAGCGAATGACCTTACAGAGCTGGCAGATCCAAAATGAAAAATAACTTCAACCGGATCCTCGATCTCGGCGATAGAATTAATTTCAAGTACATCTCCAACAAAATGTTTCTTTGATAAGTGTTCATTCGATTCTATCTGGTCAAATGTAAACACATCATGCTTTAAGACCAGTTTAGAAGTAAGCTTCTTCCCAATGAATCCCTCTGAACCAGTTATAAGGATATTCATATCAGTTACCTACTGCAGATAAATTATAATGAGCGCTCTTCAAAAGTTGATCTAGGATATTCACTTCCGCAACTCCAACTTCCGCATCATTTCTTTTGTCTTCATTTATATCATCATTTATGAAAGATTTGATTTCATTTAGTAGAGGATTATCGTAATATGAAAATACAGTATGGCTATCATCATTTCCAATAGTTACAGTGTTTTTCAGTATGTCTAAAATAACATTCCCCTTCTCTCCTATGATCTCAATCCTTCTCTCCTTGAAATGCGAAATGAAGCTGCTTCTCATCACAACGCTGGCATTATGAAGCTCACCGACTGAAATAAATGTGCTGTTCAAACCTGAGCTGCTTTTAATTCCTTTTGAGTACTGAAAGTTAGGCCAGTCTTCATATAGATAGTTTATTATGTCAAGGAGATGGATACCTATATCCCATACTACGTCTCTTTCGTTCATCACTCTTACAATATTTGGAACCTCTATATTATGAAGCCAGTTAGCGTATATAATGTTGGGAGCACCAATTGAATCGTATAATGAGTTCTTAGTCTTTTCTACTGCTTTAGAGAATCTGTACACCATGCCAACCTTCAGCAACGTCGATCTTCTATTTGAAATGTTAAACAGTTCTCTCGCTTCATCCGGATTTTCAGTTATAGGTTTTTCGACGAGAGTGTTTACACCCATTTCTAATAGGGTCTTTACGACTTCGAAATGCGAATTATTAGGAGTACAGACATGAGCATATTTTACTTCCTTTGGTATTTCGTTCAAACTTTTTATTTTTTTTATTCTATTATCGTTGAAATTTGAAAGTTTCTCATCCGTATCGAATACGTAAAGTCTTTTCAAATGATCACTGTCCAAAAGTTTTATATATTCATCGAGAACCTTTCTCCCCCAGTATCCAAGCCCCAAAATAACTGCTTCTTTACCGTTCTTCATTTACCGTTGTATTGCTTTCTATTTATTATTTTTTTCAGACCCGTCAAGAGGATTACCATTAACGTTAACCCTTATAGCGCAACGATGTACTTGAACATCGGCTCTGTAACGCGAGTTAGCGCGACACGAAACGGGGCAGAGTACATGCTGTTCAATAGTGCCGCCGGCATTTCCATGTCTGGCCAGGGATTCAAACTGCGAGAAGGGAATACCATTACTATTACGTATGGGCCTTCTCCAACGTGGGATTGGATGGCATGACAGCTAAGCGGTCTTTTAAGCAATGAGTCTTGACAAATGGACGGAACACAGGAATCTGAATCCATTGCTGAATATTCTCAAATGAGCCCATATGGAGGCGGGCGATGACCATTTCTGTATGCATACCCGTCGTTTCCGGAGCACATTTAAGAGAGTGTCTTGATTCCATATTCCAGAGCAACTTTCAGGAATTTGAAGTCATTGTCAATGACTCATCAGGCAGCCCGATGGTCTCCGACATCCTGAAAGAGTATGACGTGAGGACAATAGAGAAGAAATCCAAGAGTTTCGAGAGCAGGTACATAACCACCATGACGTCAAAAGGGGAGAAGGTGTTCATCTTTGACGAGACAAGGTTAATGGAAAGAACACTCCTAGAAGATGTGAACAATAGGAATAATGATATGCTCGTCATAAAAGAAAGGGATATAGGGAAGGGGATCGTGAATTACTTCTCAAATCTTTACAAGTCAAACATTCCAAATGACCTGTCAATCCTGGACCCCATGAGGAATAAGAGTGTTATACCGAGGGTGTATAGGCGGGAAATGATTGTAAGTGCGCTTGAAACAGTGAGGAAAAACCTGTCGGAAGACATTCTAAGTCAGGTTGTCGGGCTAGACCTAGAATTGATCTATTTGGAATCCTATAACCTGACAAAGGACATAGGGTTCATTAGTTCTTCTGAAATAAAACACTATGGAGATGAGAGCATAAGTGAGGTTTTCAGTAAATACTACAGATACGGGTATACGCAGAGGCTGCTGAAAAATACGTATTATGGAGAATTTGCGGGCCTTTCTGGAAGAAACAGGTCGACTCTCCCGGTCAGAAATAGAATCAAGAGCATACCAATCCAAGTGCTGAGAGGCGTTCCTTTTGTCTTGGGGTATCTGAACGGCAATAACAAAAATGATGAAGCATAGAGTCCATCCAAATGATTGATGTTATTCCTCAATTAGGGAGCGGGACCTTCGTGAACAGCAGGAAACTATTGATCGCTATTTCCCCTTGACCAGTTCTATCCAGTGACTAACGGTATTTTCCCAGGAAAAGACCTTAGAGGCATTTAATACCTGCAGGGACCATTCATTGTAATTTTCCAGGATTTTTTTGACATCAATGGCCATGTGATCAATATCCATTTCACTGATTCCCATTTTGAACTCCCTGATAACTTCAGAAACACCTGGTGCTTCAATAGCCAGGGTTGGAACTCCGCAAGATGCGCTTTCTATGATTGTTATCCCAAAGCCTTCAGTGACAGAAAAATGAACATTTATCCATGACTCGCAGACGGCTTTAGCCAAATCTATTTCACTTAATCTTCCCGTGAAATCTATCATTTCTTCAAGTCCGTATCTTTTGCACAGGCTTAACACCCTTTCAAGTGAAGGCCCTGAGCCGACTACCTTCATCCTTACGTCATAATCCCTCAGTTGGTTCATAAGTTCTACTGCCAGCCAGGGCCTCTTATAGTCCCTCAAACCTCCAAAATAAATGATGGAAGGTGTCTTCGTCTTTTCACAGGGTTTAAAGGTATCCCTGTCCACTCCGGGCAGGATCCTTCTTATCAAATCTCTTTTGATTCCGAGATTTACTAGGTCGTCAATCCCCGTTTCAGTTTCTGTGACGAATATGCTGTTCCCGTAAAGGAATCTGTAGCTCTTCTCGATATTCTTGAGCAGAATGAATAGAGGGAAGCTGACCTGACCGGGAAGGGACCTGGCGTGGAGGTGCCTGAAAAAAACTATCACCTTCTTTTTGGTGAACAACGGCGATA
>DAICVC010000015.1:0-8819 GCA_027372655.1 Thermoplasmatales archaeon | reverse complement strand
CTGAAATGACACCAATATTTGATACAATTCTCCTTGCTTCGGTTCCATCAATATTTGCTATGAAAAGATCGTCTTCAGCAACAAAACAAATTTTGTCCTCACATAAATTTACATTGTTAAAATAAAATGACATTACTCACTATTAAGAACTGTTATTTCAATTTTAACATTGCGGGCGGGGAATCCCACGCCATTCATGGGTGGGATGACATCGACCGTAAGTGATATATGTAAGTGTGACACATATCATTATGGCAAAGGGATGCATTACCTCGGAGATATCGGTTTATTTCATGTACTGTCATTTTGTTTGGTGTCCCAAAAACAGAAGAAGTAGATCACTGTGAGGTCATAGCGCTGGAAACCATGCCTGACAATGTCCACATATTCATAAAGACATCTCCAGTGATAGCACAAAATAATATAATTGCCAAGATAAAAGACAGGACATTGAGAATTCCAAGGAGAAAGTTGCCAACCCCGTGGATGCGGAGCTATTTAGTATCTACGCACTGACATGTTTCATCGGAAACAATAAAGTGATGTGTGGATGAGCAGAAAGGCGTATGCGAGAACATACAGGTTCAGGTTTTATCCATCTCCAGAACTGCAAAAGCTGCTGACATGACAGTTGAATCTGTGCGGGGAGCTATGCAACGCATTCATGGAACAGAGGATTTTTGCGCGTAAGATAGGTAAAAATATGGGCTACAACTGCCAGCAGACTCAGAGACAGGAACCGAAGAACACATTCAAAGAATTCAGGAACATTCATTCCCAGGTCCTGCAGGACGTTGAATATCCTTTGCGAGAATACAGGGAAATGGCATGCCTCATTTTCGGTGATACCTGGCATCGTCGCTGTTGCCTTTGAATGGACAGGAATTCCCTATAAAATTGATTTTTCGGGCTTCCTATTTAAAAAGATTCCAAAACTTATAATTGAGTTTTCCATATGGAATTATGAAGAGAGAGGAATTTTTTGATACATTAAAAGTTGGACAGTCTGAATATAAATTTGTTTCTCTAAAAAAGATTTCAGCTTCTAAGAGAAAAGTGGAGAATATGCCCAGAAGCATCAGGATCATACTGGAGTCTCTTATGAGGAATTTTGACGGGGAAGCTGTGCGAGAAGAAGATATACAGAACTTGCTGTCATGGAGCGCGGGGAACCCGGGAGATTTTGAAATACCGTTCACAGTTGCAAGAGTTGCAATGCAGGACTTTACCGGCGTTCCTGCAGTGGTTGACCTAGCGGCAATGAGGGATTCATTTCAGAGACTTGGAAAAGATCCTGAAAAAATTGAACCAGTTGTTCCTGTTGATCTTGTGGTTGATCACTCTGTTCAAGTTGATTTTTATGGAAGCAAGGATGCAATGGTTAAAAATTCGAACGTTGAATTTGAGAGGAATGCTGAGAGATATAAGTTTTTAAAATGGGCTCAGAATTCAATGAAGGGATTGAGTATTGTTCCCCCAGCAACAGGTATCGTTCACCAGGTGAATCTTGAATTCCTCGCTAAAGTAGTTCAGATTTCACAGAAAGGAGATAGAAGAATGGTATACTTTGATTCCCTGGTTGGGACTGATTCGCATACAACCATGATAAATGGTCTTGGAGTTCTTGGATGGGGAGTGGGAGGAATAGAGGCTGAAGCTGCAATGCTTGGACAACCGGTTACTTTCCTTTCTCCATCAGTAGTCGGTGTTAACGTTCACGGAAAACTGGAAGAAGGGGTTACAGCCACTGATATCGTTCTCACTCTGACAGAAATATTGAGGAGGTCCAATGTTGTTGGCAAGTTTATTGAATTCTTTGGAAATGGTGTGAAACAACTTTCCCTGCCAGACAGAGCGACTCTATCTAATATGTGCCCTGAATACGGTGCCACATGCGCGCTTTTCCCTGTGGATGATGAGACAATATCCTATCTGAAATTATCTGGCAGGAACGCCGATCAGATAGAACTTGTTAAGAAATATTATGAAGAACAGGGACTTTACGGTGAATTGAAGGGTGTGGAATATTCTGAATTAATAGATTTTGACCTTTCGGAAGTGAGGAGCACAATAGCCGGACCCAAGTTACCTCAACAGAAAGTCCTGCTCGGGCAATCATCGAATTCCTTCCTCTCATTCCTGGAAAACTCAGGACGATCTGAGAAGACAAACAAGTCTGGTCAGATTCAACTCTCGCTTAAAAGTGCACCAGTTAAGCTGAAAAATAAGGAAGAAATCCTAAGAGAGGGTGATGTTGTGATAGCGGCTATTACTAGTTGCACAAACACTTCCAACCCGAGAGTAATGCTGGGAGCTGGACTGTTGGCAAAGAAAGCTGTGGAAATGGGGTTGACAGTAAATAGCAAAGTGAAGACAAGCCTGGCACCAGGATCCCGTGTAGTTTCAAAATACCTGGAAGATAGCGGGCTGCAAGTGTATCTTGATAAATTAGGATTTGAACTCGTGGGATTTGGATGCACAACGTGTATAGGTAACAGTGGTCCTCTTGACCCAGAACTTGAAAAAGCCATAGTTGATAGTGATATGTATATAGTTTCTGTCCTGTCCGGAAACAGGAATTTCGAGGCAAGGATTCACAGGAATGTGAAGGCAAACTATCTTATGTCACCGCCTCTTGTAGTTGCATTTGCCATTGCTGGGACAATCTTAAAGGACCTTGAAAAAGAACCCATAGGCAAGGGAAAACAGGGCAAAGATGTTTTCTTAAAGGACATTTGGCCAAGTAATGAAGAAATTGATCATGTTGTTTCAGAGTTCTTAAATGAAAAAATATACAGAGAAAGCTATTCAAATGTATACAATTTCAGTGAATTGTGGAACGAAATGAACGCTCCTCAAGGGAAACTCTACAAATGGGATGATAAAAGCACGTATATAAAAAATCCACCTTTCTTTGATAACTTCGATGTTGAACTCCCTGAATACTCTTACAAATTGAATGATCTTCATACTCTAGCCGTATTTGGCGACTCAATTACGACAGATCACATATCTCCTGCGGGATCAATTGGAAAGAATTCTCCTGCAGGAAAATATCTATTGGATAACTTGGTTAAACCTGAGGATTTCAATTCATTCGGATCAAGAAGAGGTAACCATGAAGTAATGATGAGAGGAACATTTGGGAATAACAGAATTTCAAACAAACTTTCCAGCGAGATAGGACCTTTCACTACTACCTCATTAAATGGCAAGAAAGAGTGGATATATGACATTGCAATGAAAAACAAAAAAAATGGAACTGGATCAATAGTTTTCGCAGGAAAGGAGTATGGGTCAGGTTCTTCAAGGGATTGGGCAGCAAAGGGTCCATTTCTGCTTGGTGTAAAGGTAGTTGTGGCACAAAGTTACGAAAGAATCCACAGAAGCAATCTGCTTGGAATGGGGGTATTGCCGCTGCAGTTTAATGAGGGCGATTCGTTCCAAAAACTGAATATCAACCCGTACGAACCTATATCTGTGGAACTTCCTGAAACACTGAGTCCACATTCTGAGGCAGTTTTACATTTCACCGATCTTGGAGGCAAAGAAAAAGAAGTCAAAACGATGGTAAGGTTAGATACACCCATAGAAGTGAAATACTTTCTGAATGGCGGAATTTTGCAGACAGTTATGAGAAAACTTCTTTAGTCTCTAAATATTCATTCATCCAGAACGTTAAAAAGGGAATTTTTTGATTAATTTATAATTTTATTCCCATTTTTGGATTGCACTTGAATGGGATTTGATTAAGATCTTTAGCTGATAACTGTTACTTTACTCTCTATAAATGTTGAAGTCCAGTTCTTCTTGGGCGTTGTTCAACTTTTCTTTGAGCTTCGGCTCCACTTCTTGTAGTTTCTCCTCTTCGACGGGGATATATTTCATCTTTCCCTTTGACATCATGTAGGAACCAGGGCAAAGAACTCCCTCCTTGACAACTATGGCATCAGCCTTGAGAGAAAGAATTCCTGCCATAGCTCTTTCCTTCCCCTGAAATGGTGATCCATAACCTGGGTTCTCATAGAACTTTTTCTGATCTGTTTCCGTGTCTATTTCTACTATTGTGTTCCCATATTCCAAAGGCGTTAACACATCATCCTCATCTACAACTGCAATTATCTTCATAAATTAGGATGTATAAATTCTTTATTAACTTTATTAATATTTTAGTAAAATAAACTGCAAGATGTTGGATTTATTTCACTCAATTTCTAATGTTTCCCTCAGATTTACTTGTGAAATTATACAAAATTAAACAATTTTTCAGATCAAGATTCTTATGAATGCGATTGTACATTCAGACTGGAATTCAATTCATTCTGTATTTAGGATGAAAACTCCTTACTATACTAACACTAAAAAAATAAACTAAAAACGGAAATGAATTATTCTTTCTTCTTTAATAAAAGTAAAAGTTAATTGATTACAAGGAAACGGTGGCAAGCCATTGGTGGATTATGGGTTCCTCAATAATAATTTGAAAGAGTAACACCTGCGCTTGGTATTTCTATACCAGTTCCATTTTCCACATGCCCAATTTCCTTAATTGATAATCTGTTTCTCAGTGTGGAAACAAAATCGTGTTTACTGTTGGCATCAACGACAACAACATAACCAGTTCCCATATTGAAGGTTTCGTACATTTGCTCGTATGATAGATTTCCCATTTCCATGAGCTTTTTGAATACAGGTTGAGGATCTACTGGATCACTTATGACATACTTCATGTCCTTCATTCTAACCATATTTTTAAATCCGCCACCTGTTATGTTTGCCATCCCATTTATTTCAACAATGTTTAAAATGTCAAGAATTTCCCTCACATAAATTCTTGTAGGTTCAAGAAGCACATCCATTACTCGTTTGTTATATCCGGGAAATTTGTCATCAAGTTTTAACTCATTATTCTCCATTATCTTTCTTACTGTTGTAAAACCATTTGAGTGTATTCCACTGCTTTGAAGACTGTAAATTAGATCTCCCTCTTTAATTCTTTCTCCAGTGGTGATTTGACTCTTCTGTACTATACCAATTACCGTTCCTGAAACGTCTATCTGTTTTACAATATCAGGAACCAGTGCGGATTCTCCCCCTAGAATGGATATATTAGCCATCTGAGCTCCAACATTAAGTCCCACTCCCAAGTCCTTTGCAATAAGTGGATCCGCACTGTTCAGTGAAATGTAATCCACCATGGCTATAGGCTCTGCACCAATTGTGATTGTGTCGTTAACATTCATGGCCACGCAGTCTATACCTATTCCCTCCCATTTATTGGCTTCCGCCGCCAGCATCACTTTAGTTCCTACCCCATCGGTGTTCAAGGCGAGTGCAATATTGCCTAGATCAATAAGGGAAGTAAAACCTCCAGATGGCCCCAAAACCTTAAAATCCTCCCTCCTGTATTTAAGCTGTCTCACCAGGGTTCCCACAAATTCACCTATACTCTTCCTGTCTAACAGTTTACCAGAGGAATGTGCCATGTCTACTTATTACTTTATCGGTTAAAAATATATCAAATAAAAATAGTGATTTAATAAGAAAGAGATAGTAAAAGTTTTCTTAAAGACCTTCGGAATTATATTCACTCATAAATCCATGTCACAAAATCAGTGGCTTTTATATCTGTAAATTTGTAAATCAACTATTATGCCAAATATCTCAATTCTTGCGTGAAATATGAGTATAAAGACAAATCATTATATAACATTCAATTAATATGGGATAAAAGGTGAAGAAATGGTAAAACTTGAGGATCTAGACTATAAACCAAAGCCAATTGACGAGAACTTTGCAGAAGATACAGAAAATTATCCCGTTACCGGAAAGCACCACGATCACGAAGTGAGAGCTGAAGGTAAGGAAAGAATGGACGCAGATGGAAAGCCATATCCTACTAAGTTGGGAATTCACGGTTCTAAAGTTGCAATTGACTGGGAAACCTGCATTGCAGACGGAGCATGCATGGATGTCTGCCCTGTTAGTCTTTATGAGTGGGAATTAAACCCTGGGCAGTCAGGAACCGGTAACTCAAAGGATCTCTCAGGAGAAAAGGAACTATATGAAAAGTTCAGAACAGACAAGAGTGACCCAGTGAGAGAGAACGAATGCATTTTCTGTATGGCCTGTGAAAGCGTCTGCCCAACAAGAGCAGTAAAAATTACGCCATAATTTTTTTTAATATTCTTTTAGCCCCGTAGTGTAGTGGCCAAGCATACCGGACTTTGGATCCGATGACGGCAGTTCGAATCTGCCCGGGGCTGTAGGTGGATAATATGATCAGGATTGTGGGAAGAGTTAGTAGAGAGAGCAAAATAGATTCACCCAGAACAGTTGGAGAAATAATAGAATCCATGAGGATTTCAGAAGAGAGATTTGTTTTCCTTTTAAATGGCCAGCCCGTTACTAAGGATGTTATCGTTACCCCCGATCAAGATCTTTTATTTTTGGAAATATTTTCTGGCGGATAAGGGGGTTCACAAACTCCCAGAAAAATTGAGTATACTGCCATATGCTTTATTTCATTGACATCTTCCGATAGAATTACGCTGTCCCTGATTTTGTTGAGATGATGCCCAATATTCAGGCTTTTCAAATTCTTCAATAAAAGCTCTCTGAATGACCTTTCTGGTCTAAATGTTTCAGCATAGATTCTATCTTTCTTGATATACGGCCCTCTGGCAGTATTCTCTTCTTTTACATATTTTCTATAAAAGGAATTACTGTTAATCAGATCAGTTGGCGGGCCTTCCCTTATTTTTACCCCGGGTCTCAGTCCAGATTCAAGTTCAATCAGAAATTGTATTTCTTCCTTCTCAACTGTATAGAATAAATTCATTTCGTGAAAATCGTTGATTTCAATGAACTTCTTCAAACTTTTCTTCATAAGTTCCAACTGTGGAAAAAGAATATCATCAATTATATCTGGTTTGGGCATTAATGCAACGATGATGTAGGTTCCTCTTTCTTCTAATTTTAAATTTGCAGTTTCCCTTATTTCTGGGTCAACAAGACCTATTGAAGGATTGCTTAGATATTCTCTTGATGCTATCCTGAGTATTGACATGGCTCTTTCACTGACCGCTGCCGCCGCATTTCTTGACTGATCCACTGGATCTACAAGAACCACGGGGGAATTAAATTTGGAATTTTCTGGCCCAATTACTATTTGACCCTTACTTTCCGAGATCATACTTAGGAATTTTTCAAAACTTCCGGTATAGAATATACCTAATTCTATCACATATCCTGAAAAACCTTCAGTTTTCAATTCAGATCCATAAATGCCAAGTCTTTTCATAAATAATTTTAGTAAAATGGATTGCGTCTTCAATTCTTCGTTCATAACTGAATTAAGAAACTTAGTATGAAGTGGGGTTCTGTCAACTGAAGATATTATTTTTGTGTTCATATTCATTTTGAAACACGGAACAATATCAACCGTAATTCCGTCAAATTGACCTCTAACGTAAGGATGCTCGGCATATTTGGCAATTCCGTTGGATAATGTGGAAAAACCTATTTTAAGGCCGATGTCTTCCATTTCTTGTTTTTCATATTTTTTGTCAAACTGTATGAAAATATCAATGTCACTGTTTTTGAGATCAGTGCCCCTTGCAGTTGAACCGACTAAAATTGCAGAAGCATCAACTTCTTTTTCCTCTAATTGAGTGGAAATCTTTGAGATAATTTCTTCTATAGTTCTTCTTTTATTTTCCCTTTCCTTAACTGAATAGGTATATTTCTTAATCAGTTTCTCAAAATCCATTTTCATCAAGAGATTAATTTCAATATTGCATCTGCTGGCTGACCATTTGTCTCCTTTAATGCGGAAACAGCCTGTTCCCTGTTTGCTCCAGATTGCTCCATTACCAATTTGATGTCATCTTCCGGGAATTCCTGAATGGAGGGTTTTCCTGCCGTGGTATTTTGTGCAATCTCTTCCTTTATTTTCCCAACTATTTGGAAAGAGGTTTGCCCCTGTGCTGTTATTGCCGTTACCTCTGGGTTTTCGATTATATATCTCTTATTTCCAGCTTCCATTACAACCCTTTTAACATCTGGATATTCCGTGCTTTTTATTCCCATCTGTTGCATCATTCTCTTTACTTCTCTTGAGTTCATTTTGCCAGGGATCATATATGGGTTAAAGCACAGAGGAATAAATGATTTATCTTTATATGGAAAGAAAAAACTATGAAAGATTAAATAAATTGAGAGTATTTCCCGTTTACTGCCGTGATAGCTCAGTTGGGAGAGCGTCAGACTGAAGATCTGAAGGTCGCTGGTTCAATCCCGGCTCACGGCATAAGATTAGAGAACCACTGATTCACAAACGAATATTGTGACTTTTTATAAAAATTGCCAAAAAGAAATTAAATTTCTTTGATAGTCGATTGCTAAGAGTCATTTTAGTGTCCTATCCTTATTTTGCTTTGTAATAATGACTGATAAGTTCTCGGTAAAAGCTCTGGACATTTCGAGATCACTGGAATTCGTACTATTGCTGATTTTAGGAAGTGCGTGATGTAAAAGTCCTTCGAATCTATCTCAATATGCAATAGATACAACGTTTCTTTTCCTTTGAGTTATGATCTTTCCTTGACAGTTCTCAATTCAGTCTGGAACTAAGTTAAACGCTTAAAATGAAAGTACAATTGGTAACTGTTGCCTTATCTGCTTCTTTGACATGAGTAAGAATCAATGGTGTTAAACCCGTGTTAAATACAGTAGTTGCATCGTCACTTCAATCTTCAGTTCGTTAAATAAATTTGGAAAGTATGAAAAAAATTATTCTTTCATTGCCTTTGCCATTT
>DAICVC010000012.1:0-44916 GCA_027372655.1 Thermoplasmatales archaeon | reverse complement strand
TTACCTTTACGTTTTCTAACAGACCCAGATACTTCGGTTGCTTAGTCATAGTTAGATATTTCATTTGTCTATATAAAGGACTTGACTACACCTGTAATGGAGTCCGGTCGGGCCCACTTAATTTTTTAAGCAAATCTATTTTTCAGGTATATAGATATCGAGTCGATTATTTAATTAAAAGATGTGTGGAGAATTGCGTAATTAAATATGTATAAGTTATACTTTTATCTAATTTACCCGATTGAGAGAATAATTTAGACCTTTTGGCTTAGACTATCTTCCCCGACCTCTAAAGTGTATCCTTGTGAGGTTTTCGAGGGTTTACCAAGTTTACTCTTCTTTAATATTTGCCCTGTGCTAATTTGTTTCAGCCCATGAGAATTTATTCTTAAAGAAATGTGTTCTGTAGCTCCAATATTCTTTTGGGTAAGGTAATTCTTAACGATGTTCCTTTCTTTGACGTTCTGGTAATGTCAATAAGTTCTTTTTTGGCATTCATTAAGTTAGTCGAATAGTGGCATTAATTAAAAAACTATGCAGTGGAAACATTATAGATACTTATCTACGCTTATTTTGTAGATTATGCAATGCAATTACATAATCAGAAGTTGTCTTCGGAGCGTCGTTATAATGACCACAACTCATACATTTTAACAGCTCTCTCTCTTTACTGTAATACAATTTCCCTGAACTTATCTTTTCACTGCAATTACACTTACAAATTGCTTGTTCTCCTTTAACAATCAATCTACACCATTCACACAACTTAATCACCTTTAAGGTTATTTAATCGCTCTATCAACATTCTACGGTCGTCATCAATTATTTGATCTAATGAGAAATATAACCCCAAGAGAAAAGCTTGTGCTGATTCTATACTCAGGTCAGGAACTTTTCTTTTCAAATAATAGGCTAATAATAAGTTATCTTCTACGACGGACTTGATAAACTCATCCCAAGTCAAATCCTCTTCTTTAATTGCCTGATACCTGTTTTTTAACCATTTGAGTTTTGAATATACATTGTCAGACATCTTTACACATACTGTCATATATTTTCACCAAGTTCAACCATATAGGTCACTGTCATTATTCCGCCCCACTTTGTAGACTTGTGCGAAGAGATTATATAATTTCATGTGATACCCGAGTAGAAAGCCCCCGCTGGGAATTGAACCCAGTCCCGAATCTTACCGCAGATCCTGCATATCCATTGTGCTACGGGGGCAACATTTTTACTTATTTTGTTCGATAGAGTTTTCTTCTTGTTTCTTGTTAGGTTTATTGAGTTGAAACCATAATTCCAAAAGCTTCTCTAGTGCACTTGTTAGAGTTTTTGCATCATTAAATTCTTCACTTTTCCATGAGACCTTTATGTTCTTGAACGATATTTCTTCCCACTCACTAACTTTAACTGTGGCATTTAAACTACTTTCGCTGTCGACATTTTTGTTTATGGGATCTGAACTTGTTGCCATTGGTTTCACACCACTTCCTTTGAGATATTCCTTATGCGTATTTAAGAATTTGGCTACATGCTCCACTGCATTTTGTAAATTCGCTAAAGAAACATTCGCCACATCTTTTACAAATGCCCTAATTTGTGTGTCCGACGAGTCATCACCATACCTCGCTCGCAAGTCACTAACTAAACGTAGATTGCTAATTGCTTTTTCTTTTGCTTTTCGTTTTTCTTCATCATTGCCATAAAGAATTAATTCGCCAAGGTCTGTTATTGTGATTTCTTCGTTACCTGTTTCTATGAATCCATAAAGTTTAAGTGAGGAGATGTAGTGACTTGAACTCACAACTTTTTGGAAGCCTAAATATTCCGAGAAAGTCCCTCGCTTAAATTTCTTTTGTCCTTTTGGTATCAAGCTCTTTGCGCTGTAAAATCTATTCTCTATTGAAGATAAATCAAAATCCGGCATTACATAAATTCCAATCTTAGGCATTGTTATCACAACGTAGATAGCAAATTGTTATTTAAGTTTTGTGGTATCGTATTACAAATTAGCAA
This sequence comes from Thermoplasmatales archaeon, assembly GCA_027372655.1. Lineage (GTDB taxonomy): Archaea > Thermoplasmatota > Thermoplasmata > Thermoplasmatales > Thermoplasmataceae > Cuniculiplasma. The sequence goes on along the minus strand of DAICVC010000012.1, from coordinate 42,897 downwards.
ATTGATGTAGTATTCTTTCCTTCTTGTTCAAACTTCTTTTTAAGAAGTTTGTCGCAAAGACCTGTCCGTATTATTACGCTATCAAAAAATTAGGGCAGGTCTGCGAACCCCCCTCCCGACCGAGCGGAGCAGGGTGAACAAAGTGAACCCCGAATGAGTGTAGCGAATGAGCCACACGGGTCGACACGGGTGGTGCGTAGCAGTCAGCACGGGTGAGGGTCGAAGACCCGAACAATGACGAATGAAGGCAAAAAGAGGGGGGAATTGCGAAGCAAGGAGGGGTGAATAAATGCACGCAACTACTTCATTCAAAGTAGAGGAAGACAACATAGCCATAGTGCAGGAACTATCACACACACGGGAGTGTCAAAGATACTCAATTACCTCATTCGGGAATATCGAGAGAGAAATGGAAAACTCCCAGAAACCATCATAGCAGATCTCAAAGACCAGTTAGCCGAAAATGAAGACCAATACCAAGCCCTAAAGCGAGAAATTGCAGACAAACACAAGGCAAAATAATTGCGCATCCAAAGAACATTTAAATTACATAAAGTGCTTCCTGTCTGCTAGGCGAATAAAAAATGACTGATAAAAAGGGAGGGATAACTGACGAACCACCAAGTAATAATTCTCTATTCCCATTCAAGAATTCTTTTTGCTTCTTCTATCCACCATTTTTCTGAGTGTTTCGCTTCATTTCATAGCTATGGAACTTTGTCAGCTATTGCACAAAGTATCATAAATTCTTTTGGGAACTTTTATTCAACGATAAACACGGGAGGAGTTTGAGATGTCATCATGGAAAAAACATATTTCTGAACACGAATCAATTAATGTAGAATACGACCTTAATAAATTGCCGCCGGACCTGAAGTACAGAACAGAGGATAGACTTCATATAGCATACCACAGGGAAAAACATACGCGTCTTTCGAGACTAGAGCTTTTCTTCATGCTAATCGGTCCCGGTATCCTTGTTATGATCGCTGACAATGACGCTGGGGGAGTCATAACCTATGCCCAGACTGGTTCAATATTTGGGATTGGTTTCTTCATCCCATTTATGATTTTAATGCTTCCTATGGCATATTTTGTGCAAGAAATGACGGTGAGGTTAGGAGCAGTTACTCATAGGGGGCATGCTGAGATGATATGGAAGCGCTATGGTAAATTCTGGGGAACTTTTTCACTGGGAGATTTGGTCATCGCCAACTTCCTTACGCTTATAACTGAATTTATAGGAATAACAGTGGGAATGGCGATTTTTGGGTTGCCTCGTATAATTTCTGTCATCATTTTCGTCTCACTCGTAATATTGATACAGCTGTTTTTGAGATACTATACTTGGGAAAGGTTCTCGCTTTTCATAGCCATCTTCAACCTCATCTTTGTTCCATTGTTGTTCTTTCTACCTCATCCACCAATAGTAAATATTTTACGCAGTTTTGCCACGTGGAAGATAGCTGGAGGAGTTGGCTCGCTGTTTATCTATGTTTTACTCGCAAATCTTGGCACAACTATAGCCCCGTGGATGTTGTTTTTTCAGCAGTCATCTGTGGTGGACAAGGGGCTAACGAAGGATGATATCAAATTCGGGCAGAGAGACACATTAATTGGGTCAACGGTAATGGTGATAGTGGCTATCGCAATAATAATCCTTACTGGATCAACTGTGTTTGGTTCAGACCCTACCGGCACTCTCGGGATCGATAACATTTTGCGGATATTTGCAGCAAAGGTCGGAACTTTCCCCATGGAGCTTTTCGCGCTAGGTTTGGTAGAAGCTGGTTTCATAGCTGCAATTGCAATATCTGCGAGTACATCGTGGGCTATGAGCGAGGCATTTGGCTGGAAAAAGAGCATAAATCTCCCTGCTCGAGAAGGAGTTCTTTTTTACGTTCCAAGTTTTATAGCACTTGCAGTGGCCGCAGGAATAACTCTTATCCCAAATGCACCGCTTGGTTATCTCAATTTAACGGTACAGGTAATAGCAACGATTTTCATGCCTGCTGCTATGCTATTTCTTCTGTTACTGCTAAATGATAAGGGAGTGATGGGCGAAATGGTAAACAAAAGATGGCAAAACATAATCGGTTTTTCTATAATTGGGTTTTTGATATCGATGAATGCACTTTATGGTTTATCAGTGGCACTTCCCACGTTATTCAACCATCTTGTCGAGATGTTATGAAATGGAGATGATCTAGATGTCTGATAAAAACAATGAAAAGATTGTTGAGAACGGGGAGGAACTTCACAAATTCATGGTTTCCCAGGGACTGGAGGACTATAACAAAATACCTGTGGAAAGGATAAAGTTCAATAGAGGTGTCAAAGTTGTGTTCTGGTTCCTTCGAGGCTATATTATAGTTATGATTTTGCTGGTCATTATAGGTTTTACACACGTAATATAGACATTTCTATATCTATTCTCGACCTTGGGTTATGAATAGTGAATGAGACACCATCAGCAGGCTCAATTTATACCTATAAGCAAGTCTTATTCCTAATCGCATTCCAACATATCCAAAAACAAACCAATTAACTTTGCAACGTCTTTCTTCCTCCTCATTGAGAGATAAATTTCTCACATTAACTACAGTATTCTTCTGGCCTGTGAGAATGTTTAGAAATTCATTCACAGCGTGAGTTTAGTGACTTTCCTGCTAATAAAGTTGTAATAGTCTTCCTGTGCTACTTAGAATTTATTTATAGATAATGGGGGAAAGAAGACCTCCCTATGTATATCTATTTTTTTTATTGCTAAGAATTGTATTTCTTTTCCATCATGAAATCGTCCCCATAATTATCCTTAACTTCGAACCCATTCTTCTTATAGAACGATACGCCAATATCATTTTGTTGGTGAACATATAATCTGCATTCTGCTATACCTTTTTTCTTCATAATTTTCTCTGCCTCCAACAGCAATAATTTTCCTATCCCCCTATGTGTGTATTCTGGTTTCAGATATAAGCGGAGTAATTCAGATTTGTTAGAACCTATCTTTAATTCGATAAACCCTACTAACTTTGATTTTACAAAAGAACCGAGGAGAATTATATCAATTCCAGACTGAGACTTTATTATTTCAATTAACAGTTTTTCCCTAGAATATTTCTCCCTAATCCAGCTTTCAATATAATTCTCACTGTATATCCCTGCGTATACCCACTTCCATGATTCCCTAGCCACTTCAATCAGGGCTTCTACATCTTCAGAAATTAATTGATTAATCGAAGTGGGCATGCATAGTAATTCCCCTCAAAATAATTAAAGGTATTCTATTAACCTCTTAGTAGATCGTAATGCCAATGTATCAATCTCCTTGAACGCTATCCTCAGTTATTCAATCTGGATAAATTTTTCTGGATTGTAAATTACACCATTCACGAATGCGAACTATAGAATGCACAGAATAGTTGAATATCATTTTACGGTCGATAGCACATTCCCAATTTGCTTAGTTATTAGTTGGCTGATATTGACCTTGTTGCTCGAGAAATTGAGAATTTCCATCCCTAAAATTCTGTTATCCTTGTCAAGATCAAGAAAAGTGAAATTGTCCAATTCTACGGTTCGGGAAATCTTACCTTTGATCATGTGTATATAAGCAGCGTCCGACTGTGGATCGAACTCCAGTAAGTATTTTTCCATGACATTTAGATAATGAAGAAAAGCTATAACCTTTACCATTATACCAACATTCTTCTGACATTGTGGGTTTTTCCTGCATTGTTCCAACTGGACGATTAAGTCAGGCGATATAGGTTTAGCCTACTTTCATTCAATATGAAAATTGATGGAGTATATGTGGGCAAAAAATAAAAGAATGATAATTTGGTTAGCTGAATTTCATACATTTTATCGGTTTGTTTCTGTGAAAAGCAAATTTTTCAAAATTCGTGAATAATTCTATATTTAAGTAAAAAATAAAGTTAAAAATATTATTATAACTTATAAATATGTGCTCCAATAAATGGTAAGCATCGTTAGGAAATCGTTAGCAGAACTTGTTGGAACATATATTTTTGTGCTATTTGGACCTGGAAGCATTGTTGCTTTTATCGCAGCGTTTAATCAGACACTCAATCCCTCCACATTATTCTATCTTGCGATCACATTTGGACTCGGGATTTCTATCGGTATCATGGCAGCTGCAAGTATATCAGGAGGTCATGTTAATCCCGCGGTAACCATTGCAATGTTTGTTGTTGGAAGATTTCCAGGCAAATATGTGCTTCCATACATAATAAGCCAACTCATTGGTGCAGTATTGGCTTCTGCAACCGTAGCACTTCTCTTTGGTTACAACGTTGCTAATTCCGTTCAGTTTGGCGCCACTATACCAGGATCAAGAGGACCATGGATAGCATTTGCTGGTGAGTTTATAATGACCTTCTTTTTCCTATGGACAATTATGGGTATCACTTCAAGAACTGATAACACGGCCATAATAGCAATTGTAATTGGTATCTATGTATCAATTATGATTTTTTTACTTGTCACAGTGAGCGGTGGATCTATGAATCCAGCAAGATCTTTTGGGCCTGCAGTCCTTTCAGGAATTCTGCTGAATGGAAAGTATTATCAGTGGATATATTGGGTTTCACCAATTATCGGTGGAACGCTTGGAGCACTTTCATATAAGTTCCTCTATCAGGAAAAAGGAAAAATTCATTTTGCCCCCACTCCAGAAATTCAAACTTGAAATTGTGAATTTTTCAAATTATAACCAAGTTATCACCATCAATGCAAGAAGTGACGTATCCTTAGGGAAATAAAAAATATGGATCTGTTATTTTTCTGGGTTGATCTCATAATTTCCCTCACTTTAGGATAAATATTATAATGTAAGTAAGCCATGAGAAAAAATGGTTGTTGATAGAACAAGAGAGAAGATAAATTTTGACGAGGCTCCCAAGAACACAAGTTTTTCGGTCAAAAATATGGACAGGTCTGCAGATCCTTTCAAGGACTTCTACAGGTTTGCTAATGGCCTATGGATTGATAACAATCCAATTCCCGAAGATAAGTCTAGATGGGGGGCTTTCAATGAATTGGAAGATTCCAATATTTATAAACTTGGAAAAATACTTGAAGAGTGCGCTTTTTCGAAGCGCGAAAAGAGCAGTATAGAAAAGATGGTGGGAGACTTTTACCTTTCAGTACTGGATAGGGAAAAAATGGAAAATGTGAAATTTAACCCCATTAAGAACCTGATGGAGTTGATTGATGAAACAAAAAATAAAGAGGATATGGCAAAAGTTGTGCATTTATTGCATTCTCACGGAATATCTGCCCTATTTGCTCCATATTCTATGGCCGATGAAAAAAATAGTTCGATTTATTCGTTTTATATTTATCAGGGAGGGCTGTCTCTTCCTGACAGGGATTACTACTTAAGTGATAATTTCACTGAAATCAAGGGGTATTACTTTAAACACATCAAGAAGATGTTCGCAATGTATGGATTCAAGGAAGATCAGGCTGAAACCCACGCAAACTCTGTTCTGAAGATAGAAAATGAAATAGCGACCATTAATAGACCGCAGGCAGATCTGAGAGATACAGAGAAAAACTACAATAGGATAAATAGGGATGAACTAAACAGCAGATTTGAAATTTTAAATTTAAACAGGTATTTGGAATTGGCCGAAGTCCCCAAGAGCGAGTATATTGTAGTGGGACAACCTGAAGTTATAGAGGGCATTGGAAAAATTCTAGGAAAATACCCCATAGACGAAATAAAGTCCTACCTGAAATGGAATGTGTTACATTTCGCTGCTCCATATCTTCACGAAAAAGCTGAAATGGAGAGCTTTGATTTCTTCAATAGAAAGTTGATGGGTCAGGCTGAACCTGAAAAAAGATGGAAAAAAGCTGTTAAAATTGTAGACAGAAGTATTGGGGAAGCATTGGGCCAGCTGTATGTGGAAAGAGAATTTGGCCAAGATGCTAGGGAAAGAATGGAAACAATGGTAAACGATATCAGGGAAGTTTTTGCTGAAAGACTGAAAAATTTATCCTGGATGACTGAAGAAACAAAACAAAAAGCTCTTGAAAAATTCTCAAAGTTCAGGCCAAAAATAGGCTTTCCGAGCAAGTGGATAGACTATTCCCCAATCAAAGTTGATCCTGAGGATCTTGTAGGAAATGTCATGAGATCAGAAATTTTTGAATTCCATAGATCAACCTCAAGGGTAAACGAGAAGGTTGACAGGGAACTCTGGTATATGACACCTCCAACTGTGAATGCGTATTTTTCTCCAACAGAGAATGAAATTGTGTTTCCAGCGGGGATTCTACAACCACCGTTTTTTGATAAGGACATGGATGATGCAGTAAATTATGGTGGAATTGGAGGTGTGATTTCTCATGAGATTACACATGGATTCGACGACCAGGGAAGAACATTTGATGCCGATGGTAATATCAGAGACTGGTGGACGGAAAAAGATGCTGATAATTTCAAAGAAAAGGCTCAAAGGGTTGTGGAACAGTATGAAGCAGACGAAGTCCTTCCTAAACTTCACGTAAATGGAAAGCTTACACTTGGCGAAAATATTGCAGATCTTGGAGGTGTCACCATTGCTTTTGAAGCTCTGCAAAGAAGATTGGCTAAAGAACCTGCCATGAGAAAGAGAGTTGATGGTTTTACTCCGGAACAAAGATTTTTCCTTTCGTGGGCACAGATCTGGAAGGGTAACGCAAGAGAACAGGAGATAAGAAGGAGGATAGCGATTGATCCCCACTCACCGTCCAATTTCAGAGGATCAATACCTCCGAAAAACCATGAAAAGTTTGAAGAAAACTTCAAGGAATTTTCAAAACTTCAAAAAACTGATATTGAAAAAATACTGATATGGTAAATTTCATTCAGCCAATTAATTTTTTTATTTAAGGTGTACTTTTTGGGTAATTTAGGGCTTGTAACAAATGAAAAGGAATTACTTTAATTATTGCGTGAAGATATATGAAAAGATGTATTGTTTCAAATTCCTGTCTGTATTCCATCTATGTAATCGTATAGAAATTATTGGTATAAGAATAAAAAACATTAGGAATATTGTTTAAGATGCATCAGGAAAAAGCAAATATAATGGTTATTGCACATCGTGGTGGCGCTGGACTAGCATTTGAGAATACGATTGAAGCCTTCATAAACGGAGAGAAGTTAGGCGCTGATGCAATTGAGTGTGATGTTCACCTGACTAAGGATATGAAACTGGTTGTTATTCACGATCCGGATTTGAAAAGAATTGCTGGAGTGGATGAAAAAATTTCTGAACTTAATTTGAACGAAATTAAGAAGATTAAGATCGGTGAGGATGGATTCATTCCAACATTGCAGGAAGTTCTGGATTCCACAACTATAGCCCTGATTATAGAACTGAAGTCGCGTAACACCACAAATGAAATTTCCAAACTGCTTCAAAGAAACAGTAAATTGTTGAAGAGAGTTGCAATAATAAGTTTTGACCACTGGGTCATTCTTAAGTTGAAAAAGGAATTTCCAGATCTCACCACTGCGCTCCTGATGACAGACATTCCTCCGTCGCCCGAAATTGCTGCAAACTCATGCCTGACAGATACGATTTCGTTATATTATAAAGGGATAGATAAGAATTATGTCGACCTCTGCCACAATAAGGGGATCAGAATTAATGTATGGACAGTGAACGGGGAAAAGGAGATAAAAGAAATGATAGAAGCTGGTGTTGATGCAATCGCATCGGACAGACCAGATCTTGTGCTTAAGGAACTGGGGCGAAAATAAAAATTATTCTGTTAAATTTTCCAATGTTTTTCCCTTTGGTTCAATTTTGAAAGCTAATGTAAATATGAGCGCAATTAATGACAACCCTGCCAGGAAAATTAGCCCTCCTCCATATCCATAGATGGACGAGAAATACGAGAATGAGAAAATTCCTACTAAAGCGCCTATACGACTTACAGTAGTCCCAAGCCCCTGTGCAGTCGATCTTAAGCTTGTTGGAAATAATTCCTGTGGATAGACTAAACTTGTTATTCCCGGTCCAAATTCTTCGAGAATTTCAAAAAAGACGATGATTATGAGGAAGATAAACACTCCCAATGAATCAATAAGCGATAAGGCGGCCAGTACGAGTGTGATGGTCATTCCTGCAAAACCTACAAGAGTGACAAATCTTCTTCCAGATCTGTCTATAAAAACAAAAGTCAAAAAAGCACCAATTACAGCTAGCATTGCGATTATGGATGCATACCCGGATGCACCGCTGACACTTAATCCAAAACCGGTTTCGAGAATTGTTGGTCCCTCAAGTGCAATTGCATATGTTGCTGCATCCAGAATGAACCAGAATGTAAGAACGAAGATAGTGCTGAAAATATACCTTTTATTGAAAAGATCCTTTAAATGATGATTGCTTTGACCAGTTTCATATTCTCCGGGATCATTCCCAACAACTGCTTTAAAGGACACTTTTGCTTCATTCACCTTTCCCTGACTGATTAGCCATCTTGGAGATTCTGGAACATTTGAACGCAAAACAAGTATCATAATAGCTGGGATAATTCCTACCAGGAACATTATTCTCCATCCCAGATCACCAAACTGCGAGAAAAGAAAACCCGCAAAATATGAGAACGCTGCGCCTATAAACCAGAAAACGCCGTTGATTGTGAGCAATTTACCTCGTTGCTTCGCAGGCGCGTATTCAGAAATTATAGTGGGGCTGATTGCATAGTCCACTCCTATTGCCACACCCAGCAATAACCTGAAGACCAAAATTTCTGCAAATGACGTCGAGATGGCAGCCAAAACAGTAAATGCGATGAAAAGTAGCATGTCCCACATATAAAGATATTTTCGTCCCTTCCTATCAGCTAAAAGTCCACCAGAAATACCCCCAAACACCATTCCGAGTAAGGTGGAACCTAACAGAAGTGTCACATCTAATGAACTCAAAAGAAATTCTGGCTTTAGGAGGAGTACAGCCACTGAGATTATACCAAGATCATATCCGTCCAGAAAGCCTCCACCAGAAGAGAGTGCAGTGATTTTTAAATGTGTGGACTTCAATTCGCTCTCATTCATTTCGTTTAGCATAATCACCCTATGGGAATGACATAATAATCTTTTAGATGCATATACTATTGAGATTACTTACAATTCATATGAGGAAATTTACCGAAATCTACTATTAAATGCAGAGGAAATTGGGGATTTAGATTGAGATCAATGCAGGCTGAAAGAGAATAATAATTAAGATGGTACTAATAACAAAAAATGAAACAATATCTTTTCGAGACTTCATGGGGAGAGTTATCCTATAAGCTTAAGGAAGGAGATTTCACTCTAGTTCTAATTCATGGATTCACAGCTTCTTCGGATATCTGGAACGGATTAGTTGGGCATTTAGACAATAGTTTCGGCATTGTAGCAATAGATCTCTTTGGACATGGTAATAGTCCAGCTCCAAAGGTAACCACTAATATTTCCAGTATAGGTGAACTGATCAGAATACAGTGCGATGCCATATACGAGTTGATGGAACATTTGAAAATCGATAAATATCACTTGATCGGTAGTTCCATGGGAGGTTGGATTTCCTTGGAACTGGCTACAAAATACAAACTGCCTGAGAAGTGCGTCCTGATAGATTCATTTGGAGGACTTCAAACCACTGATCAGAATTTTTCACAGAGTGTATCAAGGCTTTTCAGCGAATTTTCTGAATTGAATCCTGATATGTTAAAACTCATAGCAGGTGCCATGGCAAATTCAAAGCAATCTGATCTGGATATTAGTGAAGAAACGGTTAAAAAAGCGATCTTTCCAATTTCATTTATCTGGGGAGAAGATGATGAAATCTTCAATGTCCAATATGGGAAGACGCTTTCTGATAAGTTCAGTAACTCTGAGTTCCATGTTGTAAAGGGAAGTAGCCATGTGCCATTCAGAGAAAATCCTGGGAAAGTGGGAAAACTGATTGACGAATTTCTTAACGGGAGTACGGGATTGAAATAGTTCTAACAACAATAAGATATTGATTCTTTAACATTCAAAGGAGAATGATCAATCTGGTAATCTGCAATCCTGATAAAAGCATAGTCGCCAAATCAAAATTTGAAAAACTCATTAAGAATATCATCATCCACAGAGCTGAAATTAATTATTTTTTGAAGTTTAATTGGAGTGGTTCAAAATTTGGACTCTTTTCACGGTTAAATAAACCGGTCTAAATACATATTTAATGATAAACCTGAACGCGGTAGATGTCAGTTATGACGTTAAGGGCGGAAAAAAAGCATTGGAGTCCATTAATCTTAATGTTGATGGTGATAAGGTTGTCGTCATTGGTTCGAACGGATCCGGCAAAACAACTCTTATCAAGGTGATACTTGGCCTCGTTAATGCATTGAATGGAGAGGTTCTCTTAAATGGGAAAAATGTGAGAAATATATCAGGGGAAACTGGGGTTTCAACAAATCTTTCGGATGTTTATCGTTTAATCAATGTTACGGTTTATGATATTATATCTTTGTATTCAAAATTGAAAGGGTACAAACCGGATGAGCCTTTGAATCTAATTTCCGAATTTGATCTTAAAGATATCCTAGCTAAGAGAATATACCAGCTAAGTTCCGGTGAGCAAAAGATGGTTGGAAATATTCTTGCACTTTCCTTTTCTCCTAAGACTGTTCTTCTTGATGAGCCTTTTGACAATATCGACCAGGGGAGGAGGATTCGCCTGATCAGACATATCAAGGCTTTGGACTCTGAAGTTCTAATGAATACACACGAATTGGATCTACTTTCCAAACTTAGCAACTGGAAAATGTGTTTTATTATAGAGGGGAAGCTGTATGGAAAATATGATCTCTCAATGCTCGATTCACTCTATATAACCCCTGGTGAAGAGTCCGGGAATCTTGGAGTTATTAAGACAAGTTTTGGCATCTATTCAGTAACATTTGGAAGAGGTAAAGTAAAAATATCCTCTGCTCCAAGTCTGAATTCCCTGCTTGATGGGGTGGAATAATTGATCGAAAAGTACTATTTCAAAGCACTGGCATTCAACAAATCCTTGTGGGGTTGGGGAGTAGGATTCATGATGTTCTGGATAGTTATGGGAGCATATGTTTTTAACTCTCCAGGTTCATTTTCATCAACTGGATCTGCGATGGAATATTCTGCGGGATGGATTGCCTTTATAAACTTGCTTTCCTCAACAACCGTATCTATTTCAGTAGCTAATTCTGTCTATTATGCAAATGCATCTCTGGTATACACCTCTAAATTCACGAAACTCAAACCAACAAAATATATGGTTGACCTCATTACGCCAACAATTGTAGTTAACCTTGTAATAGGATCAATAGTGCTTTTACTGAGTTCGGAATTATTTTCTTTGAGGGCTGGGTTCAGTATTTACCCGCAGCAGATTCTACTTTTTTTGGGTTTGCTTTTGATTACAGGTCTGTTTATGTTTCTTGTTGGCGTCAGCCTCGTATTGCTGGCCAACAACTATCTTGGTCTAAAGAATATTTCCTTTATAATAGCCATTCCTCAGATGCTGGCCTATGCCTTTGGATTAACTACCTTAAACCTTGGATTGCCGAATTGGATCGTTTACGGCAGTCCATTCAATGATATCCTTAGATTGGCATATCAATTCTTCTACGGAAAGAGCCTTCCACTGAATCTGGCAACAGGAACAGGAACTCTGGCGAATCCCATTTGGTTTATATTTTCGCTTCTTGCATGGATATTTATCCTCCTCATTATATCAATAATCTTAATCAGAAAGATAAGGTACAGATCAATAGAGGAGGCAAGACGAATTTGAAAAATGAATCACAAATTGATAAATTTCGTTCCTTTTCAGATTTAAGCAAATATGTTACGAAAATGGAGAGCAAGATTCTGAAAAAGGTTTGGGGAAAATATTTCATTCTCTGGGGTTTTGCTTTTGCAGTCTACGTTTTTGCCCCCTATCCAATAAACTTGATAAAAAACCCTATTTTACTCCTGGCAACTTATTCGATTGTGTATTCTCTGGTAACTTTCTGCGCTCTTTATATAACGATCATTCTGTTTGAGAGAGTTTCCGTGATTTTTGATTTGAAAAACAATTCGAAAAGTAGAAAGAAGGAAAAGAATTCTAAACGTTTAGCATACGCACTGCTCTGGGGTTCTATAAGCGTATCTCTTGTTTTGGGTTTTGGTTATTTTGATTCAGTTTACGTCTTTGTTCTCGTTTTCTTCATACTTCTGATAATAATCATTTTTGTAAGCAAGCAGATGGCGGTAACATATGGGCGAATCGAAATTGAAGGTTACATTGCAATTGGAACATACATTTTAAGCGACGCGATTTCTTTATTCTCTTTAGTAGTCAATGTCCAAAGTAATCTAAGTTCTGATGCATGGCTTATTGCCTGTTTTGGATGGATAATAGCGGGAACCAAGTCCCTGTTTGATTATAGAAAAGAAATGAGAGCAGTTGGTGAAAAAGCAGAGAGGGATGATTTCTGAAGGGTGATGGAAATTATGGAATGGATTCTCTTACTGATCTTGGAAAGGAACTGAATGAGCCATCAATGAAGTCTGTTCCAAGAGTGATCATCTTAATCGCACTTGCAATAAACAAAAAAATGAATTTCAGGGAACTGCAGCTTGTGGCATCCTGTGGAAAGGGGAGCCTGAGCAATCACTTGGAAAAAATGAGTGGGGATGGACTTATAAGTATTCGAAGTGTTCTCCGGAAGAATGGCCCTGGAATATCTGTGAGCATAACAGAAAAAGGAATAGAGGTTTACAAAAAATATAAGGAACTGATGCTGAGAGTACTGACAGAGGATTGAAATTTTCCAATAGAAGATGAAATTGGTTAATTAGCAAAAAGTAATTTTCTCTTGATTGAAAGTTCAAGTGATCAGGGAAAAAAGGAAGTCCATAAACTTGAAGTTCTCAAAAGATTGCGAATTCGTTCTTAAGGTTCCACTTAAGTTATCCAAAAATGAAATTTCAAATTTTATGGACAGACATAAGATTTGGATGGAAAGTACGGTTAATTACCATCTGGAGATACAAAAATACCTCAGAAATGTGGGACTGAAAAATACAAACAGAATAATAATACTTGGAAGGGAAAGGGAAGTAGTGAATTCACCAGATGAAAATACCATCCTAGATGGAGAATTTCTTTATATCGGAAATCCCAGATCAAATGACAATTCTCCAGTGGATTATATTTTTAATCTGATCGAACAGGTGGTGAGGAAAAGGGTGATAGAAATGAGCAGTGATTTTGGTTTCAAATATAAGGAAATTAGACTGGGAAATTCCACAACAGTATTTGGAACGTGCAATGAAAGAAACGTGTTGAGATTTACAAGAATGCTATTCTCAGTACCACCAGAAGTGGTTGATTATGTTGTAGCTCACGAACTCTGCCACACAAGATTCAGGAATCATTCCTCCGGATTCTGGAATTCAGTGGAAAATATAGTTCCAGATTGGAAAGAAAAAAGAAGGTGGCTCAGGGAAAACTACAGACTTACAGTTAATTTGTTCAATATAGTTAAGAATGAACCATAGTCTGTAATTCTTAATATTGCGTAAAAGTTATTCTAAAATAAGGAAAATTAAATTAAGTCAATAGTAAATAACTACTTGTAATGGACAGGATTATATTTGGAAGTACCGACTCGACTGTCAGTCCTATGGGAGTGGGTACTTATTATGACTTCAAATGGATAGTACCAGCAAAGATTATGAGATATCGCTCAAACTCAGAGATGAAGATTGAAGCTATTAAGACTGCAATTAATTCCGGGATTAATTTTATCGATACAGCAGAGATATACGAAACAGAGCCACTGGTTGCAAAAGCTACGGATGGATTTGAAAGAGGTGATCTTTTCATTGCAACAAAGGTCTGGCCCCTTCACTTTTCCTATGATGGCGTTATTAAGTCATGTGAAAGAAGCCTGAAAAAACTAAACATGAAATATATAGATCTGTATCAGTTGCATTTTTCCGGAAAACCGGAAAGGGTGAAGGAGGCATTAAGAGCCATGGAATACCTTGTGGAACAGGGAAAGATCAGACACATCGGAATAAGTAATTTTAACATTCAGCAAACAAAAGATGCGGTTTCAACTCTTAAGAAATATGAATTATCTTCTACACAGATGAATTACAATGTTGCACATAGAAACATAGAAAGCGAAATTGTGCCTTTCTGCAGAGAAAATAAAATAGCTATTCTTGCATATTATCCTCTGGCCCACGGTCTCTTAACACATCAGACTCCTGAAATGAATGATTTAATGAAGAAAATCGAGAGTAAATACGGAAAAAAGTCCGTTCCGCAGGTAGTTTTAAACTGGTTTCAGTCAAAGTATGATTTTGTTTTCCCCATTCCAAGAGCTTCCAATCCTGAACATGTCAAGGACAATTCAGGTAGCATGGGCTGGAAAATGGATCGGGAAGATATTGAAATACTGGAAGATGTAGCCAAAAACATAAAGGGACCATCCTGGAGTGGAGATCAAACTTAAAATCTGATTGCGAGTACCAATCAATTAAAACTTTTCTCGAAGATTTTAAACGTCAATGATTTTTAAGACTCCATAAATAAACACTAAGAATGAATTATTTTTTAAAAAAATTATTACGATATTCGTAATTAATAATTCGATTTCGTAATTTTTATTGCCTATGGAAGATAAAGTTTTGCAATCAGTTAAAAAGGGCATCTGGGGTAATATACTTGAATTCATTTTGAGATGATATGGAGAATGAATCAGTTATTAAACCTGAAGATGTGCATGGTATCATTGGAACAAGAATGCTTGCCGATGGATTTGATATAGTTCTTGATCTGAAGAAAAGTAAGGGTACACGAATGTACGATTCTAAAAATGAAAGATTTTTGCTTGACTTTTTTGGATTCTTTGCTTCTAATCCCATCGGGTTCAATCACCCGAAAATGTCTGATCCGGATTTTATGGAAGATCTGAAGTTAGCAGCCCTGACGAAGGTGACGAATTCTGACATTTACACTAAACAGATGGCAGAATTTGTTGACACGTTTACCAGAGAAACTTCGCCTGAGTTTATGAAGTATTTATTCTTAATTTCTGGAGGTGCTTTAGCAGTTGAAAATGGACTTAAGGCAGCGTTTGATTGGAAGGTTAGAAAAAACCAGATGTATGGAGAAAAGGGAGTTGTTGGCTCAAAAATTATGCATCTTAAAGAGGCTTTCCATGGAAGAAGCGGTTATACAATGAGCCTCACAAATACCCATGATCCCAGGAAGACAATGTATTTTCCTAAGTTTGATTGGCCCAGGGTTACAAATCCTAAACTAAGATTTCCTGTCACTGAGAAGGTTTTGAAAGATGTTGAAGAACAGGAAGAAAGAAGTATTGCAGAGATGGAACAGAATTTTCAAAAATTTAGTAGTGATATTGCAGCCTTTATAATGGAACCAATACAGGGAGAGGGTGGAGACAACCAGTTCAGAAAGGAATACTTCAAAAGGGTTGAGAAATTGGTGAGAGAAAATGACTCACTTTTCATGGTCGATGAGGTACAATCTGGTATGGGTGTAACAGGCAAATGGTGGGCATTCCAGCACTATGACATTAAGCCTGACATTCTTTCATTTGGAAAGAAGTCTCAGGTATGCGGAATAATGGCAGGGGAGAGAATGGACGAAGTGAAAGACAATGTGTTCAAGGTTTCAAGCAGGATCAACTCAACATGGGGAGGAAATATAGTTGATATGGTAAGGGCAAAAAGATATGTAGAAATCATGGTGGAAGAATCCCTCATCAAGAATGCAGAAAGGATGGGAAAGATCCTTGTGAACGAGTTAATCGCACTGAGTGACGAATTTCCAAATCTGGTATCAAATGCCAGAGGAGTGGGCTTAATGGATGCATTTGACCTCAGAACAGAAAAGATAAGGGACGAATTCTTTGACAGGATGTTCGCAAAGGGGGTTTTGATCCTAAAAGCAGGGGAACTGACAATAAGACTGAGGCCGGCTCTTATTCTGTCTCAAGAAGATATAAAGGAGTTTATTGCTATTGCAAGGGAAGTCCTGAGGGAGATGCGATAATTTACCCTCAACCATTTTTAATGAAATGAAGCATCAAAAAATTTTCCAGGTAAAAATTTTAATTTTATCAATTCTAAATAAGGCTATTCTCATTGCCTATTGCTTAAAAAGCCCAGATGGCTATAGAAAATATTCATAAACAAAAAAGGATTTTCATATATGGACTACAAAACTTTAGGAAATACTGGAACTATTGTGAGTGAACTGTGTCTTGGTACTATGACTTTTGGATGGACTACAGGTCAGGAGGATGCATTCAAGATTATGGACAAATTTATGGAAGCTGGGGGTAATTTCATCGATACAGCTAACGTTTATCAGAATGGAAAGTCGGAATCAGTACTCGGAGAATGGCTCAATAAAATGAATAGGGATGATTTTGTGATAGCAACCAAAGTAAGGTTTGGGATGGGCAGCTCTAAAAATGACATGGGACTGGGAAGAAAGCACATTTTGAATTCAGTTAAGAAAAGTCTTGAGAGATTGAAAACAGACTATATTGATCTTCTGCAGATACATGCGTGGGATCCAATAACGCCACTTGATGAAACTCTAAGCACATTACAGAATCTTGTTGATGATGATGTGATTAGATACTACGGTGCAAGCAACCTCAGGGCATGGCAATTTGAGAAATCAAATGGAATATGTTTGAGCAGGGGCTATGATGGATTTAAAAGCATTCAACCACAATATAATCTTCTTTGCAGATCAACAGAAAACGAATTGATACCAATGGCTGTCGAGGATAATATTGCTGTTTTGCCATGGTCACCATTAAAAGGTGGAATTTTGTCTGGAAAATATAAGAAAGAAATGAAGGAACCTCCGGAAAACACAAGGCAGGGAGATGCAGTAAAGCAAGGAAGAAGAACTATGTGGGAGCAGGTTCACGAAAACGAGGTCACATGGAAAGTGGTGGAACAGCTTGAGAAGTTAGGAATGGAAATAGGCAAAAGCCCGTCCCAGATTGCCTTGAGATGGCTCCTCCAGCGAAGAGGGGTGACATCACCTATACTTGGAGTGCGCACAATTAGCCAACTGGAAGACAATTTAGGAAGTGTTGGTTGGAAACTTAAGGAATCAGACATGAAATCGCTAAACGAAGTCAGTAAAATCTATGCGACTTATCCGTATGACCTTGGTGCGGAAAATCAACAGAGAAGCGGAAGGCTTGAAAATCTTTCGGAACTTCCTTAAATGTTATAACGTCGTAAGGAGTTTGAGGGAAGCAGTACTATTACCATTCCTTGGCATGGAGATACACGGATATCCCACAATCAAATATCAATATAAAGTGAATGAATCCAATAAATATTGTTCAGATTTATCAAATTACAGCTACACTAAGATCCTTTCCCCTTTTTCGATGAAAACAATGCAGCTTTTAACTTCATTCCGATATGAATGCTTCAAGGAACACTGAGTTACTCGTAAATCTTAGTAATTCCAACTGCTTTCAACGAACCAGTCGTTGCATCTCTATGAAACCATGCCTACGGGAATGGTGAGACCAGCAGCAGGCACTAATCATTCAAGATGGAGTGGTTGACATAGTTTCTATCGCAACGTCCAGGACACAAAAACTTGGAATTAGCGATAGAAATAGATTATTAAGTGGAAGCATCAGATTCATTCCAATTCAAGTGAAATTTGATCTTGTTTTTAGTTCTCTTTCGTATCATTAATGGAATGAAACACAAAGCATTATTCAATTCATCTTGAAATATCTGAATCCCAATCCTTCGGGAAATGAACTTCAAAATATTTCAGAAATTCTTCCAACAAGAGCTAATATATTCGAAATTGGTTCGATCTTGGAGTCATAATTTTCATGAGCTTTAATTGATTGGAATATAAAAAATAACTACCTATAATATATAGACATATTGTGTCTATTTTCAAGTAAGTATTCTACTTAGAAAATTTATATGCCTATGTCATCGATATTGATGTAATGACAACATCACAAAAGGAAAATGACCTTTTAAACGAACTGGATAATTCCGGTTTTAAAAAGAGTCACGTTAAGACAATGTTTGTTGCAGGAATGGGTTTCTTTACAGACGCTTACCTGTTGTTCGTTTTAACAGTTGCAAGTCCAATATTGGCATCAAGTTATGGATTTAACTTAAGTGCAATACAGGGAACAACATCACTTTTTGGATATGCCGTTTCCAATGTAGAAATAATTGAAGGCGGAGTATCATCTGCAGTTCTGTTTGGAGCATTTGTTGGGGCAATGCTATTCGGGCACATATCAGACAGATGGGGAAGGAAGAAAGTGTACGGGTTGGAACTCGCCATAATGATCGTTTTTACCTTACTTTCAGCTGTTTCTGTAAATTATGTTATGATGATTATAACAAGATTTATAGTGGGAATTGGAGTAGGTGGAGATTACCCAATAAGCTCAACCATTATGAGTGAATATTCAAGCACCAAGCACAGAGGGAAGCTAGTAAGTATGGTATTTGCAATGCAGGGCTTTGGATTAGTTTCAGGTGCCCTAGTAGGATTGGGATCAATTTTCATTTTGCCTCTGGGTGATTCATGGAGATTAATGCTAGCCTTTGGAGCACTTCCAGCAATTTATGTAGTATATCTGAGAAGAAAACTGATGGAAACTCCGAGATTCTCATTACAGGTGCAGGGCAATGAGACAGAAGCCAGGAAGGCAGTGGGAAGAATAACAGGGAATTCAAACCTGGACGATGTAAGTGGTTCCCCAGTAAAAGTCCATGAAACAAAGTATGCTAAATTGCTAAAAACATACTTAGTATTCGTATTGGGAACTACTATCAGCTGGTTCATATTTGATATGGCCTTCTATGGAACAACACTGAACAACGGATTCATACTTTCAAACATAGGATACGGTTCTGCAGCAACACTAAAAGGAACAATTTTCAATGTTGCAATTGGAGATACTGTTCTTGCCGGTGCCTTTGCATTACCAGGATACTGGATTGCAGTAGGTCTGATAGATAGAGTTGGAAGAAGAACATTGCAGTGGGTCGGATTTGGAGTGATGGCTATCGCTTACATAATACTTGGAGTCAAGTATTCATTCCTGAAAGGGGATATCGACCTGTTCGTTGTAATCTTCGGAATTTCATATCTCTTTGGAAATATTGGACCAAACACAACGACCTTTATACTGCCAACAGAACTGTTCCCAACAAACATAAGATCGACAGGACACGGAATTGCTGCTTCAATTGCAAAACTTGGGGCAGGTATCTTTACTTTCTTATTCCTTATCTTAGGAACAGCCCTTGGAAACGGAGGGGAGTTTGAGTTACTTGGTGGAATGGCAATAGTTGGAGCAATAGTAACCATACTGACCATAAGGGAGACAAAGGGACTCAGTCTGGAAATATCCTCTGAGGAGCCGTCCCAGGGAATTATGAATTTCAAGCCAGCAGGGGAAGTCAGTGCAAAAATTGGAGAATAGAGTTAAAATTCTTCTTTTTTTTAATTAAAATTTTTTAGTTTTTAACCAATTTTTAGTTGAAGTAAACCTAATCATTATAAATTTTAAAAAGATCAGCGTTTATGATCCTGTCCATTGATGGTGGGGCAACGAAAACCTGTTCTATACTTTTTGATGAAAACGCCAAAAAAGTAATTGGAGTTGGTATCAGCGGTCCTTCTAATTTCACCACTGTGCCAGAGGAAACTGCTGTTAATGATATTGAACATACACTGAGGCAAATTAGAAAGAACTCGGGTGTGAATCCAACTGAAAGTTCGCATATTATTGCTGGATTAGCTGGAATTGGTGATTCGAGCGAAACTACAAAGATTGGAACAAGCATGATTAAAAGAATGATGGGCAGAACAGATGTGGACGTTGTAAATGATGGTTTCGTTGCTTACAAAATGGCCAATCTTTTTGAAGATGGAGTTGTATTCGCGCCAGGAACGGGAAGTGTAGGATATGTTCAAAAGGACGGAGTTTTGAATAGGGTAGGTGGTTGGGGATGGTTCATGGGAGACGAAGGATCGGCCTCCTGGATAGGGAGAGAAGCAGTGAGAATTGCACAAAGGCAATCTGATGGTATCCTGAAAGGAAATGAATTCATCGAATTGGTTGAAAATCATTTTTTGGGAGATTTCAGGGAGATTATGGGTGTTTTGGAAAGGGAGAGGAACAAGAGACAGGTTGCTCTTCTGAGTCACAGGGTCATTGAGATGGCTTATGAAGGAAATGAATATGCACTGAAAATAGTCAATGAGGCGGCCGATTACGATGCGAGTGTAATTAATTCCATGCTGGCAAATTTCAAATCATGTCCGAAAGTGTCCGTTCTTGGTGGAACAATGAAAGCAGGATCCATAATCCAGGACAGAATAAGAAATTCAGTAAAATGCCATATACGGTTTTATTACGGGTATCATGTTGCAATTGGAGGCATAATTATAAAACTGAACAAATTGGGAATAAAGGTGGAAGAAGAGTTCAGGGATGATATGATAGCTCAACTCAACCTGCTAATTGAAAATGAAGATAAAGTGTTGAGAAAGAATTCACTTGGATTTTGAAGGTTAATCCATTCGACATGCAAGTATCAGAATTAACCTGAATCACGAATTGAATTGCGAATAAATGAAATATTAAAATCGATAGATTTCCTTGCTGCAATTTCCCTGTTATTCCTGATAAATGCTTGTTTTAATGGGATTTTGAATGGCGAAAATTGCAGGGCATCTATTCCAGGCTCGCTTTATTTGTTCTTTCAAATTGGTTTCGCAAATCACTTCAATTTTCAATTCCTTTATTATAGGTAAGTCCGATTCTATTACCACCGGTGCTATATCATAAATTAGTTTTCCTCTTATTTTCAGTTCCTTGAGTTTTATTCCTTCATTGGAGCATTGGGAAGCCAAAGTTGACGAGTAGCAGGCCATGACTCCGAAAAGGAGATACGTCAGAGGTGTGGGGTTAACTCCAGGTCCGCCAAGTGCCGTTGGCTCATCACAGTTTGCTGTGAATCTTGAAAATTCGGTGTCCAGGTTTGCAGAGAATTGTGGGCTTCCATTCAAATGATAGGTACCATCTATTGTCTTTTCTATTGGAATTGTGTTGTGATTAATTCTGGCCTTTTCTTTAGTTTTGTCCTGCATTTCCATCCTAATATTATTTATTATTTCCATGGATTCCTAATAGAATCGAACTAGAATAGTTTTTATTTGTTAATAGGTATTTTGACGAGTTGATATATGATCAGAAAAAAAGAATAATACATCAAACATTTAGTTTGTACATGAAATTTGACAGTGAACAAATTGCTGATATTGTAGATATCTGGAATTCTCAACTTTCCGCTGATCCAACAAATTTAACTCAGTTGAAGAACAAATATTTTGAGAATCCTTACGTCGACATATTTTGCCCTATTCTGAAGAATAAAAGTTTTTCATTAATCTGCAAGAAGTCAAAAAAATTTTTATATGAACCATTTAGGGAGGACACAGCATGGATATTCGCTATGGCAATTGGAAATCGGAATGATTTGGATGAACTGTTGGACTTACAGATAGAAACGGCAAAATCCAATGGAATTAAAAGAATAATTTTTTCCAATTTTTCTCCAGGATACTTTTACCCAGGGATTGATCATGAAACTTATCCTGAAATCTACAAATATTTATTGAATAGGGGTTTTAGGGAGAGTGAAGAAGCACTGGCAATGGATGCAAATCTGGGAAAATTAAGAATTTCCAGGCGTTCAGTGAAAGGAGTGGATATAAAAAACCTGAATGAAAATGAAAAAGATGAATTATTGATACTTATTGAAAAGAACTTTCCTGCAGATTGCTACAAGAGAGCAAATGATGTGATAATGTCAGGCGGGTATGAACAGATTACGATAGCGAAACTTGACGGAAAAATTGTAGGATATTCAATGTTCTCTTCGGGAGAGGGAAAATATACCTACGCTGAAGGCGAAAGATTTGGATGCTTCGAAGTGATTGAAAGCGCCAGGTCATTGGGAATAGGTAGCCTCCTGCTTGAAAAAACGCTCCTGAATATGAAATCAAATTTTATCAGAAATGCATATTTTTTGTGGACCGGAGAAAAAGCTTCCCATCTGTACTCAAGGTATGGCTTCAGAGTTTTCAGAAAATTTAAGATAATGACTCTGGAAATATAATTTCCCTTGTAACAAAAATTCCAATAAAGATAAATTAGTGCCTTCGCATTTCCTCAGAATGGTGTTTCTATCTGTAGACGGTGGTGCAACTAAGACAATAGCAATTATATATGATATAAAAGGAAAAATACTTGGTACAGGGCTTTCATCATCTTCAAACTACAGGAATATTGGTGTGGAACATGCCAGGTCAAGTATTTCCAGAGCCTTAGGCGAATCGCTTGAAAGATCCGGATATAAGATAGAGGATATTGAGTACAGTACATTTGCACTTGCAGGTGTAAAAGATTCAAATAAATCTACACAGATTATTGATGAATTTATCTCATCTTACAAATTGAGAGGCAAATATGAACTTCTAAACGATGGAGAAGCTGGTTTCAGATGCAGATTTCCGCATGGAGATGGGATCATTGCTGCCCCCGGTACAGGAATGATATCCTATGGCAAGAAAGGCGGAACCATGGAAAGATGTAGTGGATGGGGATGGTTTATTGGGGATGAAGGCGGAGCATTCTACATAGGAAGAAGGGCTATTCAGGAGGCTGCCAAAACTGCAGACGGCAGAACGGATAATCAGGGGTTGCTCAAAATGATCCTTGATAAATTTAATGTGAAGGAGCCAAGAATGCTTGTCAACGAAATATATGGAGAAAAAATAGATGTGAGAAATATAGCTTCAATTGCATCCCTAGTCTCTAAGCTTGCCAACAATGGGGATATAATCTCAAAGAAACTCTTAGAGGAGTCATCCAAGGAGGCCGCCCTTTGCGTAAAAGGCCTGATCAGAAAAATGAAATTTAATGATGTCAGAGTCAGCGGGTATGGTGGGGTGTTCCGTTCAGGTGAGATATACTGGAATACATTCAAAAATGAAATTCTGCAAGAATTTCCAACCACTAAATTTAAGAATCCTTTGCTTGGCTATCACGCAGTACTTGGGTCCATGCAAATTGTACTAGAGAAGATGGGGGTACAGATAGGAGAAGAGGAGGTTGAAACACTTTCTCAGGAACTGACCTCCCTTGTAATGAAATTGCCAAAGGAAGAACTGAAGGATTTCCTGATGGTATGAGAATTTAACGTGAGAATAGTTTCTTCCCATTTCTAAAGGTTGCTACAATTTCTAAATTATTATTTAACACTGCAAAATCGGCCTTCTTTCCTGTTTGCAGTGTCCCCCTATCGTTCAGATTCAGGAATCTGCAGGGATTAACTGACGCTGCCCTGACTATATCTTCCATCACATAATGGAGATCTAAAAGATTTCGTACTGCTTTATCCATTGTTAAGGTGCTTCCTGCTATGGTTTTTGTATCCGCTATAGTGCACAAACCATCCTTAACTGCAACATTTAGTTCGCCTAATCTATAGGTTCCATTTTTCATTCCCGTTGCACTTATTGAATCCGTTACCAGGATTAAATTATCCCAGCCTCTTGTTTCGACAGCCAGCTTTATGGCATTTTCATCTATGTGATACAGGTCACAGATCAATTCCAGTTCTGAATTATTCAATGTTAAGCCTGCGCCAACCATTCCCGCCTCCCTGTGTTGGAAATTTGACATAGCGTTATAAAAATGAGTGAAATGAAGATTTTTCCCACCGCTGAACTCTACAACTTTCTGGAATTTAGCATCGGAATGCCCAATGGAAACGTTGATGTTATTGAACGAAAACTCTTTTGCAGCCTCCAAACCACCTTCAATCTCTGGAGCCAGATCGACAATTTTCAATGTTCCCATTCCTGTGCGTATAATTCGATTTATTTCATTCTTCGTTGGCTTTCTAATGAAATTCAAGTCATGGGCACCTTTCATCTTTGGGCTTATGAACGGTCCCTCCAATCTCGAACCAAGTATCTCTGAACCTTCCACTTTCTTTTCCATTGCATTTCTGACGGATTCCAAGAACCTCAATATATTGTCCTCACTGGCAGAAACAGATGTTGGAATAAATCCAGTAACACCGTACCTCAAAAGTTTTTCTGACCAGTTCGCTATTCCATATGGATCACATTCCATAGAATCAAAACCACCAAAACCGTGCGTATGGATGTCTACAAATCCCGGGACTATTGTATAATCTTTGTATTCTCCATCCACCGAATCATATTCTGGAAATGATGAAATGGATTTTATTTTTTCATTTTTAACGTTTAAATATCCACCTGATCTGCGATCCACGCCGGTGTAAATATTGCCGAATGCAATGCTAAAGTCGCTCAATGTCAACCAACTTCTTCATCATTAATACTGTTATAAACTGCATTGTGAAAAATTCTTCTGAATCTCAGCATCAGGTTATTTTCTCTTGTTGGGTAGACCCTGTTGCATAAAATAACCACGGTCAGGTTCCTCTTCAAGTCCATGACGATGGACGTTCCAGTGAACCCAGTATGCCCTATGGTTCCATATGAGCTGTAGTCTCCCATGAATGCAGTGTACCCGAACGAAGGACCAGATTTCTCACTTCTGCTATTCTTGATCATCCAACCCAATCCAAAATTTCCCCCAAGGAATTCATTTACGGGTGTAACCATTAATTCCTTGGTCTTTCTGGAAAAAAGGTTGGATTCGTTGAATCCTACTACATATTTTGCCATATCATCAAGTGTGCTGAAAAATCCTGCATGGCCAGCAACTCCTCCAAGATAATAGGCATTCTCGTCATGAACCTCTCCCCAGATTTGACCCCTTTCTTCCGTTTTTTCGGTTGGGGCAATCAGTTTTTTATCCATACTGGGCTTGAAACCGCTTGAATTCATTTTGAGTGGTTTTAAAATTTCCTCTGTTGTCAACTCATTTAGTGTTTTTCCTGTTATTTCCTCCAGTATCAGTCCAAGCAGTATGTAATTCAGATCGCTATACTCCTCTTTTGTGTATGGTGTAGCCCCTGTTGATATTGCCCTTATGGTATTTAGATAATCCTCTCTTGTAGTTCCATTCAGGTAGAGTGGATAACTTGGAATTAACCCTGAGCTATGGCTCAATAAATTCTTCATTGAGAATTTATCGAAATAAACTCCATTTTTTTCCTTTAAATAGGATGAAATTGGATCATCCAGCCCAATTTTATTTGCATCCAAAAGCTTCATTGCTAAGGTAGCAGTAATGATGGGTTTTGTCAGAGATGCCATATCAAACAGGACGTTCTCGTTATAAGAGAAGTTGAGCTCAGGAATGTTTCCGTTTGAATATCTGAAAATTTCTCTGTTTTTATGCATTATAATTGCACCTAGACCTCTGAATGTCTCCGGAATGGATTTGTTAATCAAATCCACTAGCAACTCTTTTCGTATTGATATTGATCCACTGGATGTCATTTAATAATCCACCACCTTAGATAATTTACTTGGTCTATCTGGATCTATACCGAGTTCTATGGATTTCAAGCACGATAATATCTGCAGGGGGAGTACGTATGCTATGGGTTTCAATTCTTCCTCAGTCCTCCACACGACGATATCGCTTCCTTCTCCTTCTCCAATCCTTATTATATTCCCTGCATGTTTGGAAATCTTTTGCATTATTTCTGGATATTTTTCAATCTCATTCCCCAATATTATTACAGTACTTTCCCTGTCCAGCGTCTGTATGGGTCCGTGTAAATATTCCCTAATATTATGGGACTCTGTTGCCAGATTAGCGGTCTCCTTTAACTTCAGTGCCCCTTCCATTGCAATTGGGTTAAGAAGTCCGTTTCCAAGCAGGATTACCTTTCCTCTAATTTTTCTAGAATACTTAGAAAATCTTTCGAAATCTTCTGAAAAATTTTCCATCCATTTTGCAAGTTCTTCAAGGTTTTCTAGTTCATTTTTTCCCTTCATTTTCCAGTACAGGGTTGTAAATGCTATTAATTGTACAACAAAACTTTTGGTTGCTGCTACTGAATTCTCTTTTCCTGCATCTGTGATCATTGCAATATCACAATTCCTGATCAGTGAACTTTCTCTCTCGTTGGAGACCCCAACTGTTTTGAAATTAAAATTTTTTGAGATGTTGAGACTCTCAAGAATGTCCTTACTCTCTCCAGA
Source organism: Thermoplasmatales archaeon (assembly GCA_027372655.1). Lineage (GTDB taxonomy): Archaea > Thermoplasmatota > Thermoplasmata > Thermoplasmatales > Thermoplasmataceae > Cuniculiplasma. The sequence continues at coordinate 16,573 of DAICVC010000012.1, read as the reverse complement.
CTGACTGACAAGAAAGACCACTGGTTTTGTTTCACTACTTTGGGAGAAATAATATGGAAACTCTGGAGCCCTGATTACGAGGGCAGGTATCCCCATTCTTGATAGGTTTATCTGAAAAATATTACCAGCATGAAAACTTGTTCCACTCCCTGTTAATACCACATAAGGTGAATCTTGGATTAATGCTGCAATTTTACCTAAGTTACTGGAAGTTGACTTAACAGTCTTTCTTATGGAATTGGATTCCTCCTTAATTTCAGTCTCCATTAGTGTCATTGCCTATGAATGAGTTACCCAATAATAAAGAAAACTATAGTATGGATTATCCCTCACTTTGCAACCTTACTCCCAAAAACAGTCGTCTTGAGAATGTGGAATGTGTGATCATTAAACTCATAAGTGGGATTTCATAATCTTTAACTGATTTGGTGTGCCATTTCCTCTAGATTGTTTATGTTTAAATAAATGAATTTGCTCTCTAATAGTGAAATTTATTGTTGTTCTGGGCTGTGCTTTCCGTAATGGCAGATCCACAGAAGAATTATTTGGAAGGGTGAAGACTGCCATGTCGTATTCTCTGATTTATAACCCGGACTACGTAATACTTTCCGGTGGGTACACCTCAAAGGAAACACTGAAATCCGAAAGCCAAGCCATGAAAGATATCATAGATTCTGAATTTCAAACAAACAAATGCAAGGTTGTTCTCGAGGAAAAGTCCAGGACCACCATTGAAAACGCAGTTTATGTCAGGGAGATTGTTGAAAAAATGACGGATAACTTTGAAATGAGTCTTGTCACATCATGTTATCATATTACCAGATCTTTGAAAATATTCAGGGAAGTATTCAACAATTCCCTTATTTTTGCCGGCAATTGCTATTACTGTAAACCGGAAAGGCTTGAAAGCGAGTATCAAAATCTGCAAAGAGATACGCAAATCTTGGATCAAGTTGACTGGAGAAATAAGAAATGGATTGAAGAGTATGGTGATATTGCAAGGACTATTTTTAAATAGAAACTGACAACAATCAGTGAAATGTATATTTGAAATACCTAATCTGTTTAATTCCTGAGAAATGTCAACTTCCCACCCCTAAAAAGTGGGCTTGCTGCTGGTCTCCACCGTGCCCGTAGGCATGGTTTCATTGAACCGCAAAGTTAGGTTGGTTGACAGCAGCCTGAGTACTCAGATTTACCGAGTACCTCAATGTTTCGTGAGGCATTGAGATCGGAATGAAGTTCAAAATTGCATTGCCTGCACCGAAATACTGAGCCATGCCTAGGAATGGTAATAGTACTGCTTCCCTCAAACTCCAGACATGAACATAAGATAGTTTTATAAGAAACATTTGCTTAGATAGATATGGACAGGATAAAACCACAAAAATTAAGAAAAAATGATGAAATAAGGATTATTGCACCTTCAAGCATGCCTCCGATGAAAGAACTTTCCGAAGGCATTGAAATACTTAAGAAGATGGGATACAGGGTTTCACTTGGAAAAAATTTAAAAAAGCATTCATATGTTAGCGAATTCTCTGCCCCGGTTGAGGAAAGACTGGAAGATCTCCACCAGGCATTCAAAGATGATGTAAAAGCCATATTTTGTGCAAAAGGAGGGCACGGAACAATAAACCTGCTTGACGAAATCGATTATGAATTAATCAGAGAAAATCCCAAAATATTTTTGGGCTACAGCGATATAACTGCCCTCCATATGGCTTTCCAGGAAAAATCTGGACTCATAACATTTCATGGACCAATGCCATCATCCGATCTTGAAACGCTGAATTCTCCCGCATTCATAGAATTCATGGATATTCTTGGTGGAAACACAAAAAGTGTCTACTTCAACCCTGATAGATTTATAAAAAGCAACGGCAAACCTGATGCTGAGGGAATTACAACAGGTACCAATCTTTCAGTTGCCACGGCACTGTTTAACACAGAATACATGCCAGATCCATCGGATAAGATATTTCTCCTGGAGGACACAAATGTAAGGTATGGTGAAATAGATAGGGAATTGTTCAATATCAGTCATTCATACCTGAAAGAATTTAGAGCGTATGTATTCGGTGAGTTCAAGGTTATGGAATCTTCAAGGGAACCCAATTACCTCACACAGAACGCCATACATAATTTTTCTTCTAAAGTTGGAAAACTGTGTCTCTTTGATATGCCATTCGGGCATGGTAAAGAGCATATGCTTCTCCCTCTAAATGCCAAAGTTAGAATTTCATCCGAATTTCCATACATTGAACTTTTAGAAGATATTGTGGAATGATTTTTCAGTTACCCATATAATACAATTTCTTTTTTCCTTTCCATAAAATTGTCCAATTCACCCTGGAATGGTGAAAGAATTTCCCCTATACCTTTTCCATCAGTAATTCCCTTCCTTATGGTGTCCTTACCTGATGCTTTATCAAAATAACTGTCGAAGAATTTAAAATCATCCTCAAACAATCGTTGAATGATGGAAATTATTTTCAAAGTTGAACTGAATGGTTTTAGTAAGTCCCTTTTTTCTGGTATTAGCAGAACACCATTGCAAACCTCCTGGACATGTTTTGAAAAGGTTGGCCTGAATTTAAAATCCATAAATTTTATGCCATCAAGTTTCTCTTCTTTTAGTTCTCTTATGAATTTATCGGATGTAATCCATGGAGCCCCAATTAATTGGAATGGTAATGTTGTTCCCCTCCCCTCTGACATGTTAGTACCCTCGAATAATACCGTTCCGGGATACAGTGTTGCTGTGGTAAGGGTTGGTATGTTTGGAGATGAGGGTATCCAGTCCAGCTGGCACTGGTCATTCCACATATTCCTTGACCATCCCTCCACTGGAACCACCTTTAAATTTGCCTTACTCTCATTTTCAAACTTATTAAAAAAAAGTGCTAATTCGCCGAGGGTCATCGAATGTCTCATTGGAATTGGCAACGCTCCGATGAAAGAAAACAATTTTCTGTCCAGAATTGGACCATCCATATCTCTTCCATTGATTGGATTGGGTCTATCCAGCACAATAAAATTTTGATCATTAGAGCTCTGAGACATTGTGTAGACCATAGTTGCTATATTTGTATATATCCTGCATCCAATGTCCACAAGATCGCAAATTATTGAGTCAAGACTCTCCATAGTTTCCTTTGTGGGATACTTCGATTCGTCGCGGATAGAGTCCCGGTTTCTCATTTCAGAGTCCTGATCCTTTGAGCTGCTTCCCTTTTTTGAATCCCTGTACAGGCTTTCAACCATTACATTCAACTCGTTGTCATAACCTGATCCAACCGGGAGTCCTGCCTGTGCAGTACCATAATAACCGTGCTCCGGAGTTAACAGAACAATTTTCTCCCTGCCTATCTTCTTAACCAAGATATCTAAAACTGATGTGAGAGATGAGGATCTTGCAATGTTATTGGTTATTATACCCACCTTCTTGTTCGAATTTCCTGCAACAAGATTTTTGATGTTCTCAATACCAAGTGTGACCATTGCGGTTCATTCATTCCCTTCATAAATCCTTTTCACTGGTTGTTATCCTGTTAAGTATGATTCACCCAGTGTCACTTCTTTTGTTAATTGGAGAATGCAAAAATAACCTGGATCTTATTAAGCTCACTTGGTGTTCCGCTAATTTATATGCATGTTTGCAATTTTACAGCGTGATTGAGAGTATAAAATTTAAAAAAATAGAACTGCCAATGAAAAAGCCGTTTAAAATTTCCCTTGGATCAACCAATTCCTATGAGGGTTTTATTGTTTCCGTTACCGCAGATGATGGAATTGTTGGATACGGGGAAGCCACAACCACTCCATTCATAACTGGTGACACCATAGGATCACTGGAAAGCGAGTTAAGGATATTTTCGGAATCCCTTAAGGGAATGGATGAGTCCCAGGAAAACCTGAATATAACCATGAAAAATCTCTGCAGGTCAGCAAAGGCAAGCAGAATGGCGATAGATCAGGCTATTTGGGACATAATAGGAAAGCGCGCAAAAACAAGCGTTCGAAAGTTACTCGGAAATAATAAAGATCATATTGACACTTCATACACTGTTGACCTCGTAGATTCTAAGAAAGCCAAGGCTCAGGCGGAAGAACTTATGTCTGATGGGGTTAAAATATTCAAAATAAAAATGGGACTTGGAATCCAGGATGATCTTGAAAGAGTCAAGGTGGTTAGAGACGTGGTTGGGGAAAAGCCAATGATTTACGTAGATTTTAATCAGTCCTACACACCCAGAAAATCAGTTGAGATTTCTAAGAAGCTTGAAAAATTTGAAATTGAATTTATGGAACAGCCAGTGCCCATGCAGGATATACGTGGATTAAAATTTGTTAGAGATAGATCGAATATTCCCATATTTGCGGATGAAAGTATATTTACAACAGATGATGTGTTAAACGTGCTTCAGACTGAGTCTGTAGATGGAATAAATATAAAATTGATGAAATCGGGAGGGATCACCGACTCAATAAAAATGGCTGACCTTGCTTACTCCTACAGGGTTCCGGTAATGATAGGATGCATGGTAGAAACCAGACTGGCAAACAGCGCAGGGCTGGCAGTTGCCCTTTCAAAACCATCTGTTAAATATGCGGATTTGGACGGCTACAGCAGTTTAAAGGAAGATATAGTTGAGAAAGGTATTGAATTCAGGAAGGGAACACTCTATCCACACGACTGCCCGGGAGTGGGTGTAGAACTTAAGAAAACATTTGTTGACAGGGAATTCTCTCAGAAAAAGTGAAAAGTTCTGTAGATAGCCCCAAGAATATTCTCTGTTTTGGAAGAGCCTGCAGTGATATATCCCATTTTTTCACTTAGGATACCTGTGTCCTGAGGAATGCTGGTGGATATGAACATACAACTGTTTTTGTCATTCATCCTGTTAATTTTGGAAAATCTATCCTTAAAATGTTCATTTCTGCCTATAAATATAAATTGATCTCCCTCAATATTTTCCCCGATGTTTTCAAAGTCCAAAAGGTCAAAATTCAGATTCATGCTCCTGAGCCTTTCCAAAACTCCCTTTCCGGTGTTTTTGGCATCGTTGACCTGACTTTCGGGTTTTTGATCAAGAAAGACCAGGAAAAAATGCCTATTCGGGTCTAGATCCTTCCATCTAACAACATTATTGTGAATCGTAGAGAAAGCATTTAGAACTTCAACCGGGGGATTGTATTTGATTTTTATTTCAGGAATCAGTCTTGCAAGCCTGTCTGCCTTCATTTGCATATTACTGTAATTGCTCTCGCTAATTATGTCATTAATCGAGCTTGCTGAAATTAAACTGTTTGTCTCGATTATATCAACACCGCTTCCTATGCTGTTTTTGACAATTTGCTCCAGGTCAAAATTTGAGGAAAGTGCCTTCATATTGATGGAGTCTGTCAGTATCACTCCGTTATATCCCATTTCCTTTCTTAACAGAAGTTGGACTTTTGGTGATATTGATGCTGGAAATTCTTTGTCGATGGCGTTATAAATTATATGAGATAGCATAATGGAACTCACACCACACTCTATGGCGGACTTAAATGGTTTAGCATCGTTCATCACAATTTCCATTCTTCTCTTATCTATAGGAAGCTCCTCGTGAGAATCTTCCATAACTCCACCGTGGCCTGGAAAGTGTTTTGCAGTGCTTGCAACACCGGAATCCATAAGACCTTTGATCATTGAAATTCCATGTTTTTCAATGGATGAAACGTCAAAGCCATAACTTCTTTCCAGAAGAACGGGATTTACTCCGTAGAGAACATCAAGTACCGGAGCCAAATTCCACTCAATTCCGAATGATTTAAGCTGTTTTCCCATCAGGGAAGCAGCAAAATAACTTAATTTCTCGTTATTGACCATTCCTAGAAAATAGTTACTTGGGCTATAGTCCATCCATGGAATTCTTACAACATTGCCGCCTTCCTGATCAATTGCGATGACCGGTGGATTTGTTCCTTTTTCTTTTACATAAATATTCCTGATTTCTTTCACTAACTTTGAAAGGTCTTCTGCTCCCTGAAAATCCGACCTAAAAAGTATTACGGAAAAAGGGAGTATTTCCCTTATAAACTTGAAAGCCTCCTCTTTACTGTCAACACCGCCCATTCCAGTCTGAATAAAATACCCGCTTCTCATTTCTTATCACCTTTTTTAAACTCGTAATTCCCTATTATTCCCCTAATCTGAATCTTTTTTAAATGGCAAATCATACTTCTTACCTATCTCCAGTCTTCCAATTTTCTCGAATGATCCATCCAGTGATTTGGAATATTCACTGTTATCGTTCAATTGGGTGTAAGATACTCCTCCATTATGGACATTTGAATGTATGATGGTCATGTTTCCAATATAGAATGTGACATGTCCGTGATAAAAAACCAGATCACCCGCCTGAGCTTCATTAAATGATTCAACAGTCTTTGAAGCTTCGCGCTGCCATCCTGAGTTTCTTGGAATTTCTGTGTTGGAAAATCTGAATAACCTCTGAGTAAAACCTGAACAATCGTACCCGAGGTCTGAGGTGCCTCCCCATAGATATGGAACTCCCATGAATTCCTTTGCGAGTTCCCAAGGATTGAAATTTTTTGAAATTTTCACAAGTAAATTTTCGGGAATATTATGTTCAGTTGCATCATCTTCGTTCACGTATGAACCAAAGGGAAGCACCATGTTGCCTGACCTGTGGTTTTTTCTCAACTTGTAAATCTTTTTCGAAGAGTCTACTATAAGATTTTTCATCACATATCCCTTTACCCGGTCTACTCCAATTACACGACAGTATTCTCCTTCTTCTCCAATTATTTCGACCTCTTCTCCAAAAATAAGCTGTGAAGACCTTTCACTTCTAAATTTAGGTTCGCTCCTTAGGTCAACAGTACTCATTCCCACACATTTCATTGATGGGGCATTTATATTTGATTATAAACAGTTTTAGTTGAGGGCGTTAGTTTATATACCGGATCGATCCTAAAATCAGTGTTTTCCTGAGGAGCAATTCAGGACTTGGCCCGAATTTTCATTAAAGAAGCACCGTGAGTGTGTTGATATTCACAGAAAGTGAAACGATTAATCCTTAGAAATGCTTACTGTTGGAGATTTATGATTTTGGAATCTGATTTTGATGAGGAATTGAGAAATTCTGTAAAAGCCGGTACTGAAAGAATGAAAGAAATCTTGAAAATAGTTGAAGATTACAAAAATAAAAATGACCAGATTAAGGTTTTAAAGAAAACGCTTATTGATTTAACTCCTGACAATATAAAAAATGTTGAACTGGATCCGGGAGTATCTCTCAGAGTTGTGGAGATAAACACAAAGAATTCCAGCATGCCAATTAAAGTGAATATCTATTCTCCTAATTCTGAATACAAAAATTTACCGTGTATCTACCATATTCACGGAGGGGGGATGATTGTTGGGAGCGTTGAATACGGTAAATTGGAGATGTCTAAATTGGTAAAGGATTTTGGAATAGTCGTCGTGGATGTTGAATATAGATTGGCCCCAGAGTACCCTTATCCGAATGGAATCAATGATTGTTACGATGGTCTCCAGTGGGTTGCAGATCATGCAGATGATCTGGGAATAGATGCCAACAGAATTGGTCTTATGGGAGAAAGCGCAGGCGGGGGCCTTGCTGCATCCCTCGCGTTAATGGCCAGGGATAGGGGTGGACCTAAATTGATATTCCAGTGCTTGATTGCGCCAATGTTGAACGACAGGAATAACACGGAATCAAGTCTTATGTGTTCGGGACCGTGGCCCTCATGGCCAAGGGAACTCAACGAACTTGGGTGGTATGCTCTCCTTGGAGAAATAGCAGGAAAAGACGGAGTTTCATATTACGCGTCTGCTTCAAGGGCTAGCAATCTGAGTAATCTTCCAGAAGCTTACGTGGAGGTGGGTGGACAGGAGGTATTCAGAGATGAGGACATTGATTATGCCCATATGCTAATGAAACACGGTATACCGGTTGAAATTCACGTATATCCCGGAGCATATCACAGCTGGTACGGCGTGGTTCCGGATGCAAAAGTATCCAAAATGGCCTTATTGAACAGGACTGAGTGGATGAAAAGAAGATTGAAATTAAAAACTATTGAGCAGTAGTCGAAAAATTATTCATAATTTGATTCCTGCGGTACCCAATTAATGATTTTCGTAGCTCATCTTTCACTTAATGAAAATCACTCCTAAGTGCCTTCCTCTTAAATAGTGAATAAGATGTGAATAAGGTTATTTATAGTTGTCCTATTGGAGATCATGCCTGAATCTCAAATTGAATCTGTTATTCTTAAGAATAAAAAAGAGTGGACTATGGACGGAGTTAATTTACACGAACTGGCAGAAAGGTATGGCACTCCACTTTATGTCACATCTCAACGGAGAATTCAGGAAAGATTTGAAAATATAAGGGAAGCTTTTTTATCGTTTAACTGGAACTTTGAAATTAAGTATGCAATCAAGGCAAATTCAAATCCAAGAATAGTCGAAGTTCTTTCAAGAATGGGTGCCGGGGCAGATGTCTCTAATCTGACAGAGTATGAAATAGCCCTAAGAGGCGGAGTTGCAAAGGAAAAAATAGTAATGACACCAAACAATCTTGACAAAAATTCTCTTTCGCAAGCGTCTGATTATGGTCTGGCAATAAATTTTGATGATATTAATCAGATGAACCTGCTGGGGAGAAAGTTACCCCACACAGTCTCGTTTAGAATTAACCCGGGTGTCGGAAAAGGAGAATTTCAGGGAACTACTACAGCCGGACCTGACGCGAAATTTGGAATACCATCAGAAAGATCGCTTGACGCTTACAGTGTTGCAAGAGATCAGGGCGCAAAGAAATTCGGCATTCATATGATGACGGGATCCAATGTTCTGGATGCAGATTATTTTGGCTTTGTGGCAGGAAAGCTATTTGCTCTTGTAAGGAAAATATCAAATGAATTGGGAATTGAATTTGAATATGTAGATCTTGGAGGGGGATTTGGCGTTCCCTACAGGTCTGGAGAAAAAGAGCTTGACTTAAAAAAAGTAGCCCAGGGTGTGTGGAATTCGATGAACAAGAATTTTGAGGGCTACCATGGAAAGCTTCCAAAAATCCTTCTGGAACCCGGAAGATATTTGGTAGCAGACTCCACAATATTGATTGGTAGAGTGACAAATGTGAAGGAATATGGAAAGAGGTTCATAGGCACGGATCTGGGTATGACAACACTCCTCAGGCCCGCACTGTATGGAGCTTACCATCCTATTGTTGTCCTCGCGGATCATGGAGGTGCTGAGAGGGAGGGAAAAATAGTGGGTCAGGTATGCGAAAATACCGATGTGATCGTGAATTGGAGATCAATTCCCGATGTGAAAATTGATGATCTGATTGCAGTCTTGAATGCCGGAGCCTATGGCTATGCTATGAGCATGAATTTCAACGGAAATCTGAGATCCTCCGAAGTGTTAATTTCTGATGGTAAAGCTTACCTCGTTAGGAAAAGAGAGACTGTTGAAGATCTTTTACAGAATGTGGTATGATTACCTCATTCTGGAAGAAACAAAATTCATCAAAATATCATCAATTCTCTCCCTCAATTGCTGATCACTTTCATTGAAATTATTCAGTATTATACTGAATGAAACATCAAGTGAACTAATATATCCGGTCAGTGAAGAACAATACTGGAAGGATCCTGTTTTTGCCCTTATTTTTAAATCGTCCATTTTATTGAGCCTGTTTTTAAGAGTCCCTTCTCCCTTGGACGGCAATAGATCAATAAATTCCTTATTTTTACCCTGCTTTATCCTGAATATTAAATCCGAAAGGAATGATGTTGTGAGAAGATTTTGCCTTGAAAGGCCACTTCCATCAACTATTCTAATGCCTTCCATATCCAAATTTAGTTCTTTCATCAGATTTTCAATAATTTTTGTGGACTCCTTCCAGTTTCCCCTCCCCCCGCTCACATGGTGTGAAAGGTATTTGGTTACAACCTCGATTGAAAAATTGCAGCTGAATTCCTCTATATGATGTAATATGTCTGTCAATTTTTTCTCATAAGTACTGTTATATTCCGCTGTGTTCAGGTGCCCAATTTTAAAATCTAACTTATGTCCAATTATATTGCTCATGGCCATTGTAAAATGTCTATACTGGTTGTTCACACTCATTGAGTCATCTTTGTGATTTACCTGGTCTTTTAATTTTGAGTATCTGATTTTCTTACCGGGAATGCACCCTTCGTTTACAGAGTAGGGAACTATGCATGTTTGGTAACAATATGGAGAATCTTCGATTTCCCATCCACTACCATAGGGTAAATTATCCAGCACCTGATCATCGAAGGTTATACCAGTTATATCCCTATTTTCTTTCTTTCTTAGAATATTCCGCATATCGCTCAAAGAAAACAGTGGGCATGGATCTCCTGATACGTACAGCCTATCTCCAGTGTTAGAAAATTTCGTGACAAAATTGAACTCACGCCCGAGTATTTTGTATGCTGAATATCCTGAAACTACTTTCATGTTTGAAGCTGGAAGCAAGGACATAGTTTCGTTACTGGACTGTAAAATGTTTCCATCACTGTCCCTGAAGCATGTAGATATTATTCCTGCCATATTTCCCCTCTTATTTTTTATTCTTTCCTCTCTCTTTCGAGCATTGCCATTACCCTATTCATGTCATACATATTCTCCTCCAGAAGCTGGATAGCGTTTGACTGCTCAAGACCAAACTCTCTGATTAGCATGTTTTGCGCCCTTTTGCGAAGTTTTTCATTGTACCATGCACCCATGTTTGACATTGTATTCTTATAGGTCAGACCAAGCTTGATTGCTATTGTTGTCGATATTGCTCCAAGAACCATTTTTTGGCATGTTCCTGCTTTCATTCTGGTAGAACCCTGTATTATTTCCGCACCTGTTAGACAGCAAATGCTGACATCTGAAATTTTTGAAACCGGTTTGTCCCTGTTGTTTGTTAACGATACTGTGAGGGCCCCCAATTTCTTTCCATATTCTAATGACGAAATAACAAATGGTGTTGATCCTGATGCGCTTATTCCGAACACTATATCATTTTTTTTAAGGTGCTTCTCCTCCTTCAGTATTCTGACTGCCTCTTCCCTGTCATCTTCGGCCCCTTCTATTGAGTGGAGGATTGCATCGTTACCTCCCGCCATAACGTAATCAAAAATATCTGATCCTATTCCATAGGTTGGCCTTAATTCTGCCACATCCTGTGCAGCAAGTCTTCCGCTTGTTCCAGCACCTACGTAAATTACCCTTCCACCCTCAGTTATTCTTTCATAAATCTTCTCAGTTGCTTCTGCAATATTTTCCAATGCCCAACCGACTGCTTCAAACGCCCTGTAGTCAGATGTGTGGATAAATTCGATGATTTTACCTGTGCTCCAGCCTGAAATTTCTCTCGAGAACAGATTGTTATCCTCTGTAGTCTCCATGGTTAAGTGATTGTCCTGAACTATTAATATTATGATTTTCCGCCAGTTGATTTAAAAATTAAAAATTGGTAACCTGACATTTGATCCGTATTTTCTTCCGTGGAAAACCTTTTGGTGGGCAACCCTGTACTCGGACCTGTCGCCCTGAAAATCTGAAATATTTAAATTTCTTGCGTATTTTGGAAATGCACTGGATGCAATTTCAACCCTTAATTTGTGTCCTTTCGGAATTGTAATCCCCATATTCCAGAGGTCGATCTTAATCATTCTTACTCTTTCTTTTGATTCAATATTCTCGACTGCATTATTATGCATCCCTGATATTCTCTTAATTCCATCCAACAGTCTCATAGAGTGATCATCTGGCCACACGTCAAGCAGTTTTACAGTAAAGTCCGTATCGGGTGCATCGGAATCTACGTAGATTTCAGCCTCCACGTTGCCCAGAATTGTCAACTTTTGCCCTAATACTTCAGATGTGTATACCAGCAAATCGTTTCTATCCTCTTCTTTGGAATAGTCATCCGGTCCTCCGATTTGCTCAAAGTTACTTTCCGATATAAAGAGAACAGGTTCGCCCGGATCATATGTAAATGCGTCATGCATTTCATCATACTCAGGGAATTGATTGATCAATTTTCCGTCACCAAAGCGACTGTTGGCATTGCCTGATGATGATAAGTAGAGAATTTCGGTGTGATATTTCTCTGGAGGCCAACCTGAAAAACTCATCCATTGATTCTCTCCCATTAGGTATAACTTTACGGGTTTTTCTATTGACTTTTTATTCTTTAGGACATGATCTATAAACTTAATCTCCTCTCCCACCAGATCAATAATTGAATCCATTCCAAATTCTAACCTTCCCAGTTTCCTATTTCTGTTTACATTATGTGGCCAAGATCCGATAATCATTCTTTGCAATTCGGCAATTCTTGTCCCGCTGTGACCATTTACCATTCCCATAAAATTCTTAAAAGTTCCAATCTGTTCATCGTCATACCAACCACCAATGTGCATAGCCGGGTACGGTATGGAGTCAAACTTGGTCTGGTAGAATAAAGGTTTCCAAAAATCGCTATCTTTTGCTTCGGAAACGATTTTTTTCCAAAAATTTATTTCCTGGCCTGTTTCATCACTCATTGATAATAGGGGTAGATGATCATATACTTCTTTCCAATTTACCAGATCCGTTCTCTGCATTGTTCTTCCTGAAATTGAAAATAGCCAACTTACGGATAGAGGCGAAGGCTGGCCGGTTGGATTTTCAACAAATGGATCTGAGGGTGAAACTGTGCTGATTATTCCTTTCAGTTTTTTCGGATTTTTCAAAGCTGTTAACCATTGAATCCTCGCGCTATAAGATGCTCCCCATGTGAACACATTCCCATCACTTTGATCCAGATGGGAACACCATTCAATCATGTCACATCCATCTGAGGCCTCATTAAAATATGGGACAAAAGTTCCATCCGAGTCTCCTCTTCCTCGAACATCATTTGCTACAAATATGAACCCATTATTGCTGAATTTTATTGCGTTTTCTACTATTGTCTCACTTTGCTTGCCATAGGGAGTTCTTAACAATATGACAGGATATTTTCCCTCTACATCTGGAAGGTATATATCGCTGGAAAGTCTTGTTTCATCGGATAATTTTGAAGGGATATTATAGAGAATTTTCATACTTTTTAAGTTAATGAAACCGGGTTTATTATTCTCATCTAACTTAAAATAGATCTGAATCATATGGATTTGCCTTATAAGAACAATAGACTGTAACTGATTTATCTAAAGGTTGATGACTGATATCCGAAAAAAGGCTATATAAAATATATTTTTGAAATTATATACCACAGTGCTACGATAAACCATACCAAATTCCTAAAAATAATTAACTACTATAATTTTTTACTAATAAACAACTCTTAGATTGTACTTTGTACCTTATAATAGGTTAATTTTAGATTCTTTTTAGTATTTAATTTTTTTGCATTGACAAAAAGAGTTTTAAATCATTGAACTGATTGCAGGGGGATGGAAAATAAGAAAATAATTTTAGCAATATTTGTAGTTCTATTGATGGTGGGTACCGCTTTCGTGGTATTTCAGAACGCATCACCTATTAGCTCTACGAATGAGACTAGTAATTTAGGCTTGAACGCAGAAACTGCAGCTCAGGCATATAGTTCCAGCAGTACCCCGTGGCAAATGCCGACAACGACCATGCAGGAACCGGGATATACCAATGGAACTTTTCAATGCGGGCTGGACTGTACTATTGGTGATTTGAACACATTCACTGCGAACACCTTTGGTGATTTGTTTATTATCAAGTTGGTTTACGGAAGTTTGTACTATCAGTTGCCGAATGGCCAAATAGTACCTTGGCTGGCAACTGGATACAAATTGGCCCACGTAACAACAAATAACAAGACCTTTGATATTGAAACAAATTCCATGGTAAACTACTCATATGTCTACACAATAAATTTGAGACCATATGTGCAGTGGACTGACTGGAGCGCAGCAAATGCCTCTCAAACATACACTTTCTCAAACACAACCCAGTTTTACTATAAAGGCAATTTGACCACTCACACCTACAAGAGTTTCTCAACAACAACGATGAAAAAATACTATTTGCAGTCAGCTGATGTTGCCCTATCCTGGAGACTGGAAGCAGGAATGGGAGGATGGCCAGGTGTCGTAAATGTAGTTCCTAACGGAAATCTTTCAGTAAAACTGTATGTTTCCAAACCGACATTGCTTTTACAGACAAGCTCTTTGGAATCCTACATATTGCCATATCACATATGGGTGCACCACGACTTCACAAGTTCCGCAAAATTGTATAACTGCACACCTGGAATTAGCTCGGGAAATGGATATTTAGGATGGAATTTGGGATGGAATATTGCAACAGGCAGTGTTCCAGGTTTAGTAGGTAATGGTCCATTTATGGTAAATAACGGATATGGAATGCCAAATGGAGAAATAAATCCTAACCACTTGGACAAATTCTACGTAAATCCACATTTCTTTGCTCAATATGCCAATGTAAGCAGTGGATTAAGACAGTTCACTCCAAAGATATACGAATTTTATCAACCTTACTTTGCGTCACAATCTTCGATGGTGGCTGCATTTACTAAGGGACAATTGGACATGCTGCCGGTAACCCCAACATTCCTCTCACTCGTGAAAGGTACCCCGGGAGCATATATTTATACTGCTCCATCACAGGTCTTCTGCGCAGTAAGGATAAATGAGAACTATACTCCACTGAATATAACAGCGTTCAGACAGGCTCTCAGCTATGCAACACCATATCAGACAATTGATGGTACAGTTTACGATGGATTGCTGACTGTTACGTCAAACACAGTACCCCCATGTAATATATTATGGTACAATTCTTCAACGCCCCAATACAGTTACAACCTGGTTAAGGCAAGGCAATTGATCAACAGCATTCCAGGGATGCAGAATATAAGTGGTGTTCTCAATTACAATGGAAAACCGATCACGATTCAGATCCAGATCGCTCCAGGTAGTGAAACTCCGTGCGATGTGGAAGTTGCAACTGAAATCAGTCAGGGCTGGGCTCATCTTGGTGTGAAAACTACCATAGTTGAGGAAGCATACACAACAATGTTTGCAAATATTTACTATTCAGTCATTGGCAAAGCGAACGATTATCAGGTTGCAATATACGGGCAGGGAACAGAGGCAGCAGATCCAGCAATACTATGCGCACTTTTCGTAAATGATGCACCAGCCTATTTCGCATTTGGCTGTACACTTGGACCATACACCTCACTTAAATACAACGGCGTTCAACTCACTGGCAAGCAGGTAACTTTGTTGCTTACAAACCTCTCAAATGAGCTTTTGGCTTCCGACTCATTCTCACAGGCGACCAAGATATCCGGGGAAATACAAACAATAATAGCTGAAGAGGCTACTCTGATCAATATAGGATACACAACAGTTATGGATGCATTCCAGACGAACCAATTTGCCAACTTCACCACTACGCAGTCTAGTTCTTTGTTCAGTGTTTATTTCACTCTACTGGAAGTGCATAAGATTGCATCATCCAAGACTATCAGTTATAACTATGGTATGAAGATTGAGCAGAATTTTACCGGTTCCCTAGTACAGAAGGCAGGTAACACAGGAAGCATAGTGTATACTGTACTAAATACAACGTCAGGATTGCCAGTCCAGGGTGCCACGATAGGTATTTCAGTATCTTCAATTGCTAAGGGTATAATCAATGTGACCTCAAATCAATTGACAACAAATGCTGCAGGTCAAGCTACATGGAAGTACGAGGTATTTGCAGGCCTGAACCAATTGCTCCAAACTTTGAAAAATAATAAAATCATTAACCTACCCAGTGAGGAGGTGAACATAACTGCAACGGTTAATCCACCTTCCAGTGAGGTGCACACTAAAACAACCTCTACTTATCTGAACATAGAACTTATCAATACTAATGAGAAGAATCACCTTTCTATCTCGGCAAAATATACTGGGAAATCACACCTTTATACAGGCAATACCGGTTCGATCAGTTACAGTGTAGCCAACACAACTGGAAGCGCAGTTCACGATGCTAACATTACAATTGTAATGACCGGAATGGTGGGAAGTTTATCAAGCAAGTCTTATACATTTAATGCATCAACTGGAAAGAACGGAACATTCAGTTTCAGCGTATCCAACGCTCTAGCACAGATAATGCAGACCTACAGTTCAAGTGGGGCGGTAATGCCTATATTCTACCAGGAAGTGAATATAACTGCGGTCGTTACAGTAGGTGGCCAAAACCAAACGGGGGCTGGAACAACTTACACCAATGTATTCCTCATTAATCCAGCACTGTATATGACATATGCAGTCGGAAGCACCAGTTATACAACCGGACAAACAGGAACCGTGACATTTACAGTTACGGAAAATGGAAGTGCGGTCAGTGGCGCAAGTGTGGATATAACTTCAGCTGTCCTTGTTGGTTTGAACTACTCAAGCAGCGCAGTCTCAATGACAACAAACTCCTCTGGAATGGCAGTGTTTTCATTTAAAGTTG
>DAICVC010000083.1:0-8214 GCA_027372655.1 Thermoplasmatales archaeon | reverse complement strand
TCTCAGCACCCTCCTCACGGCCTTCCTGTTGACCTTCGTTCCGTTGTTTCTAAGCATAGCCCATATTCTCCTATAACCGTATGTTGGCCTCTCAGAAGCAGTATTGATTATGTCCTGCTCAATTTGAGGAGAGAGCCTCTTCACTCTCCTCTCCTTTTCATGGTAATAGAAGGAGGAGAGGGAAATGCCTGATACCCTTGATATCCTCCTCAATGGCATCTTGCTCTGGAGACTTCAACGATGGTCATCTTGACCCTCCTTGAAGCCTTTTTTTAAAAGCATTGATCACGAGAGTCTGCTCTCCTATCATCCTCTTGAGGTCATCTATCTCCTCATCCCTTGATTGAGGATGCCTGCCATCTGAGAGACCTTTCTTACCGCTCTCTATGAACTGCTCCTTCCATTTGGCAAGCTGTGTTGGGAATATCCCATGCCTCCTGCATATCTCTGCCTGCGTTGTGTTTTCTGTTAGTGCTTCCATGACTATCTCAAACTTCTCTTCTACTGAGTGTCTTGATCTCATGGGTAGACCTCCATGTATTCCTTCTTACTTATATTATTAACATTATACTGTTCCAGTTCTATAAGGGAGCAGACCATCTTAACTTTAAGGTTTCAGGGAATTTGCTATGACTGATTAGTAAATGCTACACTCGTCCGGTTCTTTTTCATGCGACATTTTTAAGTAAGTAGTCTTGCCGTGAGGGGAGCGGAAACATGAAAAAATGTGGAAATCACGCAACGTAAATGAAAATTATGCCGTGGGGATAGGTATTAGAGAAAAAAGTGGAGCATGGCAACATACATGCCTCCATCCGGAGGCATCACTCACGAGTGTGCCATTAGGCATTCGTAGGTAACGATAGTTTATCGAACATCGTTTCGAATATATGCATACGAAAAAAAAGCGTTTGTCCCGTACTTAATAGAATATCCATTAATTTTGTACTTTCTTACAAATAAGTCAAAGGCTGAATCCCATGTGTCATCAGATATTATAACCCCTCCGCTATTTAGATATTTATAGGCCGTTTCATACTCAAATAACTTTGTTTTGAATCTGTGATCACCGTCGTGAAGAAAAACGTCAATATGACCGATATTCCTAAGTAAAGGTACTAATGAAGTTTGGGAGATATCTCTTACTAGAGTATGTCTTTTCCTAAGATTCCCTGGAATTCCAGACCCAACATGGTATCCATATAGTGAGTAAAACTTATCGGGGTCAACGGAGTAGAGATGACCTTTATTATTGTCTTCCAGTGCTGTCAATATATACGTACTACTCATTCCTATTTCTCCGACACCGGTCTCGACGACCAAATTTGGCTTTAATAATCTTACCATTCCGTAAATACTTTCTAAAATAGATATCCAACCCTTGTTGTACCTAAAGGTTCTTAGAGCTTTATATCTGGAATCCGGCAAATTTTTTTGCAGTTCAGTATCAATTTGCTCTAGTACTTTACTAGAATTGATAGAATTTAGAATACTTAATGCTTCAGATTCAGCCAAATAAGTTTGCTCACTCAATTTTGAGATAAACTCGGTGGGAGAAGATAATAGCACCCTATTGTTGAAAGGTTTATGTATTGAACGGTCAAGCTTTGCTTCACTTCTGTCTATTATAGTTCCAATCGCTATTTTGAGTGTTTTATAACTTAATTTCATCCAATCATCAGCTTTGTTTTATTATGTATCGTTATAGTCTTACCCTCTTTAATCCTTTTATGTTCATGCCACAATGTAGATTTGTCTATCTTCGATTCCTTCCGCTTCTCAGGGTCGATTGACGTTATATTGTTCTTCATATCGATTGTATCATTTCTTGATATTTCGACTTCAGGTATCTTCAAATTCAGTGAGTTTATCTTCCCCGAAATGTATCTGCTCAGTTCCCTAATATTCTCAGACATTTCATTACTCATAAAACAACAAGAGGTTCTCCAAGGAATAATTTTTGCTCGCGTAGCGAAGAGAGCCTGGAAATCCACCTTCGATTATGATATATCGGTATTTATAAGGTGCGCAACATCCGATTATCTTATTAAAATGCAATACTTATCTTGACTGTCATGGACGAACCTCTTGCGAACAAAAGGGACGATTTTAAGGTATTCATAGTTAACAGGTACCCCCCATTTACTTCAATTTACAGGTGGTCTACCGACCTTGCAGATTCACTGCCATATGACAAAGAGATCATAAACTTGGTATACGATGGAAGAGGATGGGATAGTCCTCATTTAGGCACGGATTTCGCTACCAAATTGGGTTTCAACCCACTCTCATATATCTTCAGATCCGCTGCCTTCTCTAACGCCAAAGAGTACATTAGAGGCCATTCAGATAAAAAAAATATCATTGTCCATTACACAAATCAGTTCTCTGGCACGCTCGGACTGAGAGACTCATATGAGGTCGTCAGCGTTCATGATTCGCCTTACTTCCTTGAAGATTCATCTATACTTCGAAGGATCTATATGAAATCACTCTACGAATCCTTGAAGGATGTGAAATTTATTGTGACTAATACAGACATCCTTAGGGATGAATTGATCCATTCCGGATTCAGCGGAAGAATAACAACAATACATCTACCTTTCGGGAGACAATTTCGAAAGATGGAAGCATCCAAGGATGCACTTAGGAATTTGCTGGGACTGCCTCCTTCGAAGAAACTTGTCCTGTCAGTTTCATCAGATTCACCTCGTAAAAATCTGAAGACCGTCGAGGCAGTGATGAAAATTTTGGGCGATGAATACCTATTGGTCAGGGTAGGAAGCGAAATCCCTGGTGGCTTCACGTTTAAAAATGTGGACGATGAAATATTAAATAAAATTTACAACGCATGCGACGTCCTCCTACTCCCGTCAATATACGAAGGGTTCGGTTTGCCCATTATCGAGGCATTCGCAACAGGATTGCCTGTTGTAACATCTGATATCCCTACCATTAGCGAGGTATCGGGGGGGGCAGCGATTCTTGTCGACCCGACGGATGCAGACGATATAGCCAGCAACGTAGAGCTTGCGATTAGGGAGAGCGATAGGTATTCTCATCTAGGTCTTGAAAGGGCAAGGGAATTTACACTGGAAAAGTTCAAATCCAGAATATTAGACCTCTATGATTTCGTCCTTTCGTGACAAAACTGTCGTATCGAAAATCCTTGATAAATGGAATAGCTCCTTCCTCATTTCTGCGCCCTTTTTTCAAAAATAGATGACCACACTCCTGAACTGAAGGAGCGTAGTTTGCGCTCTAAACCCTCTTTGGAGAAACACCGAATGAATATCGGCCGACATGCCTGGAGATGAACGGGCAATCTAGCTACCTCTTCGATCTGCCTCTCTTAAACCACCTTACAGCTCCAAAGATCTTGGCCCTCACGGGTTCAATTATCGCTAATGCAGGGAAGAGGATGATAAATATGTAAATGAATATGAATCCATAGACGATGAAATCGCTTCCGAGCAGTATCATCTTTGCCTCCTTGTTGTACGTGGCCATAAACACCTCCTGTCCAGTAAGGGTGTAATAAGCTCTGAAGTAGTGACCATCTTCTACCAGCCTTGATTCCCTGCTATATGGGATATCTGAAACTGTGTAATTGCCCATCAATGACTGGATGCCAGGTGCATTCACATATACGGCCCCTCCGAGCGTTAAATTGCCCGTAACATTTGTCGTCCCCGGACTTGGTGACACCCAGATACCATTTTTCGCTTTTATTTCCTCATTGTTGAACCTACCGTTTCCGTGTATTTGAAGATAAAATTTTCCTGTCCTAGGGATATCGATTGATGTATTTCCTAGGAAAAGTTTGGAAGCATAAGGAGATGGGGCAAAGGAAGTTCTGTACGAACCCCAGGAAACATTAATGTTCCTCAGATAAACAATCCCAGAAGTGCCGTTGAGATTAACTGAAGGGGAGAACCAGCCTGTGAATTGAGGAAGTGCATAGGAATAGGAAGCATTCGCCCACTTCTGGGATGGGGAGAATGAGACCGCAGGCGTATTGGAAGCGTATGTTTTTCCAGAACTGTAGTAGATGTAACCGAAATCAGCCGATAAGTTGCCCGTAAAGTTTGATGTTGTCCTGTACTGAAACGCTATCTTCGCAGATGTGAGAACATTCATGGCATTCTCTATCGGTATCATCGTATAGTTTCCCGGTGCGGTAGCATTCCCGTAATTCACATTTAGTCCGATACCCCTCTTCACATCCCATTGGAACATCCCGTTGGATATGTAAACATTCGTGGATGATGAGTTGTCATATACGTACCAGCCATCCCTTATCAGATTGTTTCGTTCAGGACCGAGAGTGATGCTTTCTGGGGAGGAGAGAAGGGCGGTTGAGTTAAGATAGTATTTTGGTGAAAGCGATCCGAGGAGGTACGATGATGGGAGTATGTCAATTGTGTCGTTAAGCGCATTGAAGCCAAGGGTGTTCACTCCAACGCTGGAAATAACAGGAATGATGTTCATTGATTCCAGAAACTCATATGCCAAAATATAGTTCTGATCTTCAGAAGAATAATTCAAAAGCAGGTTAGCACCATATAGATTCCCAAGGATATTATCGTTAACGTAGAGATACGATGAAGGGCCGAGGTACTCCCGTTGCAGACCGGATGAGTTTAAGGCCGACAGTATTTCAGAACTGTCCTTGTATGTCACAATATACCTTATGCTCTCCGTCCTCATGAAAGCGGGTAGGGCAAATGAATAATTGTTCAATATGAGGTAATTGAGAGTGCTGTCCTGATATCCGAAATGATTGTTGGGAAAGCTAGGCGAATAGAAAACAGTATAATAGGAGTTTGAGGAGCTTAGCGCGTTGTATGTGTTCACAACGTAATCAGGGATGTACTGAGGACTGAATGGGCTGTAGGCCAGGTCTTGAGACGTGAGGATGCCTTGAGAGCTCCCTGTATAAGATCTGGGAGGGAAGAATGATCCGTCGAATGCCTGCCAGCCCGAAAAAAGGACTATGAATACTATTATAACAGTCACTGCAACCTTAAGGGCTCTAGGTCCCCCTCTTGCCCTTGTCATAAGCAAACTTAAAGTCTTGCGTCTCTTCCTGAAAATATTAGCAATGTAAACGATGACTGCGACACCTACAATTGCTGCAAAAATATCATAAATTGATATGTTCAGAACACTTGGAATTGAGAATGAGAAGGAAAGCGACCTTCCTAACAAAGTATACCACGATGCTACAATGAACGTCACTGCGGCCGCAGCCACGAATATATACCCCCCTTTCTTTATGAAACCGTAGACATCGTGTCTGCCCGACCATACATTGGCAATGAGAATTAGGATGAGCACTGCCTCGCTTATGGCCATGATATTCATATAATGACCAGGGAGAGAGACAGCTGTTCCAAATGCAGGTCCGAGCAAAGGAATGTCGGCAATGTGATAGAATAAATCGTTCATATAGGGTATGCGCCACCATTGAGATACAACAAAAGCAACAGTCCATACGATAACGAACGGTATCGCAATCTTCCTCGTGGCCTTAAACGCAAGGGAAATGAGGGCCAATATGGGGTATAAGGAGAGGGATAGTACCCATATGTCTGTTATGAAAGACCTTGGAAGGAGCACGATGTTCCCGAAGAACGGAATCGTAATATTCCTGTTTATGAATAGGAGTATGGACGGAGGACTTACGGAATAGGTACTCCATAGATGGGCCACCAGAAGGATGAATGCAAACGGATTGTAGTACGAATAGGCCGCGGCGTTGAGTATCGGTCTTGCCGCTAGAGGACTACCTATTCCAGTCGCCGTTATTAGCGTTCCTTCAACAAAGTAAAAAAGGGCAGGCAAAGAGAGAAAAACTGATGCAACTGGCATTGCAAATCTCTCCCATATTTTATACCTATAATTCACCAGAAATGAGAAAAAAAGGACAATTACGAATCCAAAGTAGTAGTCTGGATTCAACATGATGGAGAGCGATAACAGTGATGCTGCGACCGCTAGCGCTCTTATCTTGCTTTTCGCTATTAGGGAGTAAACAATAGTTATAGCAATGAGGAGCATGACAAAGCCGTCCGCAAAGGTGCCTCCATCAACGTTGAGATTCATTATCGCTATGTTGCTGTATATTGCAACAACAATGAAAGCTTCAAACATCTCCCTTTCTATGAGCCCTGCCTTGTGTTGGAAAAAATTGCCCAGGAGCCTAAAAAGAAGCTCTGCCAGTACATAAGAGAATGCTATGAAGAGTACGAATGTGTATATTGTGAATGCCTTTCCCTGCAGCATAGGATCTGAAAAAAAGTCCATTATAATGATGCCTGGCCAAGTTATGACCTCTTTGCCGAGGCTTAGTATAGAAACGTATGAGCCTTGGAATGCAATTTGAAAAATACCGGGACTGTTTAACGACGGATTCCAGAACTGATCCGCATAATCATAAAATCCGTTACCAAAAACAAAAGCCCTCAGAGATACGATAATGAGAAAGAGAGAAAATATGGCCCTTGTTATGAGAATTCTCCAGCATTTCTTAAAGAGGGGAAGCCTCAGGACATTCACGACAGTCCAATTTCTATGTCTTACTTAAAACTTGGTTTTGCCCGGTATTGAGATCGAAGTCCCCTAGTCATGTGGAGGCATAGAATCGTAAATGACACCCTTGCAGAATCCGGGCATTTCTTTTCTGTACTTCCTTCTCTGATATATGAAACCTTCAGTAGCTGTTTTATCAGATGAGAATCCTGATTCTGATACGTTCCTCTTGAAATACTCCTTCAGATAGTTCATCGGATCACCGATTAACCTTCTGATAGTCTCCATCCATCCTCTCCTTACTCTTATTTTGGATATGCTATTTGGGATGAGGAGTATCATTGCGTTTTCATTGAAGTCTTCAAGTATACTCTGGCCTGAGTAATATTCGTCAGGTCTTATGCCCTTGAGGTCAAGAAGCATCTTGTCCATCATGTCAAGAACCTTGTGATATGCATCCATTTCAGATTTCACGGAAACTACGTATCTCACGTACATTATCGTGCTAAGGTCCATCAGGGAGAATGAATAAACGAACTCCCCCTTCGCTGGTTCGCTGTCCCTTTTCCTCAGGGAACGGGAGAACTTCGTGACTGTAAGGGAATAACCGGTACAGTCACCCGACGTGTCTATGGAAGGTTCCCTTCCTGTTTATTGTACCGACAAACAGGTTGTTCAATATCATCACTACTATAGGGTCGGAATAGAGTCTCTTAACAGTCTTGTAACTGATGTCCTTCTCTATGCCCAGTAGCGGCAGAAGGTATACGGTTCTTCTATTTCTCAATTGGAATATCTCCTTCACAAGTATGATGGACACCTTCTCGTTAGTATCCAGAAGGGGATAGGTACCTGACTCCTCTACCGTTATGTTTGAAGATAAATCTATCATTCCCCTGAGCTCAAGAGCTATGCCCTTTAGCCTATATCTATAGCTTGATTCGTACTCCTTCCAATCTGTTACTATAGGCAAGGAGAGTTTTTCCCTGTAGCCAGATATCAGGTCATCAATGGAATCCCTGAAGTATTCATAGTCCTGCTGAATGATCATTCTGCCTCTCAGACATAGTGATAATATGGAAATATAAGTGCATCCATGGATATACCTATAGTCAAAAGCACCTAACTTATAATACCAACACAGTTCTCAAGATATCGTAAAATAACCTAGATTCTGACGTTGGATAGACGTAATTGTTAGGTAGTTCCCTACAATTCAATGGTTAAGGACAGGGAGATGCTTATAAAGAATGAGACAATAATGATCAAGGACGAAGTGGAGACACTCTAAGAGAAGACGGTTACTCTATTTGGAAATTTAGCAAAGGTGGACGTTCCGAAGAGGTTCATAGGCAAGCGGGTGTACACGATAGTGCTGAAGGGTTAGCTACTTCTGCCCCAATTCCAGCGTATGTCTGCTCTGGTTGTATAGTAAATATTATTTACTCCCTATCTTCTTTCTAGCGGCACTAAGCATTGACAAGAGTCTTCTGAAAAAGAACCTGACTAGTGGAACATTCACAGATCAGTCACAGCACTTATGTCACAAAATATAAATAAAGTTCCACCATAGTAATATTATGGCTTCAGAGTCCAACATCCAGGAAAGTATTCTAACTTTAAGTGCCAAAATTAATATTGCGAAGAGCGTCATACAAGACGTATTCGACAACTTTCGCA
>DAICVC010000065.1:0-46882 GCA_027372655.1 Thermoplasmatales archaeon | reverse complement strand
GGGCAATTCTTGCCATTAATGACTTGTATTACCTTACACCCAAAACCGTTTCAACACTCTTCAAGGAAGAAGTGGAAAAGTTCCTCCAGAAGAATAAGATACGTTATACGACTGGATTCGGGTTGATTGGTAAAAGTGGCCTCTATCAACCATTTCACTTTCTGATACAGTCCGCTCACCAAGAGATCATAATGCAGGCAATAGGCAGACCAATGAGACAGTGGATATCTCTTTTCATTATGTCCTGGAATGATGTTGCAACTCTTAGGAAACAGGAAGCTGCTTCATTTGGTGTGCTTAATGATGAAAATATAGTGATAGACGAGAGCCTGATACAGGCGATGAAATCTTATGACATCAGGCCTTTTTTGTGGTCTAAAAAGGAAACACTGCTTGCTGAAATCAAAGGGTGAAAACATTGGTTGAAAAGAAAACGATATCTGCAATGATAGATTATTTACTCTAAAATATATTATAAAATCACATGCCTTCGTATATAAATAACCGCTCATATTTCACTATTTCCAAAGTATCAGATTAGAACAAATATATCTACGCTGGGAGGGAGATTCGAACTCCCGAGCTACAGGAGCACAAGCTTTCCAGACTTGCGCCTTACCAGGCTAGGCTATCCCAGCTCAATTCTCGCATTGTTTCTCCATATTTATTACTTTAGAACGTTTTCCTGCTTAGTAGATGTCAGGCATTCCCTTTAAATACATATATTATATTTTGCTCTGATAAATATGTCCCAAAAATTGATCTCCAAATTACTTGTTGGGGTGGACTTCTCAGAGGAATCAAAAAAAGCGCTGAGATTTGCAATTTCTTTGTCCAAGCAGCTTGGAATTACAGATCTGGTGGTAGTTTCCGTGGTAAAGCCCATAATTACTTCCTTAGGTAATATGAGTGGTGAGGCAGAGGTCTCAGATAAGGAAGATATGAATATTGTGAGCGAACAACTTCAGGAGCTTGTTAAAGCCGAAAGAGGAGACTTTACAGAAAGGATTAAAGAAAAAGTTTCACTTGGTAGTCCTGCTGATACCCTCATTAAGGAAATCGAGATAGAAAAACCTGATATGGTCATAATGGGAAATAAAAAACACGGGTTTAAGAAAGGAATATTAACTGGATCGGTTTCAGCAAGGGTTTCTGCAAATTCACCAGTTTCAGTCCTCATTGTAAGATAAATAATCTATTTATTTTTCCCATATTTAACTCTTGGAATCCTTTTATTAAACGGATGGATATGGAACTATGTCAAGAATAGAAAGAGATGTTATAGGAGAAGTAACAATCGAAGATGACATTTATTATGGAATCAACACACTGAGAGCTAAGAATAATTTCCAAATTTCAGGAATTGTGGAAGATATTGACCATATTAAGGCAATGACGCTACTTAAAAGATCGGCAGCCATAGCCAACAACAGACTAAAAGCCCTGAACGATGAAAGAAAAGACTATATCGTAAAGGCAAGCGACCTCATTTTGCAAGGAAAGTACGCTGATCAGTTTGTGATTGACGTATATCAAGCTGGTGCCGGTACTTCGTTTAACATGAACACAAATGAAGTGATCGCAAACATAGGACTTGAACTCATGGGAAAGAAGAAAGGTGAGTATGGGTTCATCCATCCAAATGATCATGTCAACATGAGCCAATCCACTAACGACTCTTATCCAACGATGATGAGAATTGCAGCCGTTTTTAAAGCAGAAAGATACATGGAAGAATTAAACAAACTCATAGAATCTATGAAGAAAAAAACCGAACAGTTCAAAAACGTGAAGAAACCTGGCAGGACACATCTTCAAGATGCTGCATCTGTAACTCTGGGAATGGAATTTTCTGCATACGCATATACACTTGAAAAGAACTTACAGGATTTTGAAAACGCGATGGACTTCATATTGGAACTAAACATAGGTGGAACTGCAACAGGAACAGGCATAAACACACCAAAGGGATACAAAGAGGAGATTGTAAAGGAAATTGCAGAGCATTCTGGTTACAACTTCAGAACCAGTGAAAACTTGCCAGGAATAATGGAATTTCAATCAGATTTCTCGAGAATGATGAATGCTGTGGCGACAAATGCACTTGATATCAACAAAATTGCCAATGATTTGAGATTAATGTATTCTGGCCCTGGGACTGGATTGCACGAAATATTTATTCCTGCCGTCCAACAGGGATCGTCAATAATGCCCGGAAAGATCAACCCGTCTATTGCAGAAGCAATGAACATGATCTGCCATTCTGTTATCGGCGCTCAGCAGGCGCTTAACTTATCAGTTCAGGCTGGCCAGTTTGAACTTAATGTTATGATGCCAAACATAGATTATGAACTTTCCAGATCGCTTCAGATTATTACAAACGGAATGAGCATGTTCAGGAGATTATTGATTGATGGGATAGAAGCAAACAGGGAAGCATGCAACGAACATCTTTCAAAGAGTTTTGGCTCCGCGGCACTATTAAACCCTATTCTTGGTTATGATACAGTTGCCAAGGTAGTGAGAGAAGCACTTGAGACTCACAAATCAATAAAAGAATTAGCCCTCAAAACTGGAAAGATAAGTGAAGAAGAATACACAAGACTCATGACAGGAAGTTAGAATTACATAAAACATTAAAATCTTACAAGCAGGTTGATGTAGTTATGATTTTTGGGTCTATAATTGAAAACTTTAATTATCTTAACACCAGAGTTTTCCATTAATTCCTCAAGTTCAGCTAAACTGTAGTATTGAAAAAACCTTTTCTGATTTGTGCCCGTCATTGATTTTATTTCGTTTCCATTTCCTTCTATGAAACCAAACAACCCCATAGTATCCGATCTTGCAGAAATAGAAATTCGTTCAAGTAGTGCGGTAGTATCCATTTTCTTCAGATGAATTAGTGAAGAGTATGCCCAGATGCCGAAATACTCCGTTAAATCTAAGTCTTTGGAACGCAAATCTGCCTGAACTGAATGAAATCCCTTTGATCGTGTAATGCTGACCATTTCTCCCGATGCATCTATACAGTGAATTTCGAGTCCCCTACTTCTCAATATTTCCGCATCTCTTCCAGGTCCGCTTCCCAGGTCTGCAACTAATTTTCCCCTCAGTGAACTTGAAAAAGCATTGACTATGTCCGTGGGAAAATTTTCCCAAAAGTCCACTGTTTCAGCATCATATAATCCACTCAGTTTATTGTATGCCTCAATTGTCCGATCAGTAGCATCTTGTTTCACTTACAGGTCATGAGATTTGGATTAATCATAGTTTCCTCCCTGTTGATTTTTACCACGATAATTCACTTACTTTTTAAATTTATAAACGGATAAATTATAAGATTAATCTTAAATCAAATGCCATTATCACAGATTTATGAAGGCAGTAAAGGCAACCACACTTTATGATGGAAAGGAATCTTACAAGGAAATGTATATCGGATACGAAGGAGAAAAAATCACATATGTGGGTCAAAAGAAGCCAGAATGTGATATTGTCTCAGAAGGGGTTGTAACACCTTCTTTCATAGACCCACATAGCCATATAGGACTCGATAGGGCTGGAGAGCCTGGTAGCGAGAGTGAGGCGAACGATAAACTGGATTCAATGATTCCACTGGGCAGGGCAGTTGATGGAGTTTACATGGATGACCATGCGTTTTCAGAATCGGTAGAACATGGAGTACTTTATTCTGTGGTTCTCCCAGGAAGTGGGAATATACTTGGTGGAATGGGTTCTCTGATAAGAAATTACTCGTCTAATATAAAGGACGCCTTCGTAAAGGATATCGGCGTTAAAATGGCTTTGGGATACAATCCAAGAAGCACAACCGAATGGAAGGGAAAGAGACCAACTACAAGAATGGGTGTTGGTGCTATAATAAGGGATAGATTTACCACAGCGAAAAAAGCAATGAACCTGATTGAGAACGGGAAAAAAACTATTGATGAGATAGATAATGAAACAGAATTTCTAATCAAACTTATTAAGGGTGATTATAAAATAATGTGCCATCTACATAAGGAAGATGATGCACATTTCCTGATGGGACTGGTTGACCAATTTGGAATAAAACCAATAATAAACCATGGAATGGATTTCCACAGCAAAAGTATTTTTGAGGAAATCAAGAAAAGAGACCTGTCTTTGGTATATGGCCCCCTAGATTCACATCCATACAAGGTTGAACTAAAGCACGAAACCTGGAGAAATGTCCAGTATGTCCAAAATTCAGGAACACGATTCGCTCTGATAAGTGACCACCCTGTAATATTACAGAGAACCCTATTCCTTACTACGAGGCACTTTATGAGATTTGGTGCCACTAAGGAACAGTGTGTTTCTTACGTTACTTCCAGGCCAGCAGAAATCCTCGGGCTGGATAATCTTGGAACACTTGAAAATGGAAAATTAGCTTCCTTAACCGTATGGAATAAAGATCCGTTCCAGTTCGACTCATTTGCAAGGACTGTTATAGGTGAAGGTAAAACTCTTATTTCAGAGTGAAAAATTTAATTATTAACCCTTTTTTAATCTAATTCGAATTTAAATTAAATAGATCTGGGAATTTCAGCCGTTAAGATTTCCGCTTCACAATATCATTATTTCATCAATTAATGTCAAAAGTTTTAACATTGGGTTTAAAATTCCAATGGAGCAATGCCAAGGAAGATTTATGTTGAGGCGTACGGCTGCACTCAGGAAAAATCTGAGACGGGCCTTTACATTAACAGTATCATGGAAGAAGGGGACTCCATAACAAGCGATCCAAAAGAAGCAGATATAAGAGTAATTGGAACCTGCGTAGTTATAGGAAAGACAGAAAGGAAAATGATCCAGAGAATCGGGGAACTTTCCAATTTTGGAAATACAAAAGTTATTGGATGTCTTCCACCAACTTCTTCCGGTGTACTCAAAGAGAAGAACGTTGATCTGATCACTCCCTCAGAATTTAGAGACTTATACAGAGGAAAAATAGACAATATAGAAATTAAGGAGACTTCAATCCTTGATGGAATTCCCATTAATCAAGGATGTACAGGGAATTGCAACTTCTGCATATCGAGGGTTGCAAGAGGAAAACTCCTGTCCAGACACCCAGAAAAGATAGTAAATCAAGTTAGTATGATTCTGGATCGCGGAGTTAGGGAAATCAGAATCAGTTCCCTTGATACAGCTGCCTATGGATTAGATATAGGGACGTCCTTAGATAAACTTGTTAAAACTTTAACCTGTATTCCTGAAGATTTTAAGTTGAGAGTGGGAATGATGGAACCAAAAAATACAGAAAAAATTATTGATGGTTTGATTGACTCTTACAGATCTGAAAAGGTTTTCAAATTCATGCATCTCCCAGTCCAAGATGGAGATGACAGAATATTACAACTGATGAACAGAGAATACACTGTTGATTCTTATTACATGATTAATAACAGATTTAAAGAGGAATTCCCGGATAGTGTTTTTTCAACTGACATAATTGTGGGATACCCAGGATCAGATGAGGAATCATTCCAGAGTACCGTTGATCTTCTTTATAAAAGCAGGCCTGATATTGTGAATATAACAACATTTTCACCCAGACAGTTTACAAGGGATTTTAATAAAAAGACACTACCTTCGAACAATGTAAAGAAATGGAGTGCAGAATATTCAAGAATTCATAAGGAAATGATTCGTGAAAATTATGAGAAACTTATAGGAACTGTCAGGGAAATAATGATAACAGAGGATGGGAGGAGGGAAACAAGCGTTGGAAGGGATGATGCATACAGACCGGTTGTAATTCCCGGAAAAATGGAGAAGTTCACAAAAATTCAATGTGAAATCGTGGAAACTGGGCCAACTTATCTGATAGGAAAACCACTTGTCACGGCATAGTATCTACATTGACTATCTCGTCCATTATATATTTGCCATTTCCCTTCTTTTTGAATATCATGTTAAATTCCTGAGCCGTAAGTATTGGACTTTTATATCTGTCGAAATCATCTGTTGCAACCCTTGGGCATCCTGTGAAAACTATACAATCCGCCATCATATTTTCAAATTCAGCTGGTGAAGATTCATTGGAATAGGCGAGGACAACTTCTCTGCCCATTTCCTTAATGTCTTTCATGATCTTTTTTGCGAGATTCAACCTATATTGACCTATTTTCGTATCTACAACTACAACAAATTTCTTTGCTTCCAAAGCCCTAGACATATTGATGAATCTTTTTCTTATGTGTCTATCGGCTTCATCCTTCATTGATCTAAGCCTCTGGGGCTCACTCATGTCCAGGACATACACTTCCTTCTCAACAGCCAGTTGTGCTCCAAGGGAATGAAAAACCCCTGTTGAGACTACCACGTGGCAGTCTGCCCATGTCTCAAGTTCATGAAGTGGACTAAAATTGCATCCCAATAACTGTCCATCATACTTCAGTCTTCCATCGTGCTTTCCTATGGATACTTCAAATCCGTTTTCCATTAAAAAATCTTTTAGCTCCTGGGCGGCTTTCCTGTACTGTATGGAATATGCTACCCCTATCTTTCCGTACTTCTTCTTCCTCAGTTCAGAAAGATCAAGATCATGAAATCCTCTGTAATCTTCATGAACATATTCCTCAAAAATAACGGGAATCCTATATGGGACGTTCGGAATCTCTGTATGCCCCAGCTGAACAACAGCATCAACATTTTTCCATTCGTCCATTGTTCCCGTGTCACATGCACCATAAAAACCTGATGAACTCACTATAACATCAAAATCCCTTGACAGTTCGTTATAATATCTGAAAACACTTGGTTTCAGACCGTCTGGTAATTGCAAAAGAATTCTTCTTGCATTAAGTTCCTTCAACTTCGCTATGACCTTTCCAGGGTCAAGATATGCCAACTCTGGATAATATCAATTGGGCTTAATTGATTTTCTCAAGTTTTTTTAAAATCGTGAACTTGTCCGTTCAAAATAACTGTAAATTCAGTATTCGCCCAGTTGTAAAACGTGTCTCTGACCTCTTTCACGTCACTTATTAATATATCCGCATCAAATCCCGCTGCAATTTGTCCTTTCTTTTTATCCAGATCAAGACTGTGTGACGAGATGCTGGTCATGCCATTGAATGCCTCTTTGGGAGTCATTCCACAGTATTTTATTGCCAGAAATCCATGAAACTTCATATCCGGGACTGGAGAAAGTGGTGAAATATCAGATGCCACACCTACAGGAATTCCCTCGTTTAACCATTCATCAACCCGCGGATAATCTTCTCCTAGGGATAATGCAGTACCTGGGAGTATGGTCGGAATCGCACCATTTTTAAAAGCCCTTTTTATATCCCTCATTTTTGAGTGAAGGAGATGATCTATGGAGATTATTGGAAATTCTTCAGTGAGTAAAGATGCCCCGATATTTTCCAGTTCATCTGCATGAAGCCGGAACTTTCTGCCATATTTCATGCATTCCCTGAAAAAATTTCTTGTCTCCTCCACAGTGAATGCCCCATTATCACAGAAAGAATCTATAAAATCTGATCGTTTCCAGAGATCTGGGATTATTCTATCTTGGCATAATTCTAGGTATTCATTCCTCCCCTGGTCTTTTGGTACGGCATGCAATGGAAGCAATGTTTTGACAATTTTTACCCGGGTTAATTTTTCCAGTTTATACATAGCGTCTAACATTTTCTTTTCGTTTTTGTAATCTAGTCCGTATCCAGTCTTAATCTCCATAGTTGTAGTTCCATTTTCCAAATGTCGTTTCAATCGTTGCATTGATTGATTCACCAATTGAGAGAGACTTGCTTTCCTCGTGCTTTCAAGCGTTCTGAGAATTCCGTTGCCAGACTGGAGAAGTTCAAGATATGAAACACCTCTTGAACGCATCTCAAATTCCTCTGACCTGTCTCCACTGTACACCAAGTGAGTGTGACTGTCAACATATCCCGGGAGTATGGCCTTTCCTGAACAGTCTATGATGTTGTAATCTCCCATTTCCCTTTCAGCGCGACCTGATTTTATTAATTCTCTGATCTTTCCATTTTCTATAACAACCGACATGTCTTCAAGAATTTCTATTTCGTCCTGGCTGTCTTTTATTATTCTGTCTAAGGGTAAAGGGTTGAAAATACGAACAGGATTCAAGACAAGGGTTCGTTTCATCTTAATCTAAAACGGGACTTGGAATTTAACACCTATGAATGTTATTATGGTTGCGAACAGAATGAATTCAATGAATGGTATGTTGTATCTTATGTATTTATTTTCTCTATATTCGAAAGTGTGGAAAATTACCGGATTAATATCCTTAATATTTTCTGCTGAAGCTCTCATACCTATAGTACCAGAAAGTTTATACAGGCTGTAAAAACCCCAAAACATTGCAGCAACTGATACTAGACCAAGGTTAATTGTAAAGACGAAGGAGAAGGGAATCAAAACAGAATCTCTAAGAAGGTTGAATGGCAAAAATATTGTGGAAAAAATAACCGAAACTATCGCTTTGATATCCCCAACGCCAAACAGGATTTCACCAAGAACAAGCAGGGAAAATAGTGACTCCAGAGACCAAGTAATCATTTGGGATGGCTCAAAGATGAATATTGCAACCAACCCCAGGACTATGGTTGACGCAGTTATCAATGCATAAAGTTTTGTATTGTATGAAAAGAAAAGACATAGAAACAGTACAGAAGAGAACAAAGATATTGCGTATAACTTAAACAGAAGTACATTTACCAGGAGTGCTAATACCATTAGTGGCAAGAATAAGATTCTGTCCACTTCCCTCTTTTTAATGTCTGAATATGAACCTATCAGGAGTGTTGAAAACAAAACAAGTAAGACTACTACTTCGGCAATTTCGCTAAAAAGTTCAATCATTTATTCTCTTTTTCTTATAGTATTCCATTACAGAACACATGTCATCCTTGCCATGCTCTTCATTTTCCAACAGGTATATGCTATCAGCCATTGAAGTCAAAAAATCTGGTACCTTAAGGCTTCTCTGAAGTTCTACTGCATATTTTATATCCTTTAGCTGATGTTCCAGAGAAAATTGCGTTGAAAAATCTCCCTTGATCATCTTTTCTTTCTTAAGTTCTAAAATTCTTGAAGCTGCTCCTCCACTTTGAAGAGCTTCAGTTGTAGTTCTATCATCTAAACCTATGGCACGCGAAAGTGCGAGACCTTCAGCTACAGCCAGCATATTGATTCCCATAACCATGTTATTTACTAATTTTACTCCAATCCCATTTCCGCCTTTACCACAGTAAATCTGCTTTGATGTGAAACTCTGGAGAATGGCCCTTATCATGTCAAATGTATCGACCTTTCCTCCACACACTATTGCGAGCGAACCATTCACCGCAGCGGGAACGCTTCCTATGACAGGTGCATCCATATAATTGAGACCTAACTCTTCTGCATACTGATGATTTTGGATAGACTGCTCGTACGAAATTGTGGACATATCAATTAGAATTTTTCCTTTTCCACTATTTCCTATTTTCCTCAAAATTTCCATGGATGCCGTGGAGTCTGTTACAATCATAAAAACAATGTCTGAAGTCGATAATACCACATCTGGACTTTCCTTTGCCTTTTCCCTGAGATGCGTGGGAATATTTTCCCTTGTTCTGTTGTAGCATGAAGCTAAGCCGAACGATCTTTCTATTTTTTCTGAAATGGGAATACCCATCCTCCCGAAACCTATAAAACCAATTCTCATCATAATTATACCTCATAAACAGAGGAGCCAACTAGCTGTCTGGCGCATTCAATGCTCCTGTATCCAATATTTCTATTATCCAGATGGTCTCTTACTGTCTGATACGCAGTTTCTATCGTATTATTTTCATCTGATAGGTGCAGTAGTATGAGACCTGATGATCTCTGACTGACATTTTCCAAAACCTGGGCACACTGTGTGTTTGACATATGTCCCTGATTTCCCATTATTCTACGTTTCAGCATCTCTGGGTATGATCCTGTTCTTAGCATTTCTGTATCGTGGTTCGCCTCCATGGCTATTAGATTGGATCCAGAAACTATGTCACAGTAATCCATTGGAAAATATCCTAAATCTGAAAAAAGAGATATTTTCACACCCTTTCTTTCTATGACATAACCTACCGGATCGATTGCATCATGGGAAACAGAAAGGGGCTTTATGTAGAAATTACCAATCAACAGATCTTCCCCGACGTTGAAAGCTTTATCCAGTTTCATAACCATTTTTGTTTTGTACCTGAGGTATATGTCCGCTCCAAGAAGACGTGACGCTGCCCCTAAACCGGAGCTATGATCCGAATGTTCGTGTGTGATCAGTATGGATTTTGTTTTTTCCTTAAGATTTAATTCTTCCATTCTTTTGTTGAATTTTTTAACAGATATTCCAAAATCAATGACGATCACGTCGTCCTGGTCCCATATCACTGTACTGTTTCCCTTGCTTCCACTGGAAACAACGTTAAACCCCACACCTGTCAATGAAAATATATTACAGACACTTTCTTAAATGTTTACTGGGTAGACCCATGGATGCTTGTCAGAACGGTCACCAAGTTAATCTACTTCTTACTTATGTAGATATTCAGCCTATGAGAAAGCCTTTTGTAAGAGCAGGACTCATTTTAATTATCCTTGGGATAGTTATGGTGGTTGCAGGAATAAGTTTAACTTCTGACTATCTTACTGTAAGTCACACATTTACAATAAAGAATTCAATGTATGACTCCAGAGAAATGAACATAACGGCCAATGACGGGTTTATAGGCCTGGAAGGAAATGCGACATTTTATTTGATCAAGTCAAGTGATCTCAGTTTGGTGAACTCCTCGAATATCAAGCAATATTCGCTTCCTGGAATAGGAAATAATAGTTTTGGGTATTCAACGGAATTTCTGGAAGGAAAGGGTTCTTATTATCTTGTTTCAATAACAAGACCCCAGAGCGGAACCGCTTATTCATTCACGAGTAACTTTGGAACATTTACGGATTTGGGAGTAATACTTCTGATAGGTCTATTGGTAATAGGGGTTTCATTTATCATACTGGTAGTCGGAATGGTAATGAGATCAAAGAAACCTCCAAGTTTGGACAATGAAAATGGAGTTTAAGGTATTATATGATCGAAATCAACCATTTAAAAAAGGTTTATAAGGGTGGAAAAACCGCAGTGGACGACATATCGGAAGTTATTGACAAACGAGTTTGCACTTTGATTGGAAGAAACGGCGCAGGAAAGACAACACTTTTAAGAATGCTGTCGACTCAACTCTATCCTACATCAGGTTCGGCTTTGATAAATGGACTTGATATTGTTAAAGATGCACACAAATTGAGGAAAGTCCTTGCGAGCATACCACAGGAAGCATCCCCACTTGGTATCCTGTCCCCTTACGAACAGGTTAACATGTACCTTTTAGGCAGGCGATTTAGCATATCCGATGCAAAGAAATCTGCACTGGAAGCCCTGGAGGTCGTTGGCTTATGGGATGTTAGGAATAAACCATCAGATACCCTAAGTGGTGGGATGAAAAGAAAGATGTTTGTAGCTCTGGCACTGGCCTCCAACGCAGATCTTGTTTTTCTTGATGAGCCAACTACAGGATTGGATCCACTGTCAAGGCTCCAGGTATGGTCCGCAATAAAGAAACTCCAAGGTAACATAGTACTCACGACTCATTACATGGAAGAGGCCGAGAACCTCTCTGAAAAGGTTTATCTTCAGGATAATGGGAGAATAATAGACAGAGGAACGGTGAAACAGCTGCTTACAAGATTTAAAGGGAAAATTAGAGTGGAATCAAATAAGGATCTGAACGATTCGTTTAAAATTGGCGGACTTTTCGTGAAATATGATGATATTGAAAACTCCGACTACTATGTCAGAGAGGGCTTTACTGTAAAGAAGATAACTCTCGACGACCTATTCATAATGAGAGGTGTGGATCTTGAATCTTAAATTTATATTGTTTTTTTCATGGTACTATGGAATTAAGATTATTGTCAGGGCTCCATCATATATTATTGCTTCACTGGTCACTCCTCTAACATTGCTATTCGTTGTTTACGTTCTCACTCAGGGAACACTTGTTCAGTATGCTGTTGTGGGAGGAATGATAACGCTGATTGCATCCATTGGACTGCAAAGTGCTGGAGATGCAACGTTTATGAGGCTTCAACTGCGAATACAGGAAATGTATGTTGCCAGTGAAGTTACGCCGATAGATTATATGCTGAGTATGACTTTAAGTTTCCTCGCTTTTTCTATACCCGGAATAGTGGTTTACGCTTTCCTAGGTGCCTATTATCATTTATATGATATCATAACTGCTCTCTATATGATATTCCTAATTGTGATACTTATTTTATCCACATCTGCCATCTCTTTCATAATATCAAGCATGGTAAATCATGTAAGAAATATATGGGGAATTACATCCATATTGTCGATTGTGATGACCGTTATCCCGCCAACCTTCTATCCGTATACCTTCCTTGATGGCAAATTAGGAAATTATGGATTGATTTATGCAATGTCACTCTCACCAGCTACGCCCGCAGCTGTTTCTGCACAGATGGTATTTGGATTGGAACCGTGGAACAATGGACTGTTTACAGCCATGTTTCTGGTAATGATTCTTGAGACAGCTGTTTACTTCGCCATAGCGAAGTATTTGACAAGATGGAGAGAGAATTAAAAAACTTATGATATAAATATATCCTATTATTTAATTACCTAATCGTGACGGTTGACGTTCAAAAGTATACCCTGAACTTTGATTTTACAGCAACAGACGGTTTCAAAGCAGTTGAAATTATAGACTTAATGACTCGTGACGAAAATATATTTTTGGACTGCAAAGGAATGAATATAAGAAGTGTTAAATGCAAAGATGAGGAGTTAAAATTTAACTATGATGCCGATAAAAAAAAGTTAGGAATTCAGATTCCTATAATTGAAGGGAAAAATAGTATTGAAATTAATTATGAATCTCAGTTTACTAAAGGAATAACCGGAATTTACCAAATCCAGAGAAAAGATATAGATATGATTAGCACTGAGTTTGAACCTACTGGTGCGCCTTTTGCCTTTCCATGCTTCGATGAACCATCCATGAAAGCAGTATTTTCAATATCCATGAAAGTGAAGGATGGATATGAAGGAATAAGCAATATGCCAATAGAGTCTGCTCAAAATGTAGAAGGCGGAAAGATAATTACCTTTAAGGATACACCGAAAATGTCCACATATTTGGTATATATCGGTGTTGGAAAATTTACAACGAGAACCATCAAACATGGGGATGTTCATATCACACTGGCAGTACCTGGAAGTGAACTTAGAAGTGATGACTACCCACTTGAGGTTGCGGCAAAATGCCTTGATTTCTACAGCGAATATTTTGGAATACCTTACGACCTGCCAAAACTGCATCTTATAGCTGTACCAGATTCTGCAGCCGGAGCAATGGAAAATTGGGGAGCGATAACGTTCAGGGAAGATGCACTGCTGCACAATGAAAATTCAGACACTTCATCAAGAATTTACATTACAACAACAATAGCGCACGAACTTGCGCATCAGTGGTTTGGAAATCTTGTTACAATGCAATGGTGGAACGATTTATGGCTCAACGAAAGTTTTGCAACATTTATGTCTTCTCTGTGTGTAAACACTATTTATCCAGAATACGAGGAAATTAAAGCATATTATCTTAAGAAAACTGTTTCCTCCATGAAACTGGACTGCCTGAGCAGCACACATCCCATAGACGTTAAAGTAGAAACTCCAGAAGAGATCGAAGAAATATTTGACGAGATAAGTTATGGAAAAGGTGGCAGCATTCTCAGAATGATACATAAATACGTAGGAGATGAAAAATTCAAGGAGGGTTTGAGAAACTACCTTAACAATTTCAAATATGGTAACGCAACAGGCCGTGAACTTTGGAATGGAATTGGAAATGCATCAGGATTGCCAGTAGATTCTATTTTGGAAAGCTGGATTGGATTGGAGGGTTTTCCCGTTGTGAAGGTCAAATATGATGGAACAAAACTCGAACTAGAACAGGAAAAATTTGTACTTGAAGAACAGAAATCTGATAAAATTTGGAAAATACCTCTTTTCATCTGGAGCGAAAGCGGATTAAAGACCATTCTGATGGAAGAAAAGAAAATGGAGATCCAAATTGAGCAGCTTAAGGGAATAAATGTGGACGGAACTGGGTATTATTTGACACTTTATGAGGAATGGGAACCGGAAAGAATATCGAATAGTACGAGCCTGGACGAAGCTTACAGGGCTAACAACGGTTATTTCATGTTCATATCGGGACTTAAGAATTTTGACTGGTTTTCAGATTTATGTGTAGAAATGGCTGAAAATGGAGAAAGTCCGGCCACTACATTGACTGTCAGGAATTTGCAATATATGCAGGCAATAGTGGGAAAATCTGCCAAATTCCAACGAATTGCAAACAGTGTTGCCAAAACCCTCATAGAAAGATATGAAGATTCTACAAAACTGAAAACGATGGATGTATTGACATTAAAAGAAGCTAATGTTTTACTCGCTTTTAATGATCAGGAGTACGCCAGTGAAAAAGCGAGACTGTTTAAGAATTATTTTCTAGTGAGCCCTGATGATCGCGAGCTCATTTCTGTCAGTAAAGGATTAACAAGCCATGAAATTGATGATATGGTAGAGGCCTATCTTATAGCTACAGACGATACTGATAAATACAATATTATGAATGGGATGACGAGAGCTTCCGGAAAAAAGAATTTCAAGAAAATTTTGAAGATGATTGAAGAGGCAATAGTGAAACCACAGGACGTTCCATTCGCGATTTTCTCATTGATGAAGAATGAGGATGCAAGAAAGTTTATGATTTCCATATTTGAGGATTTAATCGAAACTGTTAAGAATTCCATAGGAGAAACGGGTATCCTATCAACTGAAGTTTCGGTAGCAATACCGTATTTAGGTTTGGAGAATGAGAGGAAGATAAAAAAGAAAATTGCTGACATGGATCAAAAGAGCATCGGAATGGGTGTTAAAAAGGGCAATGAACTTCTAAAAGTCTTCAAGATGATAAAATCATTCGCATCTTAAAGTCTCTTTAATTTAGAAATAACTTCAGAGGGATCGTCGCAAATAAAGTCTGGCTCTTCCAGTCTTAGAATGTTCTCAAGCCCGGGACCCCATGTCACTCCAATGCTTTTCATTCCCGCCGCTCTTGCTGCTTCAATATCGTAGGGCTGATCCCCTATGTATACAGATTGCTCTGCTGTAAAACCCAGTTGAGAGATGCATTTTTTTAATGGTTCGGGATGTGGTTTATGGTTCTCAGTATCTTCCTGCCCGATTATACACTTGAATAATGAAGATATGCAGGTTTTATCTAAAAAGTATTTCGCAGTAGTTCTGTGACTTGAGGTCACTAATCCGAGTGAGTATTTATGTTGTGTCAATTCCTTTAACATTTCTAATACTCCAGGAAAGAGTTCAATTTTATGAATGCTTTGATTGAAAATATCCCTACCTATAACGTAAGCTTTTTCTCCATTTTCCCCATACTTTTCCCGCATTATCTTTTGCACAGGTCTCCCGATGAGAAGTGAGTGTTCCTCATCTGTCAATTCCCTACCAAATATCTGTTTGAAACCAATACTTGTTGCTTCTCTGGAAATTGATTCCGAATCCAACAGTGTACCATCCATGTCTAAAATTACGCAGTTTATCATCTGATCACTTCAAGTCATACTCCACTATCTAAAATTATTTGGAAAAATTTACCCACAATTCCCTCATCCCGTACACAATAGAACTGTTTTGCGGTATCATTGGTCTTTCTCTGAGAATTTTATAGGAAGAAAAGTTCTCAGTGAGGTACTCCAGGGTCAATTTGGCTTCAAGTCTCGCGAGAGGTGCTCCCAGGCAATAATGGATACCTTCCCCGAAGGCTATATGCCTGATATCTTTTCTATCCATTATGAATTTATCTGCATCTGGGAAAACTTCTTCATCCCTGTTGGCTGAACCAATCCATGGAACCAGTATATTTCCTTTCTTTAAAGCATAACCGTCTAAATCCATATCCTTATTTGCCACTCTGTAGATTGACTGTACCGGGCTGCGGTACCTCAGGACTTCTTCAAGTGCACCTTTGATCTGCGACCTATCCGACTTAAGAGATTCAAACGTTCCCTTATTCTCATCCAATGTTAAAAGTGCGTTTGTAAGAAGATTTGTTGTTGTTTCATTCCCAGCCACTAACAAGAGAACAAAAAAACCAAGGCTTTCCATAGTTGACAATTTTTCTCCATCCACCTCTGCACTTATTACTGAGTGCACTAAACTATCATCCGGATTTTTTCTTTTCTCTTCCATAAGGCGCTGGAAATAGGATATAATTTCCTTCATTGTTGTCTTAAAATCTCCTACGCTTTCTTCATAACCACCTATTATTGTATCTGACCATCTTTTGAATCTATCCATGTCCTTTAATGGAATTCCAAGCATGTTGGCTATGATGGTTATTGGAAGTGGCGATGTTAGAGTTGATACTATATCTACGTCTTTTCCACCTTTTCCATCCATCAAATTTTCCGTAATTTCCCTGATGTTGGGTTCCATTTTCTCAATAGCCTTAGGAGTAAAGGCCTTCGAAACAATGTTTCTTAATTTTGTATGGCTTGGTGGAT
The DNA here is from genome assembly GCA_027372655.1 of Thermoplasmatales archaeon. GTDB lineage: Archaea > Thermoplasmatota > Thermoplasmata > Thermoplasmatales > Thermoplasmataceae > Cuniculiplasma. The sequence continues at coordinate 30,181 of DAICVC010000065.1, read as the reverse complement.
CTAAGTTTATTATGCTTTCAGAGATTGGTCCTCCTGCAGGGTTAAACGCTTTGCCGAACTGGGAAGAAAACTCATTAAAATTTCCCAGGACTCTTTTCACGTCATGGTACTTGAAAACATTAACGAGATTGTACTGGTTGTCCATAAAAACTGGTCTTTCTCTTCTCATCTTTGAGTACCACGGAAATGGATTCATCAGATCTCTGCTAGTTTCTTCCATATGTTGACATAATTCTATCAATCAAAAACCTATTCAATTTGATCTCAAGTGAAAAGTGACTTACCTGATGAAATTATTGAGAAACTTTATTATTCACTTTTTAACTGAATGCCTAAGATGAAGATAGTTTGGGCTTACCTAGTGAAGGCGTTATCTGTAATTGCAGCCCTTATGATGATTTCTTCTGTTATTTTAGGATTTCCTAACACAAACACTGGGATGACTGGGGGTGAAAAAGGCAGTGGTAATGGAGTGGTTTCTCTCGGTTCAAGAGTAGATATCCCGTGTGCACAGCATATCAACGTTTCAGGAAATTTTAAAGATTATTTAGGGAATCTGCAGGTTTTAGTGACATTTGCACTATCTAACCAGACAAGGCTATCAGCATATCTTAAGGGACTTTCAACACCCAGTTCTCCGCTCTATCATAGTTATATGACAAGATCTGAGTTTGCAGCTAACTTTTCCATATCCGCTTCATCCTATGAAAGGGATTTAAATTTTTTCGAAAGTTTTTCTGGTGTCCAGATTAGAACTTACAGTGATAGAATTTCTATAAAAATACAGGGGAATGCAAATGCCATAGAATCCATTTTCGGAACAAAAATAGTGAAAAGCGGTATAAATAGTGTTTATTTTCCCAATGCTCCTCCAAATTTGCCATCTTCAATTGCAGGTCAGGTTTCTCAAATTTCAGGTTTGACTGATGCTGGTGTTGCCATGATGTCACCTCTTTCCATGACTTGCAAATTACCTTCCAATATAACTACACAGACGGGATACCCTAAACCAATCACTACCAGCAATGGGCAACAATATGTGTTTGGTTCTGAACTCCAGGTTGCCTACAGTGAGCAGTCATTATTTAATATAACATTTCCAACTGGGGAAGTCATCGCAACCATACTTTGGGCGGGAAATTCCTCCACTGGACAACATGTGGCCCCATTTGACCCAACTGATGTTTACAATTATTATAATTCTACCTTACCTTCAGGAGAACCGCACTCAAAGATATATGGCGTTCCATTGGACCATGCGGTACCACCCGGCCCATCTGCGGACGAAGATACAACCGGCGCATACATAGAAAATACACTTGATTTGGAAATGGTGGGAAGTATGGCTCCAGGATCTTCCATATTTAACGTATATGGTCCTCAACCAACAGAGGCTTGCCTCAATTCTGCTCTGGCGTTTATCCTGAATCCCTCACAGAAATATTCATCTCTAAACAATGTGTCAGTTGTCTCAAATTCCTGGGGAACACCAGAATTTAATGACACGACTTGGTATGAATATCTTCAGGAAGCTCAGGCGAGAGGAATTTCTATTCTGGCCAGCAGCGGAGATTCCGGGAATAATCCCTCCTCTTCTGAATATCAGACCAATCCAAACTATTCCAATGATTTTTTGAATTTTCCTGCTTCAATGGCATACAACTATTTCGGCATCACTTCTGTTGGAGGGACAAGTTTATTCCTTAACAGCAATCTTCAGATAAAGAGCCAGGTTGCGTGGTATGAAACTATCGAAGAGTCCATATTGGGATTATTTAAAATCGGAACACCTGTAGGAAGTGTTGGGGGAATAAGCCAGGTTTTTCCTGAAACTCAGTGGCAGAGAAATACTGAAGCGAATAGTGTTATTGGTGGGAAGGGATTGGGAGTCCCCGACATAGGGGCCATTGCAAACAATACAGCAATGTGCATATCAACCAATGGACAGAGGATTCTAAGTGGTGTGGCAGGAACGAGTATTGCCTCACCGGTTGAAGCTGGTATAGTTTCCGAAATTGATGCCGTGTTAAGAATGTATGGAAAACCTTCTTTGGGATATCTAAATCCAATGATCTACAGCATTGCAAATAGGCAAATGTTTGGACCAACCGGATCGATTTCGTTTCTGAACAAAAATAATTTTGATTCAGCCCTTCCTCTATATCCATTCTTCAATGTACATAAGGGAGCAAATGATGAATACGGTGCAGAAAGAGGGTATAATCTTGTAACTGGATGGGGATCAATCAACGCATACAATCTCACCGTATTTCTTTTGAACAGTACTTTTGCATATGACCCCAATTCTGTATCCAGTATTCAGGAAATTGTTAACATAAGTTCAGCGTTTGCAAATTCAACCCTAAGTGGCAAAACTGAACGTGGATTTTCTGTTGATCAGATATTTTATCTCGCCGATGCACTTGGATCACTTTTATACAAAATCATATCATTTGAAAATTTCACGCAACTTCAAAACGGTTCTTATATTATGAGTTATGGTCTAATCAGTTGTTTTCCATATACCAGTTCATCAATAAAATTCCAGGCATACAATAAATCAGCAGGTTCAGACATAATGAATTCGATTGACAAATTTACCTACAAAGTAGGAGATTCTCTTATAAACAATAGAAACGTAATGGGTTCGATTCTCCTTTTTGAACTGGCGGGACATAAGATATCCTTAAATGTTCCAGGATCGTCATATATCGTAGGGGGAGGAAACTATTCCTATGAACCAAATACCTTTTCGGATTCCGGAATACCAAAAAGGATTGTAGAGCAATCTGGCGTACTTGATCCCCAGAGCACTCTAACGTCTCTGTATCCCAATGGTGATGTGACATTTTCAAAAAATACTGAAATATGTATGCAAACTTATCAGATGCAGACCGGAAAAAACAGTTACCAGAGCACAGAATCGTTGCCATTTACTGGAAGCAGTAAAAGAATTCCCGCAAATGCATACAATATTTCATTCTCGGAAACAAAAGGGAAGTGGAATATCACTTATTCGACTGGATCAATAGATCAGGGATTTTATTCTTTTATTCCATCTTATGGGAGAATATTTAAGGAAACTGGATTGGGAAACGGACAGTTCTGGAAAATAAAATTAGACAATCTGACAGAAATTGCCACCGGAACAGAATTTTCCCTAAATTTGAGTAATGGAACATACACTGGAATCATAAGCGGCTCCTCAGACTTTACCGCAATTCCGGATAACTACACATTTACCGTGTGTGGTAAAACCAACAGCGTGATTTCGGTTGAATTTGAAAGTTTATACAATCAGACATTGTTGAAACAAATTTCCAAAATTAATCCTGTCGCCAATATCACAACAAGTGCGGAAAAAATTCGTTTGAATTCGAATAAAATAGTAAACGAAAAAAGAGTTTCATCATCACTTGTTGTAGATCCTCTCCTTAATAGAATGTTCTACCTTGATACAAATCTGTCAAAGATTTATGCGCTAAATTCCGTAAGCGGTTCTGTAATCACTGTATTAAACTTTAACCAAAAAGTTGGTTTGGAAACATTGATCTTTCAGAATTCCAGTGATATGTTATATGCTTATTCTGAGAATACAGGAAACCTTTCTGAAATAAATCCAAATAACTTGAAAATCGAAGAAAACGTATCTCTTTCAGGCTTTCCTGGGGTATATGCCACAATTGAAGGCGGGATTGGAAACTTTCAGGTGATTGCATTTAGCCCACAAACGGGATACTTTGGAGTTGACTTTGTCAATCGGAGTGTTTCAAAAATAGTTAGCAACACTGGGAATTATAATGATTATTCATATTATTTTTACGCTAAAAATGGAAATGTATATTCTGTAAATGAAAGCTCAAATGAATTGGTTATTCTGAATGTCAGCTTAAAGATTCAAACCACTATTTCACTTCCTTCCGGATTTGATCCCCAATCTGTTTTCTATTCGGGTTATGGTCAAATCCTCTATCTGTCTGGCAAGTATGGTAATTCTTATTCATTATTGTCTTACAATTATTCGAATGGAGATGTTGGGACTCCAGTCAAGGTTAACAGTTTAGGAATTGCATCCTCCTATGATAAACTCAATGGGTTAACATATATTCAGACAGCTGGAAACCAAACAATGATCTACATAGTCAATCCGTCAAATTTGACAATCTTTGGAAGCGCCCCTTACCTTTTGAATGGTGATACAAATGTTCCATTGCAAGGTATAATTTTTAACTCCGAAATACAGGATATATTCACGGCATCGAACAATGGAGAGATATACAAATACAGGGTACAACAGTTCTTTAGGATAACTTTCGAAGAACAGGGCTTGCCGCATTATATTAAATGGAGATATGATATAATTGGAGTTGGAAAATCAAAATTCATAGGAACAAATTCGACCAATTTGGAAATACACAATGGAACATTTGCCCTCGAGGGAAACTCAAATGTTGCTGCTTTCATCTTGTATCCATATCAAATTTCATTTACCGTTAACGGAAAAAATATGACAACAATGCTGAATTTTACGTATTCGTATCCAGTTACATTTTCTGAAAATGGGCTGCCATCCTATATTAGTTGGTATGTAAACATCACGAATATTAAACCATCGGGAATAATATTCGCGAACTCTTACACAGCTATGGTTCCCAACGGCACCCATATATATCATCTGGCAAGTTCAAATAAGATATTCTCACCCGTCAATCATACTTCTTATCTTGAAGTGAATGGTGCTCAGAGAACTATAAGTGTTAGGTTTTATCTGGTAACATTCACAGTTAATATTGAAGAAACCGGTCTGTACAATAACACAAAATGGTCTCTTGAGAATAATACTGGCTATCAATATTTCTCTGATAACAGCAATTTGCCCATTCTATTGCCCAACGGAACATATATCATCAATATCACAACCTTGCAGGATTACTATACCCTGCACAGTTCCATAGAGTTCACAGTAAATGGTAAAAACATTACTGAAAAAATTGAGTTTTTCCATTATGCATATGTCATTGGAAATGTCATTCCCAAAAATTCAGTTATAGAAATAAACGGGTTTCGCTATAACTCAACCAATGGCTTACTTAATGTCAGCCTTAAGGCAGGATATTACACACTCAAAATTACTGCACCTGGATACAACTATTACTATAGTGATTTCTCACTTCGACCGGGACAGGTAGAGAATATTGGAAATATAACACTCACAAAGGTTCCTCATCTTACTCAAATATTTTATGACCTATTTTATGGTTCTTTGATTGGGATTATTATAGCCATGATAACGGTTGGAATCTACTTCGCAAGAAAAAAGAGAGAGTGAAAAATTTGGAAATGATTTGGTTCCGGAACTTTATGGATTATAGAACGAGGAACAAACTGGTGATATCCGCCTTCAGCGAGTGATTCTATTTCAGGCAAGAACTGGAAAAAATTCTGTTTTCCATTTTATATTCTAGTTTCAAATGAAAAATCTGAGAAAAGCCATTGAACACGAATAATCTTGCAAATAATAAAAATGTTGAGATTGCAGCTTCACGAAGGGTTTAATGTGCTGGAATAAGAATTGGGAGCGAATGAACCTTCAAACCACAATTTATTTGGACTGTGAATACAATTTTCACCTTATATCGATCCTATTGTTAATGTTGGTTAAAAAGTGCCTTACCAGTGAGGTTTTATTTATATATATTCTCAGATAATTTCTCCAGTGGTGACAAATATGTTTGTAGACGATTTAGCCTTTGAGCTATTGTCAATGTCGCTTGCGGCATTGATCATATTGTATATGACACTAGGAATATATATTGGATATAGGAAAAATGGTGATAAAGATATTGAAGGTCATCTTAAGCCAGGAATGGCTCCGCTTGCTCTTCTTGGACTGGTAATGCTTACACTTGGACTAGGTGGTGAGTTTATATGGCCCCTGCCAAAAGCATTTAACATACTCTATTTCGATATGTTTACACTGGTTGCCATAGTGATCCTGTCCTTCGCAATCACCATAAGAATGAACTACAAGATGCAATACGTTGGGTTATTCGCACTTTATTCCGGGGTAATGGCTATATTCTACGGGTGGAGAGCATATACTCTCAATATTATTGGTTCTAACAGTATTGAGCTTTTCCTGATGTATCTATCATTCGGATTTGTTGGAATACTTTCCTATCCTGTTACACTTATAATAGACAGGGTTCCGCAAAAGGGAAACCCAAAGTGGATTGGCTGGACTATCATCCTCGTTTTGTTCTGGATTGCAACTCTTGGAGCAATGATAGCTTCCGGATTTATTGGATTTCAAGCAGTGTATTCACACCTTGGAAGCCCGCCATAAATTTATTTATTTTATAAATTTCAATTTTTATTTTCCATATTTATTCTTCCGCTTCTAATGCATGCCTGGCAATATTTTCCATTGGAGGGATTGCCACAAATAGTGCATTTCTCTGCTAATGTAATGGAATCAATTTGTGTGTGGTCATTCTTCAATCTTTCAAGGAATTTTTCAATGGCTAGCTTGGTACCTGGTTGATGTTCCTCCATGTTATTCAACAAATCCCTAGCCAGATTTCTCTGTGCTTTCATTGCATATGGACACCATCCAGTATCGTGAGGGATTTCTGCCAGAATGGCATATAATTTTATCTCCTTTTCATAAATTCTTCTCAGGGGCACGATTCTTGGAACGAGCCCTTCAACCTTTCTGTTGTGAGGAGCCATTCTCAGCATTTTATCAAAATCTCCCCTCATCACGTTCATTAAAATACTCTGACTGTAATCATCAAGATTTATTCCCAGGGCAACATAATCGGCATTAACTTCTGCCGACATTCTGTTCATCAGATCTCTCCTCATGGGCCCACAATATGCGCAAGGTGATCCCTCGAGCTTTTCGTTTTTCACAACCAAATCCATTTCAGTGTTGTATGCTTCTCGGAAGGAGATTATTCTATGTTGTATGCCAAGGCTTGAGCAAAGGAAAATAGCACTATCTAACCCATTGCTCCTATATCCTTCGATTCCTTCATCAATTGTAAATGCATTAAGTGTGACATTCTTCTTTTTGCCCAGGACTTTATTTAGCAGATAAAGAAGGACTGAACTGTCCTTACCACCAGAAATGGCCACCGAAATAACATTATTCTCCTTTTTGAACAGTATCTGGGACCTTATCTCCATTTTGAATCTTTTCTCTACGCTGTTCATAAAATGCATTTTGCAGAGCCCTTCCTTAGACGGCCTATTTTCAAATACAGCTGTCCTTTCACATCTTGAACATTTCATTTTTCAAGAAACTCCGGTATGAGATGCCTGGAAGCTTCCCTCTTTTCCTTAAGTTCTTTAAGAAACTCTGACATTAGCGATCCAGCCTCTGCCTTGCAGTTCCCACACATTCTAACACCACTTTTGCAATCTATTTCCACTTCATCTAAGTGTTTTTTGTCTTTTGCCAGATGATATAAGTATAATTCAAAGACTGGGCAACAGTATGGATTTCCCCCTAATTTTTTCTGTTCCTCTATACTTTCTCTTCCTCCCGTCAGTGCTTTTTTTATCTTCTTTTCAGATTCTTTAGGATCTTCATTTAATGAAATGGTTGATTCTGGCACTGATTTGCTCATTTTTCCCCCTCTGATTCCAGTTTCAAGTCTCAGAATAATAGAGGAAGGAGGCAGTGTGCTGTAGGGGTTCAAGTTTCTTTCCCTAATAGAGATTTCTTGCTCAATGCCATAAACATCTTCAAATTTTCCCTCAACTTCTAATGTCCTGTATGGTAAATTCTCACTTATTTTTGAAACTGTATAATTCTTCAGTGCTTTCTTGATTAACTTGAAATATTCCTTAGCGTCTTCTGTTCCTCCCACTGAGAATTTAACACCATTATCGGTTAGTGTCGCATGAATGATGTTCATCCTCGTACTTAGATCCCTCGTCAGTCTTATATGAGGATCCTGATCTGCACCAACAGGAACCACCGTCGGCATTGGATTTCCATATATTTGTGGTCCAAGTATGTCTGCCACTTGAATCAACGGAGAATTGATTTCCAGCAATTTTTTGGTGTCCTCGAATCCATAAATTGATTTCAATTCGGAAATGTTCACATTTTTGCCCACTATAAATGCGAGTTTTTGAATTTTAGAATCTTCCGATTGAAAATAGAAATTGCATTTTTTTAATCCCATGGCAATGTAGTTTAAAAGAAAATTTTCTATAGCTATCTCCCTGGCTTTTGGCAGCGAGATATTTCTGGTTGCAAGAGATTCCATATCCGCAACTGAGATGCTGATCTGGCCTCCAAGTCTCTGGAAATAAATCATTTGTTCAATTACTGCTTTACTTCCCAGATGCATCTGCCCTGAGGGCATTAGCCCAGTCATAGCACAGAACTTTTCACCACGATCGATTGATCTTTTTACTCTTCTGAAATCCCTCTGACCTATGATCAGGTTTCTTTCTGACATCAGGTTTCCATCGAGAATAGATTCCATTGAATCTATACCAAACTCACTCCTCATCTTTTCATAGTCTTTTATTTGGCTGCTGCCCCAGGGATCTAGATTTACCAATTATTTCACTCCTAAATTAAGTCCATATTCTTCAGTACAAGATATCCGGCCACTATATCCTCAAGCCCAATTCCCATAGTTTTGAAAATGGATCTTTCAGACTGAATAGTGTCTTCAAGCATGAATTCCTTCAAATCCACTACCTTATCCTGACCAACAATATCTTGAATTTCGCTCGATTCCTTTATAGCTTGTTCGGAATGCTCAACAATAACCAGATCGGATTTTTTCATTACCTCTGTACTGATTTCTCTTCTTGTTGCCAGGTTAGCACCCACCAAATTCATATGATATTTCTCTGGTACATTTTTATGATCAATAATGGGATCCTTTGTATTTGTGACTGTGTTTATTACGTTGTATTTAGAAATATTGTTTCTTGATTCCTCGATTTTAATGTCAATGGATAATTGCTTTTCCATCTTTTCTATAAATTTCTTCGCATGTTCAATATTTCTTGAATATACGTGTGCTGATTCAAGATTAAGTGAATTTACCATTGCCTCTAGTTGTGTTTCTGCCTGATACCCCGATCCGATAAGGAGGAAGTCAACATTACTTTTCTTATCTTTCAGGATCTTTCTTGACACCATTCCGGGAAGGGCTCCTGTCCTCATCTGACCAAGTCTTCCGGCATCTATTACGAAATAATCCTTTGGATTTTCAATTGGAAAAATTATAACAACAAATTGCGACACACTAGCAGTTGCCGTATATGTCTTAAGACCGGCTATGCCATATTTCTCAATGTAAGCTGGCATTGTGTTTAAAAATCCACTTCCTGTGAATATCCTGTCTCTTGGGCTTGAGTCTGCATGTCCATATCCGTACTCTCTGAAAGAGTCCTCAAGTATGTCCATTAATTCACTCATTTTCAGATTTTTAGTGACATCCTCTTCAGTTATGTATTTCATTTCTATTCCTCCAGATTCTCCATTATTATTTCTGATATGTCCTTCACTTTTATTTTGTTCTCTACATCCATTGTTCGTGATGCATCTTCCATCATTGCTGTGCAGAAGGGGCAGGCAACGGCTAGAGTGGTTGCACCTGTTTCAAGAGCCTGTTTCATTCTAATCTTGCTGATTGATTCCTGTTTCTCAACCTTGTACCAGTAATTTCCACCCCCTCCTCCGCAGCACATACTTTTACTCTTGCTTTTTTCCATTTCCTTAAGCTTGGATGTATTTTTTAGTATTTCCCTCGTATTATCATATTCACCGTTAATCCTGCCAAGGTAGCATGGATCGTGCAGTGTTGTTGTTTCCTTACCATCCTTAACCCTGATTTTACCTGTAGTTACTAATACTGCAAGAGTCTCAGAATGGTGCTCAACCTTGGCTTCCAACCCGAACCTGGGATATTCATTTCTGAAGGTATTCATACAGTGTGGACAGGATGTGATTATTTTTTTAACACCATACTTTTTAAATGTTTCTATGTTTTGCAGTGCGAGTTCCTGAAATCTTCCCTCCTCTCCAATTCTTCTTGCTGTTTCCCCGTTGCATTTTTCCTCTGAACCCAGAAGACCAAAGTTCACACCTCCCTTCTTCAGTAGATCAATGACATTTCTTGCCACTTTGTTGTATCTAGGATCAAATGCACCCATACACCCTACCCAGTAAACGGTATCCATTCCGGTCTCCAGCTTGGTACCATATTGTAGCATTGAATCCCTGTCGGAATTTGGATTTCCGAATGGATTGGATGAGTTACCGAGATTATTCAGATAGGTGGTTGTTTCCTTGGATAACTTATTTTCCATGACAAGCGTTCTTCTCGTTTCCAGGTTATAGGAGTGTGGATCAATCAATACCGGGCACTCCTCTACGCAGGCTTGGCAGGTGGTGCATGACCACGCAGCATTTTCTGTGAGTATTACTCCGATCATCTCACTGTTTCCATTCCAGAGTGATCTTTGAACATTCTGTACAACTACCCTTGGGTCAAGGTCTGTGCCTGACATTACCGCAGGACATGATCTTTCGCATCTTCCGCAATCTGTGCAAGCTATTGCGTCTGTCTTCTGGAAGTAGCTGAGATCCATTACCGTCTTAGATCCGACATTAAAATCAAAATTTCCGGATTCAAGTGCTTCGGAAAGCACGAAAGGCGTTGACATCTCACCCCTCTTTCTTGGTGGATGCACTCCCATGCCCACTGCTGAATAGAACATGTGGGATAGTTTGGAAAATGGAATGTAGGCTGCAATTGCAAAAGCTGTCATTACATGCGCAAACCAAAAGACTCTGTAAAATTCGATTCCAAAAGTCCCCTTAATTCCAAGAGGACTGAAGATATAACTTAGGGGCCATTCAATGAACCGGTAAGCGTCAAAATTCTGACGATAGAGTGATATCTTGAGAGCACCCAGGAAGAATCCTTCCAGCGAAAGTATCAGAAGTCCAAAAATTATGATAAAATCCTGGGTAATTGTGTCAAGGGGAACCTTTTTCCTTATTCTCCTCGCAAGGGCCATCAATAATCCGCCAATAAGAATAACACCCCCCAGATCTGCCCAAATTTCAAAATTCAGGTAGAAATCCCCAACCAGTATCCCATATCCCAAAGTATTTTTCAGTATGTCATGAGAAAGAAAGATCAGGGAGGTCGCGATAAACAATATGACCATTCCGTAGAAAATCATTAAATGCATTAATCCCGCGTATCTATTTTTTATATTTTTCCTGTGAAGTGCCCCATAATTCGTTACCTGAGCAATGAATCTTCCCAGATTCTTCCACACATACTTTATAGAGGGTCTGAGCGAGAATCCAGCCCTTTTGTATCTCAAATAGAACTCTATCAATACAAAAGCTAAAACTGCAAATGAAAGTACATAGTCAGCTATGAGTTCACTTTCAGGAATAAAAAGAAGAGTCGGACTAGTGATTGTAACCATTTAAGAGCCTATATGTGTAGTTTATTTAATATTGACGATCTCATTTAACGCGAGACCATATTCTTCAGTCGTGGACGAAGAGAGCGTAATACTGGGAAAAATAATTAAGGGTCTTCCTTCTTTATGTTTGTGGAAACATATCCTTAGAAATGCCTGTATCAAGAATCCTAAAAGAATTAATTATGTTAAGGTTTCAGGATATATAATATTTAAATTTGAAGAGTTAGAAAATGACAGAAAAAGTTATCGAGATAAAAATTGGAAAGATGAGCGTAAGACTGATAAATTGCCCAACAGTTTACTTCCCCGCAGAAGATACAATGTTACTTCTGAGAAATGTGTCATACGGAGAAAGAACACTTGAAATTGGTGCTGGAAGCGGAATTGTTTCAATATACCTCTCTCTGTTAGGATCGACTGTGGATGCTTATGACATTGATCCGGAAGCTGTAAAATGCGTCAAACTTAATGCATCTCTGAATGAAGTAAACTTCAACATAGAACAGGGAGATTTATTTCAAAAGGTATCCGGCAAGTATGATGTTGTAGTTTTTAATCCACCATATCTTCCCGGTGATGAATTTGAATCGTTCGTGGATGGAAGTGACCAATGGTTTGGAGGAAAGGACGGTATGGCGGTGATCAGAAATTTTTTGAGCCAATTAGAGAATTTCTTGAAACCTTCTGGAAAGGCATTCATGATTATGTCTTCAAGGAGTGATATTCAGAAATTGATTGCCGAGTTCCCGCAGTTTTTATTTAAAGAACTTGACAGCGATTCCTTCTTTTTTGAGAGAATTTACTGTTTCTCGTTGGAATTGTTGACCCAACCCCTGTAATTTTCCTGAACGTCATAGAAAAAGTGTGTTTCAAACTTATCACTGTTATAAACTTCATCAAAGTTGCCAGATATCAATGTTGAAATGTTTTCCATTTCTTCCAACGTTTCACTGAAAACCGTAAGCGTAATCCTGTGAGTATATTGATTGAGGTGGATTATGTTGTTTTTCAGATCATTGCAAGATCTTATCCATCTAATTGCATCTGATATCTCTTCTTCCCTTAGGACAATACTCATCTGCTTTGTTATCATGTTTGGAATACGCTTGAAATTATAAACGGGCTTGGCAAATATCATTCTATCAAGAACAAGAGAATCCAGTAATTTCCTGGCCTTTTTCCTAGAATAGCTTAGATTGTTTGTTAACTCCTCGGTTGAAAAATTTTTAACGCTCTTATAGGCAATTTGTGATAATACCTTCAAGTGCGTTGAACTTGGGATTGATGTTTCTATTTTTCTCTCCATGAAATCAATCGGAACAAACTCTTCCTCGTATTTTTGAAAGATATTTGCAACCTGTTGAACTACTTTTTCTGAATTCTCTTTTGGGGATAAAAATTGTATGTTTGCAATTTCCTTGTATTCCTTAACGCTGGAGTTTCCCTTCCTCAATTTCATATAATTTGAGTTTTTAATAAATTCAATTCCCGTTATTTTTTGAAGTTCGCCGATAATAGAATTTGCCTTTTCCATTGATAATTCCACTATCAAATAAAACCTGGATATCCCTGAAGGTAGAATGGCCGGCATTAAAATCAGATCTTTTAAATACTCTTTTTCAAAAATTACCTTCCACATTTTATATGAAGAGTTTGCTGAAATCTTAATTTTTCTGGCAACCTGGTATGGTGATGGTACGCTTCTAATGGTAAGATCATCATTTTCGGGCCATGAAGATACACACCTGAGATATAAGGAAAGAAGTCTTACCGATTGTTGCATAATTTACCTACATGTAGCTTAAAAAAGGAGAGTATATAAATATAATTTTATCTTGCACCGATTTTTAATGTTTTCGATGATTGGTAAGCGAAATTATGCAAATCCTAAATTGAGTAAGTTAAATTTAATAGGAAATTTGTCTTATAAATTAAATGATTCTTGAAAACTTCAGACTTGATAATTTTTCAAAAAAAACAAACAAGAAAGCTATTGAACTTGTGAAGCGGTTGAATTGTGAAGTGGTTATTTTAAACGGAGAAATCAGCAGTGGTAGGGAAGGAAATTCCCGAATAAATGCCTGGGGAAAGTGCAACAGCGGCAAACTCCCAAAGGGAAGTCTGGGAGTCACACAATGTGAGTTAGGAACTTCCAGTCCTTCAGGATGGGTGGAACATCAGTGGAAGGTTGAAGTTGATTGAAAATAATAGGAATCAGCGCAATGAGTACAGGTTCCGGTAAGACAAGCATAACCTGCGCCATACTAAGCAGGATTGAAAATAGTGTTCAGATAAAGATAGGCCCCGATTTTATTGATCCACTGATTGAGCAATATGTTAGTGGCGTTCATGGTTACAATATCGACAGGTGGATTCAGGGGGACCAGTCTAGAGATATCCTTTCCTTAGCTTCGTCAAAGGGTAATGTTGGAGTGGTTGAGGGTGTTATGGGGCTGTACGATAGTGGTATCGGAAAAGAGTTTAGCACACTGTCGTATTTCAAACGATTTAAGATTCCATATATCTTGGTTGTGGATATGCAGAAATGGGCTGAATCTGTTTTTCACGCTGCTAAGGGATTCATTTTAAAGAATTGTATAGGAGTAATCCTCAATAGATATACTGGAGAGAGACATCTTAAATTGGTGGAGGATGTCTTTAAGGAACATAATGTTAGAATAATAGGAAAGATTCCATATGATCCTGCTTTTGAACTTGGTGAGCGTTATCTTGGACTATCACTGGATCAGAGCGGACAGAGACTGAAAAATGTTGGAAAGAATATATCAAAGTACATTGATTTTTCATTTTTGGAAGACATCCCAGACGTTGATTATAAGTCTAAGAGATTGAAAAAATATAATGGGGACAGGACTGTGGCAGTTGCAAAGGATGAAGCGTTCTGTTTTTATTATGAAAGTTCCATGGATTTCCTAAAAGAGAATTTTAAGGTAGAATTCTTCTCACCCTTAAGGGATGAAATACCAAGAGATCCGGATTTCATCTACATAGGCGGAGGATATCCCGAACTGCATCCTGAAAAACTTGAACAGTCAGAAAAGCTAACTGGATTCCTAAGAGATTTTTCCAGAAATGATGGAAAGATTTACGCTGAATGTGGAGGGACAATGTACCTACTTGAAAAAATGAAAGTCGGAGAAAGAACTTACGATATGGCTGGAATATTTAATGGAATTTCATGGATGGAAAAAAGACCAATTCTGAATTACACAAAACTCCGGACTTTATCAAAGAATCCAATGTTTGGCAGAAAGCAAATAGTCTATGGGCACGAATTCCACTATGGAAGAATAAGAACGGATGAGAAGCTTATAATGAAAATGGAGAGGGGAACCGGAATTAATGGAGAAGATGGTCTTTTAAAAAATAACTGTCTTGGAATGTATACTCACGTTGATCTGCGAAGATATGAACAGGATATAATGACTCACTTTACGTAGGTGAGCCAGTTATCAAAATCCTTATTTTTCCCCTGAACAATTGAGAAGTAAGCATCCCTTATTTTTGTAGTGATTGGCCCCACTTCTCCATTTCCAATCCTAATGCCGTCAATATTTGTTATTGGTGTAACCTCTGCAGCACTTCCACAGAAAAATGCCTCATCGCATGTATATAGCTCCTCTCTGTGGACAAATCTTTCCTCCACCTTCATATCAAGATGATTTGCCAGTTCTATTAACGTGTCCCTTGTTATTCCGAGTAGGATCGAACTGTCCATGCCTGGAGTGAGAAGATTTCCGTTCTTGACCATGAATATGTTTTCTCCGGGGCCTTCAACCACATAGCCGTCTCTAGACAGGAATATTGCCTCATCAAAGCCAGAAACATGGGCTTCCTTCATGGCCAGTGTTGAATTTAGGTAATTTCCGGAACCCTTTGCTTGGACCGGCAGTGAACCTGAGTCTATTCTGTGCCATGAAGAGACTTTGCATTTTAGGCCCTTTGAACCGTCGGAAAAATATCTCTTAAATGGAAATGCTCCGATAAACACGCTGATCTTCTTTCCTTTAGTGCCAACTCCAACTGAACTGTCATCGTAAAATGCGAACGGTCGTATGTAACAATCACCCAATTTATTCCTTTTGACTGTCTCTACAATGGCATTAAATATTTCCTCTGCGGAAAAGCCAAGGTCCATCATGTAAATTTTTGCTGTGTTGAAGAATCTCTTTACGTGTTCTTCAAGTTTAAAAATTGCTGTCCCGTTTGCCGTTTCGTATCCTCTTATTCCCTCGAACATTCCACTTCCGTATTGCAGGGAGTGGGTCATAATTGGCACTACCGCCTCCTTTGACTGTATAAATTTCCCATTTAACCATACAATGCTTTCCTCTGCCATCGTTACCAATTCCGATTTTCTATTAAATTGTTTATGGCTTTAAATCCAGAAGAATGTTTATTTCAATAATAGATCAATTTATAAAATTGTGTGGAACTGTGTTTTCTGTTTAATTTTTCAAAGTGCTTACAAGTTTCGGAACTACCTGGAAAAGATCTCCAACAATTCCATAATCGCATTCCTGAAATATTGGTGCATCCTTGTCTTTGTTGACTGCAATTACAGTCTTAGATCCTCTCATACCTGCAATATGCTGAATTTGTCCCGATATTCCCAAAGCAAGGTATATCTTTGGTTTAACTTTCTTTCCCGATAGACCAACCTGTCTTTCTTCACTCAGCCATTTATAATCAAGACAGACTGGTCTGGAGCCTGATATTTCCCCATGTACGGACTCAACAAGCGGCATGATTTCTGATATGGCTTCCTTCTTTCCCAATCCCCTGCCTACTGAGATCAGTATATTTGCCTGCTCTATGTTTGTGCTTGATTTTTCCTTTTCTCTAATTTCAACGATGCTAACTTTAGAATTTTCAAGTTGAACTTCTCTGATCTCTGCCGGATTTGTATCCTGCCCTATCTCGAACACACCTGGCTGAACGGTGATTATCTTTGCACTGCTTTCTTCCTCCAGTATCGTCTTTCCGCCAAAGAAAAAGCGTTTTGTGTTTATGATTTCTCCATTTAATGAGAAGTCTATAACCTCGGTGACTGTAGTGGAGCCAAGACTGGATGCAAGCATTCCTGCTATATCTCTACCCAGGGCACTGCTGATGATGAATATTTTATCATATTTTTCGGGCTCCATTTTTTTAAATTCCCTGAACACGTTATCAGCCATTGCCTTTCCATTAAACACGGTAATAGTTTTGCAACCCTTTGACCGGCATTTATCTGCTTCTCCCTCTAGGGTAACTCCATATACTTCTCCCATTGATACAAGTTTACCAGATATAGTTGCCAGACCATTTCCGTCCTCTGAAAATGTTAAGAATTTCACTTTATTTCACCTTTAATTACCTTTGTTATTTCTGCAATCCCCTTTTCAATATCCTCAAATATTTGCCTCTTTCGTTCGCTCTTTGGGGCTCGATTGCTCAATATTTTGGGGGTCTCGAATGAATCATCTTCTGCATTGCTTGAGTTGATTGGTTTTCTTCCTGCTGCCATTATCTGAAGCACTGGAGGCAATCTTGGCTGATTAATTTCTTGAGTCACTGAGATCACGCATGGCTTTTGTGCCCTTACTATCTCATCCTTTTCCTCCAATACCCTTCTTATCTTGAAGCCGTCCCCATCTGCTTCAATGCTTGAACCGTTGCCAAGAAGTGGAACCCCGAGGATATTGGAGATCATTCCTGGAAGCAAACCAGTATACGAATCTGCTGACTGATTTCCCAGTATTACACAGTCCACGTTACCCAGTTCCTTTATCTTCTTCGAAAGAATATTTGCTGTTAATGCAGGATTATTTCCTTTGTATCCTTGGATTAAGTGACCTTCATCAACCCCCATAGCGTATGCTTCCTTCATGGCGCTTCCTGATTTGTCGGTACCAAAAATAATTCCTGTTACCTTGCCTCCATTTTTCTCCTTGAGTTGAACTGCTGCCTCTATTGCATTCTTACTTAGATTCTCAACCTTGAGAGGAACATTCTGCAAAATTGGTTCACCTGTGCTGGAATCAATTTTCAATTGGTCTATGTCCAAAATCTGTTTAATTAAAACTACAATATTAAGTTGCATTATTCTTGCACCTCCAGCTTAATGGTTAGTTTCCTAATATTTCTTAGGATGCTTAAGTAGTTCTTAATTGAATTAATCTTTAATAATGTGTCGATTTCGTATGTCGATATCGAAAGTATTTTTACCTGAAATTGATATATGAACAAGGATAGATTAGGATGGATAACTCAGCATATATTGTGGATTACAAGAGAACTGCTTTCTCCAGGTCAAGACCCCAGGACCCCGAAAGAGATATGTTAAATTCTTTGAGAATGGATGACGCTCTGGGACAGTTGATAAAGGACTCGGTCAAAAGAACTGGCATTAAGACGGAAGAAATTGGCGATGTTATAACAGGTTGCGCAATCCAGGCAGACGAGAACTGGCAGTATGGTGGAAGACATCCCGTTTTTCTTGCGGGATTGCCATTTAATGTTACCAGCATGGCACTGGACAGGGCATGTTCTTCGTCTCTGAATGCAATAGCAATCGGATCGATGGAGATATCCACAGGAAATGCAGATATTGTGCTTGCCGGTGGCATGGAGCATATGACTCATGTTCCCCTGGGGAATAACCCACATGTAAAACCTAATATGAAACTCATGGTAAGACCAGAGTATATGAAATACCAGATGGGTGTTTCATACAATATGCTGGCTACAGCAGAGAAACTGGCTTCATTAAGAGGAATAACAAGGGAAGAACTGGATCAGTATTCCTACGAGAGCCATAGAAATGCTGCCAGGGGACTGGAAAATGGTTATTTAAGTAGAGAAATTATGCCGCTTGAAATTGAACATAATGGTGAGACAATAACATTTGACCAGGATCAGGCAATCAGGAAAGACGCGACACTGGAAGATATGGTAAAATTGAAACCTGTCTACAAGGATGATGGAGTGATAACTGCTGGAAATTCATCAACTTTAAACGCAGGTGCATCTCTTGTTACACTGGCTTCAGGGGAAAAGGTGAAGGAATACGGGTTTAAGCCCTTAGCAAGGATAGTGAGCTACGCGTGGGCAGGTGTCGATCCAACAATAATGGGAGATGGACCGGTTCCAGCCACGAAAAAGGCACTTGCCAAAGCCAATTTGACCCCAGATGATATTGATCTCTGGGAAGTAAATGAGGCATTTGCAGTTGTTGCAGTGAATGCAATGAAGTCGTTCAATATCAGCAGAGACAAGATCAATATCTACGGAGGGGGCATCTCAATTGGACATCCACTTGGGGCTACAGGTGCCAGAATTGCGGGGACTCTTGCAAGAGAATTGAAAGAAAAGAAAAAGAGATATGGAGTCGCAACCCTGTGTGTTGGTGGTGGGCAGGGATTTTCCATCGTGCTGGAGGCAGAGTGAATGGATTTTGAACTGGATAGAGAATTGAAGGAATACAGAGAAAAGGTAAGAGAATTTTCTCTTAGAGAATTTACTGCCGAAGAAGCCTCCAGATATGACATGGAAGAGAAGTATCCGGAGGAATTGCGAAAGAAAGCGCTTAAGGCAGGAATAATTGATTTTTCAAATCCGTGGAAAACTATGATTGGCATCGAAGAGATGTGCAGGGTAGATCCTGGTCTTGGTATTTCTGTTACAGTCCCATATTTTGGTGCCGAGGTCCTCATGCTTCACGGAAGCGATTTCCTCAGGGAAAATTATCTGGCCAAGGTATCCTTGGGGGATAAAATAATGGGTCTCGGAGTTACGGAACCTGGAGGCGGGAGTGATGTTGCCGGACTGAAAACCCTGGCAAGGAAAGAGGGTGCCTATTATATTTTAAATGGATCAAAGATGTTCATAACAAATGGAACAATTGCCGACTTCTTTGTAACTCTGGTAAGAACTTCCCCTCCTGATGACCCAGCAAAAAGACACAGGGGATTGAGTGTAATTGTTGTGGAAAGGAAATATGATGGTTTTTCATCGAACAAATTGACAGGCAAGCTTGGAGTGAGGGCAACAAATACAGGTGAGTTAATATTCAACAATGTTAAGGTACCGGTTGAAAATCTGGTTGGAGAAGAGGGAAAGGGTTTCTATTATATCATGGAATTTTTCAATATTTCAAGAATTTTTGTGGCGGCACAATCAATAGGGATAGCACAGGGGGTCCTGGACAGAACAACAGATTTCCTGATGAAGCTTGAAAAGAATGGGGAGTATGTTGGAGAGGAAAGAAAATTCAAGCTCGCGGAAATAGCAACAAGGGTCGAAGCTTCAAGGCTTCTGATGTACGAAGCCGCTTCCTATCTTTTCAATTACCAGCCAAATCCCACACTGACAAGCATGGCAAAGGGATACGCTTCGGAAACTGCAAGTTTTGCCGCTGAAACAGCAATGGAGATAACAGGTCAGACTGGAATAGCCACAGATATTGAGAGATTTTTCAGGGATTCTAAAATTATGGAAATATGGGAAGGTACAAGCGAAGTTGAAAAAATAGTAATCTCGAGGATGATGTTAAAGGGTGAGAAAAATGAATGAGCAGGCAGAGCTGATGAGGGATAGTGCAAGAGAATTTGCAGAGAAATTTCTTGCAAATATTGCCACTGACATAGAAAGAAATGGTATCGATAAAAACACGCTGTCACTACTTGTTCAGCAGGGATTTTTAGGGGCTAACCTCGAAGAGTCAAAGGGAGGATCCGGTTTAGACAAACTTAGCCATTCTCTTTTATTGTTTGAACTGTCAAGAGTGTCCCCCTCCATTGCAGCAAATGTGTTTCTGCACAATGATATTGCGCTTCAGATAATGGGCCCAGAAGCGTTAAATTATGTGATGAGCGGTAAAAGCATAGGATTCTATTTCCCGTCCTTGATGGAGGGATTTACTGATTCCATAAATAAATCAGAGTTTAGCAATGTAATCGGAACAAACCCTGAGAAAGTTATTGCACTTGACTCAGATGGAAAAGTTTACCTGCATACAGGCAAGGCATCAATAAATGGAAACAAAAAGCCGCTTGGACTCAGGGGTATTGGAAGCTGCAATTTTATTTCTGAATCAAAGATGGAAATTGGAACTGCTGAACAGCTTGAAGAACTGCTCATGAGATTTTCAGGAGACATAGCTTCCTTATTCTTGGGACTGTCAGAGGGGGCCTTAAACAAAGCACTGGAATATACAAAAGTAAGGAAGACATTCAATCACGCATTAAAGGACTATGAACCGGTTGCGTTCAGAATGTCTGAATTGTTAAGTGAATTGGAATTTATGAAATTCACCCTATTTAGCGGTGGAACAGACGAAATCATGGACTCAATGCTAAAAAACCAGAGTGCTTCTTTTTCTAGAAAAGCCACCAAATATGCACTTCAATTTCACGGAGGCTACGGCTATCTGGAAGACTTTGGAGTGGAAAAATTCTATAGAGATTCTGTGGCCCTGAACGCAATGATATATCGTCCTGTGAAAGATAAGAACATCCTGGCCTCCAAGATCTACGGAGAAAAATCCGGCTATCTATAGAACAAAGCGCTTCCTAAATTACCAATTATTATTTATTTCAAGAACAGTTCTATGTTCCTTTTTCGAAAATTCAATAATCTTGATTAAAGTCTTCTTCACAAAACTTAATTATTTTTTATCCATACTTCATTATGTATACAAGAAGGGGGGACAAGGGAGAAACCGATACCGGAACAGGAATGCGGGTCACTAAAGGATCACACATAATTGACACAGAAGGGGATATTGATGAACTGAATTCCTTTATTGGTTTTGCTCAGGCAACCACAAAATGGGAAGATATTAAGCAGGATCTGGAAGCCATCCAGGTTGACCTCTTTGTTCTTGGGGAGCAAATTACAGCACAAGGGAAAAGAAGAATCCTGACTGATGACAGACTGAAATGGCTGGAGGATAAGGTTAACATATACAGGAAAGAATATGGAAAAATAAGATTATTCGTAGTTCCTGGTGGTAGTGTGGAAGCAACCAGCCTTCATATAGCAAGAACTGTGTGCAGAAGACTGGAAAGAGACCTTGTCAAGTCAAAGGATGAAATTCAAATCCCAGAAATTATAGAGCAATACATAAACAGGCTATCATCACTTTTATTCTTTCATTCCCTCATTTCAAACCGCAGGCTGGGAATAGAGGAAAGAATTTGGTATCTCAGGGAAATGCCTTAGTTCAATAGACCAAATTTGAGATGTAGCCAAGCGGTATGTTGATCCAATCAGGCCTGTTTTCCATTTCATAAATGCTTTCGTAGATGGCTTTTTCCATAAGGAAGATGGGTAAAATTTCCCTAAAAAATTCGGAGTCTTTAGAAAAATTTGAATCCAAAAGTTTTCTCTCCCTAATGTAGGAATTTAGAAAATTTTCTTGAATATTCTCGGATCTAGAATTCAACTGCCCTAACTTGGAACAGCATAGATAATCAAATGATCTCATTATGCCTGCAACATCCTTCATTGGGCTCTGTTTTTGTTTTCTCTCCCCTGCATTCCTTAAGGGTTCCCCTTCAAAGTCAATTACTTTCGGGCCAATTTCTGTTTTGAGTATCTGCCCAAGGTGGTAGTCGCCGTGAATCCTCTGCTTGTTCAGTCCAGATTGAGGCAATTTATCGAGTAATTTTACAACTGAGACAAGCCTGTCCTGGTGCTCCAAAATATTTCTGGCATATTCGTTTTTATTTCCCAATCTTTTACACATTTTTATGAGCTTTTCACTGAATTCAGATAAAGAAAACTTCATTTTTTCAATATCTTCGTAGGTAAATTTTTCAGGAGCAAAATCGACTCCGCTTAGCTTTGAAAGCGATACGTGCATTTTTGCAGTGATGACTGCAAGTTCTTCTGCTATTTTTCCTAGGCTGCCCCAAACATCTCCGGGATTATCTGCTTCCATGAGATATGCCCAGTAGTCCTTTGATCCTTTACAGTATTCTGAGAATGTGATCAAGCACTGTTCATTTTTATATGAAACCTGGCCTATGGGCTCCGGAATGTCTCTAAAATCAGTTTCTTTCCACAATTTCGATGGAAGCATAAAATCGGGATTCTCAATGTCAGAATAAGTCCTCATAAATTTTCCAATTATTTTATCGTTAAGTATGAATGATGTATTACTCTGATTAGCATTTATTGGCCTGATATTTTTCAAGCTTTCCCTTAATCTGTCTTTCCTGCCATTATATTCCATTTTTCCATGATATGATGAATCTATCACAGAATCCAAGAGTTTTGATATTCTGCCCGACTTGATGGAGTCAGAATATCCATTTTTTCCGGTGTCCAAGATCATGTTGAGTCTCTTGTTTTTGGCGGAAATTATCAGCAAAATAGGGGTTTCCTCATCTTCTCTTATTGAATAAACGTCTATTATTTCAAATGCCTTTGAGTCCGTTTCCTTCAGTGGGAACCATCTTTCATTTTTAGCTTCATCTATTATTTTGCCTATATTTTTTTTTATTTTTTCCGCATCACTTCTCATTCTCTGAACCCTCCAAACTCATCCAGAAAAATGAATTTCTTTGCAATGTGAAGAAGTATGGAAGGTCACCAATATCTGGAAATCTTACCTGACTTATCAGTTCTCTTACATGCCATCCCGAATATTTCCTGAGATCCAATGTCACATATGATGGTTTTTTGGCCAGATTATAAACACAGAGAATCACGGAGGATTCATAGGTTCTTACGAAGCATAAAATTTCCTTGTTTTCAGAATGCAAAAAGTCTATACTTCCTCTTCCGAAAACCTTCGCGTATCTTCTTCTTGTCACGACCATTTTCCTGATCCAATTAAGGAAAGATGTTGGTAGCCTGGATTCTGATTCTACATTAATTGTTTCGTAATGATAGTTTGAGCTTATTATAACAGGCGCAAACAACTGTTCAGGATCAGACCTGGAAAAACCTGCATTTCTGTCATATGACCATTGCATAGGTGTTCTTACCCCATTCCTGTCTCCGAGGTATATATTGTCTCCCATTCCTATTTCGTCGCCGTAATAAAAAATGGGAGTTCCTGGCAGAGACATGATAAGGGCGTAAAGAAATTCAAGAACATAGCGATCATTGTCCACTAACGGCGTTAATCTCCGTCTAATTCCGAGATTCAGTCTCATCTTTGGAACTTTGGCATATTCTGAATACATAATATCTCTCTCTTCATCTGTCACCATTTCAAGAGTCAGCTCATCGTGGTTTCTTAAAAAGAGTCCCCAGGAGCAGGTTTCTGGAACAGGTAAGGTTTTTGAAATTATGTTTTCAATTGGAAATGCATCTTCTCTTGCCAGTGAGATGAATATTCTGGGCATTAGGGGAAAATTAAAATTCATCTGAAATTCATCTTCATTTCCGAAATATGCCTTTGCATCATCTGGCCATTGATTTGCCTCTGCCAGCAATATCTTCCCTGGAAATTCTCTGTCTATCATTTTTCTAACTTCCTTGAAGTAGTTGTGAGTTTCCGGGAGATTTTCACAGGATGTGCCTTCCCTTTCGAAAAGATATGGGACTGCATCACACCTGAATCCGTCCAGTCCATTTTTCAGCCAGAATCTGATCACATTGATCATTTCTTCCCTGACCTCAGGATTGTCATAGTTCAGATCAGGTTGGTGACTAAAAAACCTGTGCCAGTAATACTGACCGGTTTGAGGGTCAAGAGACCAATTTGATCTTTCAGTATCGATAAAAATGATTCTTGCATCTTTGTATTTTTCAGGATCGTCTGACCACACAAACCAATCCCTTTTTGGATTATCTAACGAACTTCTTGCCTCTACAAACCACTTGTTCTGATCTGAGACGTGATTCAGCACTAGATCTGCAATTACCTTTATTCCAAGATCATGTGCTGTCCTTATAAAAAGGTTGAAGTCATCCATTGTTCCATAATCAGGCAGTATCGAATAGTAATCTCTGATGTCGTAACCGTCATCCTTTAGTGGAGAATCGTAAAATGGTAAAAGCCAAATGCAATCTATTCCAATACTCTTGATGTACTCAAGTTTCTCTGTTATTCCCCTGAAATCGCCTATTCCATCTCCGTTAGAATCATAAAACGATCTGATTGGTGCTTCATAAAAAATGGAATCTTTATACCAGAGTTCTCCCAAATCATTTTCACTCATTCATTCACCCTTTTTAGAATGTGAACCGGTTTGAATTCCGGTGTTAACTTGACGAAATTCTGTCCTCCGCTCCATGTATATGCCTCCTGATTATAAATATCGATTACCCTGAAAAGTGATGTGGAACTCCATTCCTCTGGAACCTGGACGAGTCCTTCCTGTACCTTTTCTGGATCAAGATTCAGGATTATTACAAGCTTATTTCTTTCATATCCTCTTGAATATGCAAGAATTGACTGATTTGTAGTGTTTAGAAATGTCAGGTTCCCTCTTTCCGTTAATTGCCTATATTCCCTCCTGATCCTGTTAAGTGTGGATATCTCATCTGCAATGGAATCACCTGAATTGAAGGTTCTCCTCTTAATTTCATATTTCTCTGAATTAAGATATTCTTCCCTCCCTGGAATGGCATCGTTTTCACATATTTCGTATCCGCTATATATCCCCCATGAACTCCCCAGAGTCGCTCCAAGTATGGATCTTATGATGAACTGTGGTCTCCCGTCTCGCTGAAGGTTGAAACTCAGAATGTCAGGTGTGTTTGTGAATAGGACAGGTGTGTAAAAAGAAACTATTTCGTCTCTGTTAAGGAACTTGAAATATTCCTTAATTTCCCAGTCATAATTTTTCCAAGTGAAATAACTGTAGGAAAGATCAAAACCAACTTTGCTCAACCCATACATTAGATTTTCTGTTGTAAAGGCTTCACACAGGAAGTAGGTGTCCGGGTATTTTTCCTTTACCCCACTTATTACCCATTCCCAGAACCCCAACGGTTTTGTGTGCGGATTATCTACCCTGAAGAAACGTACTCCTTTTTCCCTCCAGAACATGAAAATGGATTTGAGCTCGTTCCATAGTTCGTCTGAGTTGCTGCAGTAGAACTCAAAGGGGTAGATATCATAGTACTTCTTTGGCGGATTTTCTGCATAGCGAATGGTTCCATCGTTTCTTCTCTGGAACCACTCTGGATGATTCTTCACATACGGGTGATCCGGAGAACATTGAAATGCTATATCAAGGGCAACGTCCATGCCATATTTTTTGCATTCTGTCAGCAGTTCCTCAAAGTCGCCAAATCCTCCCAGATCCTGATGTATATCCATGTGTCCTCCAGTATGATTTCCTATGGCCCATGGACTTCCGGGATCATCTTTTTTGCAAGGAATTAAGCCATTTCTACCTCTTCTGTTAGTGTATCCTATTGGGCTTATTGGAGGGAGATAAAGAATGTCAAAGCCCATCCTGCTGATTCTTGGTAATTCTTTTACTAAGCTTTTGAAGGACCCACTCTTTTGACCCTTTTCGGGTTGAGATCTTGGAAATGCTTCATACCATGCCCTGTTCAAAACTCTGTCGTAAATTAATAACTTCATCCGTTTTGTGCTCGTTTCCCCGAGTCTTTCGTCATATTTGAAAAACAGTCCAATAAAATTTTCCTGAAGCAGGCTCATTGAGGTTTCATCGATTCTACCATTAAGCAGAGTTCTGAGTTCGCCGAATTTTCTCTTGTCTCTTCCTTTAGCCCTTTGTTCCATCTTATCTACTCTGGAGATAAGTTCCTTTAAATCGGAAGAGATGTTCTCACCGGAAGCAATCCATGAGATTATTCCACTGGCTATCTTAGATGTTCTATCAATCCAGGCTGTAATTTGGAAACTATAAATCCCAGGCTTATTAATTTCAAAGGTTGCGGTGAATCTATCCTCCTTTTCCTGATTCATGAATGTTTTCTTGATAACATTGCCCTTTGAATCGATCACCTTCACTATGGACCTCAAGACCTGATGAGAAGCGGAATAAATTTTTGCACTTACCCTGATGTGATCTCCGGCTTCGCCAACAGCAGCCCTTTTCCCTCCATCCACCGATGGAAAAACATGTTCTATGCAGATGTCATTATACATATTATCAATCACCTTTCCACTTAAGATAAAATCCAGCTAATGGTGGCAGAGTGAGAGAAACAGAGCTTTTAAATCCATGTGATGATTTTTTCTCTGATTCCACTCTTCCCAAATTCCCTACACCAGATCCTCCATAATATTGTGAGTCAGAATTAAATATTTCCTCCCACCATCCTTCAGCAGGAACTCCAATTCGATATTTATCTCTGACCACTGGGGTGAAATTAAAGACAAAAACTAATATTTCGTTGGAAATTTCAGATCTTCTTATGAATGAAATAACACTGTTTTCACTGTCTTTGTTATCTATCCATTGAAATGCTGAAGAATTGAAATCTCCGGACCCCAAAAATTTGTTACCCGTATAAAATTTGTTTAAATCCTCAATTAACCTGCTAATTCCATTCATATATGTGTCAGGATTCAAATTGTTCATAAGATCTCCAGCGAAATTCCACTCATTGTGCACGCCAAATTCATTACCCATAAAAAGTAATTTTTTCCCTGGAAAAGCGAACATGTATGAATATAGCAGCCTGATGTTCGCATTCTTTTGCCAGTTGTCCCCCGGCATTTTTCCATAAATTGAACCTTTGCCGTGAACGACTTCATCGTGAGAAAGCGGGAGAATATATTTTTCTGAGAAGCAGTACCAGAAAGTGAAAATTAGTTCGTTATGATGGTACCTTCTGTGTATGGAATCTTTTGAGAAATATTCTAACGTGTCGTGCATCCAGCCCATGTTCCATTTCATATCGAACCCGAGACCGCCTCTGGAGGTTTCCCTAGTGATTCCATCCCAAGCTGTTGATTCCTCTGCAATCATCATAACCCCTGGTGAGATTTTGTGAACATAATCGTTGAGATCTTTCAGGAAACTGATAGCTTCAAGATTTTCTCTTCCCCCATAAATGTTGGGTATCCATTCTCCTTCATCCCTGGAATAATCGAGATAGAGCATGGATGATACTGCATCAATCCTTATACCATCACAGTGGAATTCCTGAATCCAGTAAGATACGTTTGAAATAAGGAAATTCCGTACATGCGGCCGACCATAATCAAAAATATACGTACCCCAATCCCTGTGTTCACCCTTTCGCGGGTCCTCATATTCGTATAGGTGGGTTCCATCAAACAGGCCAAGACTGTGCGGATCTTTTGGAAAATGACCCGGTACCCAGTCCATTATAACCCCAATATCATTTTGATGAAGAGAGTCAATAAGATGTTTCAAGGCATCTGGATTTCCGAATCTTGAAGTTGGTGAGAAATAATTGCTAACCTGATATCCCCATGAATCATCCAGTGGATGTTCCAAAAGTGGCATAAATTCCACATGAGTGAAATTTTTCTCGATCAGATATGGAATGAGTTTGTTTTCCAGGGATAGGTATGACTCGTACATTCCCTCTCCCTTTCTCATCCATGACCCGAGATGCACTTCGTATACTGAAATTGGTTTTTTTAAATCTGATTCCATGGTTCTCCTTCTAATCCACGACTTATCATTCCACTGGAATTTTCTGTAAGCAACTATGGATCCGGTTCTTGGTCTAAGTTCTGTCTCGTATGCATATGGATCTCCTTTTTCCAGGATTTCATCATTTTTCCCCCTGATGGCATACTTATAAATTTCTCCTGCTTTTACCTCTGGGATAAAAAGGCCCCAAACTCCTGAATCTCCAATAGGGATCATTGGATTTGCAGTATGGTTCCAGTTGTTGAAATTGCCTATCACTGAAACTGACTTCGCACTTGGGGAATAAACTAGGAAGTTTACTCCATCCACATTGTCCAGTTGTATTATACTTGCCCCCATAAATCGGTAAGTGTGAAATAAATCTCCCTTTTGATAATTGTATATTTCACTCGGATAAATGGGTTCAAATGCGTATGGAGAATGCCTCCTTTCGTCAATTCCCGATTGATTTTTGAAAACTGTAAGTAATTTCTTGGGATCACTGTTCAAAGGCAGTTCCAATTCGTACAAACCGCTGGATATCTCAATAATATTCTGCCTTTCCCCTTCAATTTCTACATATACTTCTCTTGCATTCGGCAGAAAAAATGAAAACGTCAATTTATTCCTGATTTTTCTCGATCCTAAAACATCCCTGGGATCATATAGCTTGAACTCATAAAGTTGTTTAATCTTACCTTTCCTGTCCATATTTTCATATTAGAATCCAGAGATTTTATATATTGTTTTTCCAAACCACTTAAATACTATTTCCAGTCCAATTCCAAAATTACACATTCTATCATAAGGTTATAATAATTTCCCTAAATCTCAGTTTATGACAGAAAACAACGAGCAAAATTCAAACTACAGACCAAAGGGAAAGATAAAGATTAACACTCCTCCACCGCCTTTGCAGACTGCGCCACAAGCCTCCACTAAATACAAGGATGTTAAACATACCATTATGGTTATGAGTGGAAAGGGAGGCGTGGGAAAGAGTACATTTTCAGTCAATCTTTCAGTGACCCTTGCAAGGATGAGAAATGTAGGACTCATCGATGCTGATATAAACGGCCCTGATGATCCCAAGTTACTTGGGGTCACGAAAGAAAAACTATATACTGCAAATGAAAAAATTATACCCATCCTGACCAAGTATGGCGTTAAGGTAATTTCAATGGCATTCCTTCTACCAAATGAAAAGACTGCAGTCATCTGGAGAGGTGCTTTGAGGCATAAGGCAGTCCAGCAATTCCTGGAAGATGCCCAGTGGGAAAATACTGATTATATGATATTGGATTTTCCACCTGGAACCGGTGACGAGGCACTTACAGTAACCCAGTTAATTCCACAAGCAGATGGTGTGATTATAGTTGTTACTCCACAGGAATTGGCCCTACTGGATGCACAGAAAGCTATCAATTTTGCACAGCAGATGCATGTAAAAGTAATTGGAATTGTGGAGAACATGAGCGGTTTTGCATGCCCTCACTGCGGCAAAGTCACAGACATATTCAAATCTGGAGGAGCCCAGAGACTGGCAGAAGAATTAGATATTCCATTTCTTGGTAAAATTCCAATATTTCCAGAAGTTGTAGAAATGGCTGATTCTGGAATTCCAGCTGTAGAAGTTTCTGATTCTGTTAGAGATATATATGAAAAAATCGCAGACAAGATCATAAATATTACGGAAAAATCATAATTATACTACTCTTACTGCTAAAATTCAATAAATTTTAATAAAAGTTAAATTAAAAATAATAAAATGGCACTTGGTATGACCACTTAATGTTCGAAAACATGGATTGTGCATTTGACCTATTAGTTACTGTGGACTGAATACCTCGGCGAACCTCGGCACTTACATCCCAGTTCTATCAATCTCATCTTTTATGAGAGGTCTCAGACGATGTCTCTTTTCAGGGTTGGCTTCAAGCTTAGATGCTTTCAGCTTTTATCCAAGTATGGCGTGGCTACTCGACAATGCCCTGCCGGACAATCGATAAACCAGAAGCCACGAACCCCCGTTCCTCTCGTACTAAAGGCTCCTTCCCTTCAGACATCGAACACTCCCACAGAGAAGCAACCCTACTGTCTCGCGACGTAGTGAACCCATCTCAGGATCCCTTTTAATGGGCGAACAG
>DAICVC010000073.1:0-3238 GCA_027372655.1 Thermoplasmatales archaeon | reverse complement strand
TAGATGACCTCAAGAGGATGATTGGTGAACAGACTCTCGTTATCAATGCTTTTAAAAAAAGGCTTCAAGGAGGGTCAAGATGACAGTCGTTGAAGATCTCCAGAGCGAGATGCCATTGAGGGAGATATCAAGGGTATCTGGCATTTCCCTCTCCTCCTTTTATTACCAGGAAAAGGAGAGGAGAGTGAATAGGCTCTCTCCTCAAATAGAGCAGGACATAATCAGGACTGCTTCTGAGAGGCCAACATACGGTTACAGGAGAGAGTCTGGGCAGTGCTTAGAAACAACGGAACGAAGGTCAACAGGAAGGCCGTGAGGAGGGTGCTAAGAGATAGAAATCTATCTCTTCCATACGCTAAGCACAAGGGAAGAACAAAACACAGGAATCTGTTCCGTCCCACTGGACCTGATCAGCTGTGGGAAACGGACATCACATACATCCCCACGCAGCAAGGGATGACATACCTGATGGCAATAAAGGACCGTTTCACGAAAGAATGGGTGGGGTACCAATACTCAAGGTCCTGCTTGTCCGGTGATGCAATCAGGGCAGTTGAAGACGCCATAGTGAAAGCGTTTGAAGGCAGATCTCCTGAGGGGCTAGTACTGAGGGTAGACAATGGCCCTCAGTACATAGCTCAGAAGTTCAGGAGTTCAATGAAACTGCTGAGAATATTCCTGGAGTACATCCAGAAACACACTCCAGAGGACAATGGTAACATTGAGTCGTTCCACTCGTCCCTAAAAACTGACTATGTCTGGCCCTTCGAATTCCAGGATTACAGGGAAACATCGGTCGCCATAGAGAATGCTTTTACAGATTACAATGAGAAGAGGCCACACTCATCGATAGACTATCTACCTCCCAGGGAGTTCAGAAGGAAGTTCCTGAATGATTGGTCATTCAGGGAAGCTTATACCAGGAAACTCGAGGTGAAAATAAATGAAAAGTAACGAAAAGTGTTACAGTTTTCAGGGTAGCAGATCATTACACCTGAAAACTTGAGGTAAAAATAGAGGAAAAGCCTTACAGTTTTCAGGACAGCAGAGCAAATCAGTATCTTAATGCAATAACTGTTGTCTCAAAATGCCATGAACAGATCAGTTCGTATCCTTTTGCCATATGAAAACTAATATATATGATTCCTTTATTTAAAAATATGAATGCTTATAGTCCATTTTCAGATAAGCAGGTCTACTTCTTGAATAATATAATAGATTATAACGCCCTGACGGTACTTTCCTATACACCTTCTTTTATATTACCAGAACTCAATCGCGATTCGACTCACAGAACATATGCAGATAAAATGAGGGAAAGGCTCTCAGAAGAAAACCTTTCAAAGGGAGACCGGGAGACCACCCTCTACTTGGCCGAAAGTGGACTTAGAAAGATATCTGGAGTTGATACAGAAAAGAGGAACAAATTTATAGAAGAATGCGAGAATCTCGGGAAGAAATCAAGAAAATACAAGAATGAGTTGCAGATTTATGTCGTAGATAATGAAAACCTCCCTCCAGTGAGTCTTTTTATCGGAAAAATTGGAGGGAAATGGTCAGAGAGAGCACCTGTTGATATTTTTATTGAATATAGGATCGGAGTAACCGATGAAACATTATTCGACTTGAATGATAGCAGACCCAACCAATATAAGTGGTTTCCTAAGCTTCCCTTGGACAAAGAACCTGAAGAAATTAAATGGATAATGGATAACCTGAATAATGCACAGATTACGGAATTCAATGAATGGTTCAAGGAAGAGAAGTATGATATGTCGATTGGAGATCCTACTATTGCAATAGTTTCAGCGATGGCTACTGAAACGAGTTATTACAGAAAGGACCTCAAAATTCCGGAAAGAGAGTATACTCAAAAGGGAAGATTCATAGGAGGGAAGACTGTTAACCTTGTTTTTCCAACAGTAGACTACGGTCGTGTTCCTATTGGTGGACACTTACACGAAGTTTTTGATAGCTATCCAACTGTAAATCACGTTTTTTTCGTAGGAGTTGCGGGTGGGGCTAGACAAAAAGACAGTCAAATCGGAGATGTAGTGATATCTCAATCAATTCTATCTCCATTCTATGAGAAACTCTACAAAGGGGAACTAAGAGGTAAATCAGAAGAGAGGACGGTGATAGAACTTGGTGATAACTGGAGATTGGCAATAAAGAAGACCTCTTACCCTGTTGACAAGGAATCGATACAACTTTCAAAAGAATTACGTGAATATTCCGTAGTAAATAAAGAGGAATGGTTAAAGAAAATAGAAAGTATGGTTGACAGGTATCTTGGAACAAAAGGTATGAAGGAGTATAAAAGACTTACCGAAATGAATCCCCCAAAAATTATTATAGCCCCCATATGGTCTTCTGACCATAATGTAAACTTGAATACCCTGAGGGGAGAACTCATAACCAAGTTCGATGTGGGGGCTTTCGACATGGAAAGCGGTGGCCTAGCTGAAGCGTGTCAAAAAAGGGGAAAGAAGTACCTAGTAATTAGAGGTATTTCTGATCTATCCGATGATGAGAGGCCCAACGATGATTTGCATCAAAAGATAGCTGCTATAACGGCAAGCGCTGCAATGGAACTATTGTTAGCTAAGATATGTGAATGAGATAGAGATACTGAAGTGTTGACGGAATTTTAAGATAGAACTACTAACTGAATACATATTTATAAAGAAATACAGTGTGAAATCCTTAGGAACCGAAAATTAGAACTGGTGGGGTACAGTGATGTAGCGACTACAACAAGCCCAGTTCCTTCGCTTTTAGAATTCCAGCAATAGTTTTCATGTCACATGGTTTGTCTGATTTCGTCATTTCTATGGCCTCTTTTTTAGTAGCTTCTAGCAAATTGATTTCCTCACTCTGTTCAAGATTCTGTTTTCCTCTCTTTCCTAAATTAGCAAAGAAAAGATAGATTACCTCGTTGCTATGGCCTGGCGTAGTATATGCCCATCCCATCTCTGTAATTACATCAGTAGTGTATCCCGTCTCTTCCTCAATTTCTCGTTTTTATTTTTGATTTTCTCAGTGCATTAACTAGGTTCTGCATAGAGTACTCCTTCCTGAATAAGAGTTTGAAATTGGGAAGGTTATCCTTTAAAATAATGATATCGTCCCTAAGCAGCGTCTTATTTACATCCGACTCCATTATTTTAAGGATATAACGGGTCAATGCGGGATTGAGAAGGAGCGAGATTACGAACCTGAAGATCAAAGACATTCA
>DAICVC010000070.1:0-1583 GCA_027372655.1 Thermoplasmatales archaeon | reverse complement strand
CTCTATGGAGACTGGTTACGGAAAGGCGACGTTTGTTGTGGGAACCTATGCAAAACCAGTTTTGAAACTGGCACCATCAAAGGACAAATACCTGATGAAGAAGATGATGGAGGCCATGTACTGGGATGCTCTGATGGGAAGGACAGAGGCAATATTCAAGGCTTACTTTGGAGACGATTATATACAGTATCAGAGCAGACCGGTACGGGTACCCGCATAAACTTCTCAAACTTTCTACATCTTAATTCGCAAGGATGAGTGGTATGGTTAATCCTTGTTTTCTTCCTTTTTCTTGAATCCTATTAGTATAACTTTCCCAAGCCCCTTGATTGCGTCTGCATCCTTTTTGGCGGTTTCCCCAACTGCTCCTTCAGACTTTTCCCCCACTCTCTTATCATTCTCTTTCCCATCTTCTCCTGCCACAAACATCCAACCATACAGATATTTGGTGTTCTATTTATGACGTTTTTCCCTTCTGTTTCGTAAGAGGATCACTTGAATTCTTGAAAATGGTGATTCTCACGTTCTCACGCAATTGTTCATACATAACCATTTGATATGTGTTAAAAGGAAGGGCTCATGATTTATATTTACACAAGATTCTATACAATGCCAAGAAAATCTGGAACCAATAACTTCAGACTATTTATGTAAGAAAATGTTAGTGAAGGAAAATGAACAGTCACTTAAAGTAAAAAAATTGGATCTTTTCATGGTCTTATCCTTAAAGTTATATACGTATATGATATGCATATGTATTATGACAAAACCTGTAACACTATCTAACGCAGCATATGAAGCGCTGAAAAAAGTCAAAGGGAAAGATATGTCATTTTCAGACGCTGTACTGAAGTTGGTAGAACACTCCAACAATAGACAGGATTTTAATAAATTCGCTGGTGCTCTGAAAGCACAGACAAATGAATTGGAGAAATTTAAGTTGCAGATTGAGGAAGATCGGACAAGAAATGCTGAGAAGATGTGATTTTTTTGGTGGTACTTGATACGAATGTGATTATAGACTACCTGATAGGAAAAGAAGAGGTAGTAAGGGAAGTTAACAGCTACGGAGAAAATGATCTGTCTACCACGTTTGTCAATGAATATGAGTTATTAAAGAACGCCAGTAGAAAAATTATGGAGGTTGTGATCCAAAACCTTCGAGTATATCATTCTAATGACTTGTCAGTTAGGGAAGCAGCGAAGGCCTATCAAGAGTTAAAGTCAACTGGAAAGATGATGAGCGATAATGATCTATTGATATTTGGGATATGTGTAGTCAACGATGAGGTTCTAATTACTCAGGATAAAGCTTTTGCGTACCTTAGAAGCAGGAATGTTAAGATCATGAAATGATTGCTATATCCAAAATTAATGTGAAAGGTAAATTAGACACAAATAAAATTTTACGGGTGATGTATTCGTGCTGCAAATGTCTTAATTACCTGAACTCTTTCACTTTAACACATATTTTTTAATCTGCTGAACCCGTGATATTGGGAATTAGATAGTATTTGGTCATTTTTCGTTTCAATCCATCCGTATTCTACGAACCCTTTATTCCAGCCATCTCCAGTGGAAAC
>DAICVC010000058.1:0-4087 GCA_027372655.1 Thermoplasmatales archaeon | reverse complement strand
AGTACCTGCTTGGAATCATCAGAAAGTATGCCCTTGCCGAGCAGTGCGTAAATTATAGGCGCTCCAATCTTCTCTGAGAATTCCAGCAAACTGTCCTTTTCATGTAGTGCTCCACTGCCTATCAATAATATTGGATGTCTGCTGCTGTTGATCAATTTTATAGCGGCACCCTTGTCGTAAGCTATGGTCCCTGAGACTATCTCTGTATTAGCAATTCTAGGAGGCTCTACCTTCTTCATCAGTATGTTTACTGGGAAGTTGAGATGGGCTACTCCCCTCAGCATCTTGGCCTCCCTGATCGCCTTAGAGATAAGATAAGGGGCTGTTACTGGATCAATGACCATTTTATTGAAAACTGCTACGTCATCGAACAGCTTGACCAGGTTCACTTCCTGATGATAATCCTCCCCGTAGAGATCGCTCCTGACCTGTCCGGTAATAGCTATAACTGGTTCCTTGTCAGTCTTTGCATCGTACAACCCATTGATCAAGTGTATGGAACCTGGTCCTGACGTTCCGAAACAAGCAGCAGGCCTCCCATTGAACTTTGCATCGAATGAAGCGGCAAATGCACCTCCCTCTTCGTGCCTGACCTGTACATACCTTAGGGATTTGTTTCTACGAATTGCTTCAACAAATGGGTCAATCGAATCTCCTGGGACGCCGTATGCTCTCTTAACCCCTCCCATAACAAGGTAGTCAACCAATATGTCTGCAACAGTCTTATTCATGATTATCACTTTTTATAAAGTGATTCAGTAGGAACATTCCTGACCCCTAAAATCTTAGGGTCTCGTTGCAATGAAGACTAAATATACTATTCTCTTCGCTGTCATTTATTGATAAGTTATTTTTCAGGTCACGAATATGATTTATTGATGTTATACTCTCAGCCTTAAGAAGATCAGGAGAGACGTATGATGAGAATTGATTATGGCATTGTGGCACCAAATGCTGGAAAGGCGATACTTGGTTTAAAAGAGTTTGTTAGGACAATAGGTCTGGACGAACCACTTATCAGTTTGATTGAGATCAGAGCTTCCCAAATAAATGGATGTGCTTACTGCTTGGATATGCACACCCAGGACGCAATTGCTCTTGGGGAGAAAGAACAGCGCATTTTCTGCATTAGTGCGTGGAGGGAAGCCCCCTTCTATTCAGATAGGGAGAGGCTGACTCTGGAACTCACTGAAGCAGTTACAAAAATATCGGAAAATGGAGTTGGCGACGATCTCTACAACCGGGTTTTGGCCAATTTTAGTGAACAGGAATTCATTGGTTTGGTAATGGCTATAAATACGATAAACTGCTGGAACAGACTTTCTATCTCATGCGGATTAACCGCTGGAATGTATAAGCGGAGCCAATAATTAAGAAAGCAAGGTCCGCAAATCCAACCTTGAGTCCAGAATGAGGTCACGTCGAATCGAAGAATATGTCCTTATGTAATAGAGAGAAGATCCAGTCAGATAGGACCTCGAACTTATTTCTAACAGTTGATATCCGCCAGAGATGAATAAAGCGCCATAAGAACCATGCAGGGAAGCCCGTCAGTATGAAGCCATGGGAGAATCTGCAAATCCCGGAAAATCTCCCTGTCGACAGGAAAGTCCCGTGGTCGCGATACTTAAATTCGATGTTAGGATGCCTTCCGTTAAATTCTTGTGCGAATTTAATCCCAAGGTATTCCCCTTCTTGTATGGCAGCTGCCGCCGTTTGCGGAACGGAGGGCTCACCTAGTTTCACGAGCGGCATGGCTGAGTCTCCTATTGCATATACTTGAACCAACGATGGGACTCTTAGAAAATTGTCAACTGTCAATCTATACCCACTGCCATCTGCAAGTTTCATCTTAAGTGTGGAGACAACGGAATTTGTTTTTAGTCCAGCGGTCCAGAAGACATTACTAGTCTGGATATGACTCCCATCTGAAAACCTTACCTCAGAACCAGTAATCTCCACAACCTTACGGCCAAGGAGCAGTTCTACCCCCTTTTGCTTAACTATCCTGGACAGCTCTTCAGAAAATCTTCCGTCAATATTCTTCATTAATTTGTCTTGAGCTTCCACTAGGACAACCTTGGGCATTAATCCCCTTTGCCCATGATTTCTATTCAAATCGTCTACAAATTCTAGAAGGGATGTTGAAAGTTCAACGCCTGTGGCCCCACCGCCAATTACCACAAATGTTAGGAGAGAACCTACAGCCTCTCCATCATCAATCCTGGACACTGCTTCTTTGTAGGATTCTAACACGCTATTCCTCGCTTTCTCCCCATCCTTTATGCTCTTAAGGGGTATGCTGTGCTCCTTCACTCCGGGTATACCAAAGTCATTGCATTCGGAACCCAGTGCAATCACAAGTCGGTCGTAGTGTAGGGTCCCTTTTGTCGTTACGACTTCATTCCTCTCAGGAATTAACTCAACGGTATCTGCCTCAATGAACCTATAGCCGAGGTCCTCAACAGTGCAGCAAATTGGATTGGAAATATGATATCCATAGACCTTTCCGGTAGCAACTTCGTATAACAGTGGGGAGAATGTCATATAGCTCCTGGAGTTTACTGCGATCAAGTCAATTGCTTTCTTGGCATTCTCACTTATCTCCCTATTGAAAGTCGATATAAAGGAAGAACCAGCAAAGCCTGTTCCTAGGACAACTACGGTAGGTATCCCTTCTCTGCTTTGCCTTCCGTCCCCTGAACTCCCTAGTGATTGATTTCGAGTCCTTTCTGCAGAATCTGACATAAAACGGTAATCGACCTATCTGTGATACCTCTAATCCCATAAAGGATAGGGACTGCTTCCTCCGTTGAATTTAGAAACAGGAGGAAGCCAACCCCTTAGCATTTTGGGATCATTCCCATAAGCAACCAATTGTTATTCGATTATGGCTCATCATAGTAGCATATTGGATAGAGAGCACGACGAGATTATCGAACAACTTGAGGACGCGTCCACAGGGGACAACGGAACATCGAGACTGTTCAGGGAAATGCGTTCAAAGTTCTTGACCCATCTTGAGAAGGAAAATGAGACTATAATCCCCCTCTTATCATATGTCAAGGAGACTGCAAACGGAGCGGGCATTGGAAAGAACTCAATTTATATAACAGCTGGGGAGAAGTTTAACAGGGAATCTGATACAATGGTCTCAGAACATAGGACAATGCAGAACTTGGTAGGGAATGTAATGGAACAGTTGAAGATTCATCCAGATGGGAAACTGTCAAAACTAGCTAGGATTCTGCTGGAACATATAGAGTTTGAAGAGGAATTCCTCTATCCCTCAGCGAAGATGGCAGCGAGAACTATAAAATTGGAACAGGAGACCAGTAGAATGACTGTGCGATAAATATCACAGGCTCGATAACACATAATGTACAGCGGTAGACTATACTAGCTTTCTTTTTTCTTGAAATATGAAGAAATGATATTTTTCTCGGCCCTTCTGAGTATCTCTGCCAGTGTTACATATGATACATTTAGTCTCTTAGAAAGCCCCTCTAGGTTGATTTTCTTTGGATATTCGAAAAACCCCAGTTCAAGTGCAGTCTTAACTACGAACTCCTGTCTTGCGGTTATATCGCCCTTTTTACTCAGGTGTCTCTTTTTGAGAAGTTCAAATTTTACTCGATCCTCCTCAAGTCTGTGGAGAAATGCGGAGACCGTTTTCTCATCCGGCACAAGCCATTGCATCGTCATATTTCCACTTTCGTCAGATCGCGCTTGAGTAAGGAACAGGTCCCATTTGTGTATTTCCCTGCAGATTGCACACTCATCGGCCTCTACAATCGCTGTTGCATGATAGTCGTCCATTATTTTTATATGTTCTTCGCTCGAAGGTTTACCCCTATTGAGAGTGTTTGAAAGGCCTTCTATCCGACCTTCAGGTGAGAAAATTTCGACCAGATCCTTGACACCCTCAGAGCTTGCCCTGATATCTCTGATCCTAATTTCAGCTGAATGTGTTTGAACAAGACTCTTGATCCACT
Organism: Thermoplasmatales archaeon; assembly: GCA_027372655.1. Taxonomy (GTDB): domain Archaea; phylum Thermoplasmatota; class Thermoplasmata; order Thermoplasmatales; family Thermoplasmataceae; genus Cuniculiplasma. The sequence goes on along the minus strand of DAICVC010000058.1, from coordinate 92 downwards.
CCACAGGTGTCTTGAATTTCAACTCCAATTCTATCAATAATACCGATTTTATTATCAGAATTTACTATTTAAGAAAGAAGTAGCAAATCGAG
>DAICVC010000041.1:0-5200 GCA_027372655.1 Thermoplasmatales archaeon | reverse complement strand
AGATTCATCTTGCATAGTTTCCATGTTGTCTGGTTTGATTCCTGTCCGAAAATGTGAACGTCATCCAGTCTTCCCTGATGTGCTCTAATGAACTTCTCGCTCTGTACGAACATTCCGCCAGAACCGCAGCATGGATCGAACACCCTTCCCCTATAGGGTTCTATCATTTCCACGAGCAGCTGCACGATTGATTTGGGCGTATAGAACTGCCCTCCTTTCTTTCCCTCAGCATCTGCAAACTGACCTATGAAGTATTCGTATACCCTGCCAAGAAGGTCTTTTCCCTTGGCCTCTTCCGTCCCAAGAGTAATACCGCCAATCAGGTCTATCAGTTCACCCAATCTCTGTTTATCAAGCGAGGGTCTAGAGTAATTTGTTGGCAACACTCCCTTCAGAGATGGATTGTCCCTCTCTATGACTTCCATAGCACCGTCTATCATCCTTCCAATTGTTGGCTGCTTTGCATTCTTCTGCAAATATTCCCACCTAGCTTCGGGTGGAACCCAGAAAACATTCCTTGCAATGTATTCATCCCTGTCCTCTGGATCTGAGAGATGCTCTTTGTCATTCTCCAGTTCACTATGAACTTCACCAAAGGAATCTGATATGTATTTCAGGAATATCAGGCCAAGAACAACGTGCTTGTATTCAGCAGCATCCATATTGCTTCTCATTTTGTCTGCGGCTTTCCATAACTCCTTCTCTATACCGAGTTCGCTGGCTCCGCTATTTTCCATCAAGTAAATATGGTCTAACGTTAGAAGTATTTTTCGGGTCAGCACCTTTGTGAAACGTACCCATCTTCCAAAATATTCAGGAGGGCCTTTGAAGGACAGGCTTAACGTTGATTTGGGACTTAAATAAATAGACCACCTGATAGTCAGAAAGTCACTCAAAGACCTTAGGAGGGGGAAATGAGGGGCAGGTCTCAGGTCAATCTTCAGAGGAACAAATAATTCTTTCGGGATTAGGCAAGGCTAAACTTATTCTGTCGGATCACCCCAGTATCTTCATCAATTCCTCTAACTTCTTAGCGAACTTCTTGCCCCTGACTGTCAAAGAAACCAGATTCCTTGGAGGATACTTCCTGCTGTCCATCCTGGTCTTGACCAGGTCCAGCTCCTTCGCCTTCTCTATGCTAGAATACAGCTGGTGCACCGGGATATCCGTCTCGTCCAGTATCTCCGTGAGGGCTTTCTCTTTCTTGTCAGAAAGATAGACCAGCAGTCTCAGGAAACCTGACTGCTTCTCCAGGACCTTCAGGGGATCCATTGTTTATTAATTGAATACAGGTGCTTAATGATTTCTCATTCAGCAACCATAACTGACTCCATCTGGGAAATTCTTAAATCACCAGATCTGCTGATATAACTGTATGTCAGTCCATAACCCATTAAGAACACAGGGAAAGTTGCTTTTACTCTCATTTGTAAGTTCAGCGGGCCTGACAGTGTTGAGTCTTTTCAGGGTCTATAACGGCCCACTCTCCTATGCGCTAACTTCGGATGGCCGACTCCCTAGTGTGCTAGCTTTGGATGGAAGGGGGTATCCTTTTTACTTCCTTGTGAAGACTTGGGGGGCTGGCTCTTACGCTGGCCCTACACAAGGACTGGTCGTCCCTTCCCTGTTGGCTGACCTGTTATTTTGGTTTCTAGTATCGCTTGCAGTATTGCTTGTTATCAGGTTGTTGATTCACAAAACGTTTTAACTGAGAAATGATTGTCAATTCGACAATCATGCTTTCCACTTTTCCCTACTATGGCGGAAGATTCTACCAGTTGAAGGAGATATTGGGGATCCTGGAGAAGCATAAAGACCAGTTCGACGTGGTTGTGGACGTATTCGGAGGATCGGGGAAAGTGCTGATAAACATACCCTAGGAATGGAGGAAAGTAAAGGTATACAACGACATCAACAAGGACCTTTACACAACATTCAATGTTCTCCAGGATGCAAGAAAATCAAGATTGCTCTCAAGGAAACTCAGGAATGCATTCCCTCACGCAGAGATATTCAATGAGCTGAGATTCTCTCATCCTAAATATGACGTGGACGTAGCTTTCAAGACGATATATCTCCACACCTTTTCGTACGCAGGAACGGGAACTGCGTTCAAGAGGTTCTATTCGAGAGTGAACGTCCCGCCATTGAAGATTGATTATTTCCTGAGGGTAAAGAAGTGGATTATCGAGAACATGGATTTCAGGGATCTTATGAACAGGTACAACAAACCGAAGGTGTTGCTCTACTTAGATCCGCCATACCTGGACGGAGGACAGACCTACAGGTACAGATTCAAGATGAATGATTTCTTGGACTTGAAGAAGCTGCTGGATCGGCATCAGGGGACTTATTTGCTGAATCTGTCTATGCATGAATGACAAGAAGATGATAGATGTTTTTGAAAATCCGGACATGGTCACTGACCATTACAGGCCAACCACGAAGGGAACTTATGAAGAGGGAAGCAGGTGGGATTCCGGAATCATGTTCACCAGGTGAAGCTTTGCCAGCTTCACTGAGTCAACATGATCGTTCTTCTTCTTAGACTTCACTATCAATGAAAGCGTCTTGGGATGAGCAACAGTTACGCTGTCATATCCAAGTGACCTCAAGTTTGTTGAATACCACATAAGCCATTCCTGATGTCTCAAATGCTATTCTTGTCTCTGAATTCTTTGTATCCTTCAGAATTCATGAGAAATGTGAACTGCTCTATGATGTCTCCGGATGGAGAAATGTAAGCTGCTACGCTCTCCTTCTCCCCTATGCCTATCCCTACAGCATAGTCGTTCATGTTTTCCATATTCACTTTCTTTCTCTTCATTCTTTTCCACCTCCATAGCGGCACTAAGCATTGACTAGTGTCGCTTGAAGATAAAGCAGGCGGTCAGGGGTATCTACTACTCAATCAGAGCAGAATAGTGAGAAACTCTCAAGTATATGATATTTTATCACATTAAGATGGCAAATACAATAGCAATTCTGCACTTATCGGATTTGCATCTGACCTCAAAGAATAGGAATGTTACCGATCCGATTTTATATTCAATGGTAGACGATATCAAAGATAGAATCGACAAGTTAGGATTTGATGAAGTAATTATCGCATTTACTGGAGACCTTTCCTTTTCTGGAAAAGAGGACGACTATTCACTAGTTAGAGAATTCGTCCTAAGAATTGAGAATAAGATATCCCCTACTAGAATGATATTTGCCGCTGGCAACCACGATGTCGATTGGGAAATCCAGAAGAAGACTGGATCAAGTGATTTGCTCATGAAACTTTTGATGCGATCTAACGGAGGAATCGAAGCAATTAGCGAAGTTGAAGAGTCTTATAAAAAAGAAGTTGAAAACTACAAAGCAGTCATGAAAGAATTTTACTCATTTCTACGTGATAGAAAAACTCCCTTCATTCATAATGACGATCTCTATTACGTAGATTCTATCGATTTCGGGGGAAAGTGTTTCAACTTCATTAGCCTTAATTCTGCTTATCTTTTTAGTTCTGATCATAACTATTTTGGTTACCTTGGACAAACCCAAATGTTAAATGCTTTTTCCGAGGCTAGTTCAAGAACCGAAGAGAAAGATTATATCAACGTAACAATGTTTCACCATCCATTCAGAGCAATCGTACCGGAGGTTCAGAATAGGACGGAAGATTTCATAATTGCTAGGTCTGATATTATTCTTAATGGGCACGTGCATTCACCAGGGGTATATGTTGCATATACTGGCAGTCTCCTCGGTACAAGAAGGAACAAGAATCCGGCCATCATAACGCAGGCGCGTTGCGTCTTTGAGGAAGAGAATATTTCAACTGTCACCCCAGGTTACTATATTTTGAGTTTTGAAATATCCGCTGATCCTTTAAGGAAATTAAAAATATGGGAGGTACAGTTTGATACGAATACTGGGGAGTGGTTCGCTTCAGATGCAAAGAATACATATCCCTTAACATTGCAACTCACGAGCGGACGTGATAACAGAAACCAAATAGATGTAGCTATAAACGAATTTACTTCATTCGATTATAAACTGAAAGAACTGGAGGAACTTTCTGCATCATTAAAAATGACTGTTGAATGCGAGAGATGGAACAAAGAGGATATGCTGAGAGAGATAAGCATAGCACTGCAGGAAGCGCTTGCTGTTGCAACTTCAATTACAAATAGTCCTACTGACGGCCTGTACGCCAATTTAATGGAGTATGACCAAGCAAATAATGCCCTGCACATTACAAAGGTTTTTGGTACCTATCACAGATGGGGATTTAGGAGATCATTCAGCTTGTCTGATAAAGTAAAAGGTGGAACTGCTGCCATAGCCTTTAAGACAAGAAAGATATTCATCGTTCCAGATACAAGTGTATCAGAAGATGTTTCTTGGGCTTACTATCAAGAAAAAAGAATTTTAAAAGGGATTATAAATATTCCAATATGGTCAGAAAGTGTATCGAACAGTGTGAGTATGGTGATCAGTATTGGTAGTCCTCTGGCAGGAATATTTCGAGGAGAAACAATAGAAGAAAACGCTCACAAACTCCAATTATGCTGCAATCAGATTTTGGATGTCAGGCAAGAAGTGCTTCAACAACTAATCAGTTAACCTATAACTCTTTCAGTTTTACATAATAAGTAGGTCAAGCTCTTCCATAATCTTCCTGGATTTCTTTGGTATTTCTGAGTACTTCCATTCATCCCCTATATTCAGCCTGCCTATCCTCTCGAGATGTTCTATAACATCCCTTGGGGGAAATAGTGCTTCAGCATCTCCCTCTTCCTCAGAAGGTTGTAGATGCGGTACTGGAGCATCAGTGCTATGAAGTTCACGAACATCCACTACTTCGCTGCCCCAAAGCCTGACTGGGAGCAGCGGGAAGAGCCCCACCGCGTAAGAATTTTACTATTCAGTCAGGTTCTTCTACCTCATAATATTCATAGATGAATACAGCAGGTACATAACTCACCATGCCCTGCTGACTTCAATGGATTCCAATTCCGTAAGTTTGGAAGCATAGAAGGCCATAGAGATTCTAAGAACGGATTCTCTGTGGCCTTACCGGAGATACAGTCTGACAACGGTTCTGCTTTTGTTTCTATGGATTTCCGTATAGTGCTGAGAGAGAACAAGCTCACACACAAGAGAATCCATCCCCACACTCCTGAACAAAATGGCATAGTGGAGAGGGCAA
>DAICVC010000040.1:0-22740 GCA_027372655.1 Thermoplasmatales archaeon | reverse complement strand
GTACTTTTGGTATTTCGTCTGTTATTGGTTTCAGTCTCTTTCCGTAACCACCTGCAAGAATTGCACCAACTATCATCTATTTCACTTCCATTAGTTTTAGCGAATATTTTATTATTTGTTTATAATCTATGAACTAGAAAGTCACCATCTTTCATGCTGCGGATGAATTGTGATACATCTATGGAGAGTTAAGTAATTGTAAACACCGGTTACAATTTCCCCTGCAATTTTCTCTATACCCATTCCATTTTCATGCATGTTTTTAATCATTCACCAGACCATGCAATTAGGACCACTGTTCATGTAAAAACATGGGTCAAATTTAAGTTGGCGAGAGGGGTGAATTTTATTCCAGCGAAAATGCACAAGAATGATCCGGCGATTACACTAAAGGATGTCTAGGAGTTGCTACTCTATGAATCAGGAACCTCAAATCCCTTGGGATGGAAAGGATGTCAGCTGCCCGGGTAAAAAATAATCAAAATAGATGCAGAGACCTTGCTCCGTCTGTGAATCCATCTAGGGTTTCTAGTAAATCTTCTGTAGTATGAATTGCTGATGGCATGACTCTTATTCTTGCAGTTCCCTTAGCCACAGTTGGAAATACTATTGGAGAAGCAAATATATTCTTTTCCTCATAAAGGAACTTGCTTAGTTGCTGTGTCTTTTTCTCATCCCCAATCACAACAGGTGTAATTGGGGTTTTAGTAGATGTCAGTTTGAAGCCACGCTCTCGGAATCCTTTTTGAAGAAACTCTGTATTTTTCCAGAGCTTTTTAACTAGGGTCTCATCCTTTTCCATAATCTCTATTGACTTCATGACACCTGCTGCGTCAGCAGGGTTCAAACCACTGCTGAACAAGAAAGGTCTTGCTCTCTGCTTAACCAGATCAATCAGTTCAGCACTTCCTGCAACAAATCCCCCCATAGATCCCAGTGCCTTTGAGAAAGTGCCCATTTCAACTTCCACCTTCCCATTCAAGTTAAAATGATTTACAATTCCTCTTCCACCTTCCCCCAGAACTCCCTCTCCGTGGGCATCGTCTATATATAGCATAGTATCATATTTTTCTCTCATGTCAGCCAGTTCAGAGACAGGAGCAATATCTCCATCCATACTGAACACGCCATCTGTCACTATGAGGGATTTTTTTCCATCCTTTCTAAATTCTTTCATCTTTTTTTCCAGATCATCGACTGACTTGTGGGAATAAACAACTTTCTTTGCAGAACTGAGGCGCATACCGTCTATTATACTCGCATGATTCAATTCTTCGCTGAATATAACATCCTCTTTCCCAACCAGAACAGGAATCGTTCCAATATTAGCAAGCAATCCCCCCTGAAAAACTAGAGCAGCTTCCATGTGCTTAAATCTGGCAAGTTTTTCCTCCAATCTGGTGTGAATTTCCATAGTTCCCGCAATTGACCTAACAGCACCCGCTCCCATTCCAAACTCATTAAGGGCTTCTATCGCTGCCTTTTTAATTTCTGGATGGTTCGCGAGACCCAAGTAGTTGTTTGAGCACATATTCAAAACTTCCTTTCCTTCTATTTTCACTCTGGAACCCTGTGCGCTTTCCAAAACCCTAATTGGAACATATCTTCCAGCTTTCTTCAAATCTTCAATTTCGCTGGAAACCCAATCCATATTAACCATGGATAATCATCACAACATTGCTAAAAAGATTCACATGTTTTTATATTCTATAGAAACAAACTTCAAACCTATCACTATTGAAAAAAATTTGTCGGGCCTTAAGAGACCATTCATATTAAATAAATTCTAATTAAGGCAAGAATCCTATGGTTCCGTTTGAAAGTATAACCTCTTATTGTTTCTTCCCTTGTTTTCTATTTTCAGCAGTTTAATTGTTCCTATTTCGCTGGTGTTTTTTACATGGGTGCCACCATCAGCTTGAGCATCAATATCCTGTATTTCTATGATTCTGACCACTGCAAGATGCCTTAACAGCTCTCTTCCCGGTTCTGTTCGGGCTAGATTTGGAACTTTTAACGCCTCCTCACTTGGAAGGTATTTAACATGTATATTATGCTCCTCTCTAATAGCATCGTTTACGGTACTTATTATATTATTCACATTCTCTTTCGTGAATTCTTCTATAGAAAAATCCACCCTTGCCCTATCTTCATAAATCTGGCTGCCGGTTATCAATCCATTTTTGATTGGCATATTATTTATAAGTCCATCCATCAGATGAATCGCTGAGTGAAATTTCATGATCCTGTACCTTCTTTCCCAATTGATAGTACAGTGGCAGAAGTCGCCCTCCGATAACCCATCGGTATTTTTCATTTTATGAACAACATCATCCCCATCCTTTACAGTGTCCAGAACTTCGTAATTTCTCTCTCCGCACCTGATTATTCCTGTGTCTCCTGGCTGTCCCCCGCCAGCTGCGTAAAATACCGTACGATCCAAAATTAAGTCATTTCCTGCAATTTTAATTATTCTAGCTTCGCATTCCTTCATGTAGGCCTCGTTAAGGTATAATTTCTCAGTCATAAGTTATGATTGAATTATTCTATTTATACATCCCTTTTAAATGACCAGCATTTTCACGCATTTCCGCGGGACATGATGTTGTTCCAGATGAGCAATATCCTCATTTCCCTCCATAATCTGTTTCGAAAGAAGAATATCTGCAGAAAGGGAAAAATGGAGAAATCTTAAAAGTCCCGGATGGCTTCAGGTTTACGAAATCAAAATGGGACAGTTCCTTTGAGTATGTTATGGGTATCTTTGCAATCCTTTCTCCTCTAATCGCCACATACATAATATCCAGGTTACTGTCCAGGAGCCGGCTAACTTGGGTGTTCATACCTGTTAACTTCGCTGTTGTGTTATTAACACCATTTTTGATGCTTAGGTTTGTTGGAATTAATGCAGAATTTTATCTTATTCTAATCTCAGTTTTAATATATTCAACAGTTTTCGTTCCTTTCCTAACATTCATATTGAGGTCTCGTAGAATCAAATATGGATTTCAGGGCAAATGGAAAATTCTCGAGGCACTCAAACATCACAAAATTCTTTATATCTCTTCATTTCTTTTTTATGTTTATTTTGACTTTTATTTCTGGACATTTGCATTCAGGTTTTCAGACTCTCAGGTGAACTATCTTTTTTACATCTTTACAAGTATACTTACGCTTTATTACCTCATTCTCGGAATTGGAATTGCAAAAGTTGGAATGGAAACAAAGAAGGAAAGAAAGCTCCAATTCAAGGAATCTGTAAACTAGGGAAATTAATCCAACAAGATTAATTAGATTATTTTCCATACACAACCATGAACTTACTTGGGGCTAAATTGAGGATAGCCACTATACTCGCGGGAATAGCAATTGCATTCTTAGCCGCTCTTATCATCTCAGCCATCTCATACGAATTCATAGGGATATCATTCTCATTCGGTTTCTTCGGACTACTTTTGATTTTAGTACTGATAATGGATATAGCTCAATACCTCTTTTCTCCATTTATAATCGGGAGACTTCAACATCTAACCAAGGTTAATCCATCAGATCCGAACACTGCTTGGCTTTATTCATCACTACAGGAGGTTTGCATTTACAACAATCAGAAAGTCCCCACTCTGTTTATTGCTGAGACTCAGGCTCCAAACGCATTCGCATACGGTTCCATAATTTCTGGAAGACGAATGGCTGTTACCAGAGGACTACTTAACCTGCTCACAAAAGACGAGGTAGAGGCAGTTATGGGACATGAGATAGGGCATTTAAAACATCACGATATCGCATTACTGCTTGCCATTGGGCTTATTCCAAGTATTGTATTCTACTTCGGATATTCGATGCTTTTTGGAGGTGGAAGAAAGGGGGGAAACGGGAGCATTATACTGATTGCCATAGCAATGATGGGAGTGAGCTTTGTCTTCAACCTGATGATCTTGGGAGTAAACAGAATGAGGGAGTCTTATGCTGACGTTAATTCTGCCCAAAGTATACCCGGGGCCAGTACAAATCTCCAAACTGCCCTCGCAAAAATAGTCGCTTCAACACCACCTCAAAGAAAAAAGATGAATAGAAACACTTCGAGCAATACTTCAAGCATGCTAATGTTCAGTGGGTTTGACCAGGGAGTAAGAGAAGAGCACAGGAAGTTAATTGAAGAATGGAAACAAATGAAGGTTAAAATGAGGCATTCAATATTCAGTGATCACCCTCATCCAGCAAAAAGAATACAGCTGCTTGAGAAAATGAAAGAAAGAGGATACAAATAATATTTTCACAAAAAATTTAAATTTTTAAATAAACTAAATTTCATTGGTTAGTTTTAATCTTCACGATTAAAAACTTAAGGTTTTTCTTTCGGTATCACTGGAGGAACTGTTCTCATATAATAAGCTACTAACACCAAGCCTAAAATGATTATGAATGAATACAGCAGTCCATTAGATCCTAATAAACCTGGATTGAAAAAAAGAAGAAATGCCAGTGCAATAATAAACAATATATTTGAAACAATTCTCAATGGAGATGGAAACGGGTTCAAATTTTGGACAATGCTTTTGTCAAAATATCCAACCAGAGCAACGTAGACAAGCATGACTCCCAGGGTATCTTCATTTTCCACTGCAATGAGAATATCCGTATTTTTTCTACTCAATTTTCCTATTGTGCCATTTTTGCCAATAATAGTTGCTTCAGCATTTGCTTCTCCTCTGGTTACTGATGCAAGTTCATTAACTTTTGTAATATAGGATTCACCGAGGTAGTTGATGTTCAAATTTCTCATTATATTACCATCTTTTCCGTTAAATCCATATATCTTGAGTCCAAAACCACTTCTTCTAATCTGAATATTCCATTTTCCAGTAATGCTGATAGAGAGAGATCCCAAAAAACCGGATTTACCTATTTTGACATACGTATCATTTTCTTCGTTTTCCAAGAACACACTACCATTTCTGTACAGAAAATTCATTGTTCCATATTTTTTCCAATATCTATTATCTTTTCTATAATTTTTAATTTAACCTTTATTCCAATGCCCTATTCCAAATTCTGTTTTCCTTATCTCAATTCTTCAGATAACTGAAGAAGCAAAATGAAAGAACGACTTTCAGTTCAAGCGGTCTCTGATTTAATTTTGTCATTCCTTTATATTGGCCTTACTGAATTTTTTTAACAATGTAACACTTTGAGGACTAAAAATTTATTAAAAATTAAATAGGAAAATGAAATGGGTATTTTTAGGGTCAAATGAAAATTTGGAATGAAGCAAGAATTTTAGCCAATTTCCTGTGTTTTATCTCGAAAAATTCTAAGGGAGGCTGCCAGAATTGAGAAGATACCTTCTTCTCGAGGATGGAACATCCTTTGAGGGGAGGGCATTTGGTTCATTCGTTGAAAGATCAGGAGAACTAGTTTTTAACACATCCTTTACAGGATTTTATGAAATAATGACCGATCCTTCATATGGTGGGCAAATTATTATTTTTAACTTCCCCTCAATGTTTTACTATGATTTTAAAATGGATATTCCACAGAGCAACGGAATCAGCACGAGTGGAGTAGTGTTCAGGGATGGTAACAATCCCTCTGGGAAATATTTTAATCTCATAGATAGGCAAATGAAAATAGAGGGAATTCCGGGAATACACTCTGTTGATACGAGGAAGCTTGTAAAAAAAATCAGAGACAGCGGAAATATAAGAGGAATTATTTCCAACTCAGATAAGTTTCCTGACAAATGGGAAGAAATGAACACAAAACAACTTATAAGGCAATTCAGTACAAAGAGTAATTATTCTGTTTTTTCAGGAATGGACAGAAAGATACTGTACATAGACATGGGGTCAAAGTCATCACTTTTAAGCCATATTTCTAAAATCGGGGACTTAGACGTTGTCAATATTTTTAATATGCCAGATAATTTTGAAAATTATGATATGGTATTTCTATCAAATGGACCGGGAAATCCCTCAGATGAGGTATTCTATGAACTCAAAAGAAAAATAAGGGATAATAGGGGAAAGATACCCATAACAGGTGTCTGTCTGGGTCACCAGATAATTGGAAACGCACTGGGAATTGAATTGGAGAAGATGCAATTTGGACATCACGGTTCCAATCATTCAGTTGGTAATGGCAAAATGTCATTCATAACTTCTCACAATCATAATTATCGCCTAAGTGAGGATTCAATGTTGAGAAAAGGAATATCAATACCACAGAGGGACTTAAACGATAACACACCGGAAATGCTTCACCTTGAGGAATCTGCCATATTAAGCGTACAATATCATCCAGAGGGTGCACCCGGACCAGTCAATTCAACGGAATTTTTTAACCAAATGGAGAGTATTCTAAATGAAGTTAGAGCAAGATAATTCTAAAATGAGAGTGCTCATAATAGGGTCAGGTCCAATAGTTATTGGGCAATCTGCCGAATTTGACTACGCAGGAACTCAGGCCTGCAGTGTTTTGAAACAATATAAAATCTATACAGTTCTCCTAAATTCCAACCCTGCAACAATCCAGACTGATAGTTCAAATGCCGACAGAATTTATATTGAGCCAATAAACTTGAAAAATGCAAAACAGATAATTGCAAAAGAGAAAATAACTCATATAATTGGGTCAATGGGCGGTCAGACTGCTCTCAATTTAACCTTGCAACTTTTTGAGTGCGGATTTCTTGAAGAAATGGGTGTAAAAGTTCTCGGATCTCCGCCTGAAGCTATCAAGCAGGCAGAGGACAGGAATCTATTCCATAAAAAAATGCTTGATATGGGAATTGGAATTCCCTGGTCAGTTTCTATCGATAGGGAGAACTGGAAAGTACAGATAAAATCTGTGCCATCATTCCCGGCAATCATGAGAACATCATTCACTCTAGGGGGTCTTTCGGGAAAGATTCTTCTGAATATGGATGAAGCGGTGGAAGCGGTGGAATTTGTCTTTAACTCAAAGGACATTGAAAGTGTGGAGCTTGAGCAATCACTGGAAGGATTAACTGAAATGGAATATGAAGTGATTAGGGATCATTCTGGAAATTCTATCATGGTATGCAACATGGAGAATCTTGATCCAATGGGAGTGCATACCGGAGAGAGTATTGTTGTCACCCCGTCACTCACTATTCCAGATTATATACACCAAAAAATGAGAAAATCGGCTCTGGAAATAGCATCTTCAATTGGTATTGTTGGAGCTTGCAACGTACAGTTTGCAGTAGATGAAAAAAGAGAAAATTACTATGTTATTGAAGTAAACCCCAGGACCAGCAGATCATCTGCGCTGGCTTCAAAAGCAAGCGGTTATCCAATTGCAAAAATTGCAACAATGATTTTGCTTGGCCTTAATCTTCCCGAAATTAGAAATCCAATAACTGAAAATTCTTCGGCTGCTTTTGAGCCAAGCATGGATTATGTGATAGTCAAAATTCCACTTTGGCCATCTGACAAATTCAAGGATTCCGGAACCATAGGCGTTTCGATGAAATCCACTGGAGAGGTGATGGGAATTGGAAGATCATTTGAGGAAGCATTTCTGAAGGCTGTGGTCGGAACTGAATTAAATCTTAGGAATTATTTCTCACAATCAGGGAACCCAAGTTTTTTAAGGAAAAATATTTCTACGCCAAACTGGAAAAGGGTATGGTATATTGTCCAATCAATATTCAGCGACATAGGTGAAGAAGAGATCAGTCAACTTACAAAATGGGAATTAGGAATTGTATGCAGAATCTCGAATCTATTGAAGAATGCAAAGATTTTATCGGCAAATTTACAAACCAATCTGAACGAATTAAAAGCACTGGGGATCCCAGATAGGGTAATATCCTGGATAAGTGGGACAACAGAAGTGGAGCTTTTGAAAATGAGGAAGGAGAAAAACATTCTACCATCACCGAGAATAATTGATTCTTCTTCTGCAGAATTTAGAACTTTTACCAGATACACATATTCAACCTATGACGAGGAAAATGATTTGGATTCGTCTTTCGAAAATTCCGTATTAATTATAGGTTCAGGACCGAACAGGATAGGACAGGGACTGGAATTCGACTATAGTTCAGTAAAGGCAATTGAGGCGCTTAAGGAAATGGGGTATAGAACAATAATGATTAACTCCAATCCGGAGACTGTATCCACCGATTTTAACATATCTGATGAACTTTTCTTTGACCCAATCACACTTGAGTTTGTCAGCGGGATAATTGATATCAGAAAGCCCAAGAAAATTATACTTCAATTTTCAGGCCAAACGGGACAGAATATGGCAAATGAAATTGCAGCAGTGTACGGGGAAGATATAGTTGCTGGAACTAAACCCTCACGTTTGGAAGAAATCGAGAATAGGAAAAAATTCTCAATAACATTGGATAGTATGGGTATAGTTCAAGCTCCATGGCTAAACGTTACCAATAGAAGTGAACTCATAAAAGCCAGTGAAAAATACAATCATAATGTAATTTTGAGAGGTAGTTATGTCATAGGAGGTGCTTCAATGTTCATAATTCGAAGTCGAGATGAACTGGATGCGCTTCTTGCAAATTCAGAGTTGCAGACTCAATTTTATCCAGTACTTGTTTCAGAATACTTTGAAAATGCGAGGGAATTTGATTTAGATATGGTTTCAAATGGAACAGATATTGCCATTGTAGGCATCATGGAACAGATTGAAATGGCCGGGACTCATTCTGGCGATTCTCTTGCTTTAATGGGTCCAGATATCCCAGACGAGACAGAAAGAAGAGGGATGATGTCCATAGCCCTGAAATTCTGCAGACATTACAATCTAGTGGGATTTTCGAATATTCAGTTTATGATCAAGAATGGAGAAATTAGTGTCATAGAACTCAATGCAAGGGCAAGTAGAACAATTCCAGTTCTGAGTAAGTGGGCTGGGCTGAACTGGACAATGTATGGAATTGAAGCAATAATGTCAGGAAAATTGAACGCCTCTTCCTTCGAAGCTAAAAAATATGGTGCAAAAATACCAGTTTTTCCATTTAATCGGTTTCTGGACAGCGGATTTATAATGTCGCCTCAGATGCACTCGACCGGAGAAGCAATGGTTACAGCTGAAACCGTGCAGGAACTAAAGCAGAAAATTATCGAGACTCTAAACTTATTTGGTAAGGAAATATTGATTTTCGAAGAACATCTCGCAACATTGGTTAAAGAGGGCATCAGAGAGCCCATCCATGAAAGCGATGCAATAAATCTAATCGAGAAAGGAGAAAATCTGATAATCGTTTGCAGTGTTCAAGCTAAAAATAGGGAGAAAATATCAAAAATAGCCTTAAAGAGAAAGATTCCTTTTATTCCAGACATTGAGTTGGGAACATTTTTGGACTTCGTCAAAAACTAAAAAGGTACTTAGAACATATTAAATTGGCGAAGACGGGAATCTCTTCTTCGCATTGTGTATTTCCTGAACTACCTTACCCTTGAAAGCATCGAATTCCTTTGGGGACTTTGGATAGTGTTGATACAGTGTGTTTAATTCCTTCATCTTCTTTACCGTGTAAACCAGATTGGAAAATGCAGTCATATTCTTCATTCCCTTAATGATCATCCTCGCCTTTTCTGCCAGCGAAAGTTCCGGTATAACACCAACAGTCAGATCGCTTGCTTCCTTTCTTGTGAGGAAATTTTTCATTCCATAATTCAATATATCATTGTTCAGAGACTGAAGATAAATCCTGAATACCTCCATTCCTGCCATTTTTGATCCATATGCTTCATTAAAATCCAAATTGTATTTCCACAGTCCAGAAATTGAGAAGTCACCTTCTTTGACCGCTTCTGCTGCATTCTTGCCTACTAAAACTCCAGCTATCAGTGCTGGACCGATACCTCCTGCACTTATGGGATTCGGCATTGTCATGCTGTCTCCCGCTCCCATGTATCCATTGTAAACCAGACTTTCCATCTGCCTCCTAACCGGTACGGACCAAATCCCTTTTCCATTTCCATCAGTCTGGTCTATTTCCAATTTCTTAAAATTGGGCAACCATTTTACATAATTGTCGATGAGAGTCTGAAGATTATCGTGTTTTCCCATCTTGGAATTTCTTATATCCAGCGCTCTTTTCTGGACTCCCAGTCCAATATTTACTTTATTATTTGACTTTGGGAAAACCCATCCGTATCCTCCCGGAGCCAACTCATTATTTAAATGAATCAGTGCATACTTTTCATCATAATAGTTCAGGTCCTCCTTGCTCAGCTCGAAATTGTAAATATATCTGCCAGTGCTTTCAATGTCATCGATGTCCACCATTCTGTCTATAAAATTATTTTCTGGAAGCTTTCTTCTGATGACAGTAGATACACCAAGGGAATCAATAACGATCTTTGATCTGAATTCCGTTGTTTTTCCGGTGGAATCTCTTCCAACAACACCTCTGACATAATTGTCTTCGACAATAGGTCCATCAACCTCAAATTTCTGAATGTAATCAACCTTCTCTGATCTCGCAATCTTCAGAAGCTTTCTCTCAAAGAGCGGCCTGTTAAGGGAGTACCCTTTACCATCAAAGGGATATTTGGATTCCAGGTCTGGTGAAAGTGCCATCACTCCATCTACAGGTAAATCAATTTCCGGGAATTCAAAAGTTGCCCCAGTATTCCTGGAAATGAATCCCATATGGGAATCTGCAACTGCGTCCCCACAGGTCCAACCCCATATTGTTTTTTTTCCAGTGTTGTTCTCTTCGTTTCTATCAAGAAGTAATACTGAAGCACCACCTCTGGCAGCCATTGTAGCCGCTAGCGTGCCAGCCAGCCCAGATCCTGCCACTATGACATCATAATCGGTTAGGTTTGACATAAGTTTCCTACTGGACTGAATATTTTATATATCTTAAATATTTGTACTTTTAGGCATTTTCTAACGTTAAGTTAAAACATTTTTTACGAACCCCTGAAGTTTGACCGTTAAATCGCAATCTCCAGACTTCACGACTTGCAGGATTCAGCTTCTTTGAAACTTCAGCTAAAAGAAAACGGCCAGTTTCAAATTAGGTCATAATTATCGGGCCTATTTCCTGTGACCTTTTGGAATTCTCTGTAAAACTCAATATCAGAAAAAGGTGAATCCCCGTAAGAAGCATTTCCAAAATATCTAAGTTCGCCATTTGCGAAACTCATACGAGGGAAATACATCTTAACACCTCTATCTATCGCATTCAAAAATGCGCTTTCAAAATCTGGATCAATTATTGAATTTGGATAAAAATAGAACCCATTTTTTCTCAGTATGAGGAAAATAATGCTGCAGTCATATCCGTTTTCTGAAAGAGTTGAAAGTTCCCTTAGATGTTTGCTTCCACGTTTGCTGGGGGCATCCGGGAATATAATGTGGTTATTCACTAACATTGTACATCCTTTCACTTCAACAAAACCATTTTCAAGACCAAAATCAAATCTGGAATCTCCTCTTTTCACCTCAGGCTTGCAATTATCACCAATAAATTGTCTCGCAATTCCATTATGAAATCTTGTATCAAGCAGTATTTCCTCGTTATCGGACATTGAGAACGTAATGGACCACTTAGTTTTCACACCATTTGTTTTTCTTATCTTCACCTTAGAACCAGGATAAATCAATTCCTTTAACCTTCCCGGGTCGTGTAAATGAACGCTCAGTCTCTCTCCATCTTTTTCAACTGAACAGAGAAATCTATTCCTCCGCTCAATGACTTTGCATTCTATTAGGGGTTCTGAAATTTCGAAAATTTTTTCTCCACGCTTTGGAGTCACGAATTTCATTTAGAGTCTAAGTTGAAGTAGAATATTAATTAACTGCAAATTTTTAAACTCTTAGATCATAATGCCCTGTGGAAACAGTTGCCGCAATTATGACTTCCGATCCAATTGTATTCAGAGTGCCTTCTACAGTAACTGAGGTTGTTTCATCTCTCATAAGATATAACATAACAGGGATGCCAGTTGTGGACTCAAACGGCAAATACATTGGGATAATATCCAGAAGAGATGTGTTTGCAAAACCAGATGAAACACAAGCAAGCAGGATAGTCAGGAGTGAACCATCCATAAACGAGAAAACATCCGTACAGGATGCCGCCACGCTTATGGTAAGGGAAAGAAGAAGGCATGCTGCAGTTGTTGATGACAAATTGAATGTTGTGGGCATTCTTACTCCTCAGGATTTCCTCAAGATAGTTGAAAGAGACCATGGAAACAGAATAGTAAAGGATATAATGCACACTACCGTATTTCCTCTCTGGGAAAAAACACCATTGCCGGTTGTTTACAGGGCGATGAGACTGTCAGGCATATTCACCTATCCGGTCACAGATGAAGTTGGAAATTTCAAGGGATTGCTAACCGACAGGGATCTTTTTGACCGAGTTGATGTAAGTACCGTTAAAATTAGTGACATACAAACTCTCTCTCACGATGATCCATGGTCATGGGAATCTGTAAGGAATGTGGTCACGTACTTTATTGAAAAAAATCATCTCAAGATACCAAACGAGCCTGCAGAGGTTATTACAATAAAAAACCCCACAATAGCAAACAGCAATGAAAAATTGAGATCAGTTGCCAGAAGAATGCGGGATGGAAATTTCAACCAGCTCCCAGTTACAACAAGCCTGAACGAACTTATGGGTATTCTATTTGACCTGGACATCCTATCCGTTTTTTTAGGCAAGTGGTAATTAAGTATATTGGAATAACGTTTAGTGGTTGATCAGGCAAACTTAGAGGAATTAATTGAACTTGCAAAAAGGAGAGGGTTCTTTTGGCCTTCTTTTTCCATTTATGGTGGTTTTTCTGGATTCAATGACTATGGACCTCTTGGATCAATACTGAAAGACAGGGTCTATGATCAATGGAAGAGAGTCTTTTTTTCCGTAGGGGCACTTGAAGTAGACACACCAAACCTTACTCCCGAAGTCGTTTTAAAAGCTTCAGGTCACGTTGAAAAATTCCTAGACCTGGCTGTGGAATGCGATATTTGCAAGAATAGATTCAAATTGGAAAATATACTTGCCGCATCAGGATCAGAAAAGATACCCGAGTCTGTTGAATCTGCCGATGAAATACTTACATCCGGTAATTTTAAGTGTCCAAAATGTGGCAACCCCCTGAAAAGGGCATTTGAGTTTTACCTCATGTTTAAGGTTGTCAATGGCTCTGAAACTTTTTTCCTGAGACCAGAAACGGCACAGGGAATTTTTCCCAACTTCAAACTTCTGTTAAATCAAAATAGAGGAAAATTACCCATGATTGTGATTCAGCAGGGGAAGGGCTTCAGAAATGAAATCTCCCCAAGACAGGGGATAATTAGGCAAAGGGAGTTCAATATGGCCGAGGCAGAAGTATTCCTGCCTGAGGAACAGGTATCCGTTTTCACCCCTGAGGGGGACGAAGAAGTAACCCTGTTGACCAAAGAAGGAAAACTTCTGAAAATGAATCTGAAAGAAGCAGCTGAAAGGAAAATTATCCTAACACAAGATCACTCCTTTTTCATGGAACTCATTTTTAGGTTTGCTGTAGGGATCGGAATAAGCAGGGAAAGGTTAAGGTTCAGACAGCACAGGAACGACGAACTTGCACATTACTCAAGTGAATGCTGGGATCTTGAATTTCAAATTGATAAGGAATGGATGGAAATAACCGGAATTGCGGATAGAGGCAAGTACGATCTCTCAAAACACATCACGGAATCAGGAGAGAACTTGTTTTACGAAGAAAATAAAATTGCACATGTGCTTGAACCATCATCGGGAATTGACAGGGTGATTGCCTCTCTGTTACTCTCTTCCCTTAAAAAAAGAGAAACTGGATACAACCTGCTGAAGTTGCCGGGTCATATATCTCCATACAGAGTTGCTGTACTCCCACTGCAGAAAAAAGATGGACTCTCTGAAAAGGCCCTTGAAATTTTCTCCAGATTGAGGAAAATAGAGCCATACAGTGTGTATGATGAATCTGGGGCAATTGGAAGAAGATACGCCAGGCAGGATGAAATAGGCACACCGTATTGCATAACGATAGATTATGAAACACTTGAAAGAAATGTTGTTACCATAAGGGAAAGAGACGGTGCTACCCAGATAAAAGAAATAAGTGTCGAAGAGTTATTTTCTTCAAAGGACTTCTTGACCAACGAAGTGCTGAAAAAGTTCAAAATTAATTAATTTTCTTTTCCAGGGAATCACTCTCCTTTGCAATCACAGACAGAACTCTTTTAGCAAAGTCAGGGTGCTCCAGATACTTTAGCTGAGAATTGAACACGCCCCTAATCTTTCCCTTTTTATCTATGATATATGTTACTCTTTCACTTAAAATTCCACCCTTTACGTCATAAGCCTTATAGATTTCCCCACCAGAATCAGATATGATTTCGAATGGAAGTTCCCTCTTTTCCCTGAATCTTTTATGCGAGTCTAGCGATCCCCTGTTAACACCTATTATTACTGCATCCAATTTGCTAAACTCTTCGAATTCATCCCTGAATTTGCATGCCTCTCTCGTGCAACCTGGTGAATTATCCTTGGGATAAAAATAAAGAACAATATTGGTTTTCCCTAGATATTCCGTCAGTCCTATCAGCTTTCCATTTTCCACGGCTCCCTTGAAGTCAGGCGCATCAGTTTCTTCTCTTAATGTCATGTGTATATATCTAAAAACGAGTTTTAAAGTTTGTCTTGATAGCTTCAAAGCAATATACTTCAATTTTTGACTCAAAAATAAGTGTTAATAACAAGATAATTATTATCCACCATTGCAAAAAAATGTGGAAATAAGCGTCGTAATACCCACAATGAATGAAGGGAGAACTATAGGTAGTGTAATTGACGGTCTAAGTTATCTTTCTCCAAAGGAAATTATTGTAGTGGATACAAATTCATCAGACGGAACAAAGGAAATCGCAAGAAGCAAGGGAGCCACAGTTATTGAGGAGCCAATGAGAGGATATGGAAGGGCATACAAGGCCGGACTTGCCAAATGCACAGGTGAAATCATAGTTTGTCTTGACGGAGACGGCACTTATCCTGTAGAAATTGTTGGTCCTCTAATAGATCTTTTATATATTGATGAAGTCAATTTTATCTCTTGCGACAGAATGACACTTAGAACTACATACAGTTACACAACCCTGCATTTGATAGGAAATAAAATTTTAAATCTTGCAATATCCATACTGTATGGCTACAGACTTTATGATTCACAGAGTGGGATGTGGATATTCAGAAATCAATTCTTGAGGAAGTCATTGAATCTTAGCAATGGAATGTCATTTTCTCAGGAGATCAAAATTGAAGCTCTGAGGGAAGGTAAACTCATTGAAATACCAATAAAATATGGCGTAAGGATCACTAAACCAAAATTGAATACCTGGAAGGATGGATTTTCAAATCTTTTCAATCTCTTCATAAAATATGTAAACAAATAGGATTTGTTAACAGCAAACTGCAAATTCATCACACAATCGCAAACATCTTACAAAATGTATTTCATGGACTCAAATTGATCTTACTACATTTCTTGTAATTTTTGTCGTGCCATTTATTCCTAGGTCTCAAAACGTGATATATTGAAACAACACCAATTGTTTCTCTATTTTCATGACAAGTTAACCAGTATTACGAAAAATCTAAGAAAGACTGTGGAAAATAATTTATTCCAAATATTCAAATATAAAGTATGACTATATCTATTGATGTCTGAGAATCAATTCCAGTCCAAGATTGTTAACATTATTGACCAGAAATACAATTCTCCTATAATTATTGGTGGTTTTATAGATCAGACCACTCTAGGCGTTACAACTACCAGTTACATAATCCAGGAATTTAATCTGCACGAAGTTGCGATGTTGAAATCAAGAAGTATTCCTCCGGTAACGGTGTTTGTGGGTGGGAAATTGAGGAGTCCCTTTAGAATATATTCCAACAAGGAAGGCACATTAATGGTAATTCAGTGCGAAGTACCAGTGAATATTGAAGGTCTGTACGAAATAACAGAGGTTATAATGCAATGGCTGAAATCAATAAATCCACGAGAACTTGCCGTGATAGATGGCGTACCGGTTCAGGATATTCCAGATAAGAGAGAGGCTTTTTTGGTTGCAAGTCCAGAAAGGATAGGTGAGCTTAAAAAAACTAAACTTCACACCGCAGAGGCAGCGCTGATAAGCGGTATGGGGGGAGCCATTCTTAACGAAAGCATTTTCAGCAATGTTAAAACAATTGCACTTCTTTCACATGTTTCAACCGAGATTCCTGATCCGGATGCAGTTCTAGCAATAATAAAGGCGTTGAATTCCATCTATGACCTGAGTGTTCAAACAACAGTACTTGAGGAAAGCGTTAAGGAAATTCATGAAAATATAAGTAAAATAACTCAGGAATACAAGAACTTCAAGGAAACCAAGGATTTATCAAAGGATCAAGACTCGATGTACAGGTAGAAAAAATGATTAAGGTAGGTATCAACGGTTATGGAACCATAGGAAGAAGGGTTGCAGACGCTGTGAAATCCCAGAATGATATGACAGTGGTTGGTATAACTAAATCCAAGCCAGATTACGTGGCGAAGGAAGCATCTAAAATGTACAGGGTATTCAGTACTAATGGGGAGGCAGAGGAAGTTTTCGAAAAAAACGGAATCAAGTTGCATGGAAGTGTTATGGATCTAATAGAGGATTCAGACATTATAATTGATGCGTCTCCTGAAGGACAGGGTGAAAAGAACCTGGATTTGTATAAAAAAGCAAGGAAAAAAGCTATTTTTCAGGGCGGAGAATCGGCTTCCATGGTGGAATCCAGTTTTAACGCTTACAGCAATTTTGTGAACTCCTGGGGCAAGGATTTTGTCAGGGTTGTATCCTGCAACACTACCGCGATGGCAAGAACAGTGGGTTCCGTAATGGAAAAAGTTGGATCTTTGAGGGTGGATGCAACCATAATAAGAAGGGCAACAGACCCAAATGACAGTAAAAAGGGACCAATAAATGGAGTCGAACCTTCCCTTGGATTCCCTTCTCATCATGGTCCGGATTTGAAAACTGTACTCAGTATAGGACAAGTCAACACCGTGGCAATAAAAGTACCAACCACACTGATGCATGTTCATACCATTAATATTTTAACAGAAAAGTCCATTACAAAGGAGGAAGCCATGTCTATTTTTAAGCAAAAGAAAAGAATAGTTATGGTTTCCGGAAAAGACGGGATAACATCAACCGCGCAGGTAATGGATATGGCAAGAGAAATGGGCAGAAAGAGGGGGGACCTTTTTGAAATCGCAGTATGGAAAGAGTCAATACACGCAGAAGGCAATAATCTAAGATATATACAGGCTGTACATCAGGAGAGTGATGTTGTTCCAGAAAATGTGGATGCAATAAGATCAATGATGCAATCTATGGATATGGAGAGCTCCGTAGAGGCAACTGATCGCGCAATGAAAATAGGTGGTATTTAAAATGGAAAAAGATGAAAATGTAAAGGAAGAAGGAAAGAAGTTGACAATAGAGGACATACCGGGAGTAGGAGAAGCAACTGCAGAAAAGCTTAGAGAAAATGGGCTTGACGATATAATGGCAATCGCGACAGCATCACCAAAGGAACTGTCTGATCTCACGGGTATTGGGGAAGGGGCCATAGCAAAGATCATTGTAGCAGCCAGAAAACTTGCAGACGTGGGAAATTTCGAGACAGGGGAAGAGATATTTCTAAAAAGGAAAGATGTTTTAAGATTGACAACAGGAAGCCAAAATCTGAACAATCTGCTTGGGGGTGGACTTGAGACTCAATCAATTACAGAGTTCTTCGGTGAATTTGGATCTGGAAAGACACAAATTATGCATCAGCTTGCGGTAAACTGTACAATGCCAGAAGAAAGGGGTGGATTTAATTCCGATGTTTTGATAATTGATACAGAAAACACGTTTAGGCCAGAAAGAATTATTCAAATGTCCAAATTTAGGGATCTTGATTCTGACGAGGTTTTAAGACGAATTCACGTTGCAAGAGCATACAATTCACATCATCAAATTCTGCTGGGAGAAAAGGCAGCTGAAATGGCAAAAGAATACAAGGCAAAACTGCTGATCGTTGACTCGCTGACATCTCATTTCAGATCCGAGTATATGGGAAGGGGCTCACTTTCTGAAAGGCAACAATTGCTGAACAGGCACATGCATGATCTATTAAGATTTGGAACTTTGATGAACGCGGTAATTGCAGTAACAAACCAGGTAGCTGCTCGGCCTGATGTCTTCTTTGGCGATCCTACGGCTCCAGTGGGAGGAAACATAGTAGGGCATACCGCAACATTTAGAATATATCTGAGGAAAGGAAAAGCGGGCAAAAGGATAGCAAGGCTGATTGATTCCCCATATCTTCCAGAGGGCGAAGCCGTTATTCAGGTAACTGAGGACGGAATAATCGATGGAACCTGAGGTGGATTCAGTGTGGGACCTTATAAATGACTCGTTTGGTCGATACCCTTCTCAAATGAAGATAATAAAATACCTGATACGATACGGTTTTTCTGTCAAGGAAAAGTATGATATGGAATATTCAATCTATTCGGGGAATGTTGAAGTAAGACCAAGTTCCATTTCTGAGGCAATTGAGGTTGACAAGAGGGTTGTAGTTCAGGTTATCAAGAAAATTTCAGAAAATAAAGACCTGTTAAGTTTCTTCAGGAAGTTAAGACCGATTGCTGACATGAGTAGCGCTAGTTCGAAACTACTGAATCTTGGCGTGATCGAGATAAGGGCAGAGGACCCTTCCAAACCTGGAATAATCAGAGACATCGTAAAAATAATTGCGGATAGGGGAATTGGAATCCGACAGGTAATAGTCAACGATCCAATAATAAGTGAAGATCCAATTGCCACAATTGTTACTGAGAGGCCGCTTGAGTCTGAAATTTTGATGGAAATGAAAAAAGTAAATGGAGTGGATACTGTATCGTTTGTTTAGGTGATTTGAAATGCCGTTGATGGGTAAAAAGGGAAATAGAGAAGCTGGAGATAATGATATTATTGAATTCTTGGACCTTCAGGATTATAGATTTGATAATCCCGCCGGTCAGGAAGGAGTTAAAACAATTAAAGTTGTGGACGTACAACGAACAGAACATATGAGCAGGGTTGCCAGATTCGCCTACCAGAAGAATATTGTTATTATTGACATAAGCAATGCAGACAAGGACCCAAACAATATAAATCAGATAGAAACGTCAATTAAGAAACTTGTACGTGATATAAATGGTGACTTTGGAAAGTTGGGGGAACTATATTATATTCTAACTCCAAGTGATGTTTACATCGATAAAAAGAAAGTCAGGGACGAATATATTTAAAAGCCCTGCATTTATACTTTTTCATCCAGACCAATAGTACTGGCGAACGTTCTCAGCAGGAAGATTATTATCTGCATCACTAGTGCCACCAGTGAAAACACATAAACAAGGTAAAGCATCGAACCTACCCACTGCTGAAATGAGCCAAAGTCGGTCAGTCCAGGACCAACAATTGAATTCTTAACATCAGCAAATAAAAAATATGATATTATCACAACAGCGAGGTTAAAAACCATTCCAAGGACTCTCTTATCTGTAAACTTAAATTTCATGAAACACTCCCAAAATGAAAATCTATATGATATATTTTTCTATTCAACCACATTGTCAAAAATTAGTTGATTTCTCCTCAATTCATTATGACTGACCGAAAACATGAAATATCATGGAATCATTCCATTACATGCGACTGCGGAAAGCACCATACACTGAGTTCAGAATAGTTTCAACATCACTTGACAACTTCACTTTTATTGATTCTTCACCTGTATTCATCTTGGACAATACTCCCCTCATGGACCTTGAGTTGAAGGAGAATGATCTTATCAGCTTCGTGAATCCCATATGCCCTCAGTGCCTATCAAAGAATGTGGTCAGGAACGGCACAGTGTTCAGGATGCAGAAGTATATCTGCACTGACTGCAGGTATTCATTTGTGGCAAGGCCACCCAATTACGGCTATGGAAAGCATTTTCCCGATGATATCCGTAATAAAAGCATGAAATCAAGAGTCAAGACATCACTCAGGAAGGCTGCAGATCTGTTCCGCATAATTGGAAATACAATCATATCACATGAAACTGTCAGGAGGAATGTTCCATGTTCCGGATAATATATTCATTACTACCGATGGTTATCATTATGAATCATCACTCATTGAGGCAGGAAGAATCCTTGGAAAGAGGATAAGGAGGCAGAGATGCCTCTTCCATATTGAGAAGGATCTCGCTCACAACATAAAGGATTCACACAGGGAAGAAGAACTCGAACCTGCAAAGAGGCTTGTGAAATACATGTTCTTCCAGAATGAGACAAATCTGAACAAGCTTGGAAAAAATAAAGAGGCAGTTCTGAAGCTTACAGAGGGTAAGAATGAAACAGAGAAGGTTGGCCTTATACTGGAAAAGATAGAAAGCATGTACGGTGAATATCCAGAAGTAAGGAAGTTTCTTGATCTTATAAAGAAGCACAGGAAGGAGGTGTTCCTGTACCTGAAGAATCCTGAGGTTGAGAAGACATCTGACAAGGCTGAACAGCATTTCTCAATACAGTCATGGCTGTTCAAGAACAGGTTCAAAACTAAGGAAGGATTGCTGAGAACATCATACTGGTATCACCGCTTCTTATCAACGGGAATGTGACAATGTCTATTCAACCAAAATTTAGCTCATCAAAATTTCGTACTCCTAAATTGGATGAATCAAAAAGTCAACACATAATATAGGGGGCCTTCGTAACAATGCATGCTAATAAGTGCCATAAATTTATATACCATATTATGAATAAGGGCTGGATGGACAAAAAGAAGGTTATAGTAGCTATATTTGTCTCATTGACCATGATCCTGACAGCTTTCGCTGTTTTCGGGGTCGGACCTATGGGACAGTTGGCACAATCGTCAAATGGTTTAAATTTAAATGGGCATGCGGCAAGCTCACAGAGTTCGCCTAGCTCAACCTCTTGGCAGATGCCGACTACAACAATGCACGAGCCAAATTATACAGGTGGAACATTCACGATGGGTATTAACTGCAATGTGAATACGTTAAACTACTTCCCAGCGAACACTTATTGTGATGTCTACGTGATAGACGAGATTTATGACGGAATGTACAGCAAACTTCCAACTGGTCAGGTAATACCATGGCTTGCAACCAACTATTCAGTAAGCCATGTAACATCAAACAACCAAACGTTTGATATACTGACGAATTCAACACAAAACTATTCATACGTTTACACAGTAAATCTCAGACCATATGTACAGTGGACCGACTGGAGTGCAGCAAATGCTTCTCAAACATATACTTTTTCAAACACAACGCAATTCTACTGCGGAGGAGTACTTACATCCCACACATATAAGAGTTTCAACTCAACAACTATGAAGAAATACTATTTACAATCAGCTGACGTAGTTCTTTCATGGAGACTGCAGGGAGACTTTGGACTATGGCCAAGTGTAGTAAACGTGATACCTAACGGAAATCTTTCAGTGAAGATATTCGTTTCAAAACAAACCATGTTGTTCAATTCAAATGTTCTGACAAATGATATACTGCCATACCACATATGGGTGCACCACGACTTCACGAGTCTTGGAGGACTATTCAACTGTACACCAGGAATATCGTCAGGTAACGGGTATTATGGCTGGAATTTGGGATGGAACTCTGCAACTGGAGTTGCTCCTGGTCTGGTAGGAACGGGACCGTTCATGGTAACCAACAACTACGGATTACCAAGCGGTAAAGTCATACCATCTAATTGTGAATCCCTGTACGTAAATCCGCATTATTTCGTTCAGTATGCAAATGCATCAAGCGGTCTAAGGCAGTACACACCAAAATTCTACGAAATATACATGCCTTTCTATAGCTCAGAATCCGCATTGGTAGCCGCATATCAGAAGGGACAAATAGATACAACATCCTTATCTGTTCCTGCAAGCTTTGAACCGCAAATAACCTCAGCACCTGGATCAAACATATACCACAAACCATCCAGCGCTTACGGATTATTCAATCTAAACACAGCAGTAGCACCCCTAAACATAACAGCCTTCAGACAGGCACTTAACTACGCTACGCCGTACAGTTACATTGAGAATACTGTTGCCGGAGGATTAGGTATATCCTCTTCGTCGCCAATAAACCCGACAAATCTGCTCTTCTACAATACAAGTGCTCTTAATTACAATTTCAACATGAAGAAAGCAGATTCTCTACTGGATAGCATACCTGGCATGGCAAACGTCTCGGGAACGCTGACATACCTTGGCACACCAGTTTGTATAAACATACAGACGACCGTAGGTTCAGTGGCGCCAACAAACATAGAAACAATCGACCAAACGCAGTTATACTGGAAAGAACTCGGTATCAAGAGTTCACTGCACGAGGAAGCTTTTACATCACTCATATCTAGTGTAGATAGCACAATAAGCAGTTTCAACCAATCGTCTTATTCACGTACCACCAACAACAACTATCAGGCAGCTGTTTACGCTCTTTCAACCGGTGTCGGAGATATAGCGCTTAGCTGTCAGGATGCCCTTAACCCAGCCTTTGGAGTTCCGCTTGACTCGTATGTGGGGCCATTCAGCAATATGACTGTCAATGGAAAGGATATGTCAGGATTACAAATCCAGTCATTATTCGATAAT
>DAICVC010000032.1:0-9964 GCA_027372655.1 Thermoplasmatales archaeon | reverse complement strand
TAGGAAGCCATCTAGTTGAGGAACTCGTCAATAAGAAATACAGACCAATTGTTCTGAAGAGGAGTTATTCAAACTTGTCTCGCATTTCAAAATATCTAAATGCAGTGGACTTCTACGATTTGGATAAAATTACACTAGAAGATATTTTTAAAAGGGAGGTTGTTGATGCAGTTGTAAATCTAGCAGTCTTTTATAAAAAGGAGCACTCTTATGGGGATATTGATGAGATGATAGACACAAATGTGAAATTTCCTACAAAGTTATTGGAACTGAGTAGGAGCTCAGGTGTGCCAACGTTCGTAACAGCTGGTACATACTTTCAATATGACAAGAATATAATGCACATTGACCAGGAAACAGCATTGCTGGCTAAGGATTTTTATGCAGCAACGAAAAACGCACTGGAAAGAATTTTAGAATTTTATCAATCATCATCAGAGATGGGAATGTTCGAATTCATTTTATTTACTCCATATGGCGAAAGAGATGATCCGAAGAAGCTCATACCATATATAATCAATAGCGCTCTACAAGATAGAAGTATTGACCTCACACAAGGATTTCAGAGGTTGTATCCAACATATGCCAAGGATATAGTTTCTGCCATAATTAAGGCAGTTGAGCTTCCGGAAGGTATTCGACCTTCAAGCTATAGATTTAATGTAACAGGCGGACAATCTTACAGCATAAGAGAGATAGTTATCGTCCTTGAAGAAATTTTAGATAGAAAAATCAAGGTCAATTGGGGTAGAATAAATACAGGAAAAATAGACGCTTTACAGCCACTCAGTGTCGACATCACTACGACCGAGAATACATTGGGCTGGACCCCAAATACAGACTTAAAAGAGGGCTTAAGGAAAACGGTGATATATTACGGAGGCGTAAGGAATGAAGATACATAACACAGTAATTAAAGGCGCCAAACTCATAGAATACGATGTTAACCGCGATATTCGGGGCTATACTCTCAAGCCATTCTCTTTAAATCAAATTAAAGAAGCAGGCCTGAAGTTTGAGGTAAAAGAGATTTTTTACTCCGCGTCAAATAAAGACGTAATTAGAGGAATGCATTTTCAGTTGCCTCCGTATGAGCAGGCAAAGATTGTACATGTCATAAAGGGTAGAATAGTGGACGTTCTTCTTGACCTTCGAACAGACTCTCCTACATACGGAAAGTACATTTCCATAAAACTAGAAGAAGGAGATGGGAAAGTGGTCTATATTCCTAAAGGGCTAGCTCATGGGTTCGAGTCCTTGGTAAACGGTTCTACTGTACTGTACCTATTTGACGGCCCTTACTCTTCAGAATCTGAAAGCGGAATTAGATATGATTCCTTTGGATACGCATGGAAGATAGATAGACCGATATTGTCACCAAGAGACTTGTCATTTACTGAGTTTTACAGGTTTAAGTCTCCATTTAGATTACCGAAGGATGCGACCTAATATGAGATTGGATAGATACAAGAGGTTTTATAAGGGGAAAAAGGTGCTTGTAACAGGGCATACAGGCTTCATCGGTTCGTGGCTAACAAAAGTCCTGTCTATGAGCAATTCTAGAGTATTGGGTTACTCCTTAAATCCTCCAACCAACCCCAATATGTGTGATGTAATTCGCTTAAGTGAGAACATAACGGATTTAAGAAAAGATGTGAGGGACAAAGAAGCTCTGATGAAGGCGATTCAAGAGTTCGAACCTGAAATCGTATTTCATTTGGCCGCACAGCCAATCGTTCTGGAATCTTATGATAATCCTGTGGAAACATTCGAAACTAATGTTATGGGAACAGTGAATCTTCTTGAAAGCTTAAGGAGAGTAGGGTCGGCGAAAGTGATCGTGGTGATGACGAGTGATAAGGTCTATAAAAACAACGGATCGAGCTATTCATACAGGGAGGATGATCCCCTAGGGGGAAAGGATCCCTATAGCGCTAGTAAATCATCACAAGATATAGTAGTGAGTTCGTTCATAGAAAGTTACTTTGATAGTATGAGAGTTGGCATTTCTTCCATTAGGGCAGGTAATGTTATAGGCGGCGGAGACTGGGGGGCTCATAGAATTGTTCCCGACGTAGTTAGAGGATTAACAGAAGGCAAGATTATAAGGATTAGAAATCCTGATTCTGTAAGGCCTTGGCAATATGTGTTAGAGCCTATTTCTGGTATGCTCCTGCTGGCTCAAAGAATGTGGGGTGACATTAAATTTTCTGGTGGATGGAATTTTGGGCCAAACAATAAAAGAGAGATAACAGTCAAGGAGCTTGTGGACGAATTCTTAAAAAAATGGGGTAGTGGGAGCTACACCATAGCTAAAGACAATGATGCGAGAGAAGCGAACTATCTTCAGTTGGATATCAGCAAAGCCAAAAATGCACTTGACTGGTTTCCGAAATATAACTTTGAAGAGATTATTGACGAAACAGTAGGATGGTATAAAGCATATTACGAAAATAAAAATAATATCGATAGCGTCACCGAGAAACAAATCAAGGCATACTTCGAAGGTAGAAAGAATGAATGAAGTAAAACCGATGAGTAGATTGAAGTGTCCATTAATTCTTGATTCTAGGGATATCTTCTACAGCCTTGTGGATTATCGCAACTCACGTTTTACTAGCGAAAATTCCGATAAAATCATCGAATTCTATGACAGCTTTAAAAATAGGGACGATCTCATTGAATGGATGAAGGAGAGGCCTAAAGACGTTGCCAATATTCACGAGGTTGATGGCGATAAAGAAATCATAGTGGTGATACCAACTGCAGATTTTAACGGCAAATATGCCAAGGAATGCAGGGAGAACATATTCAGGGGTCTTCACATGATATTTGTGGAATCTGGTGGAATCCTTGATCCTTACTTCAACTTGGCCCATAATGTTAATTTAGGAGTCAAGAAAGCAATGGAGTACAATCCAAAATGGATAGTAATTTCTAACGATGATATGTATAAGATAGACGACATAGACACTTTAAATTCAATCCTTTTGAAACTTGACGACAGAAAGCATGACGTCATTTTAGCAGCGTTATCTGAGAATATATCTAGTGAACTGTCCATGGGGAGGAAAAGATTAACATATCATATCTACAGGTTCTTCAAAGGGAGACCGACTGGAAAGCTGTTTAAAAAATTCAGCGTTAATTATTTCTACATAATAAACAGTGTGAAGAGATCTGCCCTAGTATTTGAGAAGATACCGAACTCATCCTTTCCAACTTTTGGTGCGTTTGTGATTTTCAGCAGTCTATACTTGAGAACTAAGATGGGAGGAACACCTTTTGATGAGGTCTACATTAACGAACACGAGGATGTTGACCTATCGCTTCGATTATTTTTAGGCAGGGCTCGGATACTCAGAATAAACTACCGAATTGGATCGATGGTAGGCTCTTCATTGGGAATGTCCAGAGCAAGATACCTCAGACACGTATGTGGGAGGGTTTATTTCAATTTCAAATATGAAAAGTTACTTGAGCACTTAAAAGGGAACAATAGTATGTAATATGATATCGCAGGTTCAGCTTGGAGATTTGGGGTTAATCTAATTTATGCTATGTAAGTATATCTTACGGCTCATATGGGTCAAGCGCAAAAATATTCATTTTGCTACCCA
Source organism: Thermoplasmatales archaeon (assembly GCA_027372655.1). Lineage (GTDB taxonomy): Archaea > Thermoplasmatota > Thermoplasmata > Thermoplasmatales > Thermoplasmataceae > Cuniculiplasma. The sequence goes on along the minus strand of DAICVC010000032.1, from coordinate 6,344 downwards.
TTAATGAGGATTCCGAATAACCTATCAGTTTTAGAGAGTAAGTTGATGTTACGGTTGGGAGACCAATATTCTTGTCATAGTGTCCGTAGAACGACCTCTTTTTGCCCTATTTTCACCTTATTTTCCTGACATTTTGGATAGCCATAGCTATCCCTTTGTGATGTTCAGTGAGAAGAGATTGTAGGCAAAGCAGGTGAACATGAACTTCACCCTCACCCTCCTCGATAGAGTTACCAAGGTGTGTGAGAAGTGGAAGACTCTCTTGATGATGGCAAAGGGATATTCAACAAGTGCCCTCTTCCTGGATATTCTTTTGTTGCGAAGGATGCTCCATATGCTGAGCCTGAAACCTCTGAGTGCTCTTGTCATTGTGGCATCGTACCCCTTTGGCTTAACTCCGAAATAGCCCTTATCCCTATACACGGGAATGCCCTTCCTTGAGAGATCTATTCTACTGTCGTGAACGGATGCTGTTGTTACTGCATATGACTTGATAAACGGTACGGAACTGTCGTCTGTCAGAATGTGCCCTTTGTAGCCGAAGTAAGTCTTGCTGTCCTTCTTCGTGAACGTTCCGTCCTTTGATCTTCTTGTCTTTCCCAGTTCCCTCGTTTCCTTATGCTTCTCGTGGCCAGGATCGGAGGCGATGAAAGTGGCATCCTGCATCGTTCCCCGCTTGATCCTTATCCCCTTTGAATCAAGCTGTCCCTGGAGCTCGTTCCATATAACTCTATCCCTCCCAGTCTTGGACAATCTCTCACGGAAGATCCATACTGTTGTTGAGCCCGGCAACCTATCGGTGTAATTGAGGAAGTTCATGAACGATATCCTGTTGTGAATCTCCCTCTCTATCTGCTCATCGGATAGATTGTAGATGGACTGGAGGAACAGGACTTTCACCATCGTGGTTATGGGAATGTTGGGAGCGCCTCCCTTGTCAGTGTCGTTGTGGTACAGGGCATCTATCAGAGGAGGGAATGCACTCCAGTCTATCGTCTCCTTCATGAATTTCAGTGGGTCGCTGGAAAAATACTTCCAGTACTTCTCCGTTATAGTCTCCTCCAAAAGGTCAGCCATGCCGCATCATGGCTACCGCATGGATAAACAGTACTGTTACCAGACCTAGTCAAACAGAGAGGTTATTCGAATAACTCGAATGAGAAGAATCGAAATGAACCTCTAATGGCAAAACACGAAGAGTAGGAAAAAGAGTAAGGACAAAGAAATACGCTTAACCTGTTCAGATATACGGGGAGATATTGATAAGGCCGAAAAATTTTAGAATAGGCTCTACATCGATATATAGTGGATAAGGGATTAAGTCTTAACTATAGAAGAATAGTTTATGCCTTTATTATTGAATCACTAATCTCAGCGGGCATTATACTGATTTCCCTTCATACTTATATTTTTGGAAACGGATTCTATAACTATGGGGATACCTATTGGAATCCGGCCACATATAGAATCCCTCTTTTCCCGTTCATATACAATGGCTCCTATAATGGGATTCTCGGGTTTGGTCAAGAGATGGTGACCTGGGTGGGAATTTTGCTTATGAATATCTCCGATTATGCTGTGGTGCAGGACAAAATATTCACGATTTATACTTTTGTTATTTTCCTTGCTGCATCTTGGGTCCTTTCCGAGATGCTCTATCGCATTCTCGACGACTTCCTGCACCTGGGTTATAGTTTCGTAAGAAAGGAAATGATGAAAGTGTTCCTCATCGTTGCAATTTACTGCAACATCGCGATTATGAATCTCAATGTTGATGCAGGTACTTATACGGATGGCTTCATAATGCTACTTATCGCCATAACGATTGCCTATTCCCTCCTGGCCAAAAGCAAAGTAAGGGCTCTGGCAGTTGCAACATCACTGCTCTCTCTCTCCGTGATGATTGATCCAGATTATTATTTGGCCTTCACAGCCGTTCTATTTTTCTCATTTCTTGTGAACTATCGGTATAAAGTATGGGAGAGGTTCGCTTTGCCTGTTGCATCAGTTCTCCTTTCACTACCATCCATTTTTTATTTTGTGAAGGGGACGATCATCACGGCAACTGGCGTGGGAAATCCTCTTGCAGTGAGGTCAATTTTTTATGCCGCTGCCTACGGACGCTATAATCCATTTGCATTCATGCTATTAGTCGCTCATAACTGGAGCACATATGCGATAAGTCCCCCATCTATACTCTTGCTCATAAACAGGAATGTCGTATTTCCATTTTTTGGGGACATTGTTCTGCTTCCAAAGTCTTTCATTACTGACATATGGGTACTTTCCCTTGCTCTGTATCCTTTGCTATCTTTTACTTCCCTTCTATTCAAGAGCACGAGGAGACCCGCGATGCCTTTTGTCTTCGCGTGGTTGACCGCCTTCTTTATATCTCAGTGGTGGCGTATTCCCTACCTTAACGATCTATTCTATCGCATCGCTAGTCTTCCTTTGATAGGACCTGCATTCGGAACAGCTGTATCTCTCCCAGGTCACTATATGAATATTATGGCCATAAGTGAGGCAGTGCTCATATTCATTCTGATCATTAATGTATGGTCAGGCAGACATGGGACTTACAGTTTTATAAAGAACGGCGGGTACGTATTCGTGGTGGCGATGGCAGTGACGTTTGTAGTTGCAGCGTGGTACACATTATTTTCACTTGGAATGTCAATTTCCCTTTCGTTTTCAATTTACAGTGTTTTCGAAGTGGTAATAGTAGTCACAATCATAGTTTACATAGTGAATATTCTGAGGAAGAAGCGAAAGTTCATCGGTAGATTTATGACCTGGTTCAGAAGGAGATCAAAGGTTCTCAAGATTGCGGCGACTGTGATGATAGTATTCATAGTCCTGTTTTCTGGCTGGCAAGCATTTGACGGATCATTCTTCCCTCCAAGGTCTTATAACAGCAGCTCTGAAGACATTCTGACAGCTCAATCCCTGGCAAATAGTCCTTTCAGCCCTCAGTACGTGCCTGATTATGTTGTCAATACATATAGCGCTCTGAGCACCATAAGTCCATCTCAGACGGTATTTATAGGAAGTGTGCCGAACTATCACCTTACGTTTGAAGCTGATATATTATACGAGGCATTGAGTGAAAATTATTCCTCTGCTCTCCCTGCATTCCTCGCAACGCAGAACATAAGGTACATTATCACATACAGGGATAGCCCGGCAGTAATGAATGCGTTAAACGAGTCGGGAATTGAGCATAGGCGCATCGGCCCTTCTTCCTATCTCTATGTAAATAATAACACCTTTGGCAATCCATTCGGTGCCAACCTTTTGCTGAATTATTCGAATGGAAATGAAGACTATCTTTTTGCCTATAAATTCTTAGAATCCATGAACATTATCCCAGTCATTTCCGATATAGGAGAAATTACCCTTGGCTTCAACACACTTAATGAAAGAATCGACATACTTCCATCATCATACTTCCTCGAATCGCTTCCTCCAAAATATTTTCTGAACTCAACCCCTCTTTTCACGGCATCTGAGAATATTACGCTAGGATCAGATCGAAATAATCTAGTAAGAAACGACTGGTATATGTATGACAATTCAACATCCACAAATGTCTCCGTGTATAATGGAATGATGCAATGGGACGTGCAGAAAGGTGTCGGACTGTCTGTGAACTACGGAAATGTTACCGCGCCAGGATACTATACAATGATACCTATAGGGGATGCCATGAATGTCTCTGCTTCAGCGAAGATAACGTTCCAATATAAAGTGTCCTCGAATTTTAAAGGTAACATATCGACAGGCTTTGGTTTCATTAATTATAGTCCTGGGAAAGCGCACGTTTCTTATACTTCTCCCGCATCATTTCCTCCGTCCCAGGAATGGAAAAACGCTTCTTACTCCTTTGCGTTTCCTCAATTCACGGGCTGGTTCTCTCCTTTAGTAAACGTTAGTGGTACTTCTGGCGCTGTCTATCTAAGAGATATCAACGTTTCGTGGGGGTATTATAAAACTTCTGCATCCTCTAGTCCATATGCTTCCAAACTCTTGCTTGGGAATACATCTGTCGTTATCCCTAAAATAGGCAAACTCTACCTTGAAATATATGGGAATGGCACCTTCGATGGGAAAATAATAAAAGCAAAGAATGGTCTCTGGATATCCCCTGATCCTGGGGTGGCAAGCGTTACAGGAGATTTGTTGCTTGGAGGAGCTGTTTATGTAAATTCAACTGGCATTAGGTCTCTTTTAGGTAATTACACTGTATACGATATCCCTTATAGCAAAGAATCAAGACTGAATGAAGATGGTCATCACTTTAAGGCATATTATACTATAACAGGACAGGAGGTTTTCCTGGCGCGCTACAGCAGAGAAGCAAAGGTGATACTGCTTGGAAGCAGCTTCATTATTTATGGATTTGTTCTAATTTACATTTTCATCGTTCTTTTCCCTTTACTGGCAATCATCGGGCCAACTACTCCTAAGCTCATTAGAAGTAAAATTAGACATCAGAGAGATATTAAGAAGTAGCAATCTCAGGGATTGGTGACGCAGTTTAAGCCTTGACATTATAGCATTTACTTGACGAGCCACCAATCTACGATGTTTTAAGCTATCTCATCCTGATTGTGGAGTTTATGTAGGTGCCCTTTTTCAACAATTCTGAAGAAATTAGAATGCTATCAAGCGAATTATCATTTCAATAAGCCTTCCCTGCGCAAATAGGAGTCATAATCTTGTAAAGAGACAGAAGAACACGAAAACAGCACGGAGAGCTTAAAAACATAATTCGTGTCAACTTTGTTCCTCTAATACGGAATCGTAAAGGTCAATTATCCGTTTTCTAAAGCTGTTAAATGTAAATTCCTTTGCCCTTTCAAGACCTAGATGAGAATATCTATCACTCTCCCTTATTGCAAGCTCTACGGTGCTAGCTATATCATCTGCATTCATCGGATCGACAAGGATCGCCGCGCCTCCTGAGACTTCCCTGATTGTGGGTATGTCGGAGGCTACCACAGGTAGACCGGTGGCAAACGCCTCGACTATTGGAAGACCGAACCCTTCATATATGGAGGGGATGAGAAGAACATCACACGCGTTGTAAATTTTATTTAATGTTTCATCATCCACATTCTTGAAAGTGATACTACCAGGTACCTCACTTCCCACCCTAACCAACAAGTATTCATCACCTAATATTTTCATGACGGTCTCGACTGTCTTCAGATTTTTACGGGGTGAATCTGACGAAACAGAGAGTACAAGCTTCTTTGAGGGAGGGAACCCCAGCAAATTCTTCAGGGCTTCCTTGGATGCATCTAGCTTTCGAAAGGTCTTTTCGAAAGGCAAATGAATGGTTGTTATTTTTCCATTGTATCCGTAGTGGAACAGCTCCCCTTTCAGGTATTCTGTGTTAGTTATAATAAATTTCATTTCCTTCAAGGATTCGTAGAGCAATTTCATATAGACCCTTCTAAGTGTGGATGAATCTCCGAGGTAGTAGGGTGAATCATGAACGCTAACGACCTCAGTCGAATCCCTCAGTCCAAGCGTGCCGGAGAACTGATTTGTGTAATAGACAATGGTCTTTTTATTATCTGAATGGCCTTTAATGTATTCTTTGGCGTTAGAGAAGGCAGCGGACCTGAAGATGTATGTTATTGGATTTGCCCTAAATTTGCTGGTGAAATCCCTACCTGAATGAGGATTATCCCATCCTCTTCTATCATATATTAAGTTTATAATCTCTTTGTCATATGGGAGTGAGTCCGCAAGGCCGGTAGACCACTTGTAAATTGAAGTGAACGGCGGATATCTATTAATTATGAATACCTTAACATCCCCTCTTTTCTCAATAACAGGATCATCCACCATGGTTTAGATAAGAACTGTATTTTAATAAGACTATTGGAAGTTGCGCACCTTATAAATACCGATATATCATATTCAAAGGTGCGTTTCCAAGCTCTCTGTACTTCACAAGCAGAAATCATGCTCTGTGTGGCCTCTTTTGGCCTTAATTTGAATTGCATTGAAAGAGGTGGGGAGTGAGAAGGTGAATGGCGGAAGTGATTAAGGAACTAAGGTGTGATGTATGCGGCCTAGAGAGTGAGAATGGAGAAATAGTATCTAGAAACGGTAAATCATACCACTCCAAGTGCGTTAAAGGACTTATGGAACATGAGAGGGAAAGTAGGAGAAATGCCCTAAAGGTGATTGGAATCGGCACTGCCGTTGCTGGAGCTACATTCCTTGGAGCTGACAGGCTAGCAAGCGCTTCCTTTACCCGTCCGATAGGTGGAGGAGGAATATACTCCAGCCCCTTCGTATTGCCTGGGCTATTTTCCGACCCTTCCCAT
>DAICVC010000011.1:0-208780 GCA_027372655.1 Thermoplasmatales archaeon | reverse complement strand
GAGTGCCTGTTGTCTATGTTGATCCGTATCATACATCAAAGGACTGTTCAAGATGTGGACTCATGGGCAACCGTTCGGGAAAGAAATTTAAGTGTCTAAACTGCGGACACGTTGATCATGCCGACGCCAATGCTTCGTTCAACATAGCGTTGCGTCCAGTATTTGAGGAAGGCATAGATCGATTGCATACAGACAGGGATGTATGCAAGGGGAGCACTGATACCCACAAAGAGGCAACGCTATGAACGACAGCGACCTTAGAACCTCCAATCCCTTGGGATGGAGAGTATGTCAGCTTGAATCAGAAAGATTAGATAGATTAATCCTGTTTTGCCAACACCTAAAAATAGATTTATGGAAAGATTTCAATTAGAATTGATTGTTTAGTTAACGAACCCGTATGATACAGTGTAGGTGTTAGTATAGCAGGAGGCAATTAAACTAAAGATAAAATCCATCTCAAGTTCATTGTCCCTGTCCGAGAGAATATCCAGGCTTTCCATCAAATGTAAACAAACCCTCTGTTTTAATGGGAGGAAATCCGGAACTCACCAGTTTCGATAGCAGATCAATGAGGTCCGTGTATTCAATTACCACATCTTGATTTGCCGCTTGAAAACGGCATCTCCAGTGATCTACGCAAAATGTTTCTGGTATAGCCTCCGGATACACCTTTGTTCCTCTGTTTGTAATCATAACGAGTTTAAGCTTACTGTTTGCAATCATTTCCAATCTGTTTCCCAGGTCATTGGCATTTCCATTCCAATCAAGAAATATATCTATCCCTACAAGATCTTTCTTTGCTTTAGGTTTGTCCGTGAGTGTAACTTTTATGCGATCAGACTGGACAGGATAGTCAACAGGCTTAAGCACAGAAGGCCTCATTCCCAATCGGTCAATTACTGCATTTGCAAATTCAGTCGTTCCCACTTTTTCCTTTGAAATTTCTGGATTGTATATGTCATAAGTGTGAATACCGTCTTCAATAGTCTTCAACCAGGCGTTGTGTACTCGCGTTGCAACATTACCCTGTCCAATGTGTACAAGCATCTGAACAGCAGCAAGCAAAAGACCGGAAGGGTTCGCAACATTTTGTCCCGCTCTTCTTGGTGCAGAACCGTGAATAGCTTCAAACATTGCAACATCGTCGCCAATGTTCGCACTACCTGCCAGTCCAACGGATCCTGCAATTTGGGCAGCCACGTCAGAGAGAATGTCTCCGTAAAGATTTGGAAGAACTATTACATCAAAATTCTCAGGTCTGTCTGCCAGTTTCGCCGCTCCTATGTCAACGATCCAGTGTTCGCTTTCTATATCTGGATATTCCTTTGCAACCTCATCAAATACCCGATGAAATAGACCGTCTGTCATCTTCATTATATTATCCTTGGTGAAGCATGTAATCTTATGTCTCCCATACTTCCTTGCATATTCAAAAGCGTAGCGGATTAACCTCTCTGATCCGGGTCTGGAAATCAATTTGAGACATTGAACAACATCTTCCGTCTGCCTGTGTTCTATCCCTCCGTAGAGATCCTCTTCATTCTCTCTGATTATTACCACATCCATCTTTTGGTGTTTTGTGGTTACAAAGGGATAGTAAGACGGACATTGCCTGATATTTGCGTAAAGACCAAGAGTCTTTCTTACTGTGACATTAAGACTCTTGTATCCGCCTCCTTGTGGTGTTGTAATAGGTGCTTTGAGGAAGACCCGGGTTTTCCTGAGGGATTTCCAAGCTGAAGGCTCAATACCAGATGAAATCCCACTTTCATACACTTTTTCTCCAACCTGTATTTCTTCCACTTTAAGTCTCGCTCCAGCAGCCATAATAATCTTTAAGGTAGCCTTCATGATCTCCGGCCCAATGCCATCTCCGTATGCTAATGTTATTGGTACTTCATCTAAAATCGAATCATCCGCCAATCCAGTTTTTGCTATATCTGTCATCTAAAAACCATATGCATTATTCAATTTCAAACTTATTGTAAAAAAAGATAAATGATATATCATGTCTTTTCAAATTTCGTCGTTCCGGAAGTGAAATCAATCAATGTAAAGTGCAATTTCAAGAGTTAAAATTGCATTCTCATGAGGATGACTATGACTGATCCATTCAATAACAGCAGAAAACTATGGACATCAGAAAACAATAAATTGAGCAAACAGTTAATTAATTGTTTTATATAGGGAAATAGTGAATGGATTATATTCAGAGTCAACAACAAAGACCCAGGTGTTGCTTAAAATCAAGAAACTCGAAGATCCAACTCTAACAGAATTGAGTAATGAATTTGGCATATCAAAGGCCGCAATTTTAAAGCATATTGTTGATCTGGAGAAAGAAGGACTACTGGAAAGAAAATATATACCATCAGGAAAAGGAAGACCAGTTTGTAAAGTGCTGATGACCGAAAAAGGGCATGATGTACTTCCCAAATCCTACTCATTTATGGCAATGGAAGCACTGGAGTATGTCGAGAATAAATTGGGAAGGGAAAGCGTTGGCGAAATACTCAGACTGCGTTCGGAAAAGATACTGTTTCAGTACCGCTTGACTATTGAAAATTTGAATCAGGAAAATAAAATAGAAAGATTAAAAGAAATTAGAAATTCAGACGGATATATGGCAGAAACAAGAAAGCTTGGGAAAAATACATTTGAGCTTTGTGAATCAAACTGCCCAATTATGCAGATTTCGGACAAATACGGAGAAGCCTGCACATCTGAAAGAAATCTATTTTCGGAATTATTAAATGCTGATGTGGAAACAACTCATAGAATAGTTTCTGGCGCCAGAACATGCAGATTTCTCATAAAATATAGAGAAAGTTATGAGTGAAGCCTATTATAAAAGAAGCATAGAATCTCCAAATTCATGTCCTATTAAATGGAATTCATTAGAAAGGCTGCTGATTGGCGATAGAATTTGTTTTCCACCAAATGCTTCCAGGAGTTCTAGATGCGAACTTTCAGGATCATGAATTCCAGATATTATTCCGTCTAAGGGCCAAATTTTGGAATCTGCGGAAATTTTAATATCAGAAATTCCTTCGAGATCAAGCATAACCTCGTTTTTGACAGAAGAAACCAGTGCTCTGACAACTGTTGTACCAACTCCTATTATTCTTCCGCCATTCTTTTTTGTTCTTAATATTTTTTCCGGTAAATCATCAGGAATCTTGTAATATTCCCTTAACAATTTTCCTTTTCCAGAATATTCATCACTTTCAAGGGAACCCAGATTGCAATGAAGTGTTAGTTTTCCTATGGTGACCCCTCTGCCAACCAATTTTGTTATAATTTCATTTGTAAATGGTCTCGATGCTGAAGGATATTCTGATGAACCATAAACATCCTGGAACACATTCCTGTAATATTTTTTCTCATAGGGCACTGTATATCCTTCATAATAGATTGGGCTTCCATATTGAATCAAAAAATTATTAATATTAATATTTTCCCGTGAGATTCTTGCCTCAAAGTATCTGGGGAAATCTTCATGCCTCTTTGTCAATTCAAACTCTAATCCACTATTGCTATGAACAAATGTTTCTCCTTCTGGCAGTATCTTGTTGAGTTCTTTTGGCCTAACCTCAACCAAGTACACTCCCCTCCTAACCTGCTGCCCGACATGGATTCTACCAAAATATTTGTCTCCTTTGATGTAACCATCTAAGGATGATGGGAGGGTCAAGCTATCATTAAAAATTATCATGTCACCGGGGCGTAATAAATTTAATATGGAGTCAAAAGTGGAATATAGTGAAATATCACCATTTTCAAGGTTTCCATGTATAAGTCTTACATCACTTCTGCTTCTGCCAATCAATTCCCTTGGACCTAAGAAATTCTGCACTTCTCCACCTGAAAGCAGTGTCCCATTCATGCTATCTCACCCTTTTCTATCAAATCAAATAGTTCTCTTGCAGAGACCTGAGGATTCTTCAGTTTTTCAGGTAAGTCTTCAGGTAATGCAAGTCTATGCATTTCGGTGTTCATATCACCGGGATCAAAGGAAAAAGATGTCAAATTGTTTTCTTTTTCCTCTTCATTCAAAATTTTGATAACCATGTCCATTGCTGCTTTCGAGGATCCATATGGGGACCAATTACTGTATGGAGTCACTCCTGCATCCGATGTCACATGAACTATCTTCAATTTTCTGGTTTTTTGTTTGCCAATCACTTTTTTAATCAAGGAAACATTTGCAAACACATTGGTCTCATAAACATCACGAAAGTCTATCAGATTCAAACGTTTCAATGGTTCCAGGGGTGTTTTTCCAAGCTTGCCTCCGTTTAGTATGAGCACTTCCACACTTTGAAACTTATTATACGCCTCTTCAAGAAAATTATCAATCTGGTTTGATACTGTTAAATCACATGTTATTGCGAAAAAATTTATCCCTCCAAACTTTTCATTCAGTTCTGCAATCTTTTCAGTCCTTCTTCCAAATGTCCCAACGTTCCATCCCTTTTCAAGGAACTGCTTAACTAGCTCATATCCAAGACCAGAGGTTCCACCTGTGATCAATGCTGTTTTCTTTACCATTCCAATCACAAGAATAGCATACTCTAGTATTTAATAAACTAAATGGTTAACAAAATAAATTAAAAACTGAATTCTTCCTTCAGCAATAATAATCGAGAAGACTATTGTTCAAAAAATGGAAAGTAAAATCAATCCACATCTATTTCTACGAACAAACCCTCTTCTCTAATTGGATATATGTTTAGTCCTAGTTTGCTTTTCTCAACGTTGGGTGAGATTGAGGGTGGAACGACCATGTTCCCATTCGTGATGTTAAATTCGGCCCCATGAAACCTGCACTTAGATCTTAAACTTTCCTCATCCAGATCATCCAGTATGCATTTTGCGTGGGTGCACACTCCATCCATTGCGAACAATTTCCCTTTCACTTTGGCCACATAAATTACCCTCTCTCCGACTTTTACGCTTGCGCTTCTTGCATTTTCAAGAGTTTTTGCACCGACTACCTTGCGCCATGTCATAGTTCAAGATAACTCATTAACAAAAAGACTTTTTGTATTTCAGAATTGCTGAAAAGAGAATGCCGTGCAATAACAATGAATACCTGGATAGGTACCGGCTGTACTAAAATGGGTCAGTCGATAATTTTTTTATCTTTAACGATTGCGTTTTCGGATATTTTTATCACCTTTGCCTCTACGTAATCAATTACACTTCCATCTCCTATCTCAATCTCACTTCCGCTAATACGTTTAGATTTTACGTGTTCTAAGTATGCCTTATTGCAAATTATTTCATCAATTTCGGCTTCAGTTGAAAAAAATCTTTTTCTGACCAAGCTTATTTGTATAAAATCTGCTTCAAGTTTTTTGATTAGAGTCTTAGGATAATTGTTCAACTCCATTTCAAATCTTTTTGCCTTTACATAATTCGACTCAATTTTTCCTTTTATGAATATTTCATCCCCTTTGACAGTCTCAACTCCAATGGACCCGGAACAGTCCATAGTTCCACATTCGATAGACTTTGCCACAATCTTTCCTGAAGTATCAATGAATTTTGCATTGATTTCATTTTCGATTTTTGTGAATCCAGAACTGTCTAGGCTTTCGCAAACTAGCGAATCTGCCTTCACTAAACCGGATGAGTCAATTTCATTAGCCTCTATTTTTCCCTGTACCTTAAAAGAACCGGAAGAGTCAATTTCTCTGCCTTTTAGATCACCTCCGATATTGACGGACCCGGAGGAATCTATGGTATTTGACGAGACAAGATCTTTCCCAATCTTACAGCTGCCTGAAATATCTATGTCGACGGCGTCCACATTCCCTTCTACGGTCAAGGAACCACTGATTGACACATCCTCAGCGTAAATTGAAGTCATCCTGCTTGAACCCGACACATGAATCTTTTTTGATCTTTCACTCTTTGAATCTTTTTTTGATTCACGTTCTGGTCGCTCATTTAGTCCATTTTCAGGGGCTTCCCATCTACCGACTATTTCTTTAAACAACTCCTCACTTAATTCTCCTTTTTCTACCATATCTCTCAATTTTTTCCATTTTTCATTATCCATTTCAAACAAGTGTTAATTGACTGAGATTATTTAAATATATTTAGAACTTTAAATTTAAATGACTGAAATTTAAATTTAAGCGCATCAACTTTTAATTTGAATGAATTAACCTTAAAGTTTAATAAACATTAATTTATCATAAAATATGCTTTCAGAGATAAATACACTAACAACAGAATCCAAGCTTTCAATTGTGAATTTACTCAGAACACCAAAGATTCCAGAGGATATCGCAAACAGTCTCAAAATAACCAGACAGGCAGTTGATAAACAGCTCAAAGAGCTGGTAAAATTTGGAATTGCGGAAAGAAGGTGGTTTATCGGGTATAATAGACCTAAGATTGAATACCTCCTCACAGATCTGGGCAAAATGTTTTATTCAGATCTTGAGAAATTCGCAAAGAAATTCAGGGAGGAAGGAAGAATCACTCTCAATGATAGGTTGAAAAGTCTAGATTTAGACCTTATTAGCGGTAAGTTAACAGTTAATAGATATTCAGAAGAACGGGAAATACTCAAAGAATCAATGAAATGGTTCTCAGGAATGGACTAATTCTCTGGAACTAATTTTCTTAACCTTATGCAATGCTATGTTGCAAGCTGTGGTAAGTACCAATTCAAAATTCGGAAAACTGTACTTTTAAATTATTGATATAACCACGAAGAAGAAAAACTAAAGAAATATGCCACAATTCTTGCAATTTCCAGCACAATAGGGGAATGGAGACAATAATATTTTATATGATTAGGTTATTTATAAAAGTAGGAGACCAATGTATCAGAGCAAATATAAGGACATATCAAAGGTATACTATCTTATTGGAATTACGATTTTTCTAAGTTTTTTTCCGTCGCTTATTTCCACTACAGTTTCAAGTCTTCCCATTGAGTTTCTAATATTGACCCCAGCGCTCTTTGGTCTAAGCCTGCTGTATTCGCACAGGGATGACTTGAGGGAATTTGTAAGATATGAAGTATATACTGGTTTTAAATTATACATATTTTCAATAGTGGTTACAACTGTTTTAGCATTGGTTGCCGCCGGCTTCCTGATATCAGAAATACAGGCCGACATAATTTCAAAGGTACCAATGAGCACTAGTTCAATTTATTTTTTCGATTTATTTGAGGTTCTAATTATCTTAGTATCAAACGTAATCTTCTATTTTTCTTGCAAGTTTTTCACAACAACCGCAGCCAGAAAACACATATCAAACCTTAATAATTTTATCATTTTAGGAATTGCACTTTCAGTTTTAGGGGGAATTTTTATCAGTATACACTTAGGAAATTACGCTACGGGATATCTAAATAATAATCTCTTTTCTAACTATGATTCCACTTTATTTAACAACTTATACCTTATGGCAATTCCAATAACTCTAATAGGTAGGCTGCTTATATTTTATGGATTCTTTCTGGTAGGAAGATTTGTAAAATATGAACCAAAATACTTCCTGAATGCTTAGGAATATTTTATGAAGCAAATTGATTATTTTGTTTCTATATTGCTCGCACTGAAAACTATAACAATGGATCTATCAAATGATCAATAATAGTTCAAATCTGCAATACCTACTTTTTATTCATATAATATTGGCAATAGGCATTTATTCCGCATTCTGAGCATTTCGGACCTATTGGTTTACACACTTTCTTACCAAATTCTACCATCATTGGATTGAGTCCCAGCCATAGGTCTTCAGGTATCATCTTTTTTAATTTCATTTCAGTTTCATTTGGGTCATCAGAATCTGTCCACCCTATTCTCTTACTTACTCTTTGAACATGGGTGTCTACTGCAATAGTAGGGATATTGAATGCATCAGCAAGCACTACGTTTGCAGTCTTTCGCCCTACTCCTTTAATCGTAGTAAGCTCCTCAATGGTTTTTGGTACCTGACCATTATGCTTCTCCTCTATAATTTTGGCCGCATCGATTACTCTCCTTGCCTTTACAGTTTTAAAACCGACCTTTTCAATTATATCAAGTACGTCACTGTAGGACGCATTTGATAAGCCTTTTGAATCTTTGTACCTATTGAAGAGGTTTCTTGCTGCCGAATCTGTCACCTCATCCTTTGTTCTATGTGACATAATTGTGGTTATGAGTATCCAAAATGGATCACTAAATTCAAAGTGATGCATAGGACTTTGCTCGCTCATACTATAAATCATGACTCTTATTTCATTCTCTGAGTATTTTGATTTACTCATAACGTTGTAAGTGCAAACTAATTAATAACCAAAATATAGCCATGAAATGGACAGACTGGACACAGTTATAGTCGGAGCGGGGATCAGTGGGCTCAATCTCGGACACTCTCTGCAGTCAAAAGGGAACGCTACCTTGGTAATAGATCAATCAATGGACCTAGGATTTCCTCCAAGTGGGTCTTGCTTTATCATGAATGATATTTTTGTAAAATATCTCAGCAATTATTCCGATAGGATTGACGGGATATATGAAAGCTTAATTCTCGAAGGTGAAGGATACGAAGAGGAATTCCATTTAAAGGAAGGAGAGAGGATTTTAAGTTTAGACAAAGAAAAGCTTGTTAGAAGAATGGCTGCAGATCATTCGTCTTTATCTGGAAAGCTTTCAATAGCATCCAGTATTAAATCAATAAAAAGGGAGGGCGATCTATTAAAGATCGCATATTTGAAGGAAGGAAAAAATCAGGAAGCATATACAAGAAATGTTGTTTACTGTAATGGATACCCTGTAGAAAATACTTTTAAACATATGGAAAATTGTACAAAAAATGTCTTTCCAGCCAGTTACGTGAGAAGTCTTAAAACGAAACAAGAAGCTGCTCAACTTCGAATTCAATTCAATCAGAATAATTTCAGAATTAGATGTGAATATGGAAAATTAGAAGAACAACTATATTTCAATTCAAAAGCAGAATATGGAAATGCAGTATCCTTAAACGAATACAGTGTAAGAAGCCACAGCTGTTTTCCAGAAAGTCAGGAGGGCGTTTGGCCGGGTGGAAACATCCTTGGTTTCAATGGTTATATCGGCACGGGAATTGGTTTCAGTCTTAAATTTAACGAAGTGATACTGAAGGCAATGGAAAGCAATTGGCGAGAGGGAATTGATATAATGAAAGATTATTTCACAAATGAAATTTCGCATAACAATTTTAAAGAATTAGACCCAGTTGAATTTATTTTGAGGAAGATACCAATACGAAGCTAATCATTCGAAATCCTTTAAGAGGTCTGGATTTCCCCTCATCTGTGCATTTAGCATCTTTTTCAACTGCCTGTTCCCTTTCATCATTTTTGCGTTGTTTTTCATGGCTTTAAACTCCTTCATCAGGTTTCTTACGTCCTGTTCGGATGTGCCTGCACCCCGTGAAACTCTTTTGATGATCTTTGCGTTTATCATATCCGGATTTTCAAGCTCCTTATAAGTCATAGAATCCAGAATTACAGTGTACTTCGCTATTTTATCCTGAGCAGCATCCATATCCAGCATACCAGCCGCTTTGTTAGGAAGTTTGTTGAGAGGAAGGGCATCCATCATTTTTTTCATAATGGAAGGTTTGGCAAATTTTTCCCAGATATCGTACATATCCATAAGATTAAATTTGCCACTCACAATCTTGTTCATAGTTTCTTCGGCCTTTTCCTCATCCATCTCAGTTTCCTGTGCAAGTTCTAACAGGGCTTCTGGATCCCCCATTCCAAGTAATCGACCTAGAAATTTCTTAGGGTTGAATATTTCAAAATCTTCCAAATGTTCCCCTATTCCAATCATGAATACAGGAACACCTGCCTTTGATACTGCACTTAAAGCTCCTCCCCCCTTTCCCGTCCCGTCCATCTTTGTAATTATCACACCAGTTAGACCGGTAGCATCCAACAGAGCTTGGGTTTGTGGGCCGGCCTGTTGACCGACTGTTGCGTCCATAACAAGGAGAATTTCATCTGGATTAACCAATTTTTTAAGTCTTGAAATTTCTTCTAAAAGTTCTTTATCCAGTGAATCCCTTCCGCTTGTATCCACTATTTTAACTGGGATGTCGCCAAGTTCTTTCAGTGCCTCCCTGTATATTTTATCAGGATTTTTCTCACCCTTTATTCCAAAGAATCTTGATCCAGATTGATCAGCAATAGTTTTCAACTGTTCGTATGCTGCAGGTCTGTGCACATCCGCAGAAATGAGAGCTGTCGACAAGCCTTTTTTAGCAAAGAATTTTGCCAATTTTCCCGCAGTCGTTGTTTTACCCTGTCCATAGAGACCTACGAGCATTACTGTCTGTGGTACTAGTTTCAGATTGGAACCTTTTCCAAGTATGTTAAGCAGTTCTTCATAAACTATTTTAAGAATATAGTCCTGCGGCGGCATTCCAGCAGGAGGTTTCTCATTTTCAGCCCTCTCCTTAATCCTGTTGCTCAGTTCTATGGTTAATTTTACATTGACGTCTCCTTTTAACAATGCCCTTTGGATATCTCTCACCATTTCGTCAATGATCTTCTTATCAATATAACTGGAGCCAGATATTTTCCTGAATGTTTCTCTTAGGGAATTCGAGAGTCCTTCTAAGACCATATATTCACCTCAATATTCACGCCATCTATAACCGCAACTCTCGCAGGTATATATGGCTGTTTCAGGTTCATCTGCTGCCCTGGTTTGCTTTAAAACATAGTAAGCACCCTTGTGGTGGCATTTGGGACAAACTGCCTCGGAATCCATTGGTTCAACGTGTACCTGGTTCTTTATCACCACAATTTCTTTTTCCGTACTCTTTGTAACTATTTCTCCCTCCTTCTTCTTTGTTTTTTCCTCGTGTCCACAAACTGGGCATTTGTTTTTATCCTTTCCGGGAACTATCAGCGAGCCGCACTTTGAACAAAACATTAAATTTAACACCTTCTTATATTATGTAATTCTTTTGGAATCTAAATTTAACATAAAAACATATGGAAATTGTAATCAAATTCTTGCTACAATCTTTCGATAGAAATCTCAAAATAGTTTTTTGCAGACTTCCCAAGACTTCCAATATTCTTTCAAATGTTTCACAAGTATCATACTTTATGTATGTGATTTAAAAACCTACACTCTCCTAATTTTAAGTAATATAATAAATGATTATTTATTAACCCGGATTCCCGTTAATTTACCACCATTAATTCTTCTAAGACTTGATGTTTTAAGCTTTTTCAGGTCACAGAAATGTTTATTTGAAATGGTGGTAACTACTTTCATTACATCAAAGAAACAGATTGTGAAGAAGACCATCAAAGGGCAGATCTATGTGTTTGAGAGAACTCCATATTACGATAAGTCGCTGAAGAACACCAAGTACCTTTACAGCTAAGTGGGGAAGGAGATCAACGGAGAAACGAAGAAAATAAGAAGCATCCTGCCAAGGAGGTTCCTGATTGTAAACGCCAAGTGATTCCATTACATTCATGACATTTCTTGTTAATACTCCCTGTATGTATGATTCAAGAATGACAGAATCAAGGACCCTCTCATCCCTTGAATATCTCTCAAACACTTTTATCCCGAAAGGAACTGTCTTATCTCTGGGGGTTTCAGTTTTCTTGTTCTTGAACCATTCCTGTGGCCCTTCTGTCCTCTGATCTTTCATATGGAAGAGAGGATGTTTGTATTCATACTTCCTCTTCCATGAATGTGTTGAGAAACCATTCCACCAAATTTATATTCCCCCCTCTACTGTTCTGAAGAAAACTACCTATTATTCCTTTCATTATTTCCAATTGTCCTGCATATTTCACCTCTTCAAATCTGAATTGTGCGCGGCCTCTTCAATTTTACAGCAGATTCAATACACTATCTTGTTCATCAAGTCGATTTTTTGTTTTCAAAATCATAAATTGCTTCACCAGAAGCAAGTTTCTTTATAACTTTTTTATGAACCCATTCTGGCAGGACTACATGGGAGTACGCTTTATAAAGGATCACCTGTTCTTCACTTAGCTTGTCAAGTCTTGCCTTTAGATCAGAATTAGACAATGTTTCGTCTCGAACATCTATGTCTATAAATTTTTGCACTCTCTTCTGTAGTGCCAGATACTCATTTCCAATTCTTTGATGCATTTCTGAATTCTTTCCAGGATTCCATGTAGTAGTGACTGTAGAAGAGAGCAAGGCTATTACGGAACAAACAGAAATAATGAGATTTACCGGACCATTAACTCCAGAAACGGATAGAACGATTACACCGGCTGCCAAAGAAGAGACTATCCCTAAGGTGTACCGCCATTTATTCATTGTAGATGCGTATAGGAAATTGTTCTTAGAAGTGTGTAAACAATCCTCTTTCAATTCTTGTGCATTTTTATCCATATTTTTGCGCAAATCTATCGAATCATTCATTATTGCTCTCCATCCTTATCATATAAAACTCGTCTATAGAAGTTTAAACTTTTATCAGCATTCCCCTTACCTTTTGCTTCTCTGGCTTTAATTATATTTCCTCTTGCCTTTATAGAATCACTTATTGCTTTCATTTTATTACGCTCAGATAGATAAGCACCTAGTTTTTCGTCAGTAGCTGGATCCTTTATCTGGCTTGAGGCGATATACTCAGGAAATCTATGAAAGAACCCATCCACATTTGAATGAAGAGAGTCATTTTTGTTTTGTTCTTTATTCATGAAATGTTGAATAACTATAACTTCAACGTGATAAGATTTAAGTTTTTTACCATACCTTTCATTCCAATCCTTTGCTAGTTGTATAATTGGTCTAACCTGTCCATTGTGGTTTTTATCAACAATATTAAGTATGCGTTTACTTGTTCTAGGATCTGATCTAATCCATCTGCTCCCATTCTCAGTTATTTCTGGTATTAAGAAACCAGGTCCATTAGGGTTTCTAAAAGCAGGGACTATATCCACAATTTTTCCATTTTGTTCCACGACAACAGCGCTCCCATCTATTGTAATTTTAGCTCCAAAATACATAGGGTTTTTCTCTAATGATTGCTTGACCTTTTTTAACGAAAGTTGTGCTCCGTTATTTCCCGTTAACAAATCCCAATGTTTATCAGAATCAAGAACTTCTAGTATATCTATATCTTTTGTGTGCGACGACTCGACCATTGTATTTTTTACAGAGGAACCGAATAAGTGTTTCTCATTGACAAAAAGTTCTTGACGGATAGCATTATGAACACCCTCACTGAATTGGTTCAATTCCCTCATTTCAGTCCGATCCGGTTGAACACTTTTTAACTTATTAGAAGCAATTTGTTCGAACCTGGTTTCATTCGTCAACGGGCTGAACTTTACTTTCTCAATATCAAGAGAATTCTGACTACTAAATGGTGTATATTTTTTATATCTTAATCCTCCTATTTTAGTTCCCATATTATCCACTCCTTAACATTTCAATTCTAGTAATTTCAAGTCTTTCATGCTCCGGGATACATTCAAATGTTCCATTGAGATCTTTTCTGAAAAACTTAGAGAGAGTCGACTGTTGTTTTTTATTTGCATTAGTTTGTTGCCAACAGTTTTTTCTGACGAAATCAAAACTTGCATGTGCTTTAACTAATGTTGGCATCTTTCCTAATACTCTCTTTGACTGAATTCCTATAAGTAATAGATATTGAATGGACGGTAAGGTAGATATGATTTTAATGTCATTTATCAATGTATCAGATTTGTTACCCCTACCCTTCCCGAAATACTGAGTCGCATAATACGCAAAACATTCAAAACCTTCGTTCTTCAAAGGAAGATAGCAAGCTAAAAGTTCTTCGTAATAAACGCCTTTCAATAATGGTATCAACATCACAGAAGAATCCGATAATAGATTTTTCATCAACATCACCTCTTCTATCTGACTCCTTATATTCCAAATTCGTTCTTTTTTATTCTGTGTGAGGTATACTGGCTTGTCACGAGGCACGTGGAAATTTGGTTTAAAACGTCTTACAATATCTGCCTCTTTTTCCAGATAATATTTTGGGAGAAGATCATCATTTATGGTAGATGTTGTTATAACGCGCTTTTCAGAACTAAAATAAGATGAGTCTAATCCCCAACTCAAAAGTTTCTCAGCATCATCTAGGTTGATCATTATAGTATTAATGGAGTTATTTTGTGATACATTAGATATCTGTAGCCGGTCTGCCTCAACTCTCGCTATCGCACCAGTTGGGTAGGCTGAAATTGTCTGTTCAGCAGAAATTGATGAAAGCGAGCAGTCGACAGAAGTTTGCATTCACCACAATTATTTAATAGTTAATAAATATACTTATAAACTGATGTAACTATGCAAACAATAATAACTAATAAAACTATTCCTGAAGTACCTCTTCGAATTCATATTGTGCCTGTAGGTTTCGAAGAGGATAGAATTGTATTGCCTGCCATAAAGATGAGGGCTGAGAAGGTTATTTTGATAGCCAACGAATCCTCGCACGATAAAGCTTCTATATTTTATAGTGCAGTTGAAGAGAGATTGAAATTAGCTAACATAAAGACAGAAATGGTAAGGATACCATTTTTTAGTTTGAAGGATAATATGAAATTGTTCTCAGATCTTATTAACAAAAACAAAGATCAACAACTGTCAATAAATATCTCCTCAGGCTCCAAAATTCAAGCACTGGCTGGGTTCATCTCTGTCATGGCTGCAAAATCTCAAGGGATAGCAGTATCTACATATTACGTAGAACCAGATAAATATACAGAAGATGCCCCTAAAACTCCTATTTCTACGGGATGTAAAATTGTTCACGATCTCCCAATTTTTCCATTATATACTCCTTCTAAAGAAATTCAACACTCAGTTTTACTTCTTAAGAAAAAACAGTATTATAAATTGGAACTAGCATTGGAACTTGCAAAAGTAGGAATCTTTAATAAAGACCTTATTGACATTGAAACTGGAAAGCCTAGAGATGATAAAGCAAGGATTAACTTGCAAAATCTTGTAGAAAATAAAGTCATTCAACCAATGGTGCAAGAAAGATATGCAACTACAGAGAAAATTGGTAAGAAAGTTAAAATCACTTTAACTGAATTTGGTAAAGACGCATCCAATTTGTTCCTCAACTATGACTGAGAACTCATAATATTTTTAGATTCGGAAGATTCACGGAATCATAGATTCAATTTGGTAGGCTTAATTATGTTAAAATTTGTTAGACATGTTTCTACTTAATTGGTAAATTTGAGGGCGTGTGACTCATCTTAAATTCATATGGTTTACGTTAAAGCATAAAAAAAGAAATAAATATTTTGCTACTGGCAGCAACAAAATAAGATGCCTTATAAAACTGATCATAGCTCAATTGATAAAATACACCAACAAATTCTGACAAGATTATTGACTTTTTTAATACTTTTATCCAGATTTTCATCCAGAGAAATCAGTTTTTTGGATTTTTCTAAAAAGTCTTCAGAATCTTTGAGACAGAATATACTGAGTCTATTGCTTCGAACGCTATTCTGGTTTTAATGGGAATATTCTCTTTGAACATCATATATCCATCTGAATTCATGGAAAATTTGAACTGAGCTTTGATGTCATCATCCGGGGCCATGTAAGTAGCGAAATTCTCCTTCTCTCCCAAATCTATCTCAACAAGGAAACTGTTCATGCGATCTATATGTTTCTTCTATTTATCCACCTTATCCCTCCATGCGGCTCCCATAACTGACCAGGAGCAGCCACGGAAGGCTGACCACCCAGGGAATTTAACATTCAGTAAAGTACCATCTTTTTTTTACGAGATCAATTGAGAATCTTCTGTAGTGTCCCAATCTTGAAGTTCAATCCTTCAGCTATTTCATTGGTCACCCAATATTTGAAATATGGTAATATTCCGCTGATGTATTTCTTCATCATCATTGCAACCTCTTTTACTGGTTACATCCTTGAATGAGAGGCCCACGAGTACCACTTCTTCCAGAATTCCTTTGCCTCATCCACTGTGGGGCAATTCCACAAATTCCTGAGGTCCTCCCTTATGGCATGGACTCTTGCAGTTTTTTGGATCAGAATTTTTCAATTCCTCATGTCTCTCCCTGTATTTATCGGGAAGGTTCTCCACCGAATATGGCCAGAGATACTTTGTTTTCTTCAGGGCGCCTTTTGAATTGACCAACTTCAATTCTATCATCCTCACACTGTCAAGACCTCTCAACACCCTTTCTCCCGCATGATCGGAAATGCAGTTCTCTTCACATTCAAGATAGGTGCCAGGTTTCCTGCTTTTCGGATCAAGAACTACCTTAGAAACGAACATGGCTTGGTTATGGAATATAGTTCTTCAATGAGTTTCCTGTCTTTCACAGAATGTCAATACAAAATTGAATAATATTCTATTCCCACTATTGCAGGAAGAACCAACTTTATATATTATTCAACTCATCCTCTTAATCTGTAATTGCAACTTCACGTAAATCTAACTTCAATTTTGTAACCAAGAATATTTTTATTTTCAGCGTATTTAAATCACACTTGCAAATGTAAACGAATGAAAATTTATTTTATACCGTAAACATACGTCATCATGGTCAAGCTAGATGATTCAATTATAGCCAGACTGGAACACGGAGGACACAAATTTGAAGTTTTGATAGACCCCAATGCCGTAGACAGGATCAAAGAGGGGAAAATAGACATTGAAAATGATATTGCAAGCGACCAGGTTTTTAAGGATGCGAAAAAGGGAGAAAAGGCAGGAGAAGAACTACTAGAGGAGGTATTCAAATCAGATAACATTGCTTTGATAGTCACCGAAATAGTCAAGAAAGGACAGATACAACTAACCACAGAACAGAAGCATAAGATGGTAGAAGACAAGAGAAAGCAAATTATCACAACCATTTCAAGAGAAAGCATAAACCCACAAACCAATGCTCCAAATCCGCCAGCCAGGATAGAGGCTGCAATGGAAGAAGCTAAAATTCATATAGACCCATTCAAGCCTGTCAACGAACAGATAAATTCGGTTTTAAAGGAGTTAAAAGTAATAATTCCAATTAGGATGGAGAAAGTAAAACTGGCCCTAAGATTGAAGGGTGAAGCTTACGGAAGAATGTATGGTGACATAAATAAGGAAGGAACCATAATTAAAGAAGAGTGGGGAAAAAATGGAAATTGGATGTGCGTGCTTGAAGTTCCCGCAGGACTATACGGCGATATAATATCTTCGCTTGCAAGAAAAGGTAAAGAGGATATTGAAATCAAGAAAATATAAATACCATGAAAATAGTTTGCTTAACCCAATAAGTAATAAAACAAATAATAAATAATACCGATTGATTTCCTTATACAGTAACAGAAAATTCAGAACAGTCTGGACACTTTGTTTGGTGCTAAAATGATACAGGAAGTGATTAAAAACGAGGGAAATTAAGCAGATAGTGTTCCCTGGGGATATAGTTGAACTGGGAGAATCAAAGGCAAGAAATGGAATTCACAGGATAGGTGAATCTGTTTATGTATCACAGTATTTTGGAATTTTGCAAAAGGGGGAAGAATTCGTCGATGTGGTACCCTTTAATGGTAACTACATTCCAAGGAGAGGGGATAAAGTCATTGGAAAGGTATTGGAAGTGGGGCCATCAACATGGACAGTTGATATGAGATCGCCTTATATGACAATGTTGCATATGAATGACACTCCATGGAAGACATTTTCAGGCGAACTTAAGAGATTCCTGGTTCCTGGCGACTACGTATTTGCCAAAGTTATGAATTTAAACGAAATCAGGGAGAGCTGGATTACCCTAAAGGAACCTGGCTTGGGGCTGAGAAAATTAGAAGGTGGAGATATCGTCTACATACCCGCCCCAAAGGTACCGAGGATAATCGGAAAAAATGGTGGGATGATAAATATAGTAAAAGATGCCACACAAACTAGAATCATTATAGGGCAAAACGGAGTAATATGGATTGATGGAAAACCTGAGAACGTAAAAATTGCAAAGGAAGCAATGAACATAATTCAGATGGAAGCCCACACAAACGGGCTAACGGACAGAATTACCGATTTTTTAAACAAATATAAAGGTGAAAATAATGGGAACACCCAGTGACAAGAAACTGATAAACGAAAATGGCTTAAGAATGGATGGAAGGGGCGATGAAGAACTTCGCCCCATAAGAATCACCACCGATGTTCTGGAAAGAGCAGATGGCAGTGTTTTAATGGAGTGGGGAGGCAACAAAATAATTGTTGCAGTTTATGGTCCGAGAGAAGCATATCCCAAGCACACTCAAGATATTGAAAAGGCAGTCATAAAAGCAAGATACAACATGGCCGCTTTTTCGGTAGATGAAAGAAAAAGACCAGGACCAGATAGAAGATCTATGGAAATTTCAAAAGTTATCTCAGAAGCTTTGACTGCTGCTGTGATGGTAGAAAAGTTTCCCAGGGCGCAGATTGATGTCTACATAGAAGTAATACAGGCAGACGCAGGAACTAGAATCGCAAGCTTAACCGCTGCTTCAGTAGCCCTTGCCGCTGCGGGAATTCCTATGAAGGATATGGTTGCAGGATGCGCTGCAGGTAAGGTAGAAGGGAGAGTAGTACTGGATCTTTCAAAGGACGAAGACAATTTTGGTCAGGCAGACGTTCCAATGGCAGTTTTATCACATTCAAAGGAGATAGTTTTACTTCAAATGGATGGTGACCTGACAAAGGATGAATTCAACAGGGCAACAGAAATGATAATGAAAGCTACAGAAAGGATATCAGAACTTCAGAAGCAGGCACTCTCAAATAAATACAATGCTGAAAAATATCCAGAAACAGAAAAGGAGGTGGAATAATGCCTAAGGACGCGAGTGGAATTCTTTCGGAAATTAAGAAAGGACACATTGAAAATGCCCTTAAAACCGGTTCAAGAGCGGATGGCAGGAAACTTGATCAGCTCAGGGAATTGAGAATAGAAACCAATTATATCCCGAGAGCGCAGGGATCAGCATTTGTGAACCTTGGGAAAACGAAGGTTGTAGTTGGCATAAAAGTTGAGTCAGGAGAGCCATTTCCCGACACCCCAAATCAGGGAGTTATGACAACAAACGTTGAAATGCTGCCAATGGCCTTTCCAACCTTTGAACCTGGCCCACCTAATGAGGAATCCATAGAAGTTGCAAGGGTGGTGGATCGAGGAATTAGAGAAAGCAAGATGATTGATCTCCAGAAGTTATGCATAGAGCCTGGCAAGAAAGTCATGATTGTCTTTATTGATATTGATGTCATAGATTATGACGGAAATCTAATAGACGCATGCTCCTTGGGTGCAGTTGCTGCTCTGCATTCTGCATACTATAAAGTAGATGAGAACTCTAAGGAGGAAAAATTACCTGTAACATCAATGCCAATTTCAGTTACAATTTCGAAGATTGGAGAAGAACTGGTGTGTGACCCTGACCTGGAAGAAGAACAAATGGCCAGCGCGAGGCTTACCGTGGCATTAAACGAAAACGGAAATCTATGCGCAATGCAAAAGGGAAACTTCGGTTCATTTACAATAGATGAAGTTAAAAAGGCAATTGCCATGTCGGAGGTAGCAGGCAACATGACAAGAGCATATATTAAGCAGGTGATATAGAATGTCCAGAAGAACACTTAAAGTAGGTCCGGCTGGAAGATTTGGACCAAGATATGGAGTAACTGTAAGAAAGAATTGGAGTGAGATTTATAAGCAGAAGAAGTTGAAATACGAATGCCCAAACTGCAAACAGATAAAGGTGGTAAGAATTGCATCTGGAATCTGGCAATGCAAACATTGTGACTATAAATTTGCGGGTGGTTCGTACAATCCTGAATTCTCACAAAGAGTAAAAGAGGAAATGGTAGACCGTGCAGTATAAATGCATCAGATGCGGAAGAATCCTTGAAAAGTCCCTTGGAACAAACGAGATAGAATGTGAATGCGGTTCCAGGATCTTTTTAAAAGAAAGACCGAATGTTGAAAAAGTTACCAATTCCAGATGAAAAGTATAAATGAAATTCTAGACATAGCGAAGTCCTTTAAAGTTTGTTCCAGATGTCTTGGTAGATCTTTTGCCCTTGTTGGGCATGGTATGGAAAATCAAGACAGGGGAAATGCACTACTATTTGCAGCCTTTTCCCTTGACCTGGATGGATCATTAGTGGAAGAAGATCAATGCTCAATTTGTAGTGGAATTTTTTCTTTAATGGATGGTTTTGTAGAAGAAATTAAACGGCTGATTGAGCCATATGAATGCAGCTCAATTCTTGTAGGGTCTTCATTTAGCAACAGAATAGTTGAAAGGGAAATGGAGTTTCAGAAGATGATGGGGGATAAAGGGGAGCCAATAAGAAAGGAATTTTCAAGACTTATTGGAAAAAGAATCTTTGAGGAAACATCTATCAATTTTAACAGGGAAACTCCAGACATTATGATAAAGTTGAACGCCGATTATATGTCCATTGATTTACAAATTAAATCATTATTGGTATATGGGATATACAGGAAGTTAATCAGAGGAATTCCGCAAACAAAATGGATCAAGTTTTCGGAAGAAACTAGAACAGTCGAAAGTATAATCGGGGAACCACTAGGTAAACTTTCAGACGGAACTGAATACGTGCTCCACGGAGCTGGAAGGGAAGATGTAGATGTCAGAATGTTGGGAAATGGCAGAGAATTCGTTCTTGAAGTTAAAAATCCAAAGAGGAGAAACTTGGATCTGGCATTCCTCAAGAATGAAATAAATTCATCCAATATGGGTGTCGAAGTGGATGATCTAAGGTACTGCGATAAGAATACCGTCAAGAAGATTAAGGAAGAAAAGAACGTTAAAATATATGAAGCAAAACTCAACATCAAGGGGAAAGATTACCTCCAAAAGGTTGAGGCAAATTTAGATGAATTAATCGGGAAAGTTATATATCAAAGGACACCATTACGAGTGAGTGTATCCAGAGCAGACCTTGTCAGAGAGAGAAAGGTTTTGGATATGAGCGTAAGACTTGACCCTGACGAATCAATAATCTTGACCATAGAAGCAGAAGCAGGAACATACATAAAGGAACTCATCAGTGGAGATGGGGGAAGAACTGAACCAAGTCTGTCCGGCAAGATGGGTGAAGAAATCAGGATTGAAGAGCTTGACGTAATCAAAATTAAAAGGTGAATATATGGTTAAAATGTCGCACGGTCCAAGATCTGGTTCAAGAATGACCATGACCAAGAGGCTAAAGGAAAGGGGTATGCCTAGGGTGAATTCGTATATGAAGAAGTTTGACGTTGGTGACTATGTCGCTGTAAACATCAACCCGTCAGTTCACAAGGGAATGCCATTTCACAACTTTCAGGGTTATACGGGAGTTATTGAAGGAATGCAGGGAAGATGTTATCTGCTTGGAGTAAAAGTGGGTGGAGTTAAAAAAACCATTATAGCAGATCCTGTGCATTTGACCAAAATAAAGGCGTAATATGAAAATAAAATATATCACAAGTTCTGAAGCAAGAGAGCTTTTGCAAGATAGGAAGGATAGCAGTGCAGATGAAGCAAAGGAATTTGAGTACGCTCGATTATTCTCTCACCTGAGTTCAAAGGATGCCAAGGAAGCAGTGAAAAAGGTAGAAGAAATGTCCAAATTACCGGAAGAAGTCTGTGTCAAAATAGTCGATTTACTTCCCAATAATGTCGAGCAATTTATTGCCATACTTAATTCCTATAAATTGATTGTAGATGACCAAGTTTTAAGTACTATAATTGATTATTTGAAGGGATTACAGTGATATTATGGAAGAATATGCCTTCATTCTGGATAACCTAAAGCAGGGCAGGGCCAGTGATCATTCATTTAACAGATCTCCCCTTGTGCTAGGGCTCGGGCAATCGGAATTTAAACTCCTTGAAATGATACCTAAGGAAGGTGCAATCATAACTGTTGGAGACCGGGTATACATAGGCAAGGAGTTGGAAAAGAGGGACAAGATAATGACCGTTAAACGAAGAATCGGTTACGACGAGTTAACTTCCTCAGCAATTACGGAACTTCCATTTATCCTCGAAAATATCGTGAAGGAAAACGAGAAAAAGTATGTGGATTTTTTCAACAGGGCAGATTCCATAAATGCACGTATGCACACGCTTGAGCTGTTACAGGGGTTGGGAAACAAAACCATGTGGGCAATTATCGATGAGAGAAAGAAAAAACCTTTTGATTCATTCAAGGATCTTACGGAAAGGGTTAAAACAATACATCATCCTGAAAAAATGATTGCATTGAGGATTGTTGAGGAGATCAGCGAAAAGAACGAAAAATACAGAATCTTCGTAAGACAATGAAGCAATATAGTAGAAAATATGGCCAGGTATTTCTAGTTAATAATGAAGTGGCCAAATTCGAAGTTTCCCTTCTGGATGAAGGTCAACGTGTTTTGGAGATAGGACCTGGAACGGGAATACTTACCGAACTGCTGCTTGAAAAATTTCCAAAGGTCACTGTCATTGAAAGCGATCATAGATTTATTGATATCCTGAAAGCAAAGTTTTTTGATATGGTTTCTTCAGGAAGATTATCCATAATTCACGGCAATTTCTTAGAATACAATACTCTGGATTATGAACAGATCATAGGGAACATCCCCTATCACATTTCCTCTCAAATTGTTCAAAAACTTACCAGTATGAATTTCAAGAAGGCAGTAATAATGGTTCAGAAGGAATTTGCACAGACAATAATGGCCAGAGCATCAACCTCGTTTTATACAAAGTTGAGTGTATTCGCTCAGACCAGGTTTAACCTTTCACTGGAAAGAACAATTAGTGCAAGTAATTTTAATCCACAACCATCGGTCGATAGCGCAATTATAAGTCTTTATCCTAAGAATTATAGTTATTCACACATGGAAGATTACGGAGAGGTAATGCTAGGCAAATTATTCTCTCAAAAGAGGAAAAAGATAAAAAACGTAATGCCAAATGCCCCTCTGGATAAAATGGAGTTAAGAATAGATCAATTGAGTCCAGAAGAAATTATGGAAATGCTAGATCAGTCTTACAAAAAATCGAAGAATTAAGACTAATCGAAAGCGCAACCGCACTGTATCGCTTCTATCTCTTCTTCATACTCGGCTTTACACATTCTGCACTCGTAGAGTCCATTTTCCATTTTCAAATTACTCATATCAAGAAAGATGTTTTTTAGAATATAAATTTTGCTTAAGTTGGTTTCGACAAATGTATTATAACTAAGTCAATTGTGTTTTAAAAAATTATTTGTTGGAATTTTCCCCGCTCTTCTGGTTTTTCTGCTGCTGAATTTTTGCAAATTCGGAAATTCCAAAGTTGCTAACCCCTGCAGTTAGAGTATTTGCTGGAATCATCATAAGGGTTCCTTTTCCTTCCAATCCTATTTCATAAAGTATGTTCATCCACCTGAGCTGAAGGGCTTGGGGGTTTTCCACATACATTTTTGAAGCTTCCACCATCTTTCCGGCCGCCTCTACTTCTGCCAGCGCGAGTGTAACTCTTGATCTCCTTTCCCTTTCGGCGGATGCTTGTCTTGACATAGCTTCCTGCAACGACTGTGGGACAACCACATCCCTTATTTCTACAGATGATACTTTAACTCCCCAATGTTCAGTCTTCTCATCTATTATCGCTCTTGCACCTTCTCCCACTTTTTCTCTTTCCGAGAGAATCTCGTCGAAAGAATATTTTCCAATGACCTCCCTCAATGTTGTCTGTGCAGACAATGAGGTGGCACTTGCGAAGTTTTCGATGTTTAAAACAGACTTTTGTGGGTCGATTACCTGATAATACATAACCGAATCACAGTTCACTGGAACATTATCATTTGTGAACGTAGCATCTGTTTTAAAAGCTACAGCCTGAATCCTCAAACTTATTACCACAGGTATCCTGCTTATGAACGGTGTCACATAGATAATTCCTGGTCCCTTAATACCCGAAAATCTACCTAATGTAAGAACTGGAGCTCTCTCCCATTCCCTCAAAATATGCAATCCAGAAAGCATTATAAGAGCTATTACTATTATAATGAATATCAGAAATATTTCAACTGCACTCATAAATCGTATATGCCAAAACTACTAATTAACAATTTCCTTCCCACCAGATCATAACGGATTTTAACAATAATGTTATACCCTAGTGTTAGGACTTGAGCTTGGATAAAATAACACACATACTAAAAGAAGGAAATTTTATTAGCATAGAGATCAATAATACCAAGAAAAGATTCATGCAGATTTTCAGCAAGATGGAATTTGTATCATCATACGGAGTAATCATTAATTTAACCAAAACTACAAGGACGAAGAAAATTTCCATATCCACATCAAGTTATCTCTATAATGGAAATGACGAAGATTTTAACAATTACATTAACCAACGAAGCAAAATCTACAGTCAAAAGGAGGTAAGCAAAAGTGAAAATGTTTTCCTTGAGGAGTATGAATACCTGCTAAAGCATAATACCAATAAGGAAATAAAAATAGATTCAGTGTCTTTATGGAAGAATAAGGAAGTTATGAAAATCATAGACGAATGCAAAACTAGGACTGTACTTCTGTTTGGTTTCAATTCAGATAGTGAAATTCTAGTAAATGCCATTGAAGCAATGGAAAATGGTTTTGTTCCAATTGTGGTCTCAGATGGTGTCTCATGCCCGTCTGAAAGGAGACATTTTTCTTCCCTTGAAGTGATAAGTAGGTTCTCATATATACTCGATAGCAGGGACATCCTTGAAATAATGGAGAATGAAGCTAAATGAATAACGTACCCGTGATTTTGATTGGTGGGATACCGGGAGTTGGAAAAACAAGTATTTCCGGACATATAGCAAGAGAACTAAAAATAAATATTGTAATGTCCGGCGACTATATCAGAGAATCAATCAGAGCCATTTTACCTGACGATAATATTCTCAAATTCAGTGTTTATGATTCATGGAAACCCTTTGGAGATGAAACGCGGGAAAATATAATAAAGGGATTCAGGGAACAGGGGAAAATAGTAAATAAAGCTACGGATCAAGTAATGAGGAGAGCAATTAAGGATGGAGAACCAATGATAATAGAAACCCTGTATTTCCTTCCAGATCAGTTTCCAGAGATAATAAAGGAAATTTTGCCGCTATATATTTACATAGACTCAGAAAAGGTGCACAGGGAAAGATTAGATCAAAGACAGAACTTCACGCACTTCGGTTCCCCAGGTCAACGACTCTCAAGCAATCTTCACAGGTATAAAATAATGATGGAGGAATCCCTGAAACTATGTGATTCGTTCGAAATTCCAAAATTCAACAATTTGAATTACGAAGATACAAGGGAACAGGTCACAAATTTTGTTAAACAAAGGGTGAAAGTAAGATGGTAGAATTTAAACGAGAATCCGAGGAACTTGAGCGGATCCTCCTAAATGAGTCAAAACTGGCTTTTGGATATAGAGAACCTTTAATGGATGTCAAAAATGAAATTTTTTTCGGAAGTGGAAATGGAATTACCGGTATTGAAAAGTTTCTGGGCTACAATGACGCAAAGCAAAACGTCGCAAACTTTCCGTCCATATCATTAACACACGATTTTGTTACCGTTGAAGCAGCAGTTAGAATCAGCGAAAAAGATAGGATATTTGTAGATGGAAGAGAGGACCAAAATCACGCAAGGAGAGCAATTAAAGCACTTGACATTTTTAGGGAAATGTTCGGTTTAAAAGAGCATTTTGCATTTTACTTGAGAAGGCATAAGAAATATGAAAAAGCCAAAGGCATGGGTGAGTCCGCGGCTTTCGCATCTGCAACATCATACGCACTTTGCAGTCTCGCATTCAAAAATCCCAATCCTGATATCGTATCTGCTGTCGCAAGACTTGTATCCGGGTCAGGTTCAAGGGCAGCCGTATATGGGGTTGGATTATGGTTGTCATATGAAGGCATTGACAGTCACAGGAATCATGCTGTGAGAGTTAAGGAGGATTTAGGACAATATAAAATTGCAGCTTTTCCAAGGGAAAGCGCGATAAAAACAGAAAACATGCATGGTTTGGCCACTGACTCGCTTTTTTACAACTCGTGGGCGAAAAACAAGTTTAATGAAATTACAAATCTTATCAGAAACAATTTCAAACCAGAACTGCTTGCAGAAAGATCAATGAAGGACATGCTCCTGATGCACTCAGTGCTGATGAGTCAGGGGATCAGAATTCTTGACAGGAAAATGTTTGATCTAATTGATTTATCAAAAGGTTCCAATGGTTCGCTTTATGTCACAGCAGACACGGGTCCCACTCCTGTATTGTTGTATAGCGATGAAGAATTATTAAAAAAAGCAGAATATGTAATGGGATCCAAATCTGTTAAGGGGAATCTGGTGAACCAGCCAATTGCTATAACTTCGGATTTTCAAAAGGAAGCTGAAAATGGATTGCTTAAAAATCCATAACAAATTTAAGCGTGTTAACAATCAAATATCATGTCTATTGAAACAATAAATCCCTATGATAACAGCAAAATAAGGGCATTTGAAGAAGATAATGAAGAAAAAGTAAAAAAAATTTTTGATAAAATTAGAGACGAGTCTAAGGAATGGAGAAAAAGTATTGACGAGAGAATAGAATTTCTAAAAAAGACCGTAATTCCAGGATTTAAAAGGGAAAAAGAGAACCTTGCCAAACTCATGTCCTCCGAAATGGGTAAACCAATTACACAGAGCAAGGCAGAAATTGACAAAAGCATTTCAATGGCAGAATTTTTCTGCGAAGAAGGCAAAAAATTTCTGGGAGATCAGGAAATCCAGACTGAGGCAAGCAAGAGCTTTGTTCATTTTGAGCCACTTGGCACAGTCTATTTAGTGATGCCGTGGAATTTCCCACTATGGCAGGCTATGAGAGCTGCGATACCCGCAATGGTGGCCGGAAATGCAATAGTTCTGAAGCATGCATCAATTGTAACTGGGAGTGCACTCAAAATGGAGGAAATTTTTGGCTCTCAATTCTTCAAAGTAATTAAGGTACCAGGAAGTAAGGCATTAAATGCAATAAAATACTCAGATGGTGTATCATTCACAGGTTCAGAAAAAGCGGGATCTGCTCTGGCAGCGGAAGCTGGAAGATGGATCAAAAAGTCCGTTCTTGAACTGGGAGGTTCAGATCCATTCATAGTGCTTGATGATGCAGACCTTGAAGAGACCGCAAAACAGAGCGCATTTGCGAGATTACAGAACAATGGTCAGAGTTGTATCGCGTCGAAAAGGTTCATTGTGAGCAGTAAAGTTTCAGAAAATTTCTATGAAATAATGAAGGAAAATTTTGCCAAATCCGTTATTGGAAATCAATTGGAAGACCGCACCTTTATAGGTCCACTTTCTTCTGCATCCCAAGCCGACACAGTACGGAAGCAGATCAAAGAACTTTCAACGAAAGGTAAAGTGGATGAACTTGGAGAATCCAGGGGAAACGTGATAGCGCCAACAATTGTGAAAACCAGTTTCTCATACCAGGACGAAGTTTTCGGCCCAGTCGCCATATTTAAGGAATTCAAGGACCTGAAAGAAGCTGCCAGTTTGGCCAATGAAACTGGTTTTGGGCTGGGGTCAAGTAT
The DNA here is from genome assembly GCA_027372655.1 of Thermoplasmatales archaeon. GTDB lineage: Archaea > Thermoplasmatota > Thermoplasmata > Thermoplasmatales > Thermoplasmataceae > Cuniculiplasma. Next base: position 181,144 of record DAICVC010000011.1, on the reverse strand, counting down.
ATGGGGTTCCACAGATCAGGCCCAAAAATTGATCCCAATGATTCAATCAGGTATGGTTTATGTTAACAAGGTCGTAGCATCAGATTCCAGGCTTCCATTTGGGGGGATTAAGAAGAGTGGTTATGGTCGCGAACTTTCTAAGTTTGGAATTTTGGAATTTACAAATTTCAAAACAGTATGGATAAAGTAATAAAGTAGGCAAATCAAAATGGTGGTGAATTAAATTGAAAGGTAGTGATCTATTTACAAAAGCGTTAAAACATGAAGGCGTCAAGCATATATTTGGTATCCCGGGAGAGGAGAATATTGATCTTCTTGATTCAATATCAAATACAGATATTGAGTTTATACTTACCAGGCACGAACAGGGGGCCGCGTTTATGGCAGATGCGTACGCGAGAGTTAAAAAAATTCCAGGCATATGCCTATCCACTCTTGGTCCGGGAGCTACAAATTTGTTAACAGGAGTTGCAAATGCCCATCTAGATAAAGTCCCATTGGTGGCCATAACAGCCCAGGCTCCGAGGGACAGATTGCATAAGGAATCACACCAGAATGTAGATACTCTGGCACTTTTCTCTGGAGTAACCAAATACAATCGTTCTGTAATCGTGCCAGAAAGCATTCCTGAAATTGTGCGGAAAGCATTTGCGTCAGCAATGAAGGAGCAAAGGGGTGCAACTCATATTCAGTTGCCTGAAGACATTGGTAAGGCGGAAATTGATGAGGTGAAGATGATTCCAATTCCTGATGAAGCCGTTTATGAGGCAAACGGAGAAGTTATCAGGAAAGCAGCAGAAGAAATAAACAAAGCCAAAAATCCAGTCATTCTTGCTGGGAACGGAGTCGTACGGTTCTCGGTATGGGAAAGTGTAAAGAATCTTGTTCAATCCAAGAATATACCTATCGTCAGCACATTCATGGCCAAGGGGATCCTGCCATATGAGGATCCGAATAACTTTTTCATTGTAGGAGGTCGTCCCTATCCAATCAAACTGAGACCACTGATTAATTCAGATCTGATCATCTCCATTGGGTTTGACATGGTAGAATATGACCCCGTAATATGGAATAAAGACTCATCGAGAAGAATTATAAACATTTCAATGAACCAGGCAGAAAGTGACGAGCATTTTCCAGTGTCGTACGATCTTGTTGGCAGCATTGATATCACAATAGGAATACTAAGCAAATTCCTAAAGAAAAGGACAGTGTCAAAGGAGTATTCAGAGATTAGGGAAAGAAGAAGGGAATTTCTCGAATCGCCTGGAAATGGGAGAGAGGCTGTTGCAAAACAGGTTATGAGGGAACTGAATAACATCAATGACTCCAATACGCTTTTAATTTCCGATGTTGGACTTCATAAGGTGTGGATCAGTAGGTATTACCAGCCAAAATATCCTGATAGGACAATCATTTTCAACGGTTTTGCATCAATGGGAGGAGCGCTGCCTGCTTCAATTGGTGCCAAAAAAGCAAATAATGATCTCGAAGTCATTTCTATTTCAGGCGATGGAGGATTTATGATGAATATTCAAGAACTTGAAACCGCCAAAAGGCTAAACATGGATTTTACAGCAATTGTTTTTAATGACAGGACTTTAAGTCTCATAGAAAAGCATCAGGAAGATGCCGGCCTTAAGCCAAACTACATTCACTTTGGAAATCCAGATTTTGCATTACTTGCAAAGAGTTTCGGATGCGATTACTTCAGTTGCGAGGACGGCAGTTCTTTCAAATACGCCTTCAATGAAGCCAGAAGAGCTAGCGGGATCAAGGTCATTGAAGTAGTATTTCCCTAATCTACCTCATTCTTATTTTTATTAAACGCCTTACACGATTTCCTCTGGGTTTTTGTCTTGAGATCCCTAGTTGGGAAAAGACCATGGAAAGAATTATTAAAGCTCCGCCAAGATATTGAAATGGAGAAAGAAACTGTCCAAGTATTATGGATGAACTAAGGGAAGCTGATATGGGTTCCATAGTACCTGCCACCGCAGCAGATGATGCTGATATTTTATTCAAGCCAAACGAATACAGGGAGAATGCTATTATTGTACCGAATATTGCAACAAACATGATAAGGAAGGAAACTTCAGGCAGGGATGAAGTTTGTAAATGCCCAAAAAAATCCATGATAGAGGGAAGACCGATGGGAAAACTTATCAGCGAACCAAGGAAAAATCCCCAGGAAACAAGCGGAATTGATCCATATCTCTGAACAAGAGGTGCCGAGATTATTGTATATACGGCAGCGGAGGTTGCGCATATCATTCCAATCAATATTGCAAGCGGACTTACGCTAAGACCCGAACCATTAACATCCAAAGTGAGTAGCACAATTCCAGATAATGCACAAAGCATTCCAGTGACTATTCTCTTTCCTAGAATGAGCTTTTTCCTAAAAATTTCATATATCACAACAATGGGAAAATATAGAAATTGTAGGAAAGTGGCCGTTGCAGCATTGGAAAGATTAATAGTTTCAAGGTATGAAAGCTGTAAAACTACGGAAAGAATGGCATACAGCACGATCAGCTTAAAATTCTCTTTTGGAAACTTTGGTCGGAAAATTATTAGCATCACAATGCCGGAAATCAACATCCTCAATGCAAGAACAGATAAAGGATTCATTGAGAAATCGGTAAACAGTACATCAGCCATGGTTCCCGATAGTCCCCAGAACGCAGCGCCAGAAAGAGAAATCAAAAATGCAGAAAGATTGTTTACCTCTTGTTTTATTGTCAGTAATACAGTCAATCGATATTAACCAATCTATGGAATCAAAATTGTTAGTTATTAGTGCAATAAGTCGACCAAAGGAAAGCATGAAAATAGCAAAGAAAAACAGTACAATAAATATATATTGGAAGATTGACTGGTTTGAATAATGCCGGTAGAAAAGGTTTGTGAAATTTGTGGAACGCGATTTAAGTGCGGGTCACCATTAGGGTGTTGGTGTTCAGGGGTAAAAGTATCCAGGCAAACCAGGGCAGCCATTTCCAAATTGGCTCAAGATTGTGTGTGCAGAGAATGTCTAGCTAAGCGGTAAAATGGGAAACAATATTTTTAAATGCGGCCAAGGATAAGGTCTTAGTGTTGAAAAGAAGAATAGATGGGATGGCATCTTCTCTTTCATATGGATTACCTCTCCTTTTGTTCCCTATCATCTTAATGGTGGTTATAATTATAGAGAATAACTTCTACTTTTTAGAGTATTTCCATGTAGTTTCAGGATCTGCATGGACTGGAATGGACCTTGTCATGGGAATTTTCTTCGGATACATCATGAAGGGACTAAATCCGAGGGAAAGGGGAGAAATAGCAAAGCGGTTAGTTCCCGTCATGTTATTTTTTATGCCTGCGATTTCAACTACTACGATCACTGCGGGAATTTACACGGCGATCGCGTTAAAAATAAGTTTCTTCAGCACAGATTTTATTATAGTTGCTATTTTGGCTCTTGCTCTGATGATTCAGGGACTGTGCATTTTCCTTCCAAATGAGGTAAGGGTTTATCTCGAGATATTACGAGGGGGAAAAAATGTGGACAAAATTGTAAGGCTCACGATGTTTAACCTTAAACTTTCAATTTTGCAGTTGATCTTTCAACTTGTCCTAATAGGGTTTATGGCAGAATTTGCGGTAGGTGTTGCCTGATGCAAGCTTCAGGGAGAAGAATTAACAATTTTTCCATCGGAACGGTTATAATTCCGTGGGCATCTTTTATTGTATTTACTGCCACTGGCAATATTGTCCTTATTGATTACATTCATGTGATGACAGGTGCTATTTGGACGGGGACTGACATCTTTCTTGGCCTTATATTTAGCAGGGTACTGAAGTCGTTGGACTTCAAAACAATAGCATCCATTTCAAAACGCATCATTCCAATGACAACGTATTTCATTCCTTCAGTTAGTATTCTTACTCCGGCGGCCGGGTTGGTGCTTGCGCTTAAGCTGAATGCCTTTTTAGAATTTCCAAATTATTTCATGTGGAGTATGGTCATTCTGGGGTTGATAATCGTGGGAATTAGCTTTTTGCTAATACTTCCAACATCTATTAAAATTAGTAAAGTTGAATCAGTTAAAGAGGAGGATCTTACATTCATATCCATCAACATGAAAAGATTAGGTCAGTATGCAGGTATACAATTGATTTTTCAGGTCATTATAATAGGATTTATGGCTATCTTGGTAGTTTATTGAAGAGATGTGTTGTATTTTAATAATCGTTAATCTTTGTATTATTAACTACTTAAATTTAACTTAAATCCAAATTCATTTATAAGGAATTGTAATGTTGGATAATGTTGTTCCAAAATCCGCTATATGATTTTTTAATCATAATGATTGGCGGAATTCTTGCCGGGGTAATAGGGTCACTTACGGGCCTCGGAGGAGGATCAGTCCTTGTTCCAGTTCTAACTCTGTTTTATGGTGTTCCAATAGATTTTGCAGTTGGTGCGAGCTTAATATCGACCATAGCCACTTCTGCCGGTTCGGCCAGCACATACACTAAGAAGGGGATTGCCAATATCAAAATAGGGGTTGGACTTGAAGTTGCAACGACCCTCGGCGCAATTGTTGGTGCATTAACTTTCGATTTAGTTGTTCATGCCAATTTACAATGGATACTATATTTCTTATTTGGAGTGGTATTATTGGTTTCTCTACTTCCCACGATTAAAAGAGGAAAATATGAATACCCTGAACCAAAAACACCTGATTTTACGAGCAGGATATTTCAGTTGAGTGGTCATTACAGGGATGAAAGGGCAAAAAGGGATGTTGAATATACCGGAGTCAGATGGTGGCTTGGGGAGATTGTAATGTTCTTTGCAGGACTTTTATCCGGTTTATTGGGAATTGGTAGCGGAGCATTAAAGGTTTTAGGCATGGATTGGGCAATGAATCTTCCCATGAAAGTTACGACAACCACAAGTAACTTCATGATAGGGATTACAGCAGCAACAGGAAGCAGCATTTACTGGTATGCAGGATACATTCAATTCTTTCTTGCGGCTGCAACTGCAATCGGTGTTCTCATAGGTTCCAAAATAGGATCCACTATTTTACTGAAAATCTCTAACAAGGAGATAAGATGGATATTCTTTGTCATACTTTCATTCCTTGGAATCGACATGCTTCTCAAGGGACTAAGAAAGGGACAAATTTTTAATTTATCCAGCATGGTTTCATTTTCGGTGGCCATAGGAGCTTCTGTTGTTATGATTCTATTACTCTATTTAAAAACTAAAAAGGAGGAGAAAAAACTTGGAAGTATCTCAAAAGTTAGTTAATTTAGTCAGTTTCATTTTGAGGGGGGCAGTACTGCTTAGCATGTCATGCTTAGCCGTGGGAGTAATTCTTCTCTTTGTAAAAAATGGTGCAGAAGGCATACCCTTAAGTCATTTTGCAAATTATCAAGAGTACAATATTTCTTCCAATATTTTTCCACCTAATAAAATTCCAAATGGAATTTTAACACTTGATCCTCTCGGTTTCATATCCCTTGGTCTATGGGTACTCATTTTTACACCTGTAACAGTACTTTTCAGTTCACTAGTTGATTACATTTACCAGAAAAACAAGTTATACGTTCTCCTTACGTTTCTAGTACTATTTAATTTATTTACAGCAATATTTATAATTCCTGCGTTTGTACACCTCTAAAACTTTCTTTTTTCAAAAACATTATTAATTTTGGTTTAATAACAAATTGTTGTCTTATGCTTAAATTCGACAGAGTTAAGATTCATGAAGAAAATCCAGATGAAAGGAGGAAGAGTTTCATCATGGAACCTCTTAAGGGGTACTCTGTGGATGAAGCAACTGCTGAAGCATCAAGATGTATAGGATGTAATATTTGCACGCAGGCCTGCCCGGCAAGTTTAGACATAGGAGGTTATATTAACAGCACTGCCGTTGGAGACCCTGCACAAACTGTACGAATCGTTTTTGAGAATCTGCCCTTTCCTGCTATCATAGGAAGGGTATGTACTCACAATTGTGAAGATATCTGCGTAATGTACGATACGGGAGGACCATTGGCCATAAGGCATCTAAAGAGGTATGCAGCAGATCAATTTCCAGACTATGGCAAAATTTTAAATGTTAAGAAAAGGGCATTCATAGACAAGAAAGTAGCGGTCATTGGAGCTGGACCTGCTGGTCTCAGTGCGGCATACTACCTCTCAATCCAGGGAGTGAGGGTTACAGTATTTGAAGCACTACCAGTCTTCGGGGGATTTATGAGGGTCGGTATACCCAGGTACAGATTGCCCTTTGAGGTTATAGAAAAAGAAATTGGATTCATTGAATCAACCGGAGTAGAAATAAAATTGAACACTAAAGTTGGAGAAGACTTGAAGTTTGAAGATATTCTAAATGATTTTGATGCGGTATTTCTTGGAGTGGGCACTCACAAACCAAGGTTTACTGGTACACCAGGAAGTGATGCCAAGAATTTTATGCATGCCACAGAATATTTGAGACGCATTTCCCTTGGAGAGAAAATACCCATTGGAAAGAAAGTCATCGTAATAGGAGGTGGATTTACTGCAAATGACGCAGCCAGATCCTCACTTCGATTGGGAGCCAATGAAATAAACATAATGTACAGAAGGAGGGAGATTGACAGGCCAAGTTATCCATCCATGAATGCAGAAGAGGAAATGGAAGAATCCATAGGTGAAAACGTAAATTATATGTGGGAAGTCACCCCGTTTGAATACGTTAAGGACGGGGACGTCATAAAACAGGTCAAGTACTGGAAAAACCAGATGGTTCAGGAAACAGGAGGCAGAGCTAAACCAGTTCCGCAAAAGGAAAAAACTTTTACCTTAGATGTCAACTTTGTAGTAGAAGCCACGGGACAGGAAACAGACTTTTCCTTCCTGGGGGAAGAGTATGCAAGAAGATTGAAACTTATGCCACATGGAGGAATAATTGTTGACCAGAGAGGAATGACAAGCATTGAGGGGGTTTTCTCTGGAGGCGATTCTACAAATAACACACACGATTTGATCAGTGCAGTCAGGGATGGAGATACCGCAGTCCTGGGAATACTGGACTATCTGAATTTAATGGATAGAGTCAATGAGGAATATTTGCCTCTTTTGGACAGATGGAAAAAATTCTCTCCAATGGCTGCAAAACTGGCATACGCTGACAGAGTAAAATAATATGGGAGATTCAAAATTTAAAAATAAAATTTTATTTTTTGATATTTAAAATAGAAATGGCTCATTCCATATTTATGTGGCTGAATCCGGTGTAAGGAACAAGAGCATCCGGTATTCTAACAGTTTTTCCATCTGAGAAATTTTCCATTATAGCTACCATGGTCCTGGTAGTTGCTAGTGCGGTTCCATTGAGGGTATGAACAAACACATTACCTTTTGACGTTCTATATCTTATATTCAGGGATCTTGCCTGGTAATCTGTATCATTGGAAATGGATGCAAGTTCCCTGAATTTTCCCTGATTTGGGAACCATCCTTCTATATCATACTTTCTGGAAGCCAGATTTCCAAGTTCACCGGAACAGACATTTATGACTCTGTACGGCAATTCAAGACTTTTAAGAAGGTCCTCAGTGTTCTTTAGTATTTCATCAAAGTAATCCCAGGAATCCTCGGGTTTGCAGAAAATAAACTGCTCAACTTTCTTGAAATAGTGAACCCTGAAAATTCCCTTTGTATCCTTTCCATGTGCCCCTGCCTCCTTTCTAAAACAAGGGGAGAAGCCTGTCACTTTTAACGGTAACTCTTCAGATTCTATGATCTCATTCATCAGCATAGAAGCTATCGGATGTTCTGAGGTAGAAATCAGATAGAGGTCTTCTCCCTCAATTTTGTAGATGGAATCATTGAACGTCCCCTCATCAGTCGATTTCCAGACTGCATTCCCCGATATCATAGGCGGAGGCTCCACAATAGAGAAATTTCTATTTCCGATGAAATCAAGCGCGTAATTTACTAAGGCTAACTCCAACTTAACAAGTTGATTTTTAGAAAAATAGAATCTTGACCCTGCTATTTTCCCAGCTCTTTCGAGATCAAATAGATCGGCTTTATCTCCAACATCTATATGGCTAAATGTTTCATTCACGACCTCATATCTTCCTTTTCCTTCAGTATATTTTAAGAATTCATCCAATGACTCACTCTTCAGCCTCGCTTTGCCTTCAAACCTGATAAATTTACTATTTTCATCTCCAAAGCAGATTGGAACAGTTGAGTCAAGGAGATTTGGAATTCGAGAGGCTAAGGTGTCTCTCTTCTCCACTATTTCCTTTTGCTCGTTTTCAAGTTTTTCAAGTGAAAGGTTTATCTCCCTTACATTTTCCTTTAATTCTTCGGTATTTTCACCCTTTTTGACACCTTCCGAAACCTTAAAGCTCAGAGTATTTCTTTTCGATCTTAGGTCATTTATTCTTTTGGAATTCTCTCTCCATTTCCTATCATACTCAAAAAAGTCATCAATTGTTGATGGGTTACCGCCCCTATTTTTCATGGACACTTTGAATTGCTCAGGGGATTCTCTGAGTAGCTTAATGTCTATCATAAAAGGAGATTCAATATGGGAATATTAAGATTATAACTTATACTACTATGTCTACTAATATTCACAATTTGTTTAATACAACTCTTTCAGGTTCTGGTTGATCGTATGAACTAATTCCAGACTCCTCGGCATCCTCCCAAACAGATTCTCTACTACCTCTCATTGTTCTTACGGCAACAGGATCAGTTGATCGTTCGTAGATACCCACGGGGGTTCTGATTCTGCCACTTTGCTCTTTGGTGGTGGTACTGATAGTCCCTCCCAAAAAGGAACTTGAATTAAATATAATCAGGCTACTTGGAAGTATGAGTCCCATAGACATGATAAGTCCATTAAAGGTCTGGGTATAAACAACAAGGTTAGAACCGATTGCAAGTTGAGAATTTGAAAAAGCATATATGCCGTCTTTCAAATAAGCTCCAATCAAACTCATGTTTTGAATTGAACTTGAGATCATATACAAGGAAACAAAGGTTATGACCGTTGACATTATCAGCGATACCGTTAAGGCCTGCTTTGCGCTGCCAGACTTTCTTCCCGCAACATATCCAGACACAAGAGGTCCTGCAATCGGTATCCACCATAAAAATGCAATACTTACAATTGATACTATGAATCCATTCCTCACTTCGTTATCGTTTACTCTCCTAGAAAGGTCCAGAGTGCTGGTTTTCTGCTTACGCCTACGTCCACCAACAAACATATGTCGCATATTTGTCTGACAACATGAAAGTATATTAACTTTTCTTATATGCTCCCTTATTTTATTTTTGAGTTTGTGGAATCATTTTAGTTCTGTCAAATTTCACTCCTGTTCCTCAAGTCCTTTCATGGAACTTACGAATCTTTCTGCGGAGGTTATATACCCTGCCAAAAAGAAAAAGATAAGCATTACGGTAAATGGGGTAATGTTAACCAATTCGTAATAATTGAACGGAAATATCAACTCTATTAAGATAACCACTAACATTAGCACAAGCCTGTCTGCCCTTCCTAATATGCCACCGTAATTCCTCTTAAGACCGAGTGCCTGAGCCTGGGTTCCCATATAACTTGTCATGAACACCCCCCCAAGTGCAAGAATCCCCAAGTACAAATTTCCGAAAATGGAGAATGAGAATCCGGTGATAAGAGCAATATCAGAATACCTATCGAAGGTATGATCAAGCATGTCTCCTGCCTTTGAGCTTATGTTTCGTTTCCTGGCAACAAAACCATCAATGGCATCGAGAAATGAAGAAAATATGATCAATATAAAGGGAAAAATCAGGAAATATCTGTCGAGATACCTTCCAGTGATAGCAAGCAGAATACCCGCTATCAGGGCCAACAGGAATGATGTCTCTGTAAGTACATTTGGATTAAACCTCATAAAAGGCTTACTCGTTCTGTCAAGGATTGGATTTATTTTCTCTCTCATGCTATCTAGTGCCATTGAAATTCAACCTCATTCTCTCTATAAAACTCAATGCGGTATTAAGACTATCCTTCTTTTCACTGTTTAATCTTAAAATCCTTCTGTAGGGAAGCAGATCCTTTGCCTCATTCCAAATGCAGTCACTCTTTAGGCAATCTATATTTTCCTCTATTTTCTCCTTAGAATATCCTCTTAATCTGAGTCTGTCGACAAGAACATTCTCGTCGCATTCTGTTACTATGGCACAGTAACAACCCAGGAGATGGGAGTAGTGACCATCCAGTATATACCCTTCAAAGTCAATTTTTTCCATTACACACTCAATTAGAACCTCGTCATTTTCCAAGCAACCCTGATCCATTGCAAATTTATTAAGATCCAGAGTCTTGAAGCCTTTCGATCTCAAAGCTTCGCACAGTGTGGTTTTTCCTGTCCCTGGTACTCCTGTTACCGCGACATTAAAGTTAAGGTTCGTCAAGGGCTTCCCCCTCTAATTTCCATGGCATAGATAAATGTCTTCTAGCATATACTGGTGGTTCCATCATTTTCTGCTTTTTGCTTCTATCTACTTTCACAAATACAGGGTCAGAAATTGTTTCGCACTTCCTGCATTTGAATTTTCTATTTCCGACGTTTCTCATATTCGTCCCGCAATTTTTGCATTTTGGTGTCTTTCTTTCATATATTTCTGAAAATTCCAATACCCTGATCTTCTCTATCTTCAGGCTTTCATTTCCAAAAGATCCATACGCCTGAATAAAGTCGTTGACCCTTAAGGATTCAACATTATTCCTGAACTTTTTTGAGGGTTCAAAAACGATACAATTACAAACTTCACCATTTACGGACATTGAAAAATGTAAATGACCTCCAACATTTCTCGAGGGTGCTTTAACTATTCTTCCCGTTAAGAGATATGATGACAGATCTTGTAATTGACCTCCCTTAAAGGGAATAATATGATCATCAGTGCCCTGGTTAGTCTTGTATATGAGAAAGTTTTCGTTATATTCTGGATATAATTTTCCTATTTCCATCTGAATCTTTCTGAGGTTCTCTGAATTCTTAGACCGAATTCCGTAGATTACTGGCGTTCTCTCTTTAGGGAAAAGACTGATAACATTCTCATCTTTCTCAAGATTATTAAATGTCGAACTATATTTCTCAGCTATATTGGCAATCTCATTTTTTACTTTTTTATTGATTTGCACTGGATGAGGATATTTATATGATATTAGCTCGTAAGTATGCTTAACTCCCTTCCAGGAAACCGCTGCGGTTGCTCCTACCAGACCTCTTCCGGTTCCAAGTTTTCTGTAAACTCCATTATATTTTATTATCAATTTTTCCATGCAATCTACGCACACTTCACGATTCAGTGCCGTTCTATAGATTTTTTCGGAAACTTGATCATCCAAAATAACAATTCCCGGATTGGTGTTTTCCTCGTTCTTTACATAATATCTTTCAACAACATTTTCAATTTCTCTGAGGACATCCTCTTTCGAAGAATTCAGGGAAACATCTTTTTCTAAAGACGAATATATACTCACACCATTGACCCTTCCAATACTAACTTCTCGTTGTCCACTTCCCAGACTTATAGCAACAGCGCCATTTCCCCTTGTTTTATAGGGTAGATTAGGATTTAGACGTACTAACTCCGGAAATCCAATAATATTTTCTCTGAATCTGGAAACTATCTGGAGTCCTATATAAGTGGTGCATCCAGCAGTTCTGGAATCTGTATCATCAACGCCTATCTTCAGGTTCCGTACCTCCGTTTCCTCGTTTGATAAGATCTTACTGCTCTTAAGAAATCAAGTTTTCTTAATTCCGGCCAGTATACATCAGAAAAATATAGTTCAGAATATGCCCCCTGCCAGAGCAGAAAATTTGACACCCTCTCTTCTCCACTGGTTCTCAAAATAAGATCTGGATCAGGGATAGTGCCGTAATAGAGATATTTTTTAAAATTTTCCTCATTTATTTCATCAATTGTTATTTTTCCATCCTTGTATTCCTCTGCTATTTTCTTGATACCGTCAATTATTTCTTCTCGCCCGCCGTAGGCCACAGCTATATTCAGGTAATATCCGTCATAGTCCTTGGTAAATTCCTGCACCTTCCTAATGGATTCCTGTAGATACTCAGGCACACTTTCAATACTGCCAATCACCCTCACCCTGATTTTATTCCTGATCACCCTCTGGTCTTCCATAAGGTTCAAAAGTGACCTGCTGATTAGCTGAAAAAGGAATTCAACCTCGCTATTTTCTCTTCTGAAATTTTCAGTTGAAAAGGCGAAAACAGTTACAACTTTTGTTCCGATTTCCATGCACCATTCAAGAACTTCTTCCAGTTTTTCTTTACCTCTAACATGTCCTATGTTTGAATCCATGCTGTTTTTTTTGGCATATCTCCTGTTTCCATCAGTAATTATTCCAACATGGTATGGGATCTTTCCATCTTTAAAAATTTGCTCAAGAAGTACCTTTTCGTAAATTTGTTCTGTAAGATCTCCCAATTTTCGACTAAAGCTCATTCTAACCACCTGAATTCAAGACTGTATAAGGATCTTTTAGTTGAATAACCATGTACAACTCTTTTCCTTTGAATCTCCAGGTTCATTGCCTTGAGTTCTTCCATAACCTTTCCTATTCCTTCTTGGTCTTCGACAAAGTATATATTTAAAATTCCGTAGTTTTTCAGGTGCTCAAGCACTAAATCAAGATTTTGATATCTGTTCACAGGATTATTCATTATTATTCTATCAAATAAATCAAACTTTTTTATTGTTTTATATGAATCCCCATTTAACGTCTCTATGTTAGAGAGCAATTTATTCTTAGCAATATTTTGCTCCAGCAAATTTATTGCTTCCGGGTTAATGTCGCACGAAACAATGTTGCAGTTCCTCACTTTTGCAATGTTGAGTGTGACTGGTCCGAGACCACAGAACATATCAAATATATTTTCTCCGTTACTAACAGATTTTGAAAGTAACAGGCGCTCGGTTGAAAGTCTGGGAGAAAAATAAACTTTTTTAACATTAACCGTCATCAGAATGTTGTTTTCCCTATATTCAGTTACGGGGTCATCTTCACCTCTTAGAATCTGCAACTCTCTGAGACGAAATTCTCCGTTTATTCCTTTATCCAGATATATAGTTCTGATATTCGGTTTAGATATCAGGATAGAATTTGCTATTCTGTCTTTGTCGATCCCTCTCCTATCGTGGATTATGGCTATCTCCCCTATCTGGTCGAAAGCTCCAGCATGCCCCGAAGGCTGAACTCTTACATCTCGTTTAACACTTTCAAGAATCACTGATTCCCCATGTTCATAATTCGAATTAACGGGTATCAACACGTTTTGGCCGTCTTTTTTTATTTCATACTGCTCCAGAAAATAACCACTTTTACGAAGCTTAAGAATTTCCTTCTGGGCCATTTCCTTTGGTACTTTGAGATGTTTTACACTATCCAGTGCGATCACCTATTAATTTAGCGTCTCTGATTATATTCTCTGCAAGTTTCATTGAAATACCCCGTATGCTTGCCAATTTCTCAATTCTTGACTCTGCCACGTCTTTTGCAGTCTTTAATCCAATATTCCATATTCTTCTTGCCCTTACTCTCCCTACGTTTGGAATTGCCACCAGATTCATTATTTCTTCCTTAACCCCTTCCCTAAGTCTGAAACTCAACACATCCAGTGGATATGAAAATTCTCTCCTAAACTCTGCAGCCAGCCTGGAGCCAGCTTTGGCAATCCATTCAGCAGTTGAAACTCTTCCTTCAATATCTCCAGATCCAACCTTGAATTTTTCCTCTATTTCGTAAATTGGGACTTCACCAATCCAATCATTCAGAAGCAATGCAGTTTTTGCTGCAGCCAGATCATCTTCATCTTCTGGCGAAATCTCCATTTGGGAGAAAAATTCCGTTAGAATAGGGCTGTCATCCCTATTCACATAAAGCGTCAAAATATCTGGTGTTTTGCAGATGTTATATAACATTAAAAGAGGTTCAGGCTGTCTATCATCTTTCTCCAGCATGTCAAGAATAATCTGTGATGTCTCTGGGTCAATATACAGGTTTGATGTTATGGTACCTAGCCTTTCAGGGGCAAGCAGGTCGTATTTTTCATTTATGAAACCGTAGTTTAAGAGATAATCAATAACGCTGTCAATATCCTCTCTCAAACTTCCCTTATCATTTTGATATGAATAAAATGTAGAGTCAAAGAAATCATAGACTTTCTGTCTGGAGTTGCAAAATCCATTGCTGATTAGAGCCAGTGTGTTGAATCTTATTATTTTTTCATTTCCCATTTTTGAAAGAACCGGTTCAACTCCGTTGATAAACATATCTTCAATTTTCTCCTTTGCGCCCTCAGATTGGCAATATATGAATGCATGCCCGAACTTATCATATTTTGGCCTTCCAGCCCTACCGAGCATCTGCTCAACTTCCATGTTAGAAATAAATGAGGAATAACCATCAGAGAATCTTGTCAGATCTCTTATCAAAACTGCTCTTGCCGGAAGATTAATTCCTGCAGCAAGAGTCGGGGTTGCCGTCAACACTCTAATCTTGCCATTCTTGAAATTTTCCTCAACGAATTGCCTCATTTTCATATCCAGTCCTGCATGGTGGAAAGCCACACCATGCATTACAGTCTTAGTGAGTATACTTACAGCTCTATCCCCCTCATCAGATGGAACCTCAACTCCTGCTGGATAAAACTTCTCATTAATGTGAGCCGCAATATCTGAACAAAACTTTTCTGCTCGCTTACGGGTGTTCAGGAAAATCAGGACCTGTCCACCATCACCGAGAATATTTTGAATGAGTTCGTAAATGTCAATTTTTGACTTCGATAACTCTTCAGAATTCTCATTAAATATCCTGTCTTTGAAAACTATGAATCTCTCTAGAGGGACAGGTCTAAAATCACTTTCAATCACAGTTGCGTTAAGCCATTCTCCGATCTGAGCTGCATTTTTAAGTGTTGCCGACAAACCAATTATCTGTAAGTCAGGGTTGACGAGTTTGGAGATAGTGCATATAACCTCAAGCGTGGGACCTCTGGTGCTGTCTCCTACATTATGAACTTCATCAACAACCATCACCGCTAGTTGATTGAAGTAATCGGGGTCGTGATGCATAAGTGAATCTGCCTTTTCTGAAGTGCATACTATAACATCAAATCTTCCAATCACTGCACTGCTGGCATCCAGATCGCCAACGCTAAGTCCAACTGAAAATCTGCCTTCTGAAAGAACTTTAAGTTCCTCAAATTTTTCTCTTGCAAGCGCTTTTAATGGAGATATATAAATTGATTTAAGACCCATATTCGCCGCTCTTAAAATCGCATAGTAAGCAATAAGCGACTTACCTGAGGCAGTCGGAACAGAAACTAGAACGCTGTTTCCATTTTCAATCGCATCAATTGACTTAAGTTGATGATCATACAACTTTACGTCCTGACCATCGAAATAATGTTTCTTGATTATTTCCATGGAAGAAGAGACCATTTTCAAGAATTCAAGAGACTATTATTAACATTTATGAACAAGATGATATTTTGATATTAAGTTGACGTTGACCTTCGAGAAATTCTCTACTTATAAAAACCATTTATCTTCGAACAATTGCCAAATAATAGCAGAAAAAAAATAAGCCCATTGAAAAAGGAAAAAAAGAATAGCACAGAAATATATGGAATATTATTGAATAGACCTTACGTGATTCTAAATATGGCGCAAAGCATCAATGGGTTCATCTCTGGACCAAGCGGAAGCAGGGTGGTAATCTCGAGTACGGAGGACAGGGACAGGGTTCTTAAAATGAGGGGTGAATCTGACGGGATACTGGTAGGTTCGCAGACAGTTGAAAATGACAATCCTGAACTAACTACACCCTATAACCCGGACCTTGTAAGAATAGTTATAGACCCGGATTGCAGGCTGAAAGAAAACTTCAAAATAATGGATGGTTCAAGAAGAACATTTGTTCTTAACAGTATCAGAGATGGAATATTCACAAATGGAGTAGAATTTGTTAAATGCAAAAAGCCTTTTGATCTTGCTTTTGCACTAGAGATCTTAAAAGACAGGGGAATAAGTAGATTGCTGGTCGAAGGTGGGGAATTCACGGCAGGAAGTTTTTTGAAATCTGGCTTTGTTGATGAGTTTTACATTTTTATTGGGAATCTAATACTGCCGAATGGAGGCAAAAGGACCCCTTTTACACTTAAAGAGGCAAGAAATGTTATAGTTGATGCGAATATTCTAAACGGTGGCATTCTGTTAAAACTGGATGCCTCAAAATTTAAAGGTAATGAAAATGAAGAGTAATGGTTACTTAAGATTGGACTGGGCAAGAAGGCATATGCCAGTGGTTGCAAGCATCAGGGAACGGTTCATAAAAGAACAACCCTTCAAGGGAATAAGAATAGGAATGGCACTTCATGTTGAAGCAAAGACCGGTATTCTGGCTCTACTAATGAAAGAAGGCGGTGCTGATGTTACCATGTCATCATGCAATCCACTAAGTACGGACGACGCAGTCGTTAAGTCCCTAATAGAAGATTATGGAATGAAAGTATTCGCAAAAAAAGGGGAAACAGAGAAAGAGTACTATGAATATTTAAACCGCGTAATTGACAGTAAACCTCAGATAATTGTTGATGACGGTGGAGATTTGGTAAAACTGCTTCACACCTCACGTTCTGAGATGAGAGATTTCGTGATCGGCGGTAACGAGGAAACCACAACTGGTGTTAGTAGACTACTGAATATGGAGAAGAAAAACCAATTGAAATTTCCTATGTTTGATGTAAACGATGCAGACATGAAGCACCTGTTTGATAACAGATACGGAACAGGACAGAGTGCACTTGATGGAATAATGAATGCAACCAACATATTGATAGCGGGAAAAACAGTCACTATAGTAGGATATGGTTTTTGTGGAAAGGGCGTTGCACTCAGGATGAAAGGACTCGGGGCAAACGTTATCATAACTGAAGTAGATCCAATAAGAGCCAACGAAGCATTAATGGAAGGATTTAGGGTAATGCCTGTTGAAAGAGCATTGAAGATATCTGACATGGTGGTAACGGTGACGGGCGTTAAATCAGTTGTAGATATTAACACCCTAAAGGAGTCAAAAGACGGAATAATCCTATCCAACGCTGGTCACTTTAACAATGAAATAGAGCTTGATAACCTTTCCAAAGAGAGCAGTTCTGTTGAGCAGGTAAGAGACTTTGTTAGCTGCTACAATCTGAAGAATGGGAAGAAGATTTATGTAATCGCAGATGGCAGGTTAGTAAATCTAGCAGCAGGACAGGGACATCCAGTTGAAATAATGGATATGAGCTTTGCAATTCAGGCTTTGACGGCAGAGCATTTATTAAAAAATCATAAATCTCTTGAAAACAGGGTCTATTCAGTTCCCAAGGAAGTGGATACCTCTGTAGCAATTATTAGATTAAAGAGTATCGGAGTGGAAATTGATACTCCAAGCGAGGAACAAATCAGATACAGAGATTCATGGGAAGAAGGCACATGAGATACAAGAAAAGCATTGTTCTAATAATAATGGACGGACTTGGAGATCGGCCATCAGAAAAATTTTGTGGCAAAACACCAATGGAAGCAGCATATATCCCAAATATGAACCATCTGGCAAGAGGATCGATATGTGGGTTGATGCACCCTTATGATTACGGGATAACGTGTGGATCTGACACTTCTCATCTCTCTATGCTTGGATATGATCCCAAGAAATACTACACGGGTCGTGGGCCATTTGAGGCAATGGGACTGGGGATGAAAGTAGAACCAGGTGACATTGCATTCCGAGCTAACTATGCAACACGTGAAGGAGATTTAATAATAGATAGACGGGCAGGAAGAATCACAAAGAGCACAGAAGATTTGAGCAGGGCAATCTCAATGACTGTTGACAACGTAAAAATAGAAGTGAAATCTGGAGTGGAACACAGGGCAGCACTGGTAATGAAAGGTGACAATCTTTCGGATAAAGTTTCCGATAGCGACCCGCACAGCACAGGGAAACGAGTTCTAAGTCCAATGGAATTGGAACCTTCTGGTGAAAAAACAGCAAAAGTCATAGGAAAATATCTGGAAAAATCAAGACAGATACTCGATAATCACCCATTCAATTCTGATCTGAAGAGACACGGTCTTCCCATGGCAAACGAACTTTTGCTGAGGGGAGCTGGTACTGTGCCAGAACTTGAAAGTTTCAAGCAGAAATATAACCTGAATTCAGCCTTTATAATTGGTATTCCAATGATAAAGGGACTTGCGGAAATGCTTGGGATGGAGGAAATAAAGGTAAGCGGTGTCACAGGAAGCACAAATACAAACTATAAGGGGAAAATAAAAGGAATAGTTGACAATGTGGCGAATTTTGATTTCATATTAGTGAATATAAAGGCGAATGATGTTGCCGCCCATGACCGAAACCCAGAACTGAAACGAGAAGTCATGGAGAAAATTGATGAAGCCATTGAACCTCTCAATCAACTTCTTGACACTTCATTGATAATATTTACAGGTGATCACTCCACCTCATCCATATCTGGAGAACATACTGGTGATCCTGTTCCAATCATGTTCTGTTCGGAAGGAATAAATAAAATTCCAGCAGATGGATTCAGCGAAAGCAAGTGTGCAAAAACTGGTTTCTCACTAAGGGGGATAAATGTCATGGACTATGCTCTCCAATTGACGGAGAGATTAGAAAAGTATGGGGCCTAGATCATCTCAAGAATAATTTATAATCTTCTCAACCTTTTCCATTAATTCCTTTGCTTTCTCTTCGCTCTGTGAATGTGAAAATATACGAATTATGGGTTCAGTTCCTGACGGTCTCATTAAAACCCAGTCATGGCCGTTCCTAACCTTGATTCCGTCTGTTTTATCCACTACATATGTGTTAAATTCGTTTACTATATCTACTTCTATCTTTTTGAAATCCTTCTCCGCCGGGACAGTCTTTCTAATTATAGAGAATTGTGGTATCTCTTTTATCAACTGGGATAGCTTCTTACCAGTACTTGACATTATGTCCATAACTATGGCGAGAGTCATAGCCCCATCCCTGCAGTACTGGTGGGATCCGTATATGATCCCTCCATTTTCCTCACCTCCCAGAGTGGCTTTCTCCAGGATCATCGTTCTTGAAACTATTGGTGCACCCACTCTTGTCCTTACGACAGTTGCACCCTTTTTGTTGCAAATTTCTTCGATGGCATCTGAGGAACTGACAGGTGTGACAACCTTATCACCCTTTTTAACAAAATATTGAACAAAAAGCGAGAGTGTTTTGTCTCCGTCTATAAAATTGCCCGTTTCATCTATGAAAACGGTTCGATCTGCATCCCCATCATGAGCAACTCCAAAATCAAAATCTCGCGAAGACACTAACGATATCAAATGCTTCAAATTTGCAGGTTTAGGTTCAGATTCTCTTGAAGTGAATAAACCATCTGGATTTGCATTTAGCGTGACCGTTTTACAGTTCATCTTCTGTAAAAGAGTAGGAGTTGTCTCGAATGCTGCCCCATTACCCAAGTCAGCACACACTTTGAAATTGCTATTTCTGATTCCCTCTAAATTTACCTTTCTTATCACTCCATCGATGTAGTCTGCGGATCCGGTGTTGTCGCTTGTATTAGTTCCAACGGATTTCCAGCTTGATACTGTAAAATTTTTCTGAAAATATATGGTTTCTATTTCCACTTCCTTCTCCCTTGCAAGTTCAGTGCCATCATCATCTATGCATTTAATTCCATTGAACTGGGGAGGATTGTGAGACGCTGTAATCATGACACCTGGTATATGGTGCATCTTGCAGTAATATTGGATTCCAGGAGTAGGCATAATACCAATCTTCACCACGTCTGTACCTGTGGAAACTATTCCAGCGTTGACGGCTTCAAGAATCATGTCCTTCGATAATCTGTTATCCGATCCCAGAGCTACTTTTCCCTTAAAATAAGTACCAATTGCCTTTCCAACAGCGACACAAAAGTCTGCAGTCAGTTCCTGATTAGGTATCCCTCTGATACCATTCGTTCCAAAGAGCCTCTGTGTAACCTCTTCCATGAAACCATATGTCGAATTAATATTTTAATTGAAATTATCAATTTCTGGAAAACGAAAGGGAAGCAATAAAACCACTACACATTTGCATGTAGATACATGAACTCCCCTCAACAAAGCATCCTTGTGCAATAGTGGTATGGATATTTGTCCGCCCCTATAATATGGGAAGTCAGTTCCCTACGAAGGAAGTCGATTAAAATGTACTGTTCGAAGGATCACATAGTTTTCAGCGACATGTTTCTCTGTGAAGGGAATGGATAGCATGATTCAAACCCTGCTGGAATCATGTTGTGGTCTGATCCCAGAAAGGGATAACAAATAACCTTCTTCTCCCGATAATTGAATACCAACTGGCCAACAGTTGCATTTAGATGAAACCATGTATAGGGGCATGGCAGTGACCAGCAGCAAGCTCCAGTCCTTCAGGGGCGGGAATTTAACTGCATATTGAACAATATGTATAAAACAGTTCAATTCTTGTAAAGATCATACGTTATGCCTCTCCAAACAATCTTTTCTTGTTTGTTCCCTTTCCACAGATTCCAAACATAGAAAAATGGCAGGAGTATCTGTATGAAAATAAAAACAAATTTTTTCTCTTTTAACCTGCGGTACATCTTGATTTCGTTGAGCAAGAGTGGAAGAAAAAGTACGCTGAACAGTGGTGAAATGAAAATTGACAAAATAGTAGACCCTGCAATCAGAAGGGATGACGAGCCATAGATCAAAACTCCCAGAGAATATGCTCTTTTCTTATTGCTGAGAAGTAATGAAGTTTGTCGCAGTGACCACTCCCTAAAAACCTTCCAGTTATCTGGAGAGAAAATCGTGACTTCCGCGTCTTCCACGTATGCTATTTTTTTGTTGTTTCTCTTGCATATTTCAGTCAGAGCCATATCGTCTGAAATGTTTGTATCAAACCAATTTAGGTCCTCATCATTTATCAGGGAATTTCTAAATGCCAGTGAACCACCCCATCCGAAAACTGTCATTTTCGATTGCATCATACTGTTACCTACAAACCCCCAAGCTGTTTTGAACTTGGACCAAAACCCATCTACCGGAGAAAAATAGGGAAATGTTGTCGAAATTCCATATGAATCATCAAGGAGTGGCTGAAGCATTTTCGTAAGCCATTTTGAACCTACATATATATCAGAATCCGCAATTATATAGGTGTCGTAATCCCTATTTTTCCTTATTGCTGTAGTTATTGCCTTGACCTTTCCACTTCCCTTTGTATTATTGCTTGAAATTAAATATTCTATATTTTCACTCTTGAGCGAATCAATGGCAGGATCCTCTTCTGAGTCTACAACTGCAACAATCTTATAGCGCTTGTATTCCTGGTTGCAAAGGCTTCTAAAGTTTTGGCGTTGATTATAATCCGTACCCTTACATGGAAGAACAACTAGAGTTTTGAAATCGGGTTCACCAGTATATTTGGTCCTATTCAGTCTGGGAATTGATAAAAATAACTGAAAAAAGAAAATCAGTATGAAAAAACCTATAATGATATAGAATAAAATATGAAAGAAATTCATTCTCAGACCAGGCTCATGTCTTCAGCATCAACCTGTCCTACACCCTTTATATTCCTGAGTGTTTCCTCTATCCTGTCCTGTTCCCCTTCCTGATCTTTTACAACAACTTCCAGGTTGAGTTTCTTTAAACCGAAGGCTATGTCCCTCTGTTCAAGATTAGATATTCTGCACTTTCCCTCTAGTTTTGCCCTGAGTTCTTTCTCTATGACTGCTAAATCCATTGAAGAATCTTCAGGCAATATGGAAAATGTGATGGCAACATCAGCCATTCAATCACCTATGGTCCCACGAAATTGCACTTTTCGCAGGTGTACGCTGTGTTATGTTCTCTGCAATTTCTGCATCGTCCTATTATGCTTTCTCCACATTGCGGGCAATCAAATAAGGAATAACCTTCGCCTACGAGACCTTTCCCACATGAACTGCAATCTTCCCTGTTTCCCATTAATTCATCCTCATTTTTCCACTTTATTTCAATTTGTTATTAATCTTTATTCATTTTTGAAGTCATTTCTCCATCTTTATCAGCTTTCTACAAGAATATATTATAATCATAAACATTCACCTTTATGCATCTGGAAGTTTCATCAATAGATGGAGGAAATTTGTTAAAAAATATTAATGCATTCAAATGCAGCGATGAACCCCCATATTTAGCAATAATGATCAGACCTTCACCGGGAATATGGGAGAATTTAATGGATCAAAACTTTCTATTTATAAAAAAGGACAAATCCTACCTAAATGTAAGCATCAAGCAGAGAATTGAAGTTGGGGATTCGTCTATATTCTTTGTTACTTCAGAAAGCAAGGAATTTCTTAGTTTGTTGGAAGAATGAGTGTTGATGGTTAAGAAAAAGTTCATAAATGAAAGAATTCAATTTATTAGAGACAAATTATGTACTGAAACAGATTACAATACCTCAGTGTACGGGGAAAAGCTAATCAATTCCCATGGAATGCATTTTAGAACATGGGATCCTAAGCGAAGTAAGTTGAGTGCGTCCATAATTAATGGAATGAAGGACGTTCCCATCCTGGAGGATTCTACTGTGCTGTACTTGGGAGCATCCTTTGGAACCACTGTAAGCCATATTTCTGATATTATCCCATTCGGAACTGTTTTTGCAGTAGAATTCTCTCCAGAGCCATTTGCGAAACTTTTAAAAATTTCTGAAAATAGGAAAAATATCTATCCTCTATTGGAGAATGCGAGAATGCCAGAAAAGTACGGGTTCTTCTTAGAGAAAGATCCGGATGTTATTTATCAGGATATTTCACAGAGAGATCAGATCAATATACTTTCAGTCAATCTATCGTACTTCCATAAATGGCAATATGCAATTTTGGCACTTAAAACAACATCTATTGATTCCAGTAAAAAACCTAAAGATATTTTGGAAGAATCGGTGAAGAAAATGAAATTGATAAAAAATATATACATAACTGAAGTAATCGATATTTCAAACTATCATAAAGGGCATTTTCTGATTGTAATGAGAAATATGGGGATCTCTTAAGCAAAGGAAACTTTATGAATTGGTTGAAAATGTCCAAAAATGCAAGAGGAAAATGAAGAAATATTTAATCTAAATTTCTTCAGAGAACTTAAATTTAATAGAATAAAGTGTAACAATTGTGGGAACTTTTTCTGGACAAAGGATTTCGAAAGGAAGACCTGTGGGGACCCTCCATGCGATCAATACTCCTTTATAAACAATCCTGCAGGTAAAAAACCACTGAGCGTCAGCGAAGTAAGGGAACTCTTTCTCACATTCTTCGGCGAAGACCATAAGAGACTTAACTCATATCCAGTAGTCCCACGATGGAGATCAGACGTACTCCTTGTCAATGCTTCCATATACGTGTTCCAGCCTCACGTTACTTCAGGAATAGTGAAACCCCCCGGAAATCCTATTGTAATGTCTCAACCATCAATAAGAATGAATGACCTGGACCTAGTTGGAACATCGGGGCGGCATCTGACAACTTTCGAAATGATGTGTCACGACTCATTTAATTATAATGGAAAGGAAATATATTGGAAAGATGGAACAGTCTCAAGATGTTACAATTTCTTTACACTTGCCGTTGGAATAGAGGGAAAGGAGATCACATACAAGGAAAAGCCTTGGTCAGGTGGGGGAAATGCAGGAAATGCTTTAGAAGTGTTCATAAGGGGAGTTGAAGTGGGAACGTTAGTTTTTATGAACCTGACGGAATCTCAGAACGGAAACGTTGTGGTAGATGGAAAAAAATACAGGGAAATGGACTTGAGAATTGTTGACACTGGATACGGTCTCGAAAGGATCAGCTGGTTGACAAAGGGATCCGCAAGTGTGTATGAATCCACGTTCCCAGAAGTGCTCGATCTTCTGCTTTTTAAATCGGGAATTAACAGTGTAGAAAGGGATGAAATGGGTATTATAAGTAAAATTTACTCGAGAGACCCAAATGAACCAGTCGAAGAAATAGAAAGGGAAGTTAAGGATGCAACAAAGGAATCAGATGTACTGGACTGGAATAAAGTGGAACTCATTCGCCAAGCCTACATTCTGGGAGATCATACCAGATCGATATTGCATATGTCAAGAGACTATGTGATGCCCAGTAACGTAAAGGTAGGATACCTCATGCGTATGCTCATGAGAAGATCATTCAGAGCAATGGAGTTTCTGAATTTGGATGTTGATATTCTTGATATTATTGATATGCACTTAAACAGTTTGAGATCCATAATCTCTGATTACCCGAAGGAGTTTCTAAGAGAGATTCTCAAAGATGAGAAAGTGAAATATGAGAGATCTATGAAGGAAGGGAAGGATATCATAGAAAAAATGATAAAAAGGAAGAAAAATATAGATATCGAAGACCTCATAGTTTTATACGATTCATATGGGATAATTCCAGAATATGCCCAAAAAATAGCCTGGAGTTCTGGGGTCAGGATAAATATCCCTATGAATCTCCATGAACTAATCGTTAACCGGCACGAGACAGAAGAAGATAGTAAGGAAACTAACAGTACCCCATCGTCATTAGAGGGGTTAGAAACAAGGCCACTATATTACGATGATGTTAAAATGAAGGAGTTTACGGCCATTGTTCTTGGATCAGAATCTAACTTAATAGTTCCAAATCAGACGGCATTTTACCCGACAGGTGGAGGTCAACCCCACGATACTGGATATTTCGAATTGGGTAGAAAGAAACTCAATGTTAGTAATGTATACAAATCAGGCAATGCAATCATTCACGAACTGGATGGAAACTTGGAAAAAGGCAGTCGTATAAAAGGATATGTTGATCAATTCAGAAGACACAGGCTGATGCTTCATCACTCAGCTACACATCTCATGGTAGGAGTCCTGAGAAAGGTTCTTGGAGAGCAGGTATGGCAGGCTGGAGCTCAAAAGGGAGTGGATACCTCAAGGCTGGACTTCACATACAACAGGAAGATTACACGGGAAGATATAGAAAACATAGAACACGCTTTGCTTCAGGAAATTGTACTGAACAGGAAAATAAGTGTCCGGCACGTTGATTGGAACGAGGCGATTAAAAAGTATGGATCCAGGTTATTTGAGGGAGGGGCTCCCTTAAGTAAAAAATTGAGGATTGTGGAAATAGAAGGACTGGATGTAGAAGGATGTGGTGGAACCCACCTTTCTTCCACAGGAGAAATCGGCTTCATTAAGATCGTGAGTATGGAAAGCGTGCAGGAAAACATATACAGAGTTGTATTTGCTGCAGGGGATGCAGCACTGGATATCGTAGAAAAAACATGGAATGAAATGATAGAGATTAAAAAAGAAGTAAGATCTACCGAAAATACACTTAGCAAAGTAAAAAGCACGGTAGATGAGATGATTTCTCTCAGAAAACGGCTTGGAGATCTGCATAAAGAGATCGCAGAAGAAAAAATTAAATCTGCAAAACCGATAATTGAGAGCAATTTCGAATATATCCAACTTAATCTTTCAGATTCAGATATGATAAAATTAGCCATTCCTGCGATTCTTTCCATGGGAAAAAATGCAATAATTTCTGGAAAGGGGAATAAAACAATAGTATCAAGGGATAATGATGTTCTGTCATTCCTATATCATAAACTGACAAATCAAGAACTATCTCAGAGGGGACCTGTTGTTTCCCTATCTTTGAAAGATATGATAAGTTAATAAACTAATATTTTTATTACGTTAAGGATAAATGAGTAAGGGAGGAAGCAGAAGATACGAAGAGGCGATTGTTGGAGCAATTTCCTCATATTTTACGATTTCTCATATCGATGAGGAAAGTGGAGTATATACCTTTAAAATTCCAAAAAAGAGTTACGATCCTGAAAAATTCAGGCTCTTGTATTATCAACTGAGGACGACTGGGTACTATGCTTACAGCAACGGAGAAGATGAGATAATAGTTTTCAAAAAATCTGTAAACCCGAGAAAAAATAAACTTAAGGTACTCTTGCTCGTTCTTACTCTCTTAACCATATTTTACGCAGGTTACAGTTACTCTTCCACTTATTATGTGACTTTCCCCCCCATTAAGGTAGCTTTATTCGCTACAATATTTTTCCTCATTCCAGTCTCATCAATTCTTTTTGTGAGAGAACTCCCAAAATACTTATTAAGAAAGAAAAGAAAACAGAGTTATTCTTTACCAATCCTCGTTCCCAATCCGTTTTTAATGGGAACCATGGGAATTATTAACAGTACAGATGAGCCGTTTTTAAATCCAAACGACGAAATAACTGCAGGATTTGTCTCAATTGTCAGCGGTTTTGGTTTTTCCATAATTTTAATGATTCTTGGATATATGGGATTTTCACTTTACAATGGTCACTATCTACCAACAGATGGAGCTCTCAGTGCGCTGTACTCTCCAGTTTTCATAAAATACTTAGGAGGAAGATTCATTCCGGACTTTGGATATTTAGATCCTCTGTCCCTGTCAGGCTGGGTAGGAATAACTTTCACGGCATTCAATAGTTTCCCAATTGGATTAATGGACGGTGGATTACTACTTTCCGGGATGAAAAGAACATTAAGGGTAAACATTTCTTATATTTTCCTTACAGTAATGGTGGCTATCTCTCTAACCTACCTATCATGGTTGATATTACCACTGTTTTTAGCTTCTCTTGGAATGGGAACCATAGAACCTGCAGACTCAAATGTTACTATTTCAAACAGAAAAACAATTTCAATTCTGACAACGGTTCTGGTAATTGGTGTTATCGCTCTTACACCATTTCCCGTCCATCAGTCGAGTCCTGTGGTAAGCATCAGTGAGTCCGGTCAATGGCAAATTGTAGGAAATGTCACTTCAAATCAGGCTAAGTTTGAAATTAATATAACGAACATCGGGCTGATCAGTGTGGAACCAGCATTCTCCATTTCGCCCAGTATGCCAATGGAAGTTGCAACAACATCTGGTCTCATTCTTCCGGGACAAACGAGTGACTTTTCCATAACACTCAACACAACAGATTCCTGTCTTGGTCTCCAAGATGTTAAATTAGGAGTTCTGGTTGGCACAATACAGAAAACCATTGACTTAAATTATCTTAAGCTAAATTCTTCTGATTCGTTCACCCATACAATAGTTGACGTTTCAAATAAAACAGGAAACAACTTTACAAATATTACCTTTTCAAACAGGGGCCTTACGTATCAGAATGTAACACTTGCAATCGCCGGACCAATGTGGTGGCATTATAAAGTAAGCATCAACGATAGCTCTTATGGTAATAATGAATTCAAAGTTCTAACATTTACTGGATCAGGATCAAACACAACAGGTGGAATAACATTTCCAATGGCAGGAGCTTCGAGTTCATTTAGTTATATCACCGTATCATTACAGTATAACAAAATTCCAGAAATACCCATATACGTGGCAATTTACAACAACACTTATACAGGTAGTGTCGCTATCTTATAGGTAAATGACTTTAACGATTGGGTTCTTCATAAATCCTAAAGCCGGGGAAGGAATCAATTATAGGAAGAACGGATCTGATAGAATCGGAGATGTTCCAAAATTTAATTATGCCGCAGGAAGGGCAATGAAATTCTTGGAATCTCTCAACAGATATTACAAATTTAAAACTGCTTCAGGTGATATGGGAGAAACTGTCCTGAAGAACGCTGAGTTTCAGGATGTTGAAGTGATTTATGAAAGCGCAGATAACAGCACAATGGATGACACAATTAAATTCGTCAAAATGGCAGAGAACGTATGTGATGTGATTCTGTTCGCTGGTGGTGATGGCACTGCCAGGGATATATTCTCAGTCAAACCGGATATCCCTGTTTTGGGCATCCCTTCTGGAATGAAGATGTACAGTTCCGTTTTTGCCAGAGATCCTGAAGAGGCATCATATCTTCTGGATCTATTTTCAGCGGGAAAGGGAAAAATAGTTCAGGCGATTATTGAAGATGCAAATGAGGAAAAAATGGAGCACGGTGATCTGGAAATCAGGAGGTACGGAAAATTGAAAAGCCTATCTGCTCCAGGTATTCACAAGGATCCAAAGATGGTGTCTTATAAATGGAGCGAAGACAGTATAGCAGAATACATTGCAGATAACATGGATTCCTCATATTATCTCGTTGGAACGGGGTCAACCTGTAAGGGGATCATGGAATATCTGGGACTTGAAACAACAGTATTTCAGGTTGATCTTATCAGGAATGGCAAGTTGATTAAGAGTAACTACTTTCCACAGGATTTCGAAAAGTTCATTGATGAGGGAGTATCACTTAAAATTGTAGTGTCTCCATATGCGGGCAATGGTTTTTTTCTTGGGAGAGGGAATAGGCAGATAGACGCAAGAGCGATCAAAAGGGCAGGGAAAAATAACATAATCGTAGTTTCATCTGAACGAAAATTGGAAACAATTACAGGACTTGTGTATGATGTAGAAGGCATAGAGGAGGATTTCTTTGGAAAATATCTCAAGGTTTTGACCGGATACGGCAACTTTAAAATGATCCCACTGATAATATAGGATAATTTAAATTGAATACTAACATGGGTCATTCCTAGATGCAGAGAACATTTTCAGATCTTACAAAGTATATAAAGCGAGCACCCCCACTTTCCACATCATTTTCTGTATTGTTAATTATTTTTTTAATAGAATTTTTCAGAACATTCAATTTAACCAAGGCCTTCCTGTTGATCATTCTGACAGGTGCAATTACACTTTTCATTGATCATATATTGTCAAAAAAATTTAAGTCAAATCTGAATCTGAAGAAGAATGCTTTTTTACTGGCTATTTCAATGGTAATATTCTATCTCGTTTTCGTAATCTTCCAGGTAGCATTTCCCTTCTTAGTGACTCAAAATATAGCTATCTCTCTTTCATTCACTTCATACTTCAGATTTCTTGTTTTCTACACATATCTGTCAGATGATGACAGTGTTAATTATGTAAGCGCCCTAGCATTTACCCTGTCTTTCACACCATTTTATGTTTTCTATTCTGACTATACGGTGCTGGTTGAAACAATTATTTACGGCCTTATCTCAACCTACCTTGCATATCTTATGATAATTAAATCGACCGAAAAATTCAAGAGTAAGTATAAGGAAGAACCAAGAAATCTCATCAAGTTCTTCCTTTACAGTTCTACTAACCCAAACTATGCTCACTTTGGAAACAGATTTTTCAGCAAAATTTATTCGGAAAAGAGATCAGTTCCAGTAAATTTCATAAGGATTCTTAATCCTAAAGGCACTGAAAAGTGTACATTTGTGTTCCCGTATATTCATCCAGGACCCTTTGGGACGGTGGGCACAAGCAATCTTCCTGTGAGGCTTCAAGAGAAGATGAGTGGTATTGGTGGAGATCTTCTTGTTTTTCACACAAGTACAACAAATAACAACAACTGCTCAGGAGATATTGATATTGAAAACATAGCTGAGGGAATAAAATCAAACTGGGGAGGTAATTCCAGATCTAATACGATGTCATTCTTCACGCACGAGGAAAAGGACGGAATAATAATTGACGGGATGGTTTATGGGGATTTCGGTTTCGTAGCATTGAACCCTGGAGAAAGAAAATTTGATGACATTGAAATAACACAGGGCCTAGAATTGATGAAAAATATGAAAAGCAAAGGAATAATGCTAGACGTGTTGGATGGCCAAAATAATTTCCAGCATGCTGGAGATGCGATTACTGACCTATCTCCATTCAGGTCAACCATTGAAGATGTGTTTACAAAAATAACCCCTACTCATCCAGCTAAGATGGGTTATTTTCGCGCACAGATAAACTCCAATGCAATCGGCCCAATGGGAGGACAAGCATGCGTCTTTAGGATCGATGATAGAATGTTTGGAATCCTTTTAACAGATTCCAATAACATCACTGGAGACTTGATGAAAGCAATTCGGAAAAAGGTCAGCGAAAAGCTGGACTATCTTGCAATATACACAACAGACAATCATATAGTTAACCAAAGTGGACTGGATATGAATCCTCTCGGAGAGAAAGACGACATTATGGAACTGGCTGGAAAATTTGAAGGGATATTAAACAATGCAATTGATGACCTGGAAGACGTGGAATTCATACATGGAAGCGCAGATGTAAATGTAAATATGGGATCTGAAAACTCCTACAATGAACTGATGGATATGGTGTTTCATTCAATAAAAAGGGCTAAGTATATCGCCTTTACTACGGTTTCACTCACTTTCGTGATTCCCTTCATACTTTCCATAACTGGCATCATTTTCAAAATTCCCTTTATAAGATGACTGTCTTCTCAGGTAAAGATCAAGGATGGCGAAGGCAGTCAGGCATTGAACTACTGGTACCGCCCTTATGGCAATGCATGGATCATGTCTTCCCACAACAGATATGGTTGAAGGAACCATAGTTTCAACGTTGATAGTCTTCTGCTCCCCTCTGATTGATGATGTTGGCTTCATTGCAATTCTAAAATCGATTGGATCACCATATGTTATACCACCCAGGATGCCACCATTATGATTGGTTGCGGTATTTATGACTCCTTCTGTTAATACAAATGCCTCATTTGACTTGCTCCCTTTCATTTTTGTTAAATCAAATCCTGAACCAAATTCGATCCCCTTCACTCCAGGTATGGAAAACATGAGGTGAGAAATAATAGATTCGACAGAGTCAAAAAAGGGTTCTCCAATTGCACTCGGAACAGATTGTATAACTGTTCTTATGGAAGCACCTACAGAATCCCCCTCTGCTTGAAGCTTCTTTATCAGTTCTATTGCCCTGAGGTTTGCATTTTCGTCAGGTATCCTGCTTTCTCTGGAATATACATCCTCCTCACCCCTAAAAGAGTGATCCCTCAATTCAATGTCTCCCATGGAATCA
The DNA here is from genome assembly GCA_027372655.1 of Thermoplasmatales archaeon. GTDB lineage: Archaea > Thermoplasmatota > Thermoplasmata > Thermoplasmatales > Thermoplasmataceae > Cuniculiplasma. The sequence goes on along the minus strand of DAICVC010000011.1, from coordinate 150,078 downwards.
ATATAACTCGAAATCCTAATACCAAGAGTCAAAAGAATCTGTGCCGAAATCGATCCTGCTGCAACCAGTGGGGCAGTCATTCTTCCGGATAAAAACCCCCCTCCAGAATAATTCCTGAAAGGACCGTATTTCATGTACAGGCTTAAGTCTCCGTGTCCCGGCCTGGGATTATTTTTAATCTCGTCATAATGTCTTCCTATCTGATCCTGATTTTTCATTACTATTGTAATCGATCCCCCATCCGTGAAATTGTCTTTAAGGCCTGAGATAATTTCACATTCATCGGACTCCTTTCTTTGGCTAGTTAAGCTGCTCTTCCCTGGAGCTCTTCGTTTCAACCATTTATTTATATCTTCTTTATCAATTTTAAATCCTGAAGGAATTCCATCCAGTACGACACCAACAGCTTCACCATGGGAAGATCCAAATATGGTTAGACCTATCCTATCTTTGAATGTAAAACTCATAATGAAAGAGAATTTAATCCTCTACTTTATCCTATGTATGATGTCATGTTTGATTTGAAGGAAGACGCTTGGATTCAACTATTTTTATAAGCATTTCCAGAATCTTTCCCCTTATGATTGCTGGATCACTCGTAAGAAATGTTCCCTTGATCAATATGACGTACGTGTTAAGGGTGGTTTCATCAATTGCGAGAAATGGTTCTCCCTTTATCTCTTCAAATTTTTTAATCTGATTGAGAATCTCATTTTTTACCTGGTCAAAATTGAGGTATTTGGGAATTTCATACCTTACCTGCACCGAGGGTGTTTTTGATACTTTTCTATACGCACCCTGTGTCAGCACATTGTTTGCTATTTTAACTATTTCTCCCCCATCTGTAAGAAGGGTGGTATAATTTATGCTTATGTCCATCACAGTTCCAGAAAATCCGTTGTTATAAAGAAAATCACTCGAGAAATATTTTGGGGCTATTACCCCATAGGCAATGCCGAATTGCCAGGCATGAATCCAAACCTTATCCCCTATCTTAAACGGTCTTGTAACTATCAGCAAAAGACCTGCGAATTGGTTTGCCAGCACACTCTGAGTTGCCAGCCCAAGCACTGCAGCTAGAAAAGTACTTCCCAGTATAATGGAAGATACATTTATTCCAAGGGCGGAGACTACGGCCAGTGCAATTATGAAATATCCAACTAGCCTTACTGTGAAAATTATGGGATGAAGAGTAGACCTCTCAAGGAACTTGGAAAGAAATCTACTCAGATAAGAAAGAATCACACGGATAATGAAGTACGAGACTATGGCTATGATTATGGCATCTATGAACTTGGAGTACCCGATCACACCATTAATTGCTTTTGCGTAGTTGGCTGGTAACAGCGCAAAAATTTGTTTAAACGAGTAAACAACGGCAAGGAGTACAACTAGAACTGCTACCAGTGCTCCTATGGAAAATAGTGTTCTGATCCTTCCCATGGCGCTTTATTGAATTAAGGTTAAAAAATATTCAGTTTTAAAGCAATGTTGCTCTAAATTTTTCTAAACTTCTTCCAAGTCTCGACACAATTTCAGTCCTATGATCCTCTGCAGAATCGACAAAAACTGATATTTTTAGGACGTAGGTGTTGAGAGTAGTTTCATCCACGAAGTTTTGAATCTTATCATTCTCTATACCCATTTTTGAAAACTCTTCAGTAATGACATTTTTAACCAAATCAATAGAAACTGTTTTTGGGAATTCATATCTAAGTTTGAATGGCATTTCAAAGGTTCTTCTTATCTGATATGCTCCAAGTGCGATCAAGGAATTGGGTATTTTTATAACCACTCCACTGCTATCTATTATTGTAGTGTAAGTTATTGTTGTATCCATATATTTCCCCACAATTCCCTGTGAGTACAGTATATCCTTGGAATAATATTTCTGGGAAATCACTGCAAGTTGGGCGGTTAACATTGGACTAGAGGAACTCCATGGAAATAACCATATAACCTCTCCTTCTTTCATTGGTTTTGTATACTCAATCAATAAAGCTCCCAGTATATTCATTATTACACCCTGTCCCGCGAGTGCAAGAATAGCTGTAAGGAACAAACTTCCTGTCACTAGAGAAGTGAGGTTTACATCAAAGGCCGATATCACAACAAGGCTAATGGATAGATACATTAGAATGTTGATTAGAAAATAGGCAGCAACCTGCCTCGTTCTATCACCTTTGATAATCTTCCCAGAATAAATCAGTCTTTTAATCAACCTGAAAAAAATGATTATTGCGGTTAATGTAAGAGCAATATCTACAGTGGTAGAAATAATACCTGGGAGTTTTAGAATGTACTGAGAAAGAAAGTATGTGAACAGGAAAATGGCCCCAAATAGTAATGCCAAGGTGCTGGTATATTCCCATATCTTCTTGAGATTTTTATCCATGATCCATCCTTAGACTGTTGAAAGTACACATTGCATGATTGGAATGCATGCATTTCTCTTTTTTCCACTGTCATCCTCAGTTTCTATAATGTAAATGGATTGATCAATGCCGACCAAAGTTCCCTTGAAATAAAGTTCTGGTGTCAGTGACTCCTGATATTGACCCAATATGAGTGCCCTAACTTCCTTACCTACAAGTTCATTTAAATTCATACAACTAAATGATTGAATTGTAAAAAAATATTGTGTAAATTATGGTGTTACTATTGATAACAGAAACACTATAAATCCAACAATGACAAAATATGCAGTGTTTGTTACATTCTGGCTTACAAATTTATAATAAAGTCCACCCACTTCTATCAGTAATATCCCTAGAAAGAATAGTGGATATCTTAGACTTGCTTTCATTAGTTTCATCATATCAATCACAACCCAAATAGCACTGGATTCACAAACAAGTGTGCAGCAACTCCTCTTATGTAAAGATCTACAAGGAAGAATGAAGCAAGGCTCACCCATGCCATTATTTCATGGTGGTCGTTTAATTTTGTGACTCCATTAAAGAAGGACCTCCTGAAACTTTTCTTGTTTACAGGGCAACTGTAACAATCAACATTTCCTCCAGTAGCATGTCTGAAGAAATGGCAGGAGAATGTGTAAATAGTAACCCATAGCGTGTTCAGTATTAGAAGGAGCGCTCCCAGTGTAAAATCGCCCTTGTAGTCAAGTGCAATAAATATGTCATAGTAGAAGAATGGTAATATTGCGACTGCTGTGTACCAGAAGTATCTGTGTAGGTTTTCAAGCCTGAAAATACTTGTTTCTCCAGAATAAAGTCTTCCTCTTTTTTCTCCAGAAAGGTCATCCTTCTTTGAGACGTTGCTGAAATTTGTCACGCCGCAGGCAACAGGATGTCTAAAAAGATGCCTATGGTAATCCTTCCTGTATGCATAGCAAGTTGCCCTGAATCCAGCCACGAGTGGAAGCACTAGTATTGTAGGCGAGTAGAATGGATCTGTTAATCCATCTATGGGCTTTGATAGATCGAAAGTGCTCATCAAATATATGGCTAAAAGGGCAACGAATACAAATGACCAGAATCTGATTTCGCCAAACTCTCTCGGGAATTTTGCTATTTTTTCCATTTTTGTTTCTTCTTTAGTACTAAAAGACATTTACTGCACCACCTTTTCTTTACCTCTCCTATTCTTTAGAACCATCGCGATTGGATCGTATTTCCTGTCCACCGCCCTCTCCTTTTCCTGTATTATGGCATTATCAGTTATTCGTATGTGTTCTGGGCAAACTTCCGTGCAGCATTTTGTTATGTTGCAGTAGCCCATTCCACCCATATCGTTGAGAAGCTTTGACCTATCCAATCCATCCAGTGGGTGCATATCCCAGGATGCTGCCTTCACTATGTGTCTTGGTCCGAAATATGGCGTAAAGTGCTCCCTGACCACGTGACACACATCCATGCAAAGAAAACACTCTATACACCTCTTGAACTCCTTTGATCTTTCAACATCAAGGGGATTGATTCTCCAAGGTTTTTCTAAATTATCCCTTGGTGTAAACATGGGTATTTTTCTTGCAATTTCCCAATTTCTGGAAACATCAGTAACAAGGTCCTTAATGAGTGGAAATGCAGCCATTGGGGCAACATTGATGTCTTGTCCAATCTCATCAATTCTGGTTTTGCACATAAGTGAAGGTCTCCCATTTATTTCAGCAGAACAAGATCCGCACTTGCCGGCCTTACAGTTCCATCTTATGGAAATAGTTGGATCGACATGCTCCTCCACATATCTGACGGCGTCAAGGACAACCATCCCATCCACCTTTGGAACGCTGTATTCAACAAATTTTCCCTCTTTTTCGGTCTCAGGATCAAACCTGAAAACTTTTATTTTAACATCTTCGCTCATTCATACACCTCAGGCTTAACATATGCTTTATAATCCTCTGGCATTTCCTCAACTGCTTTTGTATCGAACATCATTTCCCCATTTTCTCCACTCCATGTAAGGATATTCTTCTTCCATTCAGGATCCTTCTTTGGGAAGTCAGTTCTGGTATGTGCACCCCTGCTCTCCTCTCTCATCAGAGCGCATTTTACCAAAGCTTCGCAGGATACCAGCATATTTCTCAATTCTAAACAGCCCAGTAATCCATGATTGTATCGTATCAGGCCCTTTGTTCCGACCTCTGGAAATTCATGTTTGATCTCATCTATATCCTTTAAAGCGAGCTTTAGTCTGGCAGCATCCCTGACTATTCCTGCATTTTCGCTAATGGAAGTGGTAAGTCTGTCAATTAAATCATAAGGGTTCTTTCCATCCTCCTTAAAGAAACTCTCTATTTCAGAAATGACTTTTTGGACATCTTCGTTATCGACATCTTCAAATTTTGATCCTCTGGCAAGAACAGAAGCGGAGTCCCCTGCTCTCTTTCCAAATACCAAAATATCAGACAGTGAGTTTCCTCCAAGTCTGTTTGCTCCGTGTAATCCTGAAGCAACTTCTCCGGCTGCAAATAAATTCTCAATGTTGGTCCTTTCCGTTTCAGCCTCAACCTCAATTCCACCCATCATATAATGAACTGTGGGTGCAACTTCCATTTTTTCCTTCGTTATGTCCACTCCAGCAAACTCCTTAAATTGCTGGTACATGGCTGGTAATTTGTGTTTTATGAAATCTGATCCTTTATGGGTTATGTCTAGATAGACTCCTCCGTGTTCTGTTCCTCTTCCTTCGGTAATTTCCTTGTAATTTGCTCTGGCCACAACGTCCCTTGCATCCAGTTCTTTTTTCTGTGGTGAATACTTAAGCATAAATCTTTCTCCCTTGGAATTCAGCAATATGCCCCCTTCTCCTCTAACACCCTCTGTCACAAGTAAACCCCTTACTCCGGGTGGATATACCATTCCCGTAGGATGGAATTGGAACATTTCCATATCTCTGAGCAAAGCTCCTGCCCTGTAAGCCATACCAAGTCCATCGCCTGTAGATTCCCATGAATTTGAAGTAATCTTGTATATCCTACCTGATCCACCTGTCGCAATCACAGTTGCCTTTGCCTTCAGCAAATATAACTTCCCGGTGTTCATTTTTATTCCTACCGCACCGGCGATCTTCTTGTTCTTTACAATAAAGTCTACGATGTACATCTCATCATGGAACTCTATATTCCTATGCAAAACCTGATCCTCAAGAGTTTTAATCAATTCAAGCCCAGTTCTGTCTCCCACATGTGCCAGTCTTCTATATGTATGAGCTCCAAAGGCTCGTTGCATTATCCTTCCATCTGGCGTTCTATCGAAAAGGGCACCATATCTCTCCAGTTCCAGGACTCTTTCGGGTGCTTCCTTCCCAAGAATTTCAGCCATTTTCCAATTTGAAATATAAACTCCTTCTTCTATAATATCGCCGTAATGCACTGTCCAGTTATCCTTTGGATCTACATTTCCAAGTGCAGCAGCAATTCCTCCTTCTGCCATTACCGTATGAGCCTTCCCTAAAAGAGATTTAGTCACAATAACGGCCTTTAATCCCGCGTCATTGACGGAAATTGCTGCCCTCATTCCTGCACCTCCAGCTCCAATAATCAGAACATCTGCTTCTATGGTTTCATATTTCTCATCCATCTTAACACTCCCAGATATTATGCGTATTCCTTCATTAGTATAAATTTTTTATAAGATTATTATAGGTGAACACGTTTTGAGAGTTTAAAAAATCTCTAATTTTTGTGAATGTAGGTAACAGCATAATGTTCCCTGAAGAAGATTATGTCACACAATTCATAATTAAATTTTTGGAAAATGTTTTCGATATCCTGTGGGGAAAGTTTCAGACTTTTCGGAGGTCCCATATCGGAATCCTTTTTGAATTCAATCAACGTGAAATAAGGTTTAGTTCCTTCGGTAAATTTTTTAACAATTTCCTCTTTACACGGAAAATCATGGAAACTAGTAGAGAAGAAAATTCTATCACCAATTGGTAAATCCTGAGATTCACAGATATCCATTATTAATGGTACTACATTTTTAACCCGTTCGTTTTCAATTTTTCTCTTCTCCAATTCATTTCCACTCTTACTCTTATCCAGAGAAACCACGTTTTTACAATATTTGGAGAATTTTATCGAGTAGTAACCATCTCCTGACCCAACATCTATAATGGTTTCATCCCGCTTGATTTTCATGAATGAAATTAATCTGTCCATATCGATTAACTTTTCTCGCATCTCCCCTATTCTTTCATAACTGGCTTCGTCCCACTGATGCTCATGGTGATGCTCATGTTGATCCTTTTCATGCATAAATGTTCAGAATGTTAATCCTTAAAAAGTTTACACTTAGAAATTAATTTTTAAATAAACCGTTTGTTCAAAAACAGATAAGACTTAAACAGAATTTATTAATCAATTTACAAATACCCTAAAAGATGCTTTTTTCAAAATTCTGCGATAATCTTGAGAGAATTTCCTCCACAAAAAAGAGATTGGAGATCACTCAATTCTTAAGCGAGCTTTTTAAGGAATTTCCAGAAGAAAGTGGCACTGTATCGTTCCTTGTTCAGGGAAAAATCGCTCCTGATTATGAAGGTATTGAGCTTGGGGTATCGGAAAAAAGCATGATAAAGATACTTTCTGGATTGAGCGATAAGACCGAAGAAGATATTTTTAAAGCCTTTGCAAAAACTGGAGACTTGGGGGAAGTGGTATTCGAAGTTCTGGGGAAGAGCAAACAGACAACTTTTTTCATGGAGGAACTTACGGTTGAAGAAGTTTTTAGACTTTTGAAAGAAATTGCGATGAAAAAGGGTTCAGGAAGCAGTGAAATAAAGGAGGCTCTAATCAAGAACATGTTCATCAGATCGAACAATATTGAAGCCAAATATCTAACAAAAATCATCCTGGGAAAACTAAGGCTGGGTGTATCTGATGCCACAATAATTTCATCCCTCAGGATGGCTTTTAGACCGGACCTTGAACAGAGCAGCATTGAAGATACTTACAACTTCCATCCAGATGTTTCTTATCTTGCAGAAATTTTAAGGAGTGGAAAAAGCTTGGAAAATCTTGGGCCGACTCCATTTATACCAATGAATGTCATGCTTGCAGAAAGGCTTCCTTCGCTGAACTTGATTATTGAGAAACTTAACGGCAAAGCCTCCTTTGAGTTTAAGTATGATGGATTAAGGTTGCAGATTCATAAAGTTGGAGAGAAGGTAAAAACATTTTCTAGAGGAAGGGAAGATACAACATCGCAGTTTCCGGAAATTATTGAAGCGGTAAAGCAAATGAAAGTCGAAAGTGTTATACTTGATGGAGAGGCGGTTCCAATGAATCTTGAAACTGAAGAGATATATCCTTTTCAGAATATTTCCAGGAGAAGAGGAAGGAAGTATTCAATGGAAAAGATGCAGGAAGAAATACCTATTGTAGCATTTCTTTTTGATATTGTCTACCTTAACGGTAAACAGTTAAATCGAATTCCATACATTGAACGTAAGAAAACACTGGAAATGACTATCAAAGATAGTGAAAGGCTTAAACTTGCGAGCCAGATCATAACAGAAAGCGAATCTGAGGCAGAGGCATTCTTCGAGTCATCAGTATCCTCCGGCTGCGAGGGAATCGTTGCAAAGAGTGTGGATGATAATTCTATCTACAGGGCTGGGAGTCGGGGATGGCTGTGGATTAAGTTCAAAAGAGACTACAGAACCGAAATCAACGATACTCTCGATCTTGCCGTAATTGGGGCATTCCACGGTCACGGAAGGAGAAAGGGATTCTACGGAGCTTTACTTCTGGCTTCATATAACGGGGAAAGAGACATGTTTGAATCCGTATGCAAATTGGGTTCTGGTTTCACAGATGAAAATTTGGAGGAATTGCGTCCCATGTTTTCATCCATGGTGGCCAAAGAAAAGCCAAATAACGTAGATTCCGAAATGAAACCTGATGTTTGGATTTATCCTGAAAAAGTAATTGAAATCAAGGGTGCGGAAATAACCTCCAGTCCTATACACAAATGTGCCAGGGATCTAAATGGTTCAAAGGGCCTAGCTGTCAGGTTTCCACGATTTACCGGAAATTGGAGAAATGATAAAAAAAATAGTGAATGTACAACTTCAAGCGAAGTTTTTGAATTATTTAAAATGCAACAAAAAACAAGTTACAAGGATGAGAGCAATTAATCGCTTTCATCATTGTTTCTGTAGTTATCTCTGGAGTTAAAATCTCTTCTTCCTGAATTTCCCCCAAAGCCGCCTCTTCTGTAGCCGCCTGGACCTCTTCTGAAGTTAGTGTTTTCATAAACCTTTTCGCTCATGTCATTTTCACTGTTTACTTCCTCAAGAGTTTCCTCGCTTTCATTGAGGTTTCCATATTTTCCAACGTTTAATCTCATCTGGCCTCTGACCAGTGAAATGTACCCATTGTCAACATGAAGCATTGAACCATCCTTTACTGATGATGCCTGCTCTCCCCATAGTGATAGCTTAATCTTTCCAGTGTCATCGGCAATGACAACCTCTGTTACTGATTTTGCCTCTCCAAATCTGGTGTTTATCTCTTTTGGCTCGCCGATCTCTAAAACCTTTGCAAGAACGTTTACTCGTCTTGACTCGGGAGTTAGTTCCTTTATTTTGGTAATTCCTTCCATATGGTTTCGTCCCGTCCTTTCAGACACAATAGTATGACTTACTGATATAAAAAATAATATGATAATTCTTGATTTAAATTTTTAAATTTCTTAAAATCGACCTCAACCACGGTATTACTTCAAGAAAAAAAGAAGGACCATGGTGTGCGAAGAAGTCTAACTTTCCCGGTGTGCAAAATATAAGATCATCTCTAAAAGCATCAGTTCGAGACAGGGGGGTATTGGATATTCTACTCTTAGCATCCTCTTTCTCTATTCCTCTGTACATTTTACCTTCAAATATCAATATCTGTGGATTGAAATTCAACACCTCATTATAATCCGGAGTTAGCCACTCTTTTGTAGTTTTATCATATGGCGTTTCCAAATTGAAATAATTCAGTGTTTTGGTGATATAACTTAGATTGCCGAATGAAACTGGTCCACCTAGGTCTATTTCAAGATATGCTTTTATTAATGGGAATCCTAGCTCATCCAGGTTTGCAACATCTAACATTTTCTTGATAAGCTTATCTGCTTCTCTGGTTTTACTTAAAATGATTCCCAATCTGCTTACCATGTCCAGTATCCCAAATGGAGATGATGGCAGTTCTATTTCGAATACATTAAATTTTTCCGATAACTTCCTCGAAAGCTTTTCCTGATAACCGGAGATAGTCAAAACGAGTTCAGGTTCTAACTCATTGACCAATGTCTCATTGTATGTACTGTAACTTCCTATTTTTCGAATTTTCTCAACACTTTCAGGTCTCCTGCAAAATGCGCTGACACCCTTTAATTCAGTCTCCATTCCCAATAAGGAAATTATCTCTGTAATCGATGGATTTAAGGAAATCATTCTTTCAATTTTTTCAGGGATTTCAACCCATCTTCCCTGAAAATCTCTTAGCTTAACCATTTAGAATGTAATGGGAACGAAACCTTCCTGAAGTGCTTTTGCAAGAACCTCTCCCGCTGGCTCAAGTTTTACATCTTTTGATATCAGTCCATCTTCTATTTTTTTGTTTTGTGCTATGAAAATGCACGCTGTTTTGTATATACCCGCATCGGATGCTTCCTTCAGCATCTGATCAATCATTTCGTCACCTTTCGCAATCATTTCCTCTGATGGCCCAAAAAATAAGACTCTTACATCAGCAACTCTTTTTTTAACCTTCATATTGATTGCCATTCGCAAGCCCGTCAGAGCTTTTTCCTTCTGTTCGACACCACTACTGATTATGAATATAATTTTAGTTTCAGTCATAGGAAAACATTATACTGGCATATAAAAAATCTCTTAGCTTTTTAATATAGATCGAAACAAAAAGAGAACTTTGTTGAAATTTAATATAGTATAAAATTCATCCGGTATTATATGGCAATAAAGACTAGATTTCAATGCGTATCGCATCCAACCTTTGGAATAGTTCTTCTTGGTGGGCTTAAAGATAAGGAAGAAAGATTGCCGTTTCACAATTCAGCCGGATTATGCTACTCTCTGGAGTCAAGTGAATCTGTGGCCAGAACTACCATGTCAGTCTCGGAAGAATATATGGAGAGCAAGTTAAACGGGGAAAAAATAGATCCAAATGATAGTAGATCTCCGTTCAAGATGATAGAAGAATACAAAAGTGAAATACTGAAAAAGTTTTCAGGAAACTATATATCTGTAATCTCCAGTAATGAAAATATTATCAGCGGAAGTTCGGACGCCGGAGCTGCTGCTCTAGGGAAATGCATACAGACATCATTAGAAAATGTTAGTCTTGCCAGACTAGAACGCAACATGCGTAAAGTTTCTGAAAGCGCCGGAAGAAGTTTCTACGGCGGGTTAACTGTAACTGAGGGAACCGACAATCCGGTAACAAAGCAAATATTGGGACCAGAGAAATTTTCCAACTACTATGTGTTAAGTGCGGTTTTTCCACATAAAAGAAAACCTTCAGATGATATACACTTCAATCAGCCCAGATCAAATTATTATCCTACAAGAGTTAAAAACGCGAATAAAAGAGTGGAATTGTTAAAGCAGTTGAGTCTGCAAAGTAATATAAAATCAATATGGGAACTGGCGATGCAAGACACAGATGACTATCACTATCTTAATTCATTAGTTGACGTTCAAATAGTAACAGATGAAATGCAATCTCTTATGGATAACATCAAAACAGAAAGGAAAAAGAAGTGGCTCTCATACATAGTGACCGGAGGGAACAGTGTATTCGTGATAGTAGAGAAGCAAAATTTGGAATATGCGATGTCAGTAATAAAAAACCACACCAACACGATTAAAGTACTCACCATTGTAGGGGGCGCAAAGGAAATAAAATTAAATGTTTAAAATGGTTAATTAGAAAAGGATAAAATATATGATTGCATTGAGTTCACATAATGGCGGATAAAAAGGACGGCTTCCAATCTGGAGCAGGTTTAATCAGGTATTTCGATGAAGAAGAAATAGAAGGACCAGCACTCGATCCAAAATTAGTTATCTACATTGGAATTGCAATGGCCGTTGTAGTAGAATTAGCAAAAGTTTTCTGGCCGCTTTAAAAATTACTCTTCCTGAATATAGCAATAGAATCTTCTTCTCGTGTCAGTGAGGCATGGTTTTACTTTTATGAGATCTTCCTCCCTTAAGTGCTTCAAAGAACCCATTAATGCCCTTTTGGAAAGTCCAGTTTCCTTCATTAAAGTTTTTACATCTGCTATTTTTATGTTCTTCAAAGTTAAGAGTATAAGTCTTGAAGAAGGCGTCAGTTCTTTAAATTTCTCTTCGGTTAACGTAAACCACCCATTAGTTCATTGGTATAAATTTTACTTCAAAATTATGCGAACTCCAATGTGGAAATAACTGGATATTATTATATTTTTAAATCCTTTTTAATCCTGCAATATTCCAAAATTAGTTTATGTACGTACACATAACAAAGATTTTTATACAGAGTATTACTAAATACTCTCATACATGAAGGATGTCAGAAAGCCTGAAAAAGCTGTAAGTGAGATCATAGGTGCAATTCTTTTATTTGCCATAGCCAGTGTGCTGCTCACAAGTTTCATACTTTGGTATGTTCCCAGCACTGGCACAAACAATGATCTGACCTATCAGGGAAGTACTCAAAGTGCTTTTTCGTCGCTGGACTCAAAGTTACTAGATCCAAGTAACACTCCAGGAAGTTCAATTTCGCAAAGTTTCCCCATCGGCATTAGTGGAACTCCACCTTTTACCCCAACTCAAAGTACGAACCTTTACTACTCTAACAATTTTAATGCCTCATTAAGTTACAAACTCAAAGTTAATTATACAAATGTTGTTACGAACAAAACGGTTAATGTGGCTGCTTGCGCAAATGCAACTACAAGTAATATTCTAAATAATAATTATGTAGATCAGCAATTTAAATTTGCCATAAATTTTCAGGAGACTGGTCTACCCGCTGGGTATTACTGGACCGTAACTCTAGGGGGAACACAAAAGTCAGGTAGTCCGGTTGCTTCCAATATTCCAAATATAGTTTCATTTAGCTTGCCAAGAGGTTCCTATAGTTACAGTATATTCTCTGATAATCAAACAGTTCTCCCTAGTCCATCTGCGGGAACTGTAAAGGTCACAGATCAAGAAACAACCTTAAAAGTGGAGTTTTCCAATTCAACAGCACTTCAAAAGAGTGTGGTTGCATCGGCCTTCGGACCTACAACGGAAGTAAATAACATAAATTCAGCAAATTCTATAGGAATTATATGTAACAATAAACTTACTAAAATAACAGATGAAAATTATTGGCTTAATAATACTGCATTAAAAATGGGAACTGAAAATTATTATCCACTGGCTTCGCAGCAATTCTGCGCTAATAAAAACACTCCAGTAAGTTATTTAAAATTTTATTTGGAACCAAATACAAACTTCTGTAAACAAGTAGTTCAAGGAAACGCCAGTTTGTTTACTGAAATCTCTACTTCTCCTTTTTCCACAAGTTCCATCTTTGCATTTAATTTTACAAATGTCAGTCACTCCCACGGCTCAAGCGAATACACTTCTAGCTCAATTCCAATAAACGCCACCCTTAAAAACCCAAAAAAGGGCGAAACTATATATCTCAATCCTACAGGTTCTGATAAAACATATTACATAAACTTCTTTGAGGCAGTAAATGAATCAGCCAATAACTATCCAAAGAATGTAAACAATGTTAAGGGGTTTCTGAAATTCGATAATCAAAACTCTGGATATGGATATGGACCAAACGAATTCATAGGAACAATTTCAAATCCTACAACCTTCTCTAACACTGGAGTTTCATACTACTATGAGGCCACTGTCAGTGCAGAAGGATGTAGTATTAATGGACATTCAAATCAAGCAATACAAACAGACTTTTATATTATCTCAGAGCAACTAATCACTTCAAACAGTTATTATTATTTTCTTTTAGGATATAATATAACGAGTAATGCTGCCAAGGGAAAATTAATAGTTCAACAAACAGGTCTCCCCTCCGGTTCCAATTGGAACTTCTATCTTGGAGGAAAGCATTACTCCCCTAGCACGACTCAACAGTCAAGTTTAACGATTTGTGCCCCTGCAGGAGAACAATATAATTATAGTGTGAAAGACGTAGGAAATTACGTACCTAACCCAGTAACCGGTTTCGTATCAATAGTTCAAGGGAAAACTGCCTACATTAATATAAGTTATTTTGAACCTGTAGGTTCACTGCCAAGTTATTGGGCAATTTCTGACAAAGGAATTCAATGTTTCAATTTAAGTAAAACTGCATTGATAAACTATATCTCTTTATTTTTGTACAATTATACAATCCCTCCAGGGAATGAGGCTAACAGCATTCCAACGAACTATATCCAAATCAACATTTTCAACCAGTCAATTCTTAACAAGGGAAAACTTATATCAAGTCGCATAATTAAAGTGGATCAAACTGGTTGGGTGCAGGTATTTCTTACCAATTCCACAATTGGATATAAGCCTTTAAAGTTTACGTCAGGAACGTACGAAATCTGTATTTCAGATGTAAACAGCACTGGGAGTTCAAGCTATTCTGGCGACATTGGATGGGGATTTGCGACTATGGGGGGATACGACAGCTATCTTGAAAGAGTAATGTCAAATTCTCTTAGCGGTGATATTGGAACGGTACGTGGGTCAACAGTGACCCAGTACAACTCTAATTCCCCCAACACTTGCACTGTCACTAACCAGACTTTTATGTATCAAATAGGGTGTTACAATGTCAGTTCATCCAGTAAAATTTTGCATTACACTATATGCCCCAGCATAAAGATATACGGCTCTATCAATTCAAAGGGTCAAACTCAGTTTACCTTAACAGAAACTGAAGTTCTACAGGATGGAATTGTTCTTACCGCTGGTAAAGGGGTTACTTATGTCACAGTCAATCCTCTTCCAATTAGGGTAGTAGATTCCAGTAAGCGAGGAATATCTCTGAGTTCAATAGCATACAACATGAGCATTCAAAAGGGAATTTCAACTTCTGTTAGCGGAAGCGGAAGCACCATAGTTTCAATGACAATGAAAAGTCAGACAGCTACAAATTACACCGTGGGGAATAGTTATGTTTTTAGTAATAAACTGGGTCCTGTGGATAGTATAGAACTACTGCGATACAACTACACAATTCACTCTTCATACGCTAAATACTGGGCAGATACACTTTACAGTGAACTACTTGGAAGCGGGCAAAACTATTCTTCATTTTTGCTATTCCACCATTTTAAATTTAAGCTGTCTGGCAGTACGGAAAAAGTAAGTATGTACGGGGGAAGCGTTCCGCTTTATTCAGTAAACTTTAAACTTGTAAATTTCGAGATAGACTCCATCTGAAAATGAACTGAGTAAAATATTTAAAAATTAATCAAATTCCATTTCAAATTTTTCATCGAAACTTTTCATTGATCCTGATATTTGTTTCCTTGCTTCCTCTGCGTTCCCATAATCACTTACAGACGTTTTCTTTCCTTCCAATATTTTGTAAGTTTCAAAAAAGTTTTTAATTTCTGCCAGCAGTTGTGGATTGACATCAGTGATATCGTTAATTTTTTTGTTCATGGGGTCTTTTGAGGCAACTGCAATGATCTTATCATCTTTATCCCCCCCATCGATCATGTGCATTACTCCAATAGGACGTGCCTTAACTATAACTCCTGGATGTAGCGGAAACGAAGTTAAAACCAATATATCGATTGGATCCCCATCATCATAGTACGTTCTTGGAACAAATCCGTAATCCGCAGGATACATTACAGATGAATGCAGGACTCTGTCCAGAATGATGCCTGGGCCTTCCTTATTTACTTCGTATTTATTCCTGCTTCCCTTTGGTGTCTCAATAACAGCATTTACTTCATCTGGAGCATTCTCTCCCGGACTGGTTGTGATCCACAAACTATTATTTGCCATGCTTAGGGATAACTACAATATTTATAATAATATCTTGGATGGATTATTTGAGTAAGAAGAGAGCAATGCTAACGGGGTCGTCCAAATATGGCCTCTATTTCTATAACTGTTATATATAACATTAAACTAAAGCCATGTGACCGAAAATAAATACGAACAGGTTTACAAAAAGCAGCATTACGGTCTAGTTGGAAAGCATTCAGCTGTAAAGGTATGCCATTGGACAAAGAGCGAATTAACAGGTGGAAAATCATGTTACAAGGGAACATTCTATGGCATCAATTCACATCAGTGTGTTCAGATGACCCCAGCTTTGAATTCATGCACGGAAAACTGCTCATTTTGCTGGAGATTTAACGGGTTTGACTCAATGCACATAGGAGACGAAGATGATCCAGAATTTATTCTGGAGGAAAGCATAAAAGCCCATCTAAAATTGATATCAGGTTTCAAGGGCAACCCAAAGGTTAAAGAGGAAAAATGGAAGGAAGCTTCCAATCCAAAGCATATAGCAATTTCATTAACCGGAGAACCAACTCTCTACACAAGACTTGGAGAATTCATCGAACTTGCGCACAAGAGGGGCATGTCAACATTTCTGGTGACTAATGGAACACTGCCAATGGTACTGGAAAAATTGTCACCGTTGCCCACTCAATTATATGTAACAACAGCAGGTCCAGATAAAAAGACATTTAATGAACTATTGAACCCCACAATGGGGAATGCATGGGAAAATTTCCAAAAAACACTTGAGTTGTTGCCATCACTCAACACAAGGAAGGTTATCAGACACACTCTTGTGAAAGATTTCAATATGCCATTTATAGAGGAATATGCAAAGATGGACAATATTGCATCACCGGATTTCATCGAGTCAAAGGGGTATGTGCATGTTGGGCAATCAATTGCGAGATTATCAATTGATAATATGCCCTCTCACAAGGAAATTATGGATTTTACCAAGGATCTCGGATACAAGCTTAATTATGAAATAGTTGCTGACAGGGAAGAAAGCAGAGTATCATTACTTGCGAAGGATCCTTCAAAGGCAAAGATAGACTTCGAAAATATAAAATAACAAACTCTTTTTTAAACCAATTAGCAATCGGGATGCAATGCTTGATTTTACATTTAGCGAGGAACAGTTACTTTTAAGAAAAACAGTTCGAGAATTCTGTCAGAGAGAAATCACACCGCGAATAAAGGAAATGATGAACAAGAGAAAAATTCCTAAGGAGATAAAAGACGGAATGGCAAGAATGGGGCTGCTTGGAATGGCAATTCCAGAAAAATATGGTGGACCCGGATATGATCCGGTAACCATAGGTATTGTTGCAGAGGAGATCGGAAGAGCAGATCCTACAGTTTCAATTCCAGTTTTTTTCTTGGTGGATAATGCCTGGGCATACCTACTGGCAAAGTATGGAAGTGAAAAGCTGAAAGAGGAAATATTGCAAGATGTTGTAACAGGCAAGAAGTATATTGGCATTGCGTCAACAGAGCCAGCATTTGGTTCTGACGTCGCTTCGATGACAACAGTAGCTGCAAGATCAGGAAACAGTCTTGTTATAAACGGAGAAAAAAGTTACATAAGTCTTGTCAGAGATATTAAGGAACAGGGAGGAGGGTTTGTCACCGTGGCAAAGACTGATATAACTAAGCCTGGAACCTCTGGAACATCCCTGATCTATGTGCCTTACACAGAGGATCATATGGATATTACCTATCTTGAAGAAATGGGAAGGGAAGGATCGAGCTGGGGCGCATTTAGGATAAATAATCTGGAAGTACCTGAACACTACATTATAGGGAAAGAAAACCAGGGTTTTAAGATAATACATGAAGGCTTTGAATTTGCCAGAGCACTCATTTCAGTAATAAGTGCTGGTGCAGCCTTAGAATCGATAGATAGGGGAGTGAATTACCTGAAACAGAGGGTTGCATTTGGAAAGGCACTCTCAAAGTTCCAGGGATTACAGTTTCAGGTCGCAGACAACGTGGCAAAAATGGAAACAGCCTTGGACCTCGGCTACAAAACACTGTGGATTTACGATCAGGAGCAGAGATTCGGTAAGTATACGAGATTTCAGGTAAGTAAAGAAGTGGCGAAGGCAAAGATGCTATCAACTACATGGGCTTTCGATGCAATTAATGATGCGCTTCAATGGCAGGGTGCGTTCGGTTACTCGAAGGATTGCCCTGAGGAATGGGCATTAAGAGGTGTAAGGTCCTTCATGCTTGCCGAGGGCTCAAGAGAGATAATGAAGCAAATAATTGCCAGAGAGACCATTGGCAAGGAATATATCTAGGCAAAACTTATTAATACACAAACCATTGATAACTATGAGATGTCCAGTTTGCGGAACTGACATCAGAGAAAACTCGGATCACTGCCCTATCTGCCTTTCAAGCTTCACAGGCAAGCAACTTAATTCCGATGCTTCTTTTAATCCTTTTCTGAATCTTGGAGTCATATCAATATTTATGTTCCTCGTGTTGTCCATAATAAACATCATCTATTCGCGCAATTCCTTTTTCACCTTTCCCGAGTCTATTATAATAATATCCGCAATTTTCATTTTCTCCAGCAGTCTTTATAAACTGGAAAAAGTCTATACAAATTATGGCGGGGGCAGTCAATCACTAAAGTATTCCAGCGAAATAGGGGCCTCATTCATAGGATACATCTCATTGATTGTATTTGGCATACTCTTTGCGATTCACTCAATAATCATTTTTACATCTGGGTCAGGAAATATATTTTTTGCGATAAATTCCTTCACTGCCTATCTTTCAGGGCTCATATTTGCCATTTTTGAAATCCTGTCTGCCATTTATATTTTTGGAATCCTAAAAGTTGGAAAAGAATTCAATAACCTCCTTCTTAGAATATGCGGGTTTATATTTCTCCTTGGGGGCCTGATCTGGGGAATATTTATATGGGTCAGTGGAACTCTCTTTTTACCAATTCTCAACGACGAATTTACACAACTCGTATTCGACATTCCATATTCAAACTATTTCCTGATTTCCGGTCTGATGATGATGTTTTTATCGTTATTGGTAATGTTAATATTACATTCACGAACCTACGTGAGGTCATTGCAATCCTGATCGACTGTTTGGAATAAGATTTTTTATAATAGTCTTTACCTGATACATCGTGATTTCCTTTGTAAGTATGCTCATCAGCGCGTATAGTGCAAAACCTGCTAGAACGATTGGAAACAGCAACATAAATGGATATGGCCTGACGTAGAAAGCGGAAAATAAAAATAAAATTCCAGTGGGCAAAGCAATCAAAAGGTGTATTGAGAATGTTGATTTTGTCCTATTTTTGTTTAATTTTCGGTGAAGTTCCTTATTCATAGCATATGATATCAATTGGCAAACGGTGAAAGAAATCGTCGCACCTTCAACTCCTAGTCCAAACAGCTTAAAACCAAATATTTCATTTGGTATCAGCACTAGATTCATCGCAATGTTCAAAACGATGGAAATGAGGGATATTCTTGCCATAACCCACTGTTTGCCCATTGAGGCTATTGATGAAGAGAATGGCTGAATCAGGACAGTTAGATAGGCTCCAACTGCGATTATGCTGAACGATGGCCAGTATGAAATATATGTTGCGTTAAGAAGGTTTAGGATAAATGGTGAAAGTAGGAAGAATGCCAGAACAAATGGCATGGCTAGAAGCGATAGAATTCTTTCATACTCTATCACATCTCTATCGTATTCCTTAGAATCTTTGGCGTTATGTGTAGAGAGGAGAGGAATCAAGAACATTCCAACAGGTCCAGAGAGGGAACCTATAATTGATACCATTCTCTGGTCTGCATAAAGGGCTCCTGTGGCTACAGCACCCCAGAAGAACTGGACAATGATTTTGTCAACACTCAGATTTATAATGCCAAGACTTGTTGAAAGGGAAAGCGGGAGCGCAAATTTGATGTATTTAGCATAATCCCTTTTCCCGCTCTTTTTGAAATGCCATGGTTTCCCAAACATGAACAAGATTACAAGGTACATAAAATAAGATACGTCGTAAAAGAACGCAAGAACTATAACAACATTAATTCCAATTCTTCCTTCCATGTGCAGCATGAACAGAATTCCAAGAACCACAAAAATTAAGTTTCTGAATAAAGATTCTATGAGCCTAGGGACCGCGAGTTTAAAGGACTGAAATGTTGATCTGAAGTATGAAGTTAAGACCGGAATTAAACTTTGAAATGAAAAATAGGGTATTATGGTCAAGATCGCCCAGAATTCTATTGAATTTTCAAAACCCTTCTTTAGAACATAAACCCAGATTAGAAGTGAACCTACGATAGCGACAACATATATCAGATTCAGAACTACTTTGATAAACACAATAGTGCTTAAATCAGCTTTTTTGTCTGTATCTTGTGAGACAAATTTCAAATAAGTTGTATTGAAACCTAGATCAAGGATTAAGGAAAGCATTCCTCCAAAAGCGAGAGCGTAACTGAGATATCCCCAGTACAGGGGACCAATGAACCGAAGTATAAAAAAAAGAGATATATATCCTGCCAGTGAGGATACTATAGTCTGAAACATCAACACAGGAGATTTAGTAGAAAGCAACTTGTCCCTTGAGCGTAAATAAAATATTAAATGTTTTTAGTTATTTGTATCTAATCGTCTCCTGCTCCCGGCGCTCCACCTGCAGGAGGTGCTCCTCCACCAGATCCTTTTGTTGCTATAACATCATCAATTCTAAGAATCATTACAGCAGCTTCAGTTGCAGCATCTATTGCCTGTCTTCCAACTCTTATTGGCTCAATGACTCCGGCCTTTGTCATATCTTCAATTTCCCCAGAGTAAAGATTCAGTCCGAATTTGCTCTTGCCTTCTGCGTGAGCCTTCCTCAGGTTTATCAGTATATCAATGGCGTTAATTCCTGCATTTTCTGCCAATGCTCTTGGGATTTCCTCCATCGCGTTGGCAAATTTCTCAATTGCCAGCTGCTGTCTTCCACCAACTTTTGTTGCGTAGTCCCTCATTTTAACTGCAATTTCTATGGCCGAAGCTCCTCCTCCAGAAACAAATTTTCCATCTTCGATAACAGCTGCCACTACATGAATTGCGTCAACCATAGACCTTTCAATTTCATCAACGACGTGCTCTGTGCCACCTCTTATCAGCAGACTGACTGCTTTTGGATTTTCGCATCCTGTTACAAAGGTAAGGTAATCATCGCCAATTTTTACCTGCTCGACGCTTTTTGCTTTGCCCAAATCAGATGCACTGAGTTCATCCACTGATGAAGCAATTGAAGCTCCAGTTGCCTTGGCAAGTTTTTCAATATCGCTCTTCTTTACCCTTCTCACTGCATAAATACCATCCTTTGATAGATAATGTTGGGCAAGGTCGTCAATTCCCTTTTGAGTTATCAGAACTGTTGCGCCCGTTTCCTTAATCTTATTTACCATTTCCTTCAGCAATTTCTCCTCCTCTGAAAGGAACTTCTGTATCATGGTAGGGTCATCAATTCTTATATTTGTATCAAATTCAGGCTTTTTAATTTCAAGTGCCGCATTCATAACTGCAATTTTCGCATCTTTCACGATATCAGGCATTCCTGGGTGAACCTTTTCCTTATCAACTATAATTCCAGATATCAACTGTGTGTCCTCGATTTCTCCTCCCTGCTTTTTCACAATCTGAACATTGTCAAGATCTACTCTGAAGCCCTTATCCTTCTTCTCGGCAACAGCCTTAATAGTATCGTATGAAATTTTTGCAAGTTCCTTTTTGCTACCTGATGCAGACTTGCTGCTCAGGGAAGTTTCAGCCATTTTGACAATTTTTTCCTCATCTGACATTTTTACGTCTGTGGCAACAGAGTCCAGTATCTCCTTTGCTTTCTCTGCAGCCATTCTGTAACCTTCAGCAATAACAGTTGGATGTACATTCTGGTTAATGAGTCCCTCTGCCTCTTGAAGTAAAGCTCCAGCAATAACAACGGCTGTTGTGGTACCATCTCCAACCATCTGATCCTGGGTCTTGGAGACTTCCACCATCATCTTGGCAGCTGGATGTTCTACGTCCATTTCCTTTAGGATTGTTACACCATCGTTTGTTATAACAATATCCCCTAAAGAGTCCACCAGCATCTTATCCATTCCTCTTGGTCCTAGACTGGTTCTGACAGCAGAGGCAATTCCCTTTGCTGCATCAATATTCGCCTTCATGGCATCTTTGCCAGTTTCTCTTTTGGAACCTTCTTTTAATATAAATATAGGTTGTCCTCCCATCATAGTAATCACATGGTAAAAATAAACTTCTATATAAATGTTGTTAAATAAGAGGCTTTGAACCAGAAAGGCAAAAGGAATAAGGTGAGTGAGGAGAAGTCCGCATTCAAGTGACTTGCGAAGGAGAAACATATTGAGTGTATTTCATCGAGGCGAATCGCAGTATTTCAAGTAAGATCGCCGACTGGCAAAGGTCACCAGTATAAAAGATCGTGAATTCCCAGAGTTCAGTCAGTTCAAACTCTTAAACTGTCTTCTGATTTTCAATTCTATATAGAATGATTGAAAAATTTTTAAATTATAAATAGCATCCTGTTGTGTGTCCGGTGAAAGGAAGGAAACATCTGTCTGCATTCTGACTTGTGGTAATTATATTCTGTTGCTGAAAAGAAAGGTGAGACTTGGGGATCCTTGGTCTGGAGACATGTGTTTCCCAGGGGGATTCATCAAGCAAGGAGAGAGTCCCAAAGAGGCCGCTGAGAGAGAACTTCATGAGGAAACTTCAGTTGGCAAAGAAGACATTCATTTTATCAGCAAAATTCAAATTTTTCACCCAGTGAGATTTCCGGAGATTAATGTGTATCCATTTTTATTTTCATCCGAAAAAGAACTACCAGTTGTGGTTGGAGATGAAATGGAGAGGGGAGGATGGTATAAAATAGGTGAGGAAATCCAACATCACGATGATACAAAGGGGGATTTCCTGGAATGGAATAATGATATAGTCTGGGGACTGACGTTTAGAATTTACTCCTATCTAATTCAAAATCATCTAATAGGCCACTAATGACCGTTCAAAACTCTGGTCCCCTCATAGGTGGGAGAGACTCTTATAACAAAGTCTGACAGGTTCATCAGTGATCTCTGTATATTCCACAATTTTTCCTTACTACCCAATACCAGAACAAATCCCTGAGAACCTCCGCCAAGGAGTCTGGCCGCGCTCGCTCCTGACATCTTTGCAGTATTTATTATAGATTCAACAATAGAACTGCTAACATTTGGACCCAAACGGCGCTTAATTTCCCAGCCCGTGTTGATATTTCTACAGAATCCATCATAATCATCATTCTGGGCGAATTCCAGATTCTGGCTAGAAAGGTTTAGCAGTTCCAAAAGATTCTTTGTTGTATCACTATCCTCCTTTGCACTCTCCTGTACCTGGGCTCTCAACACATCCGAACTTTCCCTCGTACCCCCTGTGTAGCAGATTATCATTCCCCCATCAAATCTTGAGAGAAACGAACGGTTTTCGATTAATTTGAATTTTGTTCTATTTCCGTCTGATTCCATGTACTTAAAACCACCAATCGAAATGGCATATGGGTCCTGGATACCCAGGGTAATCCCAAATAGGTTTTTTTCCTCTGAGTATGATTCCATTGCAAGGTTCAATGGATCAATTTTTTCCTTCCTCAGTTCATATATAAGTTTCATAAGGCCAGTAACTATGGCACTGGAACTGCCGAGTCCAGATCCGGGCGGGACTTCGCCTGTAATGTATATCTTCCCGGTTTTAATACCATATTTTTGAAATAGATCTAGGGTTTTCTCCTGAAAGCTTCGTCCATGGCTTTCTCCGAGAATAACCGTTTTAAGGAAATCCCTGGACGATATTTCCAAGGGATGATTGTCATCTGTGTAAATGACCCTCACCCCCCTGTCTATGGTGGTATTTATAACCTTTGTACCATGAGTCTCAAGGAATGGTGAGATATCTGTACCTCCCCCAGAAAAGCTGACTCTTAGGGGACTATAACATTCAACTTTTTCCACTGGACATCTATGTAATTCACATATTTGTCTTTGCTGATCTACAACAGCAGAGTGAAGATTTTAAGGCAGGTGGTAATTATAGCACATGGGTCTTCTCAACGAGGAACTTCGCCCGCAGGAGTTCAAGGATGTTTTTTTGATCAGACCTGATCGGGAAAAGATAGAAAAGTGGGCAAATTCCTGGCAGGAGGGAACACCAATCAAGAAAGGGATCATTCTTTCAGGTCCACCAGGATATGGAAAAACATCAATCGCATATGCTCTGTCAAGAACTATGAACTGGGAAATTATTGAAATCAACAGTTCCGAAGTGAGGACGGAAGAATTTATTAAAAAGACGGTAGGGCTTTTCGCAAGATATGGTGATCTTTTCTCATTCGAAAAAACACAGGGGCCAAATAAAGTTGCGCTCATAGATGAAGCAGATCATATATATGAGAGGGGATCGAAGGGAGGCACCGGGGAAACTGGAGGATACAAAGCAATTTCGGAAATACTGAAAGAGACTAAGATCCCAATAATAATTACAATGAATGAATATGAGGAATTTAAGAGAAAGAGAAGTTCGAGTGTGAACTCAATTTTATCCTACTGTGAGACAGTAGAAATTAAAAAAATATTTGAGAGAAAAGGTGGTTTGGAATACAAGAATATACTATCTACCTTGGCAGACAGAATAATTGATTATGCACAAAGGAATGGATACAGGCCTGAAAGAAGCATTATTACAGAAATTATATCAAGCGATATACCAGATATCAGGGCAGCAATCAACGACTGCGAGGCATACATTTATTCAAAATCACTTAACCCAAGTGCAACAGATTCAAGGGATTCGACCACAATAATCTTTGACACTTTACGTCTCATCTTTCACGGTGATGAATACTCAAAAGTCAAGAATGTGATAAACGAATCTGACACAGCTCCAGAGCAATTGATTTTGTGGATATCTCAAAATATTCCGACCCAATCCAGAAATTTTTCTTCCATTATAGAGGCTATGGAATATTTATCTGAAATAGATCTTACAGACAGGAGGGCCCATAGATTTCTATATTTCAGGATGATGGCATACCTTTCTGATCTTGAAGCCCTGATGTGGACAAAGATAGAAGCCAAAAGGGGGGTGTTCATTCCTTTTAGATTTTCCAATTATTTAACTATGATGAGTAAAAGCAAAAAGAATAGGGGAACCAAAATGAAGGTTGCAAGATCACTTTCAGAAATCCTGCACATGTCAAGGGAAGATGTTCTTGCCCTAAGATCAATTTTCTTAATTATGAGCAAACTTAAGATCGACTTCCCCAAACTCTTTTTGGAATATGCCAATAAGCAAATAGATGAAAGAAATAGAAATTTACAAAATCTGAAATACGTTTCCAAATCAGATGACTTAGAATTTGGGGATTTCCAGATATTTCTCTCTTAAATTGCCAAGCTTGGTTTTACATCCCCTCACGGTGCCGCTAACACCAATAATTCTGTATCCATTACTCTGGTTTTCGACAAACCGACATAGTTGTTCCTTCAAAAATTGGTCTGTCAAAACAATAATATATCCTGTATCCTTAAATTTTAATTTAGCTCTGAAAACTCTCTTAAGTTCTCCTGAAATCCTATACCCTTCTGTTTCATTCTGGCATTGGATGGCAACGTATCTCTTCCTGATGGGTGAGCATTTCATTAAGTGGTCATATTAAGAATTTTAATAAATGTTCTCAATTACAACACCTATGTCCCATTGTAATTCAAAAACAACAAAATTATTTATTATGGCTAAATATCACCTAGCATAGTTCAAGGTAGAATGAAATGGTAAATCGCTCAAATCTATATGGCAATATTGCTGAAACATGGAACAATCCAAAAAAATCCGAAATTCTTATTTTCCAGCGACAGAGAATGATTGACTGGAGAAATGGAGGAGCAGTTGAAAGAGTGGAATATCCTACAAGACTCGACAGGGCCAGATCCTTAGGATACAAAGCTAAAACAGGATTCGCAGTTGTAAGGTCAAGGGTAAGAAAAGGAGGATCAAACAGACCAAAGATAATGGGAGGAAGGAGACCAAGAAGATTGGCTTATTCCAAGCTTACGAGGAAAAAGAGCATTCAATGGATAGCAGAAGAAAGGGCTGCAGACCGATACCCCAACATGGAGGTACTGAACTCATATTACGTTGGTGAGGATGGATTCTACAAATATTATGAAGTTATACTCGTAGATAAGTCATCACCACAGATATACAACGACAAAAGAATTTCGTGGATATCTGAGCCGCAAAATAAGGGGAGAGTTTACAGAGGTCTAACCTCGGCAGGCTACAAGGGAAGGGGACTGAGAACAGGAAGAAAGAACTCAGCAAAGAGTAGACCCTCAATTAGGGCCAATGGTAGATTAAGAAGATAATTTTTTTAAACATTTCTACTTGATAGATATTTTCATATGCCGCGGTGGCCCAGTGGTACGGCGCCAGACTTGAGATCTGGTTCCCTTGTGGATCGGGAGTTCGAATCTCTCCCGCGGCGCAGATATACTTGTTCTAATCTGATACTTCGGAACAGCCAGTTAGGAATCTTTATTTATAAACTAAGGTATGGGATTTAATAATATATTTTAGAGTAAATAATTATTCAATGTTCCCTATAGAGATCTTTACTGTTTTTATATAATCTGTCCTTTAAAGGAGGATAAATGGGAATGCGTATATTGGTGGAAGTTTGGAACCCTTAAAATTTCATTAGTCTATTCTATGAGTCTCTATAAAATTGAAGAATTTTGTCTCTTTTTCATTTCCATAATATATGGTGAACTCAAGAAATCTTGAATTTACTTGAGTTGTGTTGTTTTGAATTTGAACAAAAAATTTAGCATCATTGTCACAGACTTCATTTACCACGTATACTTTTTCTTGTTCACTTTTTCCTTGCGAAGGTTGAACCAGATTAAGTTTTCTTGCCAAGTAAAACACATCAACTATTTCATAATTGTGGGATTCTTTGAGTTTGATTTTACTTAAATAAAAAGTTTTTACCCGCTTAGATTCCATTATATATGGAAAAATTTCTATTCTTTTATCATCTTCCAAATCGGCGATTTTCTGAGGATAAGCAATGAATAGCTTTCTATAATGAGTAGAAAATGTTATAAAAACACTTAATAATAGTACAATGGCATCAATTATTATAAAAATTCCTCTGAAAATTATTCCCGATTCAAAAAAAGACCCAGTGAATATAACGAAGGATATAACAAGTAAGATGGCGTTAAGGTATGGGATCTTCTCAACGTTTATTACAAATTTTTCATGCTTCGACACTGTTGAGGTTCACCCATAGAGATTTTAAATCCTTTTCATCACGATCTGGGAGAATATAAGCCATAAATTTATTTTCCTCTCTACTTATGCTTACTTGAGTTATATAGTCTCTGTCTAAACCTCTTACATCAAAAACTATAGATTTCACATCTTCCGGCTTAACGTTATCTTCTATTTTTGTGAGTTGAACCTCATCACGTATTGTGTCACCTATTTCTACCATGCAATACCTGAAAATTAGAGTAAATTTACTACCTAACCTTATTTCTTTAGACTTAGGTTTTAATCTTTTAATGTCTTTTAATAAAGCAGCAAAAATTTCTTCATTTACTTCAATTTCCATCACAATTCCCTATAATCAGATTTTATTGAAGTTATTAAAAGCTTCTACGAGTCTTATAACTGAATATACTATTGCAGTAAAAAATTTGAGCGGACCATTCATTTCCCGCATGAACATAGTCGATGGCATTGGCCCATGGACATGCTGAAATCATACCTGACGGAAGATGAGAGCTACCGTATGCTCTCCCTCGCGATATCAAAGATCGAGAGGCCATTGTCGCAGAACTCAATCTCACGGGATATTTATTTCACGATCCAAGGAGAGAAGCAGATGAGAGATCGGATTTCCATCAAAGACTGAGGGGGAAGAGTCCCCGGATCGAGAGTCTCCAGGTCAGCAAAAGCATTAGTACAGTAATAGAGAACGTCGCGGACTCCTATGGCAGGTACATCACATACAGCATTGTGGACGGAAGGATCGTTACGAAGGCAAGGGACAACGCCATCTCCGCTGCGGAGAACAGAATGGCACGATTCATGCTGGGTTACAGGAGGGAATATTCCTCGTCGGAGTGCCTTTCTATTCACAGGCAACGTGATACCATTGAGAAAGTATTCAGGGTGCTGAAGACGGATATGGACATATTTCCATTGGGAGATAACAAAGAATCCACCATCTGGGGAGTGCTGTTCGTCTTCTTTGTATCGCTCATAATAAGATCGGGATTGCTGAGGGGAATTCAATCATCGCACCTTAATGATAAATACTCAGTGGAGAGGATGCTCCTTGAACTGGAGAAGTTGCATATGATCGAGGATCAGAATGGCATTCTGAGGGAACTGGAGAGAACAAGGAAACAGAAGGATATACTCAACGCCCTAGCGAGAATATCGTGGTGGTAAAAGCAAGGAGATCAGGATACATGGAAATTTAAGGAAAAAAAATTTAGAAGACTAAAAAGAGGAAATTAAAATGGTAGAAAATCAAGGGTGAAAATGAAAGCTTTAGCATGAGCAGCTTGTCCTATAATTCCACCTGAAGATGAAACATTTTCTTGGTTGAATAGCTGAAGTGCTTGATGAGGAAGAAAAGAATAAATAGCAACAATCCATTGATATTATTATGCATTCAAATAAGAGAAAGTTAAATCTTCAACTGATGTGGGTTATGCTTTCATGATTATGGGGGGGCATTAGGTTTAATGTATGCTGTTGGGCTAATTTTAAACTATATTAAAGAAAACGTTTAAGTTGATTGAGAATAATATAGAGATGTCAGGCATATGGGAGACAATAGGAATAACTTTAAGACAATAAGGTGGTTATAACGGGAAACGAAACAGTTTGGTTATCAGTGTCTGGAATAGGGAAGAAGGAAGTTTTGGAAGGTCTAGGTTTTGATATTGAAAAATCTGGGTTAATAAAATTAAATGGAAGTTATGTAAAGTCTCCTGATGGGGAGAGTAATTTGCACTATGATGAAGTGAAGGCAGTTGTGCCAGATTCATTGGTTTTAATTTCGGATATTTCAGAGTTGGAGGGGTTATCAGAAACCCCCTGATAGGAAAAAAATTCGTCTCTTATAATATTTGAAGCTTTAAAAAGGGCAGCATGAGCAGGACGTCATATGGATTCCACGTGAAACTGAAGCATGTCCTTGGGAGTCTTTCTCTCCTCTCCCTGCTTGCAGCATTTGAAGTATTCTCCATACCAGCTACGAATGGTAAAATAGATCTGTTTGGCTTCACCAAATTAATGGCAGGAGTCATATGGATTGGGGTTGCATTATTCAGCGGAGGAGTTGCCATATATCTGCACGAAGAAGAAAAGGGAGAAAATAATATATAGAAAAATGAGATTGATGACTGTGTACAGAACCTACAGAAGAGACAAAAGAAGTAAATTTAACCTTGCCATTTCATATATCATGATGGCTAGCGGGGCCCTTTTACTCGCATACGCTTTTGGCCTCATCTGAAAATAACAATTTCCATTTTCTTTACTAGTTTAAATCGAGAGATTTCCACTTTTCTATGCAAATTAAGTGATTATTAATATTCACCGCTAATTTAGAAAGCCATTAACAGCCCTCCAAGAATGGCGGATAATGAATGTGTCCCAGAGAATAAGAAAATTAGAGGTTTTAATCGCTAAATTTAAAATTTTAGGTAATGCAGTAATTTAATTCCAGATACTCATCCCGTCCGTGCTTTTCACGAGGTCTATATACTGATCGCATTAGTTTGAGGTTTTTATTTTATGTTACTGGAGTAACAAGAATTAATTCTTGCATTCTTTTACTCATTCGTTATTTTCAGTTTACATCGTTCTAATATATTGCGGATATCTTCCAAATACGGAATAAAAGTGTCTATGTTTGTATTATTGGGATATCGAGATTCTTCAAATGGGGTTAACAAGGTACTTAACATCATTAAAACGACAAGGGGAAACGCACTTGATATTAGATCCATTAGTGTTTTAATTGTATCATCAGACTCTTGTATATGTGAACCAAGATTACTCATCGTACTAAAAAAAGGTATTAAAGGTTTTAGTTTCGATTCAAGTTCATCTGTAAATTCTTTTGTTTCTTTAATTTCAAACATTTTCTCGCAAAACATCATGATTTCATACATTTCATCTTTTGATGGATTCCGATTGTCTTGCATTTTCTTGGCCTTTTGGAAAAAAGTTTTTATGTCACCAAAAAAAGGGACTTTTACATCATTGAATATGAATGAGTAATTATTGGTGAAGTCTTCAAGTTGAACTAGCAAATTTTTTCTCCAATTGTGTGTATAGCTTTTTGATGTCAATATTGGTATGCCAAATTTTTTTAAAAACAGTCCAATTTGTGAATTTGAAGAAAGTTTTATTTTTAATAATGTTGCCTTGGCCAACTTTTCGCATGCTTGCTGAAGGAAATATAGACTTCTATGGTATTCTTTTCGTTCATAGTGTGTTTCAAAGTCCAAAAGATCAGATTCAGATTCGTGAATCCATTCTAAATACTCTTTAGATTCATCCATGTTGCTATATAATTTGGATTGATATTATATTTTAGATTTTCCAGTTATCGGTTTAAACGCTATTGGGTATTAATGAAACCTAGGTTTAACTCTTACTCTAGGACTTAAACCTTTTAGGTATATTTTCGAGAGAATGATGAGGAGTTCTCATTGATTTGGATCAAAAAAGTTTAAGTCCAATTAAACTTAAACTAAACATGGGACCCATCGTTATAGAGCACATGGATCCTAAAACTGAAATGCCCAAACCTAACCTCACCGAAATGAGAACAAGGATCCTTAGGCCCAATGAGTCAATATCTTTAATGTACAGGGTTCAAATCAATATATCCACTTTTATTTTTAGCATTGATTACAAGTTCCCCTCCGATCTTCTCGAGAGCATCTATTCCAAAAAGAGATACCATTTCAAAACTAGTTGTGACTTTGCGCTTGAGATTTTTATCATTCTTATGTTTTACATCCGATATCTTGTCCGGATGAATGGCAATTTTTTCTAATGTAACGCCGTGGGGGGTCCCACCTTCAAGCAAAAAGTAAAGAGACACGTTTCTAAAAATAGGTGTATTCTTAATGGCACCTATTCCACCAATGCTTTGAGTATCAAGACCATGAAGATTTATTCCTAAGTCAGTCGCGACTTTCTCATTAATGGATGTTAATGAAGATCCCGTGTCCAAGTACATCTTTACATCACAGTAAGACGTTGCAATAGGTTCCATCATCGCGCTCTGCCTTATCTGCAAATGAACTGGTAGTGAAAAAAGGTTCTTGCTTACATCCCATCTTAAGAGTATTTTGGACATAAAATTAGAGAATCCAATATAAATTGCTGTCAGTAATCATTTCAATAAAAACTCCAGGAACATCTTTGTATTTGTTTACCAGTTTCTCTCTTGTTTTGGCATATTCCAAGATCTTCCCTTCTGAAATTGATACGTATTCTCCAACGTGAGACTTTATATCGTTATACATGCGGTTATAACTTTCAAAATTATCACTAAATTTCCTGAAAGTCTTAACCTGTTCAGGTGTTAGTGTTATGTTTTCCATAAGTTATGAAGTATAAGAATGATATAAACATTATTACTAATCATGACAATAATTAATTACAGTTCTTCGTACTTTCATGTGAGTTTTTCTAATATCCACCCAATCCTCGCCGATCTATTGCAATAAATATCAAATCGATCAATAATTCGTTGAAGAATAGTGATAAATCAACAATTTATCACTGTCTCATCACTCTTTCCCTTCTATAAGAGTCTGCCTTTGCATAGGTTATTTTCTTACCGCTGAAATCAGAGGAAGTAAGAGTCTCTTCATTGAACATCCTGATTATCATGTTACTTACCCTTATAACTGTTTCACCAACTTGCGGGGCAAAAGAACCGAATACTTATTGTATTATAATGTGAGATGAAACTTATATTTCCAATGAGAAATCTCATTGTCAGTAAACTTACTCCAGTCCTGTCGAAATGCTCAGGAAAATCTCAGAATTGTTACTGCAACTCTTTTCATTTCCAAATCATTATACATAAAATTCAAACGATAAAATCCTAGCTCCATCATATTTCTGAAACTAAAATAATCTTTAGCTTTTCGCTCAATCATTAATACGAAAAAGGAACAAGTCTTAAAATCTCCATCCAAAATTTGAAAGCAGTATATTCTGGAGGTCTCCATTTATCAGACATTATCTCATACAGATCACCACTATCGTCAAATTTCGAAAAAGCATAGGCTTTACAAAATGTCTCTTCGATTATGTGTGTACTTAAGTCTTTCAAGCCGTGTCCACTTGAAAAATATGCATGTGATAGTTCATGAAGGATTGTCTCCAATAGAAGATTTTTGAATTGTTTTTCTGTCCTGTTCTTGATCCTTTCCTAGCATATCAGGATGTGCGACTCATCACATATTTCATCTCCTTGAGAAATATAACAGCCAGTTGCAATGCTTTTATCCATATACCCTCCAATCCTATCCATCAAAGATCTAATCTTTTCATCACTTGGATAATGATGCCTATCTTCCATTGATTCCATTTCATAACCGTGCATAATTTCAGCACAGCACAATCTTCACAAGCATGTACTGCTGCAATGTTTGCCCATGGTTTCTTCTTTTACGAAAAATATGGAAACACTGTTTAATTTATCAATAAGGATGCGGGAAATTACCTTTAGTCTTTTTACACTTATATCCTCTATTTTGAATCCTGTATCGTAGTCATTAACAGATATTTCGGATTGAAATATATTATAGATGGTTTAAATATATTTGCCAAGAGAAATGTATACTTTTCCATATAGTGCAAGATAATATATAGCGAAACATACATAATTTTAACATGACAAGAAAGAAATTTCTTCAGTGAATTGCTGATAAAGATTAAATTTTTATGTCTCATTTTTTATGATACTTTTAAACGTGCAAAGGTTTTCATCCTGAAACAGATTAAAGATATCCACTCACTACTCTTGAATACTCATCTGTTAGGGTAGGATTCTTCTCTATAATGTTTGAAAGATACACGATGAAGTTAGCTTTTGCTAGTATTATTGTTCTTTCCTCTTCTTCATCAGTGCTTTTATCATATTCCTTGTATACTATAATCGCTGAAATTTTTTCATCTTTAGGCACAAAGCCTCTCTTTCTAATTGGATTCTGAATAGACTCCGCTATAAATCCTCCTACCCGCAGAACGGATCGCAAATTTTTGTTCCATCTGGTAACTTGTCGGCGCCTGCCATGTTCACAATGGCTTTTACAACTTTACGAGGCGTGAGATATTGACCAAGTTTGTTTTTTTCTTTACTCTCTTTGAGAAAAGTCTCAAAAAGTTTAGTTTTGAAGTCCTTTCTTATATTCTTGAGTGTGCCAAATGCATCATACTTTTTTAGAGAGTTAACGAAAAGTGTTGCCTGACTCAAAACTGGTTCCCCATTTAAGCTAACAAATATTGTTCCAATGACTATGGTTGTGCCATTTTTTCCAGAGGGGAATAGTCCCCTAATTTTCTTTCGCGAAAGATTTGCATATTGTTTAAGAATATCCTCATCCGAAATTCTTTTTTATTCATTTCCATTAGTGACGGGAAGTTGATGAATATGTAAACTGCGCCTTTTCTCGGTGATAAATCAAATATTATCCCCTGAAACTAATGACGCGTTCTCTTTGTTATGCTGTTGATCGTTTATTTCCGCGGTTGTCTTGTAACGATCAAAATTAGATACGCTTATCATTATAATACCTAACCGACCAAAAGAAAGCGTAGGGAAAACCTATTTAACCAATTACGTTTATACTTGCTGGTGTCTAAATAATGTCATTCATTGATCCCACAGATATGAGTATTAGAACGTTACTTATGCCTGCCCAGACCGCGTATAAAGTACCTTTGTATCAAAGACCATACGCATGGAAAGAAGAACAATGGCAAGACCTAATCGATGATGTGAAAGGTCTGAATGACCAAGAACTTTTTCTTGGTTCAATTGTTGTTGTGCCGCAAGGTAAACATCATGCTGGAGTAAACTATTTTGAAGTGGTTGACGGCCAGCAAAGACTAACTACACTTTTAATTTGGTTTTCCGCGATCAGGGATTTAGAACTAGAGAAAGGTAATGAGAAAAAGGCTAATTACATAGATGAAACATTTTTATTTTCTAAGGAATTCGAACGAAATGAACCAATATCGATTCCGAAGATTACTCTTGGACTTCGTGATAATATCGCCTTCGTTAAAATATTAAAACGCCAGAAGAATGCGCAAGAGAATCTGATTACAGATTGTTATAAATTTTTCAAAAAACAAACCTACGACTCTGATCTGATGGATAGATTGCTTGACAATATATACCTTATTCACATAAATGCCATGAGCTACGTCAACGCATTTAGATTGTTTGAAACTTTAAATGATCGCGGGTTGGAATTATCAGCTATAGACCTAATCAAGAATTTTATATTGATGCATCTGACTTCTGAAAACGCAAAAGAAGAAATTATCAACCAAACAATTGAAAATTGGAACGAGATATATCAGAAGCTAGGGAAAAGTGACCCAGTCCAGTTTCTTAGAAGGTATACAATGTCTAATTACAAAGGAAAGATCACGGAAACTAGACTTTATGAAACAATTAAGACAAAGGTACAAGATCTTGAGGTAGGTGATCTTGTTGAATTTGTGAAGGATATCAATTACAAAGCTTCAATTTACGAAAAGATAATCAGTGAAAGTTTCGGAGATGAAAAAGTAAACAATGCACTTTCAAATCTTGCCATGGTTGAGGTTGGACCAAGCTATATCCTTCTGATGAAATTATTCGCCTTTTTGGAAGAAGGAAAATGCCAAAAACCACAAATTATAGAAGTTCTGCGAATGGTTGAAACGTTTCACATCAGGTGGGGAATCTGCGGAAAAACTACTTCAAAACTTGATCAAATTTACAATGAACTCTCAAATGAGATCAGTGAGAGTAATCTGAATAACTTAGTAAATCTAGTTAACGAAAGGTTTACAAAAGAACTCAAGCTTGAAGCAGACAATATCTCCTTTGAAAGGAGTTTTAAAACTCGATCCTTAAAGCCTTCTGAATTAAGAAGCAAATATATACTTTGGAAATTATCTGATCCTACAGGCGAGACCATTCCAGACCTAAGTGTAATTCAAACTGAACACATTATGCCACAAACCCTTAGCCCCGAGTGGTACTCCTATTTAGGCCTAAAAACTGGAAAAAACAACGAAGAGATTAAGTCAATATGGGAAGAATACTTGAACCGAATAGGCAATTTAGCTATCATAAAAAATGAGTGGAATGCGAGAGACTCCAACAAATTGTTTGAAGTTAAAAAAATGGACTATATGAAATCCGAATTCGCATCAACTAGCGATTTGGCCAGTCTTGATATGTGGTCTTTTAACGAGATAGATGAAAGGAGTAATGAATTATGTCAAAAAGCATTAGAAAAATGGAGTTGGAAATTCTAGTACGGATATCTTAACTCGCAAATCATGACTGATAAAAAATTAAAATAGCGAACCATTCAATTGCCAATGGAATCTATGGTCATGCTGGACAAGATCATGGACGTAATTCCAGAATTTGAGTACCAAAGTTATGTTGGGATTCTTATTACCTTTTTTGTATGTCCCAATATAGGCTCTTATGTTTAGGACATGCGGTGAATTGATCTTAATCTGATTTGGGAGTATGCCCCGTAATAATTCGTCGTAATTCCAATGTTCAGGATTGATAATTTTAAACTTGTTTTCATCAAAAACGAATACATTTTACCCCAATATTATGGGTAATTCAATCCATAAACCTATCATCCACATTAAGATCTCTTGAGTAAACTTCAAAATGCGGAAAATAAATTCTAACCAGTGGTCCCAATTCGTAAAATAGGCCCTCAACACTTTTAATGGAGTTAAGACGAAGGAACTTCTGTCGCACAATCGGTATTCTATTGTCAATCAAAAGTTGTATTTCTTTCTGTATTTCAGTTCCAGTGCCTTGATAAGTATTCTTCTTTGATGAAGTTGCGGACCTAACAAAAAAATATGAATAAAACGTGGGAGTAAAACTATAGAATCCATTACTGAATTCTATTGGAGTTATAATATAACTATGACTTTCGATGGTTCCTTCATCAACATCTAGTTCAATCACGCTAACCTTTGTTCTTTCTGAGTTTGTTCCATCGGTTAGTGCACACGCACCCTCTAACACGGTTTTAAAAGCATTTATGGTTTCATATTTTGCTGTTTGCGGCAGTTCGACAGGTACAAATTCAAATAAAAAAGAATGATTGTCTTCGTCATTTTTATTTATTCCCTTTAAATCAAAAAATTCCATTTTTAATGCCTTAAGGACTTTCTTGATTTCCTCATTTTCTCTTATATATAGTTTTTTATCCATGCATTAACGAACTCTTATCTTATATATAAGTATATGAAAAAAGCTAAAAATAGTATTAGGACAATTTGCGATTAGTTCCATATCCCGACGCCTTCCACAGTTTTTGTCATGTCTATGTGCCTGATGGACTTAAGGAAATGGTTATCACGCTCTTTCATGTTCCATTCAACCATCAAAATGCCGATTTCCCGATATGTTCCAGCAATCTTAAGAGAGTGAAAAGCCCTGTCAATGCCGGTGCCTGGATTCATGACCGCATCCATGAAATCTGATTCCAGTCCCATTCTTTTGGTAAATGTCTCAAGCCATTCGTTGAAGCGATCAATCAGATTTTCCTCACCCTCATACGGTTCGATATCTCCCCTTAGATCCTTTACTTCCTTGTAGAAGGTCCTTACTTCTGGCATGATTTTCCCCGTGATTGATTCGTTTTCATTCCTTAAGCCCTGTTTCTGCCTGTGAAGTGAGATCCTGTTTCTCCAAGTTACTGTTTCTGTATCCATGCTGTTTCCCCTCTTATTGCTGCTTTTAGTGTTGCAGCGACACCCTCGTTCCTGAGGCTCAATAGCAAGCTCTTAGCCGTTCCTTTTATGCCTTGGGAATTATGGCCAGTTTTCCCAAACCATGTATTTATGTTCCTTCCATACATACATATTACCCGCTTTTGGGTGCAGGAGCTTGTCATTA
The DNA here is from genome assembly GCA_027372655.1 of Thermoplasmatales archaeon. Lineage (GTDB taxonomy): Archaea > Thermoplasmatota > Thermoplasmata > Thermoplasmatales > Thermoplasmataceae > Cuniculiplasma. Next base: position 113,258 of record DAICVC010000011.1, on the reverse strand, counting down.
CTGTGTCGTTTTGAATGAGCTCCTGTTTTCCACTGTTTTTTGGCAGCACAATGGGGCTGCTTGTTTCCCTCGGAGATACCCTCCCCTAAGTTTTCAAAAAATGGGAATCCATCTAAGCTGCCTCATCGGAATTAGAAAGCTTCGTAATTTTGTCCCTATCTACTATTTAGAGTAAATCTATGACAAGATCAGAACCTTCAGAAATGTTAAAATTATTCCTTACCTCGATTGGAATTTGGCACCTTCCATTATTTTTCACCCTCAAAATCAACTTCAAGTTTTCACCTATTGGTTGTTTTACCAATTGCCCTTAACAAAATGTAAATGTACAATTGGAATATTAGATTTATAAATGGACCCGCTTGATTTTAAATATGCTAAATCTGTTGTGATTGAGCTTTACAAAAAGTCTCCTCTTAAAAAATCGGATTTTTATAATATTGTAAAGAGTCACCAAGCATTAGACAATCTTATAGATGCGTTGGAAAATAGTGGATATTTGGTAAAGACTTCAAATAAAGGCGTTCTAAAAATTTATACAATTTCAATAACTGGAAAGGGAAAAACCGTTGCTGAAAACCTCCTCAACGCCGAACTGGCCGCTGAAGGAAAACTTCCCCCCTTATCAATTCCTTTCTGGAACTCAGAGATTGCTTATCGATCTCTTGAAAAGCAAAGAGATCGCGTATTCAAAAGCAATCGAAAAGTACCCTGAAGTTCGAGGAGAATTGGAGAAGCTGGAAGAATTAAATCTGGTTGAAATCAATGGGAAAGGTTCTGGACCGCCTCTTGATGGGGGTTTACGGCCTTGCAGGATTGGTGGGGATGTGGCAAGTTTGCTAGAGGATATAGAAAGTCTTTTGAGGAATATGGGTGTTGGTTGATATGGTTAACAAGTTCTATGTTTCGCAATTTATGGAGCGGGTGAGATAGATGGGATATACAAAATACGAAGTGATGATATTTCTGGAAAACGGAAATCCGGTTGCTGGCGCACAGGTAGAAGCTTTCAATCGAAATGCTGTGCTTCCGTCATCGAAAAATTTCACAGGAACAACTGGTCCAGATGGTTCCTATGCTTGGGACACACTTGCAACGGGTTTTAATAACGATACATATGACTTCCACTCTTTTAAGGAAATAGAATCAATACTTTATGAGGCAGTATGGTCCGAAAGAGTAATGCCAAACAAACCTTATCAGAAAGATGTTACACTTCATACACAGCTTTTAAAGGATTTGAAAGAACTTAACATACCTAAAAGTATTTTGGATAAAGTAAATTCAGAAGATAGTGGAAAGTATATACTATCAGCAATTGACGAACTGAATAAGTGCATCAGATATAATCTCTCCAAATCTGCAGTTACATTATCAACGAGTATACTTGAAGGAGTGATCAAAATACACTTGACGAAGAAGAATGCATGGGATGAGTCTTTTGATAACGTTACTTTTGGACGTCTAATCTCAAAGATTAAAAACAAGAATATTGTTGCTGCAGGATTGATGAATAAACTTGAGGCTTTAAACAAACTGAGATTACCTGCGGCACATTTCAAGGGAACCGATACTACTACTGATGAGGCAAGAATTGGGATGTCCGTAGTGAAGGAATTTCTTTATCTGGCTTTTCAGGATTAATCATCTTCCTGATAGAATGTTCAGAAATGAATAAAATTCGTACCGAAAGGATCATTCTACTACTTTTAGTGTGTAGTTATTAGAATCTTCATTTTATTATTCAGGATTTCTCACTTGAATTTTTAATAGTTCAATGTAAAATAACAAAATAAACGCCGGCAGTGTCCATATCTGATAATAGATGGCAATAGCCTTTAATATACCAGAGACGAAGTATGATGATAAGTTTGCAATAATAAGGAGAGTAACTGCACCAGAAATATTAAATAACGTTCTTATAACATTTCTTATATATTCGGCGCCTGAGGTCATCCCTTCAATTGAAATGAAAACAGTAATCATCACAAAAATAGCTCCGAAAAATATGGAGTCAACTATTATCATCGCATTTGGAAGATTTGTACTTGAATAGGCATAGATAACTTCATTATGGAAATAACCCGTTAAGATCCACCATATTAGAATTAAAAATGCTGCAAACCCAATCCATCTTGGAATTTCACTCATTCGTCTATCCCCATCACAATCACAGGTATATCTATATCTGCTACTCCTATGTTCTCCAAATCCCACTTAATCTGCTCAAAGTAAGACACACCAGTGGACATCTGATCCGCCATGCGCTTCATTGGGACTATTTCAACCCCAGCATCAATTATATTGTGATTGTTGAATATTGTCATCTTTGCAGACACGTTGTATGCAATGAACGCACACTTTCCGAACTGAACCACAACACCTAATCTATTCTTCACAAAGTCCATCTCTCTGAACGCTCCGTTACCGAAAGGAAGCTTTATTCGAAATTCACGCCAGCCAAGTGAGTTAAACGTTTCCTTGTAAACTTTGTTCAGGCAAGGTGGGCTGTAAAGCATCTCTCCGGACATGGTCTTCTCTTTGCTGACCTTGGTTCTGTATTCCTCAAGATTTACGCTTGATATCACCTGATATATCTCCTCCAATTCTTGGGCAAAGTGATGCTCAATGCACTCTTTTCCATTTTTCTCCCTGCCAGTTGGTACGCATACTCTGGTTCCAAGTCTTCTTATCTCCAGAGTTCCATTAGCCATAGCCATGACTCTTTCCAGAGTCTTATCGATATATCCTTCATCTTTTTCTACGCTTATGGCCCTCCCGTTGAGTAACAGGGCTGCCAGACCGGATGAACCAACTCCCCCAAATGAATCAAGTACTGTATCCCCCTCATTAGACAATGCAAGAACTAGACATTGAACAAGTTCGATCGGAAATTGTGCTGGATGACTCGTATATTCCGAATGATTTGATTTCACGTTTGGAATTTCCCACATTTCCGCTTCCCAATCCTGCAGTACCATCTCCCAGACATCCTCAGGATTCTTTCCTAAAGGATTCCCGGAAGGCTTTCCGTAATTTTTCCCACGGTAATGTGTCTTTCCAGGATACTTCTGCGGTATCCTTACAGGATCAAGATTGAAGGTGTAATTATCCGACTTGGTGTACCACGAAATTGTTTCATAACGGCCTGAGAATCTCAGTGAAGCATGGAGTCCATGCCCGATGCGCCAAATAATACGGTTTCGCATCTTCAAATTGTTATCCTCTTTGAATATCCTGTAGAAGAAATAGTCTAGGGGGAAGATCTCCCTGTTGTATACATAGTTTCCGAACTCCCACGCTATGTTCCCGTCATCTCTGAGGATACGAGTGCATTCCTTCGCAACCTTTCCTTGGTATCCTAGGTACTCATGGAACTTTACCCTCTCCTCATACACTTTTCCTATGTTATATGGAGGCCAAGTCACGGTCAACGTAACAGATTTGTCTGGAACTGTTTTCAGAAATTCCAGAGAATCGTTCAGATACTGAAATCCAATAAATTATACGGAATGAATAAGCAAGTGGTAAAATTACTGTTTGTTTTCAAGGACTGCCTGAAAAGTCGTTAAATATAGATAGAATGTTATAGAAAGTTTTTAACCACAGTTTATATGCCTTCCCAATGGGTAAACTTTCAGCATATTTAATAGGAACAGTCGCCATTTTAGCTTTATCATACTATTACTTATCTCTCAGTTTTTACCCTCTTATCGGATGGCTTGAACCATACTTTGGTGGTGCGTTAATACTGGTTATGGGAAATCTCCTATTTTTATTGGGAAACCCACTACGAAATACTTTTTTGATCCCAGTTTACATCATAGTAGGAATATTGATCGGGCTGGGTGCCAGGAAGGGGAGAAAGGCTTTTGTCTCAACTCTCACTATTTATGGATCAATTCTTTCCATCACCGGAATTGCCAGCGTAAGTATGATTTTAGGCAATTTTTCCACGATAAAGACAATTTCTACAAAGTTAACCACCTCGCAGAGCCTAACAAATTATTCTCCAGGCTCCTTTCCGATTGCTCCACCCACAGCTAGCCTTCAGCAGATATTCGGCGAACCACTCATAGGCAGACTTCTCTCAGTTTTTAGTTCGATTTCGACCAGTGGAATTTCGACCTCCAATATTACGGGTTACATAAGCAGTATCATTCCTGCAATTACACGGGAATTTATAATTTATGGAATAGTAGATTTTGCAATAGTGCTCACTTTTGCTACATTGACGGGAGGATTATTAGGCAGGCTCATAAACGGGAAGAAGACTAAGAAATCAAGACCTTTAGAGGTAAAAGATGGAAAGAATATTGTGGAAGTAGCAATAATAGCTCTGGTAATACTTGCCATTGTTTTCTCATCCTTTTCCATCCCATTACACTCTTCGGGTGTTATGAGCCCTGTACAAAAAACCAGCGATTACCGGCTTAAAAGTGGCAATCTGTTTACATCAATGTCAAACTTGGGATATTCATTATCTAACAATACCCAACTTGCTTCCTGTTCAATCGCTGGTGGCTTTGTGAGTCCGAGTGGGAATCTATACACAGTATTCGGGGCATATGGGAACTCTACCAGCCCGGCTTCGAAGTATTCTAAACTCTTTCCCTCTGGTTCCCTAACCTTTTTGGAATATTCATGCAACCTCACTCAGTTGATAGATGGAATCTCGACTTTTCCCATAAATACAGGGTACAATATTTCACAATCTTTACCACTCCAAATTGCTTCGTACGCAGAGGGAGGTCTTATAATAACATTAACAGTAGGTAATGTAACAAAAACGAAAAATAAGGTTATTTCAAGCGATACAAATTTTATTTCAACCATAGGAGGTGCCAATCAAAACATACTCATGAGTATAAATATTCCAAATGGTGTCCTGACTCAAAGCTCATCAAATCCAATGAGTTTATTCATTGTTGGCTTTTTACTAAATCCCAGCCAGTTCAGTACAAACATGGAAAATTCCTATCCGCTTCTTCTAGGAGACCACCAAAATTTTGACCTTTATAAGAACGAATCCCTGAATCATATAACGAACACTGGATTGAAAAACGCAAATTCATATCTGTTTGCCAGTGCTTTCTTAAACAATTTCCCCCTAGTCTCCGCAATAGCAGGATCTAATTTCCTGGGCAAGTCGTTCTCTGGGCAGGCATCTTTCACCCTATCCGTCTTTGAACAAAGCAACGTTTTTACCTCTTCAAGCTCGATTCATAAAATTGGGTTAAGTAGAATACTTGACTCCAACACAACACTGTCTTTCAACACAGACAATCCAAGCCTTATAATTTCCGCTATACCTGAAATGATCAGTGCAAAACCAACAGTCGTGTATCACATATATTCATCGGAGAGCAGAAATCTAACCTACTTGAACTTCGGAAGTAATCTAAACTTTACTCAGGTTTCTGGAACCATACAAACTTCAAAAGTTGATTACATCAGCAATAACACATTTCCTGCCAATCTTTCGTGGAATGAAAGAACTGGGTTGTTAGGGAAGAATGAACATTTTATAAATATACAGGTAAAAAATACAGATAATGAAACCCTTAAAAATTTAAAACTAAACGAGTCTCTTATTCAAAACCTCTATCCTGCAAACGTTATTACACTGAAAGGAAAAGACATCATTACTAACGCGTCACTCCCATCCGGGAGCACTATGGATTTGAATTTCACAATTTCCACACCCAATGGGGGAATTTACGTTGTCCCACCGCCGATTTTAACATACACCAACAACAACACTGCAGAACTTTCGCTCGGTCACGAAATGAAAGTCTCCCAGTTGAACAAAAGTCTGGCATTCACATTTAATTCAATTGTGAACTATTATATCTCTTATAGTGCCAATGGAACTATTCAGCAATTAAATATCCTAAACACTCCTCTCTTCCAGGGACTTTACCTATTTGACCTCATTATAATCCTAATCCTGATTGCCGACGTAGTTCTCGAGATAAAAGCAATATCAACCTGGTCAAAGAATAGAAAAAATAAATAGTTCAGGACGCTGCAGTTTGAGTTTGGGGATATAATTTTTCCTCAATATATTTTAAAGCTTTCCTTATGATCTCCTTCTGATTTTCATGTTTCAGATAGAGCATCGCATCCTCAAAATTTAACCACACATATGCCTGATGTTCTTCAGAAGTTATAACTTTTGTAGAGGAACTGACTTCACTCAAGAACAATATGACCTCCTTGTGGATATTTTTGCTGTCAAAGTAGAAGTAATAGTCGGTTGCAACTTCAAACCCCTTTATTATCTTACAGGTTATTCCGCATTCTTCCTTTGTCTCTCTTAGAGCAGCCGTGTATTTATTTTCACCCTTTTCGATATGACCTTTTGAAAAATCTAGGTATCCATCCTTTTTCATGAGGAAGAGAAACTGAACTTCTCTCATGCGTCGGAATATGATAATACCGGAACTTATTTCATGTACCATGCCGGTAAATTGCTTATTATTATAAAATCTTGTTTTAAATATTTACATATATATTTTTTTTGCTGATATTCTCCAATATAATATTTAGGAATTTTATTTTAGCATACTTCAAACACCACGTAGTGTATGAGATTTTTGTCAATTAAAACGACAGTAAACAAAGTTTTAAATAAAATGTATCTACACGGTGGGAAGAAAACTCTAAGATCGATATAAACACACATAATTAATTTAAGTCCTAAGAAAATCTCCCTTGCAATGCCAGATGAAATAAGAGGGTACTTCACCATGGATGATTTTGATTTGACAGACAAAACTGTAATTTTGAGGCTGGACATTAATTCACCAATTCATCCAGTAACAGGAGAGATCATGGGGGATTCAAGATTTCGGTCCCACATTTCAACACTGGACAGATTGAAGAATTCCAAAGTGGTAATCCTAGCCCACCAAAGCAGACCAGGAAAATCGGATTATATCTCGCTCGAGGGACACGCGAAGAGAATGGAACGGATTATTGGTAGAAGAGTTCGTTTCTGTGATTCCCTTTTTGGCCCCTCTGCAATTCAAGAAATTAAGAAAATGAATAAGGGAGATATACTTATGCTGGAGAATACAAGGTTTTTTTCAGAGGACGTTGTTCTGGACTCGGTCGACAATGAGTCAATGGAAGAGAGCAATCTTGTCAGAGGATTATCTTCGGTTGCTGATTTTTTCATTAATGATGCATTTCCTGCCATCCACAGAGGACAGACGTCATTAACCGGTTTCACCAATAAGATACCAAATATAGCTGGGCTTCTGATACAGACAGAAACAGAAGCGATTGAAAGATTTCTTAAAAGCGATAAGAAAAAAAGTATAGCAATATTAGCAGGGGCAAAAATAGAAGACTCAATTTCAGTAGCCCGATCCTTCCAAATGAGAAATATAGTTTCTAAAGTGCTCGTTGGAGGTGTTGTAGCCAACGCTTTTCTATGGGCTACGGGAAAGAAAATAGGAAGAAAGAATGAAGATTTCATTAAACATAACAATAGGAACTATGAGGCATATCTGAAAATCTGCAAAGATATAGTGGATCAGGGAAAGAATTTCATAATCACTCCCACGGACTTCATACTTAATCCATCCCAGAGGAGGATAGAGAAAAATGAAGAGGTACCGGATGATCAAATTATCGCGGATATTGGACCTGATACCATAGCAAAGTTCTCCAAAGAAATAAAAAATGCAGGAAATATCTTTGTAAATGGGCCAATGGGGATGTATGAAATCAGCGAATATTCCACCGGTACATACGAAATCCTGAGGGAAATATCAAATTCAGGAGCGGTCACACTTGCTGGAGGAGGGCACACGATTTCGGCTCTGGAGATATTAGGGTTGACGCACAAAATAGACCATATTTCGACTGGAGGTGGAGCGCTGATAAGTTATTTATCAGGTGAACCGATGCCCGTATTAGAAGCTCTCAAAAAGAGCAGGCAAAAATTTCAGGAAGTGAAGTAATGGAAGATGGAAACAATGAAAATGCTGTAAGGGAAGAGTTGGCTTTTCTAGAATCGTATGTTAGTTCAACAGAAAAACAGATCAGTGTTATGACTCAGGGACTGGAGGAGTTCGGAAAGGCTCTGGCAGTTTTGCAGTCTAAGGAAATACCAGAATCATCGGAAACTCTGATTTCACTCGGGGGAGGCATTTTTGTAAAGGGAAAAGTGGAAACTTCCAAAAATGTTATGGTAGCCATAGGTTCAGATGTGTTCATTGAAGAAGACAGTCAAAAGACAGTGGAAAGAATTAAGGCCCAGGTGGAAGATGTGAGCAAGGGAATTCAAACACTTAACAACCAGAGGGCAGATGCTATTAGAAGATATGATTTGCTCCTGAGGTCTCTTGGCAGGAAAGAAGATAAGGATGTCTCTTAAAGACAGGATTGCAGGCATCTTCAAGGGGAATAACGGTGAGATAGAAGTAAGCAGATTCCGGGAAGAATATCTTGAGATTTTCCTTGAATCTGACATTTCCATGGATGCAGCTGAAGAGATCCTGAATAGGTTTGAGGCAAACTTTCAGCAGAGAAAAAGAATTACCAGAGAAGAGGGAATCAACTCCATGAAGGCCATTATGACCAGCGTGCTTGTGAAGGTCAAGCCGGCCAAGAATGTTCTGGAAGTAAATAAGAAGCCTTTTGTGATAATGTTTGTGGGGATAAATGGAACTGGGAAAACAACTACAGTTGCCAAACTTGCGTATTACCTGAAGAAGAATGGAAAGTCAGCGGTTATAGCTGCATCAGACACTTTCAGGGCAGGAGCCATAGACCAGATTCTTTATCATGGGGAGGAACTCGGGATAAGAGTAATTCATCAGGAGGCAGGAAGTGACTCATCTGCTGTTGCTTTCGATGCAATCGGTCATGCTAATGCAAGGAACTTAGACTATGTCATCATTGACACAGCTGGTCGAATGCAAACAAACAGGAATCTAATGGATGAAATGAAAAAGATAAAGAGAGTTGCGAACCCAGATTTGACTTTGCTTACTGTGGATGCAATCGCTGCAAGCGACGCCATGGAACAGGCAAAGGCATTCCTGAAGGATATTTCATTCGATGGGATCGTGCTGAATAAGCTAGACACAGAGGCCAGAGGTGGATCAATATTCTCATTGACACTGAATCTATCTAAACCGATTTATTTTCTTGGAATCGGGCAGAAACACACAGACTTAATGGAATACGATCCAAATTACATTATTAACAAAATATTTCAAAATTAACTACTTTATTGATGAAATCTGCCTGGAAATCTCATCTGTGTTCATTTCAGTAGTTATAAGAGGAATATTTTCAACCTCAGAAATTTTAATTGCCAGATCATCGACTCTGTCTGCATTTACATAGACCACAGCTGCCGGTTTTAGAGGATGTACCCTGATAGCAATCATTGGGCTTCTTCCCATTTTTACCTCTGTAAAAAATATCACTCTTTCATTGGACCATCCATAAAGTACACTATATTCACTGTATGAGAAAGTGAGGATTGCTTTAACTCCATTGACTATGGTATATCCCCTGATATATCTGTCCGTTCTGGCATTTGATACCTCCTTTCCTTTTATTTTGTTTATTATCGTTCTAAGATTTACGTCCCTATCATAATCTTTTATATCAATCACTGCCTCGTACGGAACCCCTGATTTATATCTCCTGAGGATGGTGCCTCCGTGCCTGTTTTCAATAACCATCATAGCCGCAACAAATTTTTTGATTGTTCCAATTCCCGGAGATTGTCTTCTTCCCTTTTCGTAATCACTTATCATCGAAAGGCTTACCCCCATTTCTTTTGCAAGTTCGCTTTTCTGTATATTAAACTCCTCCCTCCACTTTTTCAGGGTCTCGTTTGGATTTTCCGATAAAACTATCTCTCCTGCAATCTTTTCTTCGATATTCACTAAAAATGATTAAGCGATAATATATATATCTGTCGAATTAGACTTCGACATTAGATTAAATTTTTTGGCCGTGAAGCATAGATTTCATTAGAAGACTCATATGGCCAGCTTCCTGCATTCTCCTAACTGAATATTGGATCCATTTCTTTCCAAATGGAATATACGCAAAAACCTTATAACCTCTTTTTTGCAAATCAATGAGGTATTGATTTCTTATCCCGTTAAGCATTGCATACCAGACCTCTTTTTCATACTTCTTCCCTAATTCTACTGATTTCTCAATAATAAGTTCGTCGTGACTTGCTATGGTGAATATTTTTGCATTCTGATACATATATTCCATTATCTCAACAAAACTTTGGTTAATTTCTTCTTTGGTCTTGAAAGCGATGCTCTCATCCTCTGTATACGCCCCTTTTACTAGTCTGAAAATTCCTCCATCTTTTGTTAATTCTTCAACATCCTTCTTTGTTCTCTTCAAATAGGACTGCATGCAGAGACCAACGTGACCTGTATGAATTTGTGATCTGTATAACGCAATTGTCCTGTCAACAAGGGTGCTTTCTTCCATGTCAATCCAAACGAACAAATTTTTCTTCATCGATTCTTGAACTATCTTGTTTAAGTTTTCCTTAGCAAATTCCAAGTCAATGGAGAGTCCAATCTGAGTGGGTTTTATTGATACCTGAAACTTCTCATCATCTTGAGAAATTTTCGCGATTACGTTTAGATATGTGTTCACGGCATCATTCACGTCTTTTTTGTCTGTCAGTGCTTCGCCAAGGTAGTTGAAAATAGATCCTATACTCAAGGCTTTAAATCTGTTACCCCTATTGATTGCATCATCTACAGTAGGACCGGCTATCCACTTACCAGCTAACAGTTTCTCCATGAACCCATTCATCATACTCTTCTATTAAGATATGAGTTCCTAATTAATATCGATTCTCATACCTTAAAAACAGTTTCCTTTCACCGATATGGAGTTTTCTGAACAATTTTCTAACTGCTCCTGCATTTTAAATGGTTGGATGTGACCATTGCTTCTTTTTCTCATTAGTAATAAATAACTCATCCTGAAATTAACATACATACTGGAATTTAAACACTCGTCGTTAATCAATCTTAATTTTTTGAGATAAACCATAATTCAGACATTATCCGCAAAGTGTAATAGAAGAGAATAAATTGCATGGAAATGGTTTATGGCATAGTTACTGCTGCTGGTCTCGGCACGAGATCAGGCCTTGACGGCAGGCTCAGGAAAGAATTACTCCCATTATATGATATAATTGGGGAAAAATTAGTCTTAAGACCTGTTATTGATATAGTCATCAGAAGACTTGAAGATGCTGGATGTACATCCGTTGTCGTAGTTCTTGATCCGGATGATGAGCTCACAATAAAATACCTGGAAAGAAACTTCGATGAGTGTGAAATCCATTTCCAAGAAGAAAAATTAGGTTATGGGGATGCAGTATACAGGGGCATTAAGAAAAATATTTCTGAAGACATAGTTGTCAATGCTGGGGATGGCGTTGTGCTTGATGAAGGATATTATAAAAAAATTGTTTCTTGCAAAAAAACTACATTAACACTTTTCCGGGTAGAAACACCTGAAAGGTATGGAAATGCCAAGGTTGATGAAAATGAAAGCACGGTTTTATCAGTTGTGGAAAAACCAAAAATTCCATTATCAGATCTTGCCCTTGGAGCAGTTTATTATTTTCAGCATGATCATCTTAAGCATATAAAGAAAAATGAAAAAGAGCTAACAACCTGTATTTCAGAGATGATAAACAATGGCAAGGTTTTTTATAATGAAATTTCAGGGGAATCATGGCTGAGCATTGGGAGAAAGGAGAAATATCATGAAGTTTTGTTAAGATCCTTTAAGCATGCTTCAAATATTTTATAATTATTTTTTAATGAACACTTTTCTGTAAACCAGACTGCCAATAAATGCGACTATTACTATGGCTATCCCTGCCAGCAATCCATACATGTAGTAGAAAAGCGTTGGAGCTTTATTGAATGAAATGGTCAATGTTACAAAGGATGCAAACATTGTCACGTTTCCCTTCACAGCGCTATAGCCTGGTGGTGCGTAGGTACCGTAGGTGTAGGTTCCACCCATAAGGAGAAACTCAGTATAATTTCCTGTTGTGTTTTCAGACATTCCATTGATGCTCATTCCCCATTGCATTCCAGGTGGCAGTCCGCTTTGCGTAAACTTTACCCAGTTGTATGTATTGTTTTCAAACTCGAAAGTTTCATTTGTAAATCCATTTGCACTGTTGTTGAATGAACCTCCGAACAGTACTAATGTATCATTTGCTGCGAGTTGTTCTACGCCCTGACCATATTCTCCCACTGGAGATGCAATATTCAAATTAACCCAGTTGCTGCTATTGAATTTCCATGTTTGGTTAACGGGTTTTCCGTTTGAGTTTATACCTCCGTAGAGAAGATACAGGTTGTTCAATGCGAAAAATTCCAGACTTGAGAATGCTAACTTTCCAGGTGAAGATGGTGTGTTAACCAGAGTCCAGTGCAATGTGGTGGTATTCAAAATCCATGTCTGATTGCTGTATGAATTATTGTTGTAACCCCCATATAGCAATAAATTGCCATTAGAAAGAGACACCATGGAAGAACCCTCCATTGATGGTATTGCACCTGTGGTAGAAATCTTTGACCAAACGTTATTCTTGAATTCCCAGGTTGAATTTAATACTCCAGTGCTTGAGATCCCGCCGAACATTACTACTCCGCCAATTGAAGCAGAATAAGCAGATGCAGAAAAGGATCTTGCACTTGGAAGTTGAGTCAGTTCCTTTAATGGAGTCCAGGTGTAACCAGTGAATATCCACGTCTGATTTTGATATATTACTTTTCCAGAATTGGTGAGATTCTGACCACCAAAGAGTACTATATCTTCTCCTCTGGGGTAGTAATTCATGGATGATCCAATCATACCGGGGATTGAGCTAACGCCTGAAGATTCCGTCCATACCTGATTGTTGTACATCCATGTTTCATTGGAGTATTGTAGCTTTCCCACCCCAGTGCTGTTAGTAACATTCATTTCACCCCCAAATAATACAACTTGACCGTTTGGCGTAAAGCATGCCATACTTGCATTTGAAAGCGACATAGGTGATGTTGAGGAAGTTTTATCCATCCATTGGTATTTGTAAACGGTGGAATTCTGACAAATGGCGGGAGTTACCGACACTGTGTTTGATTTTGGAGAGCTTGATCCAGAAAGAGAAGTTGAAAAGGCAATACTTCCCACTAATATGATTGCTACCGTGACAGCCATTATGCCGTAAACCTTTTTTCTCTGGGCAATTTGACTCATTGTTCAGTTATGGATAAATCATTAATAAACATTGCATCAGGAATCGTTTAACCACAAGTCCCCCAGAATAAAAATAAGATAAAAATTAAATTCGGCTTTTATTCCAGACGGTTTTCGGCAGGATTACATTTTTGTGCTCAAGGGCTATTTTGTCATACAATTTTACATCTTTTAGGATAACATCTATATCATCATTAAGATTTTTTGATGGTTTAAATCCCAATTCTTTTAATTTCCTGTGTTCTGGATTGTAATAATGTTGATCTTTCTCCACTCTTGGGTTGTCTAAATGATCCACTTTTATCTCATAATTGAACAATTTTTCTCCTCTCTCCTTAACCAGTCCAGTCAGCTCATTAATTGAATAGTGTTCATCAAATTGGTTGTAAACTCTGTATTCCCCACTCTTAGGTGGTTTGTCAAGCCCCAATTCAAGACAGGATATGCTATCTTCAAGAGACAGATAACCTCTTCTTTGGTCTCCCTTTCCGTATGCTGTAAGAGGAATTCCCACGGAAGCCTGTACACAAAACCTGTTCAGGGCGGTACCCCAAACCTCGTCAAAATCAAACCTAGTATTCAGACCGTATTCTTCAATTTCTTTAGTTTTTGTTCCGTATACTACACCTTGCATTACATCAGTTATCTTCAGTCCCCAGACCCTGTTTGCAAACATTAGATTGTTTGTGTCGTGCACTTTGCTCCAGTGATACCAGGAACCCGCGAATTTCGGGAAAGGAAACGTATCTTTCCTTCCGTTGTACTCAATTTCAAAAAAACCCTCAGGAATATCAGTGTTGGGCGTTCCGTATTCTCCCATAGTTCCAAGCTTCAAAAGGTGCGCATCAGGGGTAAATTCTTTCATTGCATATACCAGATTAATTGTTCCTCCCATATTTTGAATAAGAGTCTCTCTAGCCTGTTTCAGTCCTATCATTGAATAAGGGGCCGATCTCTGTTCAGCGAGATGAACGAATGCATCAGGTCTATTCCTTTTTACAAAATCAATTACAAAATCAGGATCATTTACGTCTCCTCTGTAGAATTCAATATTTTTTCCTGTTTTTTCTTCAAATATTTTTGTTCGCTCTTCCATTGAAGCAATTGGCAAAAGTGACTCTGAACCCACTTCCGAAACTCTCTGTCTTGTGTATTGCGAATCTAAACCTATAACTTCTTTTCCATTTCTTGCAAGACGCATTGCGAGAGCCCAGCCTATATAACCGTCTATTCCTAAAATGGCTACTTTCATCTGAAAGAGATATTTCCTAATGCTTATAAATTCAATAGCAATTTTTTCTTTAAAATCTAATATATATAGTTGAAATACCCCCATATGTCCATCGCCCTCACCTTCGTTAAGGTATTTTTTCCCTTATTCGTTGTAATTGATCCATTTGGGACGATGGCGCTCTTTCTGACAATGACATCAGATTATTCAGAATCTGAAAAAAGAACGGCGGCGAAAGATTCTTTCCTGTATGGAACACTGATACTGGTATTTTTCACTTTAGCAGGATATTTTGTTCTTTATCTCATGGGAATTAGTCTGAGTGCCATTGAAATTGCCGGTGGAATCATTCTTTTGATTATGGGAGTTGAAATGGTAAGGGAAGGAGATAGACCAAAATCCACCGGGAAGACATATAAAAATCCCGATCTTGGCATAGTCCCATTTGCAACTCCTTTACTTGCCGGGCCAGGCGCCATTTCTCTTGTAATCATCCTATCAAGAAAAAGCATCGAGTCCATGATTCTGACAGTAGTTTCTGTTGTCATTATTTTTATACTTGTTTATACGATTTTCTCTCTTGCAACACCTATTTCGAGGGCTATTGGCGATAAATCCCTGAAGGCAATTACGAGAATTTTTGGACTGTTCGTTGCAGCATTTGCAATTCAGTTCATACTAACAGCAGTTACTTCTATTGTGATTTGAGATAAAAAAGTGAAATCCCAAAAATAGAAATTTTATTCTTCAACGGTTATTTCTTTTCCATTGAAGGGTAAGATCACATTATAGTTTTGAAGGTCGTCCACAACAGCCTCCCTTTGATCTCCGTGACATAAAATAACATTTTCCGGACTGCATGATTTGATGAAACTGACCAGATCATCATGACCTGCATGTGCCGACATGTCAAAGAATTCAACAGCCATGTCTGGCTTAACTTCTACGCCCGATAAATTCAGTGTACCTTTCTCCATTAGGTTTCTGCCGTTAGTCCCTTCAACCTGATACCCTGTCATAAATATGGCACTCTTTGGATCATGGACATATTTTTCAATATAAGAAAGAACTGGACCTCCGTCAAGCATTCCTGATGTTGATATTATAACGTCAGCAGAATCTATGTTTTCTCGCATTCTTTTTCCCCGGATTGCTTTAACCCTGGAAAGAGATCTTCTAAACTCTTTCTCCGATCTAAGATATCCTGGAGTGTTGAGGTAAATGCTTGTTATTAAGTTCCCCATTCCATCTGTTGCTATCCTATATGGAAGGTCAGACAGTGACATAACCAGCTCCTGCATTCTGCCCATAGCAAAGGAAGGTAATATGACCTTACCACCGTGTTCTACTATATCCGTTACTCTATCCCTAAGCCTTTTCCTTACTTCTTCTCTGTCTTCGTGATTCTTACCGGCATATGTACTCTCCACTACCAAATTCTTTACTTTTTTTGGTTTTGCTCCGGAAAGCAGCTTTGAATCCCCAGTGTAAAGATCTCCTGTTACCATTATTTCATGGGAATTTTCAAATCTCCACATCGTAGATCCCGGAATGTGCCCTGCAGAATAAGGTGTAACGTTAATATCATCCATATCCAGTTTTTCTCCATATCTGGCATGGTTCATGAATGTGTACATCTTCTCCACATCTTCTCTGTTAAATCGTTCAACGTACCCCTCAATAGCTGTTATTTTAATGGAATCGTTTAGCATTGGTCTGGTTGTGTTTGCAGTCATTTCAGTCGCAAATACATCAATGCCACCATCTTGAAAATACATGGGCATAGCACCAATATGATCCAGATGCGAATGTGTAATGAAAATACTCTCTATCTTTTCTGGTGGTAGCGGAAACATTGGAGGTTTTTCTGGAATGACTCCATAATCTACCTGAAATTTCCTTCCTTCCATATTAATAACAATTCCCAGTCTTCCTACTTCTTCTGCTCCTCCTAAAAATTTTAATTTTAACAATTTTATAACCTCGCGTTGTCAAGTCTACTTTTGCATTCACATGTTCTCTCTTCATTATGTGATTTTAGAAAGTTTGTAATTATTGTAGTTGTTTTTTGCTCGTTTTCCTTAAGGATTTTTATAACTTCTGAGGCATCAACCGGTTTTTCTGACCACACATCGTAGTCGGTAATATTTGCTATCATTGAATAGCACATACCCAACTCATCCGCAAGGTTGATCTCTGGAACCAGAGTCATACCAATTATATCAGCAAATTGCCTGAACATTTTTGATTCAGCCCTCGTTGAAAATCTTGGGCCTTCTATGGTAATATACGTCCCACCGAGATGTGTATTAGTCACAGGTCTGGAAACTTTTTCCAATTCGCCGTTAATCCTTGGGCAGAACGGATCTGCAGATGAAACGTGAATCACATCCGGACCGTCATAGAAGGTCAATTTCCTATTCTTCGTGTTATCTATGTACTGGTCTGGAATAACAACATCTCCAGGCTTCAATCCCTCCTTGAGAGATCCTACCGCATTTATTCCAAGAACTTCATTGCATCCTATATTCTTCAGCGCCCAGATATTTGCCCGGTAGTTGACCATATGTGGCGGTATGTTGTGTTTCTTACCGTGTCTAGGTATGAATGCGACGCTAATTCCGTTATACTCTCCAATTTCCAATTCTGAAGAAGGAATTCCGAAGGGAGTGTCAATTTTTCTGCTCTCCCTTACATCTATTAAATCGTAAAGTCCACTTCCTCCTATTATTCCTATCAATATTTACTCACTTCTCGTTAGTAATATTTCCAAAGTATATAATTTATTTTTACATATTATTGATAAATTATCGATTTTGTATTTTAGGAATCAGGCACATATTCCCACCTAATTTTCATAAGTCGAAAATTGATCTATTTATGAAAATGTTAATACGAACTGTGCATCTTTTTATTTGCCCCGAAATTCAACTACCGATAAAACTTTAATTAAATTAGCATACTTCAAAAGAATGGAATCATCAAAAAGGTTGACCGTTGGAGAAATAAAGGGCGAAGTAAATGACATTGAAATGAAAGTCAAAATTTTATCAATATCTAAAAGGGAGGCAGAAGGCTCCAAGGGACCGATAACATATCATTATGGTCTTTTAGGGGATGAAACCGGGGTAATGGCATATACTGCATGGGCACTACCCTCAACAATTAGAGAACTGGATGTATACAATATCACAAAATGTTACACAAAAAGCTATAAGGACAAATTAAGAGTATATTTTGACAACCGGACCGAATTCAAATTCCTGAATGAGCCTTTGGAGGTGAAGCGAGTTTACAAATTTTACAATCTGAAGGATCTTAATATGTCAGATAAATTTGTTACAGTGGAAGGAGTACTTGAATCTGAGGCAAAAAGGGAGTACGAAAAAGACGGAGTCAAGAAAGCAGTATTCCAGTACGTACTACACGACAGCAAGTCAAGCATAGCCCTCTCAAGCTTTGGAAGACAGTTGAAGAATGGAAAATATGCGAAAATTGAGGGAGCAAGGCTCGATGAATTCAATGGATATTACAGATTGAACATTTCCGACAAGGCAAATGTTGAATATCCTGAAATAGAGCTGCCAAAGAGTAGCCCAATTTCATACATTTCTGATGTTAAGTCGCCGATTGGTGGAATAACAATTACTGGATTTGCATTAAACATTGGAGAAAAAAGTGGATTATTTGCAAAGTGTAGCCAGTGCAATCAGAGAGTTGATGATATCAGGTGTTATGATCACCCAGAAAGTCCACTAATTTACGACATTTTTGCATATTTCACAGTGGATGATGGAACAGATTTTATTCAGGTAAGCGCAGGACTGGATGCTTTAGGTGAGCTAGCAGGAATCACGAAAGAATTTCTGAATGATCCGAAGAAACCACCGCTCAAGAGAGAAATCAAGGAAAAAATATCCACAAATATAATGCATCACGCACTGAGAATTAGTGGAAATTTGAGAAATGGAAACAACGGGTTAACTTTGAGATCAACACAAATCAAAATCATTCAGAAAGAGGACATTGTAGAGTTAAATCAAATTAAAAGTGGTGAAGAATTTTGAACGAAAAGAAAAGAGAACCCGCAAGATGGATATTTGCAAAGGAATTAAGAAACACTTCCCTAACTACGCTGGAAGGTGATGAGGAAAATAAAAAGGAGTACTTCATAACACAGGGAGGCAGTGTCGGCCGACGCATCCTATTTTGTGGTAAGATAACTCAGAAGAATGGCGAAGGAGACATGATTAAGATGGTGGTAGCAGATTTGACAGGGGCTTTTTACCTGATTTTTTTTCCAAAAGATTTTAACCAAGAAACCAAGCTTCAAATCGATAAAGTAAAAGAAAACGATGAGGTAATGGTCATTGGAAGAACTAGCTATTTCAAGAGTCCAGAAGGTAAGTTTTTCATCAACATCAACCCGGAAAGTGTGAGAACAGTTGAAGAAAGCGATTCCGAATACTGGAAAACACAATCCCTTTCATATCTCAAAAGAAGAATCACAATTTTGCACGAACTGCAAAAGTCCCCAGACCTCACGGAAGACCAACTGGTTGCAATGGGATTTAATCAGGAAGAAGCAGAAGGATGTAAAAAGGCCATAGAGGCATATGAGCGCCCAAATATAGGTCCACTGGAAGAGCTTTTACTGGCATCAGACACTAACAATGTATCAGAAGCCGCTTTGGTTCTTAAGGAACAGGTACTGAATCTGGTCAAAGAAAATGGGCTGATTGGTGGAATAACATACCAGGAGATTCTTGATCAACTTTCGTCAAAAGGAATAGATTCTAAGCAACTGGATGAGATACTCAATCTTTTAGGCTCAGATGGCGAAATTTACGAATCTGAAAAAAGAAAATTCAGACCTGTATAAGTAACATAATCTACCTTCATATTCTTTCTGGCATTTCAATTTTAAAATTCTCCCATCGACAAACATCTTTACTTCTATTATGTGATAGTCAGGTTTTTTCATAGTGTTTAAGGGAAAAGCCAGATCTTACCACCTGAGTATAAGATCCTTTGCTGCCTTAACATCATCCGCTCTGCCTATCTTGAGATGCTCGGGCATTTTGCGTAATTCATCGTCGTCAGTTTCAATTGCCTCCCTAATGATTTCACAGAAATTGTCCATATCTTCTATGCTCGCATCTTCGGTTGGTTCAATCATCATTGCCTCGTGAACGATTAACGGGAAGTAAGTCGTTGGTGCGTGGACCCCTTTATCAATAATAAATTTGGCAACATCCATGGCACTTTTTCCTACATTTTCTGTGGATACTATCACCTCATGCTTTTTCAGTCCATTGCTCTTGTATTTCAAAATAGGTTCCAGTTTTGATGCCATATAATTTGCATTAGCGACTGCCTTATTTGTATTAAGCAATAGACCGTCACTTCCCTTGTATTTGATATATGCCCAAGCTCTGAGTAAATTTATGAATGATCCTTGGAAACCGGCCACTCTGCCAATGCTGTCCTGCCTCTCTTCCTTAAGCACGTAGTGATCTCCCTCCTTTTCAACACTTGGATAAGGCAGATACTTTGCCAGAAACGTTTTTACTGCTATGGGGCCAGCACCAGGACCACCGCCACCGTGGGGGGTTGCAAATGTTTTGTGCAGATTGAAATGCACCATATCAAATCCCATCGAACCTGGAGATGTATATCCAAGGATTGCGTTAAGATTAGCCCCATCATAGTAAAGAAGGGACCCATTATCGTGAACCATCTTTGCTATCTTTACAATATTTGATTCGAAAACGCCAAGTGTACTGGGATTTGTTATCATAAAAACTGCAGTCTGCTCACCCAGGGCCTCTTTCAATGCGTCAAGGTTGATCTTTCCGTCCTTTGTTGATGGTATCTGAACTACAGAGAAACCTGCCATTGTGGCAGATGCGGGGTTTGTTCCGTGTGCTGAATCCGGAATTATTATTTCATTCCTCTGTGACATTCCCATGTCATCCATGTATTTCCTAGCCACGAGGAGAGATGTGAACTCCCCGTGGGCACCTGCGAGTGGCTGAAGGCTAACTGCATCCATTCCGGATATCTCCGCAAGATACCTTTTGAGTTCATACATTATTCTGAGATTCCCCTGAGCGTAGTCTGGATTGACAAGGGGATGTATGCTGGAAAATCGGTCATCATTTGCAATTTTGTCTGCAAATTTTGGATTAAATTTCATAGTGCATGAGCCAAGGGGGTAGAAACCTGTATCAACAGCGTAATTCATCTGTGATAACTTCACATAATGCCTGATAACGTCATTTTCTGCAATATCCGGAAGTGAGAGTTTTGTCCTTTTTAATTCCTTTGGAATCAATACATCTTCCAATCCGTCGATGCTGAATGTATTCCCTGAATCAATTTCCTTAATCAATTTTTCATCGTAAACCGCCTGATGATAACTCATTGTATCAACTCCATAACCTTAACCAGATGATCAATTTGTTCTTCGGTTATCATTTCTGTTGCCGCAAAAAAAACCGCATCATTCTTCTTTCTCTCGACAGCATTTAATATCTCTGAAGTTCTCATTCCACCCAAAATGTTATTTCTTTGGAGATATGGAGAAAGCTTACCGGACATTTCACCGACATCAACTATGAAGTCAGTAAAAAAAGGATTTTTCCACTTGAATTGCTTCACATAACTGATTTTTTCTAATGCCTTTAATGCTGCAGAAACGTTATTCATGCTCTTTGTCGCTGCCCACTTCAAGCCTTTTTCTCCAAGAATTGAAAGGTATGCAGATGCTGCGACCGCCAAAAGGGCCTGATTCGTACATATATTGCTCGTTGCTCTGTCTCTCCTTATGTGCTGCTCCCTAGTTTGAAGTGTCATAACATAAGCATCATTACCGCTTACATCTGTAGTTTTTCCGATAAGCCTCCCAGGTGATTTTCTTACATATTTGTTTTTGAATGAAAATAATCCGAGATATGGACCTCCATAGTATAACGGAACACCCATGGCTTGACCCTCTCCGACCGCTATATCTGCATCATACTCACCAGGGGCCTTTAAAATAGAAACAGATATTGGGTCAAAATATGCTATGTGCAAAGCATCTCCCTTTATCTCGACAATGGAAGTGACTCCAGGATCGATCGTACCAAAATTAGATGGATTGTAAGTAACAATCGCACAAAGATCTCCATCAATGAGGTTTTTGATTGATTCAAGATCAATGGTGCCATCATCATTGACTCCGTAATATTCTACGGATATTCCAAGCCCGTCAATGTAAGTATGTAGAACCTGAAGATGAGATTTTCGTGTATTGGAAGGCAGGATAACTCTTGTTTTTCCATTCACACGGTGGGCCATTCTCACAGCCTCTCCGAGCGCTGTAGGACCATCATACATCGAAGAGTTGGTTACATCCATGCCGGACAGATCCGATATTAACGATTGGTATTCAAAAAGAGCCTGGAGCATCCCTTGAGAAATTTCTGCCTGATAGGGGGTGTATGAGGTTATGAATTCATTTCTCATTACTACATTATTTATAGAAGATGGAATAAATCTTTGATAGGCCCCCAGACCCAGAAAAATATCCATGTGGCTTTTATTTAAGGAGGCAATCTTATCAGATTCCCTTAATAACTCCAGTTCAGTCATTCCTTTACCAATGGAATCTATCCCACTTCTTACTTCTTCTGGAATATCTCGGAATAATTCCTCATAATTATTTAACTTGAGAGCCTCTAATACTAAGTCTTTTTGGGCCATTATTCACTCCTATATGCCCTATGCAATACGCTTATTAAAGGTTGTACAGACACTTGGATACTTCAATTGCAGCAATTAATTAAGTAGGAAGCAGAGGATTTGAACAAATCTATGATGTATTTTTATCCGAAATTCACATCACAGACATGCCCCAAATGTGGTTGTATAGCACGGCATTGCCATTGTAAATGGGTGTTTATCCAACAGGCACAGAAAGCGTGTTTATGGATCGTGTACTTCCCTTAGAGAGTTCTGCCGTTGCATCACTTTTTGGCCCAGTAAATTCGGAAATTCCCTACCTTACTCCTGTTGATCTGATTATTCATAATACTCATTTAAATATTCATCCATACGGCAGGAGCAGTGACTTTCTTGCTCTTTAGGTTGTAATCTGATATGATAACACATATTGATCCATATTGAAAAAAGTTTATCTTGAAGATTATCTTAACATACCTAATGAAATTAAATTCCAGTATAAGCAATATGAAGGAAGTCATTGAGATATTGAGTTCAGTAACAAACGAAGCAAAGTTAGAATTTGACAACGATGGTCTTAGAGTTAGGGCAATAGACGCAGCCAGGATAGCAATGGTGGACCTTTTTGTTCCAAAAGGTTCCTTTGACCTTTATGAACTTGACGAAAAAGTTGAGGTTTCAGTGGAATTGGACAAAATAAGAAATGTTCTTAGACTAGCTTCACAGTCTGAAAATCTCGTGGTAAACATTTCTGGAAACAAGATAAAATTTGTACTTGGGACTCTCACAAAGACAATCTCTACCCTTGATTCCTTTGTCAATTCACCTAAACTTCCTTCAGTAGATCCCAAAAACTATGTTGTTATGAGAAAGGCTGATCTAGATAGGGTTCTGAGGGCAGCAAATGACGTAAGAGATTCCATCAGGTTCAGCATAACTGAAAAGAGGTTTGAAGCCAGTTCAAGAAGTGAATCGGAGGAAGTTGATCTCGTTCTAGAGAGCAATGACCTGGTAGAGTTAAAAGCGTCAGAAAATGCTTCAAGCAGTTATCCACTGGATTATCTTTCAAAGATAATAAGAGCTGTGACATTTTCGGACAATCTGAAACTTGCCTTCAATAATGATTATCCTTTAGTGATAGAATTCAGTTTTCCAGAGAAAGACGCAATGAAAACTGCCAAATTCCTACTGGCTCCAAGGATAGAATAAACCAGCAAGGATTTTCATTTCCAACTGAAATACGGGCGCGAGGGGATTCGGACCCCTGATCTACAGCTTAGGAGGCTGTTGCCATATCCAGGCTTGGCCACGCGCCCATAAGGGAGTTGATAACAAAAGGGTATATTTTATTATCTGAATAAGCACTTTTTATCGGTTTTCCTAACAATGATCGTCGATTTTGTGCAAACTTTTTAGGCTGAGTTGCTTTTTCCATGTTATGGATGAAAACTCTTTTTTCAGAGGAAAGTCATACCTGGTCACAGGCGGAGGTTCTGGACTCGGAAGGGAAATTTCAGTAAGACTTTGCGGCTTAGGAGCAAGAGTTTATTCCTTTGGCAGAAGGGAGGAAAAGCTACTCGAGACGAAAAAAATTAACTCTGACACAGAAGGCCGATTTTCATATATAGTTTCAGACATAAGAGATTACCAAAGGATTGAAGATTATATCAATCAAATATTCAAGGAAGACAGGCTGGATGGATTGGTAAACAACGCTGCAGGGAATTTCATTTCCAGATCAGAGGATTTATCAATAAATGCATTCAAGTCTGTTATCGACATAGTCTTGATGGGTTCTATAAATGCTACCCTTTGCGCTGGAAAATTATGGATAAAAAATGGTGCAAAGGGAAGCGTGGTAAATATACTGGCTACATACGCCGATACAGGTTCAGGTTACGTTACGCCTTCGGCTGCTGCTAAGGGAGGGTTAAGAGCATTGACGAGGAGTCTAGCTGTGGAATGGGGACGAAAAGGAATTCGAGTAAATGGTATAGCACCCGGTCCCTTTAAGACAGAAGGTGCATGGAATAATCTGATGCCTTCACAGAGTGTGGAGGATTACCTTTCCCAAAAAAATCCAATGGGAAGAATAGGAAATTTTGATGATCTGGTAAATCCAATATTATATCTCTTGAGTGAAAATTCTTCTTATATCAACGGTGAAATTATTACTATTGATGGAGGGGAATGGTTAGAAGGTGCAGGGCAATTTAACAACTTGAGAATGTTAGGTGATGATGTATGGAAAAAAATGAAGGAAAGAAAGAAAAAGGAATAATGACCGTCAAAGTAAATGGATGGGAGAGCAATCTAAAATTTTCGGCATCCCATTTCATTCCATTTCATAGCAAATGTAAACGTCTGCATGGACACGATTACGCCGTTGACATCAAAATAAAGGGACAACCTGAAAATGGAATGATAATGGATTTTGTAGTTATCAAAAAAGTTATCAGGGAAATTTTAGAAGAAATGGATCACAGGCTGATAGTTCCAACGAAATCAAAGGATATTAAATACGTAAATCAAGGAGAGAACCTATTGATAGAATACGAAGGCAAAACCCTAAGCATACCAAACGAGTTCATTTATAAATGTGAGATTACACACAGTTCAAGTGAAGAATTATCAAGATACATTTGCCATCTAATATTATCCAAGGTAAAATTTCCCAGCAATGTTAACGAAATAGAACTTACACTTTACGAAGGCCCCGGACAAAGCGCAACATGGAGTGAAGGTATTTGAAAAATGCAGTAGTTTTACTATCAGGCGGACTTGATTCTTCGACTGTTGCCACCATAGCCAAAAGGGATAACCAAACTGTCACTGCTGTCAGTTTTAATTATGGTCAAAGGCACTCAATCGAAATGAATGCATCAGAAAGAGTGGCAAAACGTTTGGGGATTGAAAGAAGAATTATAAATATAGACATGAGGCAAATTGGTGGCAGTTCTCTCACATCCAAGCAAGAAATAGAAAGGGGATTACTTGAAAGGCAAGGAATTCCCAACACATACGTTCCAGGGAGGAATATCATATTTCTATCAATTGCAGGAGCCATAGCAGAAGTTACAGATTCAGAGAGTGTGTATATCGGTGTTAATTCTGTTGATTACTCAGGTTATCCTGACTGCAGACCAGATTTTATATCATCCATGGAAGAAACCCTGAACCTAGGTCTGGCGAACAGCACGGGCAGGTCAATAAAAATCATAGCTCCCCTGCAAAAATTATCAAAGGGAGAGATAATAAAACTCGGAACATCCCTCGGAACTCCATACGAATTAACATATTCATGTTATGCCGGAGGCAAGCTTGCCTGCGGAAATTGTGATTCTTGTCTTTTGAGGCTTAAGGGCTTTATGGAAGCTGCCGCCACCGATCCGATTCATTACTCAGAACTTCCAGAGTTTTATAAAAAATATATAAATGAACGCAAGCCTTAGTTAATTCAGGCTTTTAGGACTTCATCGACTTTCCTTGCATTTGAAGATACTGATTCAACTGTCTTGTTCCACAAAGATTTTTCCTGTTCATTAAAATCAATCTTGAATATCTTTTCCACTCCATTTGAGCCTATGATTATAGGCAATCCAATGAACAAGCCATTTGCCCCGTAATGTTTGGCCATTTCCCCATCCATAAACGCTGCACATGGGATCATCCTTCTTTTGTCTTTCAGTACGGATTCAACCATCGCTGTTATTGATATCCCTGGGGCGTAATATGCGCTTCCTGTCTTAAGATAGTTAACGATTTCTCCGCCGCCAAATCTCGTTCTCTTGACTATCTCATCTATCTTTTCTTGGCTGAGTATTTTTTCTATTGGTATTCCGCCGACTGAAGAATATCGAACAAATGGAACCATATCATCACCATGGCCACCGATTACAAACGCATTCACGTCAGTAACTGAAACTCCTATCTCCTCTGCAAGGAAAGTTCTAAATCTAGAACTATCAAGTGAACCTCCAAGTCCTATTATCTTCTTGGGATTAATCCCACTGACTTTTTGGAACGCATATGCCATGGTATCCGCAGGGTTAGAAACTATTACAACTATGGAATCGGGCGAGTATTTCTTTACATTTTCAGCAACATCCTTAATAATTTCAATATTTTTCGCCAGAAGATCATCTCTGCTCATCCCGGGCTTTCTGGCCAATCCTGCTGTAACTACTATTACATCAGAACCATCCATGTTAGAATAATTTGTTTTATCCACAGTTGTAAAACCCTTTATCTTACTGTCTGTCGCCCAATGGGGGGTTCCCTCCATCATGTCAAGAGCCTTTCCCTCTGGAACTCCTTCTATAACATCAAATAGAAAAACATCACCTAGGTCCCTAACTGCCAAAAATTGAGCGACTGAGGCTCCAACATTTCCTGCTCCTATTACTGATATCTTATTTCTCATAAATCGATATGGCTATAATGGTTAAAGAATTATTTACTTTTAAATACAAATACCGTTTAACACAATTTATAACTTGAAAAGCATCGCAGTATTCGAATTAAATGCCATAAATTTATTGTAATCGATAAGTATAATATATACGGAAATAATTAACGTTTCTAAGTCATGCTTAAAGAAAAATCTTCAGTCCACAGAAAAAATTCTGTGAAACTAAAATTTAATTCAGAATATTCAAAAACTTTTCACCAACATAACGGAAAAGACTATATCGTAAGGAATTCTTTACATGAGTTGAATTCTACAAAAACAGGTGACGCAAATGAGTGATCCTCTTGACATCTTTCACGAATTCTTCAATCAGAAATTTGGGAAATCACTGATCGTGAAAGGAAGACCAGGTACTGGTAAGACTACTTTCAGCTTAGAAATAGCTTCACGACTATATGAAAATCAACCAATTCATTTCTTATCTTCAAGATTTAATGATGAACCTCTAAAGGAGGCTTTTCCATTTATAGAAAAGATCTCATATAAAACCAATAAGGATAAGTTTGAGTTCACAGAACAATTTAATTATGTGAGCACTGACTCGTTACGAAAATTTGAAAAAATACTTGAAGAAAGAAACGTTGAAAAGGATTTCTCAGTCGGCAGCGGTCTCATCTTCGACATAAAAGAGGTAATTCCAGAGCTGAATGCAATGTATTCTTTCGTTGAGAACAATATTGACAAGGGTCCAGTGGTCATTCTCGATTCAATTGAAGCAATAGCCCAAAAGTATAACATTGACGAGACTACACTTTTTTCTGTGATACAGAATGATCTTGTGGAGAAAAGTGGTGCTGGACTGATAGTGGTTCTTGAATCCACTTCAAACGATAAGCTGGAATACTTTTCTGACGGAGTTGTTACGATGAGTCTGGAAATAGACAATAACTACATGATAAGGAATATGAGAATAGAGAAGCTAAGGGGGCTTTCCCTTGGCTCCATGCCGTTCTTCAGCTATTCTCTACTCAACGGCAGATTTACCGTATTCCCTATCCTGTCTGGAGCCTATCCAAACAAGCAGATACCTCTTCCTGAGACAGAGGAGCACAGTCAATTTTCCATAAGCATGGGAAATGAGGATATTGCCAACGTAATTCCCGGAAAGAAAACCACCGTAGATGTCGGATCTCTGGTTTTGGTTCACAGAATGGAAATTTCAGACAGGACTGATTACGCTGTAAACTTAATCAAAAATACATTAATCAGGAGAACCATTGCAGATGAAAGGGGAGTTATTGATGCTTCATCAAGCAGTTACGAATCAGTAAAATTGCTTAACGCTACAATTGACCCGGAGCATCTCAAGCATTACATAACAGCAGAAAAAACAAAGAGAACCAATCCATATGTAATTAATCTTGAAGGGAAAAGTCTGATTGAAGATTTTACCAGTGAAGCAATTGAGTATTTCACTGGTTCATCTAAAAGACCAAATGTGTATATTTTCTCAACCGATTTTCTTAATTTCACCTACGGTGAAAATTTCATCGGGGACTTTCTTGCTATTCTTAACGAACTGAGGATTACGGGTACGGTATTCTTAATATGTGATGAGGACTTTTATAAAAAGATAAGTCACCATGCAACCTTTTCGATTCACATTCACGACAAGGATGGGTTTACCTTCCTAAATAGTGGAGGGAATGAGCATTTCAATATCCAAAATGTTACCGATGAAACAGGATGGTCATCATACAAGCTATTAGAATCGGTTTAGATCGATTTTTGGCTTGATAGTTTGATATATTCAAAAGCAATTTCTAACTATGTTCCCTGAAAATAGACCCAGAAGGCTCAGAAGTTCAGAGATGATAAGAAGACTTGTCAAGGAAACTGGATTATATTTGGATAAACTGGTAATGCCGGTTTTTGTGGACGAAACAATCAAGAATCCTACGGATATAAAGAGCATGCCTGGGATAAAAAGTTACGATTTGGCAAGTTTAAAAGACTACGCAAAAGTGCTGAAAAACTTGGGAGTAAAAAATGTGCTCCTATTCGGGGTTCCGGCAGAAAAGGATCAAGTGGGCTCACAGTCATACGCTGAAAATGGGATAGTTCAAAAAGCTGTTCCAATTTTGAAGGGTGAAGGTTTATTGGTAATGACTGATCTTTGTATGTGTGAATACACTAGTCATGGACATTGTGGCATTACCAGAAACAATGTGGTGGAAAACGATATAACACTGGAATATTATGGGAAAATAGCTGTCAGTCAGGCTAAAGCAGGAGCCGAAGTTATTGCCCCTAGCGGCATGATGGACGGGCAGGTAGCTAAAATAAGAAAAGAACTTGACGAGAATGGTTTCCCTGAAATTCCAATCATGGCATATTCGGCAAAATATTCTTCAGCACTTTATGGGCCCTTCAGGGATGCTGCGAAATCAACACCTTCTTTCGGGAACAGAAAGTCGTACCAGATGGACTGGGCAAACTCGAAGGAAGCTTTAAGGGAAATTGACCTGGATGTGAAGGAAGGGGCGGACATAATAATGGTAAAACCTGGCATGTTTTATCTGGATGTTGTAAAGGAGGCATCTGAAAAGTTTCTCCAACCACTGGCCGTTTACGGTGTCAGTGGAGAGTATTCAATGATAATGAATGCAATCAACGATGGATTGCTCAGTGAAGAAGTGATATTGGAGTATGTCACATCAATATTCAGATCAGGAGCAGATATTGTCATTACTTATTTCACTGAATATCTCCACGGCCATTTAGGGAAAAATTTAAATTAAAACCTAAAATCGACCATGAGGAACTATCAATGAAAGTCCTTTACATTCTAGAAATGAGGGAACCATCTACAGGATTCTTTCAGGTAACAATGAACGTGGATTCGGTTTCTGAGGATATAACAATGGTCACAATGCCAGCATGGACTCCTGGATCATATTCCATAAGGGATTACAGCAGAAACGTCAGGATGCTCAAGGTAAAAACCGAGGAAAATGAAACAATAGATATCCAGAGAAAAGATAAATCCACCTGGAAATTACTTAATGGAAACCATAAAAGCTTCATTATCTCTTATGAGGTTTATGCAGGAGAATTAAATGTCAGGGGGAGCCACCTTGATACCACTCATGGATACCTTAATGGAACCAACGTTTTCATGTATCTGGAAGGATACAAGGATCAGTCTGTGGAACTTCTGATCAAGCCCTATGAAAATTGGAAAATATCCACCGGAATGGAAAAAATAGGAGAAAACAGATTTAGGGCAACAAATTATGATATTTTTTCTGACTGTCCTATTGAAATAGGAAATCACAGATCACTTCTTTTCACAGTTGACGGAAAAGAGCATGAAATCGCAATTTATGGTTCGGGTAATGAAAATACCAGCCGCTTAGTTGAAGATCTTAAGAAGATTGTTGAAACAGCAAGGTCCATCTTTGGCTCAATACCATATAAGAGATACGTTTTCATCATTCATCTAATGAATAATGGTGGCGATGGATTGGAGCATCTTAATTCTACCACAATAGGGGCTTCAATGTTCACATTCGGAAACAAGGAGGACTATCACGCCTTTTTATCCTTAGTTTCGCACGAATATTTCCACTTATGGAATGTAAAAAGAATCAGGCCAGTAGAACTGGGACCATTTAATTACAAAGAAGAAAACTACACCACATTACTGTGGGTATCTGAGGGAATAACGAACTTTTTTGGAATGATAATTTTACTAAGATCAGGGTTAATTTCTAAGGAAGAATACTATGAGCATCTCTGTAAAATGTTCAGAGCATACGACATGACGCCAGGTAAAAATTATGAGTCTGCGTCCGATTCTTCTTTTGATGCTTGGATAAAGTTGTATCGGTCATCCCCAAATAACATTAACAGCTACGTTTCATATTATCTAAAAGGTGAAATACTGGGGTTAATGCTAAGTAACAGAATTAGTGAATATACTAAAGGATCAAAAAACCTTGACGAAGTCTTTAAACATCTTATTGATAAATATAATAAAGATGGCAAGGGGTTTACAGAAAAGGATTTTATGCAGTCACTTTCTGAAGTTTCTGCACTTGATTTCCAGCCGTTTTTCCAAAAATATGTAAGAGGAACCGATAGTATTGATTTCGAGGCTGAGGCTAATAGATTGGGTTTAGAACTTCAATTTAAGTATTCAGATAAGGAAGTAGATCAGGTTAAGGGATATGGGTATCTTGGCCTAATTCTTCCAAAAGAATCCAATATTGTTGAGGCAGTACTGGAAGACTCTGCGGCCCAAAAGGCAGGTATATTCCCGGGGGATGAAATAGTCGCCATAAACAATTTCAAAATGGGAAACATGTTTTCCACGCCTTTGAGGAAAAGGGGTAGGTCTCCACTTACAGATTGTTTGAAGGATTCTAAACCAGGAGACTTGACTAGGATTGCATTATTCAGAAGAGGAATTTTGATGAATTTTGAGGCTATTTTAGGCAGAGCTCCACATGATCTTTATGAAATATCGGAAAAGAATGAAGATGAGAATCTGATTAAAATTCGGGACAAAGTACTTTTTGGTTAAAAAAACCTTTTAGAATTTGGAATAAAAATAATATACTTCTTTAGAGATCAGCATGCGAATTGGAAGATTTTAAAACTTGGGCAATCAGGAAAGTCTTGGAGGAAAGTTCCAAGGGAGGATACACTCCAATTAGAATGGACTTAGATGGAGCCATATCCTTTGATATAGTTGCTAAAAGGGATAATGAGATTATGGCAATCAAAATTATCTATAACATTGACACCCTTAAGCCCGAAATTGCAAATGATCTAAAAAGGATCTCCATACGACTGGAAATGCAAGTACTTGTTATAGGATCAAGATCTGGAACAGGTATACTTGAAGATGGAGTAATGTATTTCAGGTATCAAATACCGATTATGAATATGTGGACGTTCAGGGAATATATTGAAGGCAAAAAACCAGTAACTTACTCGGGTCCTGGCGGTTATTATGTGCACATAGACGGTAAAAAAATGCAGGAGCTGAGAACAAGCAAGGGAAAGTCCATAGGATACCTGTCGGGCAAAATAGGTATTTCCAGAAGGTCAATTTCTCTGTATGAAACAGGAAATTCCACTACGCTGGATGTATACAGAAAATTAAGTGAATTAATGGAAGAAGATTTAAGCACAAGTCTAGACATAATGGAAATTTGTAAGCAGTGGGTAAAGGAACCCGAGAATGATGAAGAATATTTGACCGGATTTATGGGGCAGGTAAGGGAAACACTGAAGGGTATTGGTCTTCTGACCGAGTTCTTTAGTAAATCTCCCTTCGACGCAATCTCAGAAGAAAAAAAGGAATCTCTATTCGTAATGGACATAAATCAGGGAGAAAACTACATAGAAAGAAGAATTTCTACCCTTAAAAATCTCTGCAATATTTTGGAGAGGGATCCTGTTGTTATTTCAATAGAAAACACATTTAGAGACAGCATAGGGGGTGTTTCAATATTTTCTCTAAGTGAACTAAAATCCATTGAAAATTCCGAAAGCATAAGAAGAAAGATAGAATCTGTCAAAGAAAGCGGTTATTGATTTTCATGGAAGTTCTCGAGGTAAAAAGAGGAAAAAAGAGAATGATTGTTGCCCTTGGAATTAAAGGGCTGGTATCTGAGGGTGAAAAGCTGAAGGATCTGATGGTGTCCTTCGAACCTGGTAAAATACTGATAGGCATATCTCCAGAGGAGGCAACGGGATTAATGGAATTTGTAAAGGATCCTTTTGAAATTCAAATGAGTGACTTTGAGCTTATTTACGGAACAATCCTCCTTAAATTTGGAGAAGTTGAGACACCTCCCCCAATATTCACTCAGGCCGTACTTTACGCTCAATCTAAGTCAATCCCTGTAGTTGGACTCGATCTTGATGAAGAAACATTTGGAAACCATTATGAAGAGGAATACTCGGTATCCCAGATGGTGGGTTACATAACAAAAAAAAGGAAATTGAAGCACAAGAATTTCAATCTTCATTCTCCTGAAGAATTTGTTATGGATTGGAAGCAGGAAATGGAGAGAACGAGGGCAATGAACAAAATGGAAAGACTGAGGGAGGA
This sequence comes from Thermoplasmatales archaeon, assembly GCA_027372655.1. GTDB lineage: Archaea > Thermoplasmatota > Thermoplasmata > Thermoplasmatales > Thermoplasmataceae > Cuniculiplasma. The sequence continues at coordinate 80,480 of DAICVC010000011.1, read as the reverse complement.
AGCGATCCTTAACAATTTGGAAAGTCACTTCTCCGAGTCAACCGAAGAAAGAATTTTCGCAATCATTGAGTATGAATTTTCTGAATCCATTAAGACAAAGGTCAGATCAATGTGAATCAATTAGACCTGCAAAAAAGATATAGATCTCGCTGCTTTCACTTCTGGAAACACTTGGCTTGGTTATGTAATTTCTCTTAAAGTAACCCTTGTATTTATCCACAAATTCCTTGGTATACTGTCCCTGAAACTGTTTCAGCAGCATATTCCCACCCACTCGAAGAACTTTAATGCCCTGATCTACTATTGAATTGCAAATATCTATGGAGAGTGAATGATCCCTGTCATGCTGTCCTGTTGTATGTGCCATTGCATCGGAAAGGATTAAATCAACCTTCAGGCCAGATAATTTATCCTTAACATCAACCCAAGTATTCTCCTTTGTTACATCCCCTTTCACGAAGATTGGAAAGTCGTCAGTTTTTTTCCCTGCTATATCAACGCATAATAAGAATTCAGGCTCTGTTTCCAGAAGTACATCAGTCCAACCTCCAGGGGAAGAACCAATCTCAATTACTTTTCTTGCTCTGTCTAAAATGCCGAATTTTCCATTAATCTCTAGCAACTTGTAGGCAGCACGGCTTCTGTATCCAGTCTTTTTTGCCAATTTATAATATTTATCCTTATGATCCTTCATTTCTCAATTAATTCTCTATATTTCTCCGGAGTCAATAGATTTTCTGCTTTAGAACTTAATTTTATCCTCACAAGCCATGTTCCATATGGATCTTCATTAATAGATTCAGGTTTGTTTACAAGAATATCATTGGTCTGAACCACTTCCCCGTTAACCGGGCAAAAGACATCTTCCGCTGATTTAACTGATTCTACTGAAAGCAAGACTTCCCCATTCCTAACGACCTTTCCAGGTTTGGGTAGATCTACAAAAACAATGTCAGTTAACTGTCTCTGGGCAAAATCAGTTATTCCAATCTCCACTATTCCCTCCTCACCCTTAATCCATTCATGGGTTTTTGTATATTTAAAATCTGCAGGAATTTTCTCCATAAGTGGGTTAATTAAGTGGAGTAATTAAGCGTTCTTTATTTTTTATTTGAAGGAATTCAGAATCAGCTAATGTAGTTAACAGTCTCCTTTGCTCCATTCTCCTTCTTTTGTGTTACCAGTTCAGTTTCACCAAATTCAATTGCAATAAGATTGGAAACGGGTATCAATCTGAAGGTGGATTTTTTATTTGCATCTATCTTAAAAACCAATGCTCCTTCCTCTCCGAGTATTGTGTATCCTACAAACTCTCCACTGGTTTCCATTGGTTCATCTTTTCCACTATTCGATATCACTTTGTACTTTCCTCCCTTTTTTATTTCGATCATGTCCATCTTATTCAAAACCTCCAGTATATTCAGAATCTTGTTTTCGGTAATCCTCAACACTAGATAATCCTATGCTAGGATATAATAATTTCAAGGTAAGCTGAAGAATATTTTTCAAACTTATTATATCAGTTAACAATTTTAAGCTGGAAAAATGACATTCACTTATAAAGATCTAAAAAGGGAAAACGGAAAACCCGAAATAATCGCAACAGTAATTCCAGAACTGGAGAGTAATGATCAGTTACGTCGAATTGAAAGTGAAAGGAAACTAATTAAATTTATTCCAGAGATCAGATGGGACTTATCAGGAAGTAAAGGTAGGACTGAGCTCAAAAATTATCTAAGAAAAATTGAAGGTTTATCGATGAATGCAATTTTCACATTTCGCAGTTCGGATAAATACATTTCAAATTTGTATTATGATATAGCACTCGAATTTCCAAATATAATGATCGATTTGGATCTTTCTCAATATGATGAAGGAAAAATAAGGGGAAATGAAGAAAGGGTCATCATATCATCTCATTTTAGCAATGAAATAGAAATTTTTGGTCTATTCAATGAGATTAAGAACATTGGGTGTAGGTCAATAAAACTGGCCACTCATTTTACTGATGGTTTTTTCTTTGAAGTGGTGAGAGCATTCAGCGAGTTAGGGGGAAATATGTCTATTTCCATTGTACCACAGGGTCCAGACGGTTCCAAGAAAAGAATAATTTCAGCACTCACTGTCAGTGACTTTGTTTATTCCTATTTTGATAAATCTGTAGCTGAAGGGCAGATCAGCTACAAGGAAATAAACAATGTCCTGCAGATGTTGAGATACTAGACTTATGGCACGAAACCTGTAAAAATTGCCATAAGACCAGTGGTTATTAACTCGATGGCTATAGAAGCGAGTAAAAGACCCATAACTCTTGATATCACAGTGGTTCCAGTTTTTCCAAGTCTGCGAGATATGCCAGAGGAGAAGTACAGGATTACATAGGCAACAATAAGCAGGATGACTATGGACAGAATGAAAACAAACTTAAGTTGAAATGTTGAGGCTTTTTCATTGAGAAGAATAGCAGTGGTTATTGATCCAGGCCCGGCGAGTAGAGGAGATCCTATGGGAACTATTCCAACATCCTCCCTATCTTTGCCCTCCTCATTTTCTTCCTTCGATAATTTTGTGTTTGAGATTTTTCCCTGAAGCATATCGAATGCAACCTTGAACAGCAAAATTCCGCCAGCTACTTTGAAGTCGTTAATGCTTATTCCCAGTCCTTCAAATATGTAATAACCCAGGGCTACAAAGCCAAAAACCATCCCACCAGCCATTAGTATTGCTTTTCTGACTGTTGATACCTTATCCTTTATGGAATATCCATCTGTCAGGACGACCATTGGTGGAACTGCTCCAATTGGATTCATTATTGCAAACATTGCAGCAAAGCAATATCCAAAGAACTCAAGAGTTATGTAAATTGACAACTCAAGACAATACCTTCCCCTATTATAATTATTTAATAAAATATCAGAAAATAAAATTGCAAATAAAAATAAATAAGAGTAGCAATTGTGGAATATTGGATCATATAGACATTGAAAGAATTTTAGAGGAGAACTTTTCAAAGAAAAGCAGCATATTCATAGTAGATTTTATACACAGGGGTGATTTAGATTTAAGAAGTTATGAAAAGGGACAGGTGGTATTTCCGTACAGCCCCATGTTAAGTATTCTGGCGAGAGGCGCTAGGAGAGTATCAAGTTCTGATGAAGAAACTTCCCTCACCATGCCAGAATCAGTTTTCCTGAAAATATTGGAGGATATGGAAGCATCTGAGTTCAAGATCACAAAATTAGAGATGGTAGGAAAAGGAAGTGAAAAGGTCCTTTTTAATTCCAAAAATTTTTACATTGATTACGACATTGTGGAAAAATTACTCAATTATGGCTTCACACTAAAGAATTGCATTTTCCACAAGAATGGTTCTTTCATAGGGGTAAGTAGATACTCTTCATTGTGGTCAAACGATATCAAGACATTGGGACTAACATCAGAGCGGGTCGCAATAAATCTAGACTCATCATTGATGAACTTCGTAAACTTAAATGAAATTAAAAGTAACGAAAATAAGGTTTACAGGGCGGGTAATATTTTGCAGTTTAAAAATCAATTTGGTTTATTGGAAAGCCTTCTGGAGAGAATCGGGAAAAAACGCGTAAGTTTAATTAGAAAAATGAGAAATGGAACAAGTATATTCTACGTCTTGGACAGCAAAAGAAATGGAGGTATATTAGTTCAGCACACGTACGACTCCATTAAAATGAGAGTTTTTGCTCAATGTTCCGTAAATCTAATTATCGATGTTGCAGAAGCCATTGAGAAATCAGGAGGGGTTTTTATTGGCAGATGATCCACTAATTAGAGGTTTAAGAAAGGAGGAAAGAAATAGGAAAACCATATATTTCTTAATATCAACCTTAATTTCTTATTTTAACAGCCAAGATAAGACAACATTTCGCATCACCGATTCTGATATAGGGGATGATAAATTCAAAATAACAACAGTCAACGAAAGTGGCTCGCAACTGGAATGGATAGGAAAACTGCCAAACAAGAATAGCGTAATTTCCCAGTTGCCAGCTTCCAGGAATGAGGCAGGAAGAACCAATCTCGACTTTAGCAATAAAGTATCAGAAGATCAATTAGAAACAGAAATAATAATACCTTCAAAAAAAGAGTTATCCATCTACGTGAGGGATCAAAACGGTACAAATGAGATTAAAATTGTACAGCAATTTCCATTCCCATATTATAGGGAAATGCCCATCTATGAAAAATTTCTATGTTTACAAGCACTTGTAGGCAAAGCTGGTATGAGGGGAGAGGGAGAATTGGTCTTGAACATATTCAGAAAGATTGAATACTTTCTACTTGGACCTCTCGATCAGGAAATGATGGATGACATAAGGAGGCTGGTAAGAGTTGGATTGGAGTCTTCAATAATCAAATCAATCAATGGAAGTGTTTACATCGACAGTAAAATACTAACATCAAGAACTAGATTTATGAAAATATACGAAAGATACTATCTTAAAATCAACAAGACTACCCTTTATGATTTTTAAAACCAACAATTATGCAAATGTAAAACCAAGTAATAAACCAAGCAATGGAGAAACAATCCACATGAGAACTACCACCAGAAACGGTTTAAATGAGATTACCTTGGTGGTATAAGATAGACCCGTACCGAAAACACTAGATGTCATTGCTTGGGTGCTTGGAATAGGCACTCCAATGAAAGTTGCACCTTCCACAAGTAAACTTGAAACCAGCAGTGATACAAGAGCGTTTCTGTATCTCATTGCATACAAGTCTTGACCAACTCTCTTTAAAACGCCTTTACTGAGAACCATTGCACCAAAAATAATTGCCACCACCATAATTGGAGATGTGAACATGCTGTGAGGGTCAAAAGAACCCAGGAGTCCAAACGTATTTGCACCCAGAGTAAAGGAAGTCACAAAAGAGAGTATGATCAAGCTCAACTTATAGAATCTCGCACTCTTCCAAACATTTACAGTTCCCGCATCTCCAAGTTTCGTGTTGAGGTAATAAGACAATATAATTGAGAAAACAGGAGACACGATCCAGGCAAGAATTACTAGAAGAAGATATGGTTCCTGAAATTTATACCCAGTTCTGAGAGCTACTCCCAGGGAAGTTCCAATCAGTGCCATTACCAGTGAAAGTGGAACTCTGACATACGCAGCAATAAAAAACATTAAAGTCGAAACTGTCAAGACAACAACAATGTTGTAGTTTGTCTCTGGAAGAATTTTTGAAAGCGAGTTAGACAAAAATTTTCCTTCTATCAGAAAGCCTGCAATCAACCCGGAAATGCCAATTAGAATTCCAAAGATTTTTGATACCACTCTTGATCCAATAATTGTGCCGACCGTTGCTGAAAGGTTGTTTCCGGCGACAAAGGCAGTAAGGATAGCTAGAATTGAAAGTATCAGTATTTGGAATATCATCTTGATACTGACATCATTGTGTTGAGAACAAGATCAGATATATCTTCACAATTGTCGAGAAGATCGTCAAGGGTATGAACAACGGAGTTGACGTGATTAAACATCAGGTAGGAAATGCTTTCGGAGGTTCTGTATAATCTGTCAATAACACTGTCTTTCACCTCATCAACACTTTCTTCCAGCTCTTCAATTCTACCCCTTATTTTCTTCACGTTTTCGATATCAGAATCCTCCAGAATTAGCTTTATATTTTGTAAAGCTGAAAGATTCTTATTTAAAATTGTCTGGAAATTCTCATAGAATCCCTTAATAGGCTCCATCTGGAATCCATTTGCGATGAGACTATCTTTAGCTCTGTTCATTTCTCTTGCTATCCAGTAGGTTTTGTCAATTATGTCGTCAAATTTTTCTATTAATTGGAGAAAATTATCCATAAGCGATGACCCAATTGCTCCTGAGGTGACCTCCCTTTTCATCTCCAGTGTCATTTCATCAGCTTTCTTTTCATTGTATCCTATGGTTCTTGTAATATCCGCTATATCCTTGGATGGATCCTTGAAAATCTGAATGAGCATTTTTGAGTTGTCCTCAGCAAGGGAAAGATAGGTTTCCATATTCTGTAAGGTTTGTCTTTCACCGATAACCATGAGTTTCTTGAGAAAGTGGTAATTCGCCATTTTTGACAATGTAAGTTGAATATTTAAAACTTAGGTTAATAAATTTTAATATAGAATCTATATAAAATATATACCGCACCTTTAAGAATTTAAGGAATGAAATGAGATCGATGTCGACACTTATTCCCAAGGGTCAAGGAATTAGAGGTCAAGACATCTTTTGGAGACAACAGATGCTGTAAAACAAAGCAATTCCACTATACTCAGCATTTTCAGTCTTAAGGTAAATACTTGGTTTAGAAGGAAATCGAATAAAGTCATCAAATCAGTAACTTCATTTAGTTTATGGTGAATGGGTATTCAATAAGTCAGATAAGTTAGTCCACACTTCAGGTGTCAGTAAAATCAAAATAGGTGGCAGGTTAATAACAAATCAAGTTTGTATTACGATGGGTAATCTAATATTAAAAAAATTTCTAATATATTATGGAATTAAGGTTTTTATGATCTTTGCTCATAACATCACAAAGATACAAGTTATCAGGATAATCAAAAGAAAGTGTTTATCAGATCTTACCAAAAATCACTATATTACCAGGAGTGATAATAATATTCAGCACTTTATGACTGAGGTTTTCTAAGTGGATAAGTTAAGTGTGGCAATTCTTGGTTCTACCGGAGTTGTCGGAAAAAAATTTATTGACATATTGAAAAACCACCCATGGTTTAAAATTGATGGATTATACGCATCAGGCTCCTCAAATGGAAAGAAAATAACAGTGGATTCAGTAGAAAAAGAAGTTCACCTCTCAGATCCTGAACTCATCTCAAGGGAAAACTTTGATTTAATTTTTAGTGCAGTTAGCGATGAGCACTCTACTATTTTAGAAAAAGAATTACGAAAGAGAAATCAACGGGTTTTCACCAATGCCTCAGGGAACAGAATGGAGAAAGACGTACCGCTGGTTGTACCAGAATTAAATTATGAGAAACTGATGGATATACAACACAAGAAAGGCTATATTGTTGCCAATGGAAATTGCTCCACGATCGGGGCAATCCTTGGCAGCTACCCATCCTTTGACTATTGGGAAAATGATATGGTAATCACCACCTTGCAGGCGGTCAGCGGAGCAGGTTATCCAGGTATCCCCTCTCTGGACATTATAGGAAATGTAATTCCATATATACCAAAAGAAGAGGAAAAGATAAGAAAGGAAACTTTAAAAATATTGGAATTCAAGGAAAGGGAGAATTTCAATCCAGGAAAATTCGAGATAAGTAGCACCACAACAAGGGTTCCGGTTCATAGTGGTCATATGATTTCATTGAGCGTAAGAGTAAAGGAAAATGTGAAAGAACCCGAAATCCTCCAAAGTTTTGAAGAATTTAAAAATGGAAACATTTTGGGAAATTACCCATCTCTTCCGGAAAAAAGTGTCGAACTATTGAAGGAAATTGATAGGCCGCAACCTGCTTTAGATTGCAATTTTTGGGATTACAAGAAAGAAATGGCAGTACGAGTGGGAAGAGTGAGATTGGACAAAAGACGTTTATCAATGATTATTTTGGTCAACAATCTGGTGAGGGGAGCTGCTGGGGCGTCTATTTTAAACGCAGAGATTGTTTTAAAAATGGAGGGACTCATTTGAGTTCTGGGAAAGTATTCAAAATAGGGGGTTCCTGTCTGCAGAGTCAGGATTCCTATGATCAGCTCTGGAGAATCAGAGAAAAATTCGGAAGTGGAATTTTTGTATTCAGTGCATTTGACGGGGTCACTGATAAGCTGATTAAAAATTTTGAAAATGGAAACAAACTAGCGTTCGCAAAATATCTCCTGGAGAAACACAGGAATATAGTCTCCAGCAAATTGAATAAAGATATTCAGGAATCACAGGAAATGTTACTGAAAATGAATGGTTTTAATTCAGTTGACCTATTTTATCAAGCAATTAGAAATTACAATTTAGAAGATTATCTGAGCCTAGGAGAAAAATTATCTGCCTCTACTGGATATTTATTCTTAAACCACCGTTTTCCATCTTTATATATACCATCCGATTTACTGGGAGTTTCAGTCATAGAATACAATGGGATACCGTCCATTGAAATCAATGAGTCGAGAACCAAGTTTTTGGAATGGAAACTAGATTTGCAAAATGTAAATATCATAACCACAGGTTTTTTTGGCAAGGATAAGCAGGGTAAAATCAAAACATTAGGGAGAAATTCCAGCGATTACAGTGCTGCATCTCTCAGTGCAATTACAGGTTCAAAGAAACTTTTTCTATTCAAGGATGTGAATGGAATATACGAAGGAGATCCTAAAACTGGATTGTACAAAAGTCCACTAAAAAGGATTAGTTATGAATTTACAATCAATCTTATAAAAAATGGTTCACCGATTGTACACCAGAGGGCAGTAGAATTATGTAGGGACTATGAAATAGATATATTTGTTCAAAATTATAATGCAAATAAAGATGGAACCATAATCTCAAAATTCGAGGATGATCTAGAACTTATTACGAAGCAAGGAAATAAGTGATTTGTGGTTCATCAAAAAGGAAAAATTCAACATTTTAAATTTGGTCAAGAAGTATAGGGTAGAATAAACTCAATCATTGTTTGGGGGGAATTTTTCAAAATATCATGTATCATACTTATGCAATGGTATCATGCTCTGACCGGGATTTGGACCCGAGTCGCCGGCTTGAAAGGCCGGTATGCTTGGCCTGGCTACACCATCAGAGCAGGGTAATCAGGTAAGATACCAATCTATATTTATTTTTGCCTGAAAATTGCAGTAAACCCGCATTCAGTATTTTTGCGTTATCCCATCCAACTCAGTACTGAGACGTTTTCATAAATGCTTTGATCCACATCATCTTCTTTTTGATAATAGATTGCGTGAAGCACTCTATAAATGGCTTCAAATCTTTCAAACTTTGATGCCAAATCCCCTATCAGTGTTATTTCAGTCAGTTGGCCAATTTTTCGTAATAATACTTTGGAATTTATCTCAAGAGTACCATTTTCCTTATTTTTTTCAGCAAATGAAAGTATTGAATTAAGCTCGAGTTTTAAGGATCTCAATTTTAGATTTGAATCCAAAATGTGGTTAATTCTTTCTGCGAACATAGATAGAGTACCTTTTTTAACTATCGACTCAAGCATATCCAGGGACTGAATATTACTGGTCCCTTCCCAGATTGACGTAACCAAGGCATCACGATGGAACTTTGCAATCGGATATTCTTCAAAAAATCCGGTCCCTCCAAAAATTTCCATTGCATATTGTGTTATATCATTAGCAGCCCATGCAGCCATGTTTTTCGCAATGTGTGTTATAAATCTTGAATAGTTATACTCGTCATCATAAGGTGGCACACTTTTTGTTATTTTGGAAAACAAATTTGAAGCATAAAGCGACAATGCTAGGCTCCCTTCTAGCATTGCTTCCATTTCAATCAAATCTTTCTTCATCAATGGATGTTCCAAAAGTTTCTTGCCAAAAGCCACTCTCTTTTTACAATGAATATATGCTTCCCAAAGTGCTTTTCTTGAAATTCCATTGGCTGCAATGGAATCATTAATCCTGGAAATGTTTAGGATTTCAAGTGCATAATAAATACCATACTTTTGTTCCCCTATCAATGCGCATTCAGAATCTTCAAATTCAACCTCACCACTTGGAACAGCTATTGTGCCCATTTTGTCCTTTAATCTTCGAATGGTGAAGTTAAGGTCACCCTTGGAATTTATCGAAGGAACAAAGAAAAGTGCCAGTGATCTTACGCCACCTTCACCTATCTTTGCAGTCACAAGTGAGCCATCAGCAATTCCAGCATTACTTGCAAAATACTTATTTTTCCCATTGATCTTCCAACTTTTCCCATCATAAATTGCCATGGTATCATTAAGCGCAAGATCACTTCCACCCTGCTTTTCACTGTAGAAGGTTGCTCCATACCATGGATCCTCCTTGTTTACATAATGCATAAAATTTTTATCGTCTTTTCCCAAATATTTTCCAAGGCAGTATGCAGTCTGTGCCGTTAGAGTGAATGTGCAAAAAATTCCAGGATCAGATATTATATATCCAGAGATGAAATGATAATTCCAGTCTCGAATTTCCAAACAACTCTTTCTTACAACCCCAAGTTCGTGGATCTTTTCCATTGCTTTCCTCTGTTCTGGGGCTATTCGAACCAAATCTATTCTCTGTCCATCAATATCCCACGTTATCAGTTCAGGTTTGCCTTTATGATCTACGAAGTCCATAATCTCCATCAGTTCACTAGAAACGTAGTTCCCAAGTTTTACCAAATCATCATCAATTGCATTTTCCATTTTAAAATACTGAATCATATTCTGCAACGGAATATCCTCAGAAAAGTAATTTCTACCTACGGTCTGAAGCAAAGAGCTAAATTTATTTTTCATGAGATATGATCGGTATTTCTTAAAAAGGAATTTTCGTTACTTATTTTAGGTTAAATATCAAACGGTTCACTGTTCATTTGCATAAGATTTAAGGTATAGTTACCATAACCCACAAATGGGCTTGTAGTCCAGCGGTTATGACGTCGCTCTCACACAGCGAAGATCGCCGGTTCGAATCCGGCCAGGCCCATCAATCTTTGCCCTTAACTTGTCTCCAGTTGTTGATAAAGATGAAATATTACTCCCATTTAATATAAAAATTAAAAGTGAAATGATGAGCGAAAATATCGAAATCAGATCACATTTCATATTTTTTTAACTAGTTTGGCTCAAATAACCTCAAAACTCTGACATCAATTAAAAATAACATATTTTCGGCATTCTAATTTTCTATGGGTAACTATTAAAATGAGAATTTATGGCAAAAATTGGAATTTAAGAAAATTAGGTCCAGTTGTTTTTTGAAACCACCTGTTAAATCTTAATCTATTTTATCAAGACGGAACTTCAAAGCCCATAATTTTATCCATGCCTCTTATTAGTCCCTTAGTATTCATTGCCTTTTTTATTGCAATCATAGTTCCATGAACATATGGTGTTGCGTCATTGCCACCATTATATCTTATGGACAGAGTTTGATCTAAATCTCCAAAAATCACTTCTGCGCCAATAGTGAATCCAGGGAGTCTCAATGAATGAACTTTCATGCCATTTAACTCGGCTCCTCTGGTTTCTTTTATTCCTGTAACAAGATTGTCCGGAACTTCAATCTTGGGACGGGATTCTCTGGAGATTCTATGAACCAATTCAAGAGTTGTCCCGCTTGGGACATCGGTTTTCCTTTCTGATGCATAATCAATAATTTCCCAACTTTTCATATATCTCGAAGCAACCACAGAAAAATTAAGCATTAATGCAGATGCGATAGAATAGTTTCCAGCCGCTACGACGCCAGCACTATTTTTAACTGCTTCTTCTTCTATCTCTTGAAAGTCTTCATCCGATAATCCCGAAGTGCCAATAACCACATTTACACCTCTCTTCAATGCCTCCATTACATTTGATTTCACGATTAGTGGAGATGTATAATCTATCAACACATCCGGTTTTGATCTTAAAGCATCTTTTACGTCTTTAAAAATCATCGCATGCAGATCTTTAATTCCAAGCAACTCTCCCACTTCATGACCGCTGCTGTTTCTGGCGACTGCGGAAACTAACTGATATTCACTTGATTCAGAAATATATTTAACAATGTTCCTGCCGACCCATCCAGTAACCCCAGCAATGCAAATGGTAATTTTTTCATTTTTCATATACTCAAAGCGTACGTTATATAATCAAGATTTGCAATATTGGCAATAGCAATCCCATGCAAAGCAATAAAGGTTAATTAAAAAGTTTCAATTTACCATAGCCCTGAAATTAGTATGCATGATCTGTGAGTGTATATGACGACACAGGGCTAGAACTCGCCTCGCCATATGGGCCTCTGCACAAGTTTAGGATTCGCTTCCTGCTATGACATGCCGATCAGAGGCTGGCGAAAAAGTCCCCGTGGGTCAGAGGAACCAGGATAATGAATGGATCCCGTTAGAACGGGGAAAAGGTTGATGATCAATATGCAATATAACAATGACGTTGAACTGGAAAATCCCAAAGCTAGGGAGGTAGTTAACATAGTTAATCAGTTCATCAACTCATATGAGATCGAAATTAATCCGCTCTCCATAAAATTCAATTTTCTGGATACTGATAATCCAGATATTTCAAAACGCTTTACAGAAATGAGTCAACTGTTGGTAAGGGATGGATATATCCCCCAAATGATAAACAATTATGAACATTACGTGCAGATTTCCCTCAATAATCAAAGGAAATTTGTATCAAATAAGGTAAACATTATTCTTTTGTTACTAACAATTGCTTCCACAGTATATGCGGGATACATGTTCTCCACCAATTACATATCCCCGGGGCCAGATGTTACTTTAAGAGCCATTCTATACGGTACAGTTTTTTTTGCCTTACCGTTGCTTACCATTTTGGGAGTCCACGAAATGGGCCATTTTCTGGTTGCAAGACACTATAAGATTAGGACTTCTCTTCCATTTTTTATACCATTTATTCCACTCGCCTATTCCATAGGAACATTTGGTGCTTTCATTTCACTCCGGGATCCTTTTCCAAACAGGAAAGTTATGACAAACATAGGTGCAGCAGGTCCTATGGCTGGATTTTTAACAGCGCTGCCTCTCTTATTCGTTGCCAATTATTTACAAAAAATTATGCCCCTTTACCACCACGTGATTCCCTATTTTCTGCATTATCCATTTATCTACCACCTATTTCATCTGTCGACACCAGTAACTTACCCATTTTTTCCAATGACCATATCAGTTTGGGTGGGCATTTTCGCAACAGCCCTAAATCTATTTCCCGTTGGCCAACTTGATGGAGGACACATAATACGCGGAATGCTTGGAAAAAAGGCTATCTACGTAAGTTATTTTTTCATTCTTGTATTGTTCGTTTTGGGGCTGTCCTACACTGGGTGGTTATTAATAGCCATTTTGGTATTGTTTCTTGGATTAAACCATCCTCCCGCACTTGATGACACTTCACCTATCGGAGCATTGGAGATTGGAGTAGGACTAACAGTTTTAATGCTCTTTCTCCTGTCGTTTACTCCCATTCCAATCTATTTATGAATATAAAATTTCAATACTGTTAATAGAATAGAAATCCATAATGGTTTATGGCTGTTAAAGAAAGTGAAATAGAAAAGTACATTATAGAAATGAGAAGGCAGTTTCATCAGTATCCGGAATTAAGCTTTCAGGAAGATCAGACTATAGAACAGGTGGAAGAGGAGTTAAAGTCACTGGGACTTAAGACTGTAACTGTGAATAAGGGAGGCTTATTTGCTGATATACAGGGTGCAGTGCCTGGCAAAGTGGTAGCTTTGCGGGCGGATATGGACGCTCTACCCATAAGGGAAGATACAGATTTGCCATTCAAATCCAAGAATGACGGCGTCATGCACGCATGTGGACATGACTCCCATATAGCTATGTTGCTGGGTGTTGCTAAATCTTTGGCGTCCAAGAGAGATCAGTTTAACGGGACGGTAAGGCTTATTTTTCAAAGGGCAGAAGAGCAGCCTCCTGGAGGAGCTATAGAAATGGTTAGGGCTGGTGTTCTCAAAGGGGTAGACTATATAGTTGGGCAACACGTTATGGCAAATGCTCCAACAGGAACTGTGGCTATATACCCCAATGAGTGCATGGCCAATGCTGATGAATTCAGGGTAAGCATTAAAAGCAATGGTGGTCACGGCGCATACCCTCACACGGGTGTTGATACCCTAATGATTGCCTCGATGTTTGTCGTACAGTCGCAAACTATAATCTCCAGACTATTTGATCCAACAGAGCCTGCAGTAATAACTTTTGGCACAATGAAATCAGGATTCAGGTATAACGTAATATCTCCGTTCAGCGAACTTACAGGTACGATCAGAACATTTTCTGAGCAGGGAAGAAGGAAAGCTGAAAGTTACCTTAGAAATATGCTTGAATCGATCTGCAAATTGTATGGCGCAGAATTTGAATTTCAGTTTATTGAGGGATACCCTGCACTTATAAATTCGGAAAAGGTTTCTGCCATAATAGAAAATGCTGCCAGAAAGGTAGTTGGAGAAAAGAATATCATACATCCAAAGCCTTCCATGGGAGGGGAAGATTTCGCATATTATACTAAAGAGATACCGGGATCATTTTTCTTTCTGGGAGTAACCTCCAGCGAAGATAAGAATCCCGGAGCCAATCACTCTCCTAAGTTTTTCATTGATGAAAAAGCGCTCATTAAAGGGAAGGAAATAATGGAGATAGCGACCCTTATGCTTTTGGAAAAATGATCAATATTTTTTTATTTTTCATTCAAACACAATTTTTCCTAGCGTAGAATTCTTTTTTAAGTAAGTTCGAAGAAGAGGATAAAAAATTATAAGATATCAAACATATACATTTATGGATTTTTTGCAAGAATACGTAAATTTTCTCAAAAACAATGGGGAAAGAATTAGGCGAAGTATTACAATTTCCCATGATGACCCTGCATACTATTTTTTCAAGGAAAATTTAATGCAGCATTTTTATCCACTAGAAGAAGCCTGTAAGCCGCCAATAGAAGTTTCTGCAACAGATGGTTCAGAATTCTCGAGAGAACTCTTCAATGGTCAAAAATTCGTAGTAACCCGGGCTGTTGCCATACAAGGAAATGAAGTTGAAACAGTTTCTTCCTTTCATTTGTTGAATGTTGATCGAGAAGATAAGAGTGAGCTTGTTAAAAGAATTATGGAACAGGACGAACACAGAGTCACCAAGAATATGATCACCAAGCATAAACCCGGCATCTGTATACTTGATGGCTCATTCTCAGGAAGGATGTATTGGGGAAAAAGGAATTTGAGAACAGATCTAAAGCCCGATATATTCACAACTTACCAGAAAGAATTCAATGAAATGATCCAAAAAATAAGGGAAAAGGAGACAATCTTGATTTATATTGGAAAAACTTCAGACACTTCCGTTTTCAAAAGATATCTCATGTCTATTTCCAAGGAAATACCTGAGGAAATAAAAACGAGAAGTATAACGGATCATCTTTTAATCAGGTCGCTCGCGGACTTTCCGGGGTATACAGAACCACTGGAGAATGAATTTCGACTGAATCAGGAAGAAACCATAAAATATTACACCACTCACATACTCCCTTCTAAAGAAGATACACCCATGAAGTTGGACATAATCATTCCAAGCAGTTCTGATTACGAATTAAAAGATATAATCTCATGGCTGATGTGGGCATACACAGGTTTAAGCAATCACAATCTTTGGATTAGTATCGCTGACAAAAAGGTGAAATTCAGCAAAAGTGAAACGGAGGATGTATTAATGAAGATGTTTTTTAAAACAGCGGACAATGAATTAATTGAAACAAGAGGAGAGAGACGTGCAAGGATCAGATTCTGAAATTGGATATGTTAATGGGCAATCAGAAAGTGAATATTTTCAATTTGTTCTGAAACCTGATTGCGAGCTAAGGAGATGGGAATACATCACAGTATCCCACGGCGGTGAAAAGATAATAGGAAGAATAGAGAAAATTCTTTCTTCAAGCGATATAATCCCAAACAACAGAGATTTTGAAACAATCAAAAAATTAAGTTCCAGTGGGATAATCGATATAGTGGATATAGCAAGGGCAAGAAGTGTTGGCACTATAAAAGTTGATGGATCAATTTCAAAAAGCAACAGGGGATTAATCAGGCCAGGCACTCCTGTTATGCGATCCACAGAAAAAGAGATGAGTCAGCTATTTGGATATACCGGAACTGGCCATCTGGAACTTGGCAGTCTTACCGATTATGACAATGTCAGAACAGGAATATCAATAAACGGAATGAGACGCCATGTGGCAATAATGGCTCAAACAGGAGCAGGAAAGAGTAATACTGCTGCGGTATTAATCGAAGAACTGGCAATTTCCGGAGCTACAATCATTGTTCTCGATCCCCACGCTGATTACTCCTTAATGAAAGCCAGCAAAGAAATGGCAGATATCACCAAGGTTTTTAAAACACCTATGAGCACCGGGAGATACGGAAAGGAACTCAGCGCAATTACTGAAAGATTTTCCCTCAGGTTCCAGGATCTGGAAGAAGATGATCTTTTCAACATAATGAGGATAGATGAACAGTGGACAACCTTGAGGGAGATAGTAAGAAATCTTCACTCCAAGGTGAAAGGAAAGGGGGATTTTGATGATTTTATTAGGGCATACGAAACAATGCCATCCAATGAGAAATCAAGAATCTCAGGACGAATTGCATTGTTAAAATCGGTAAAAGACATTTTCTCTCATGTGACAACGCCTGTAAGTTCATATCTAAGACCGGGTCAGCTTTCCATTCTTGATCTTTCAGGATTGGATCAGGACATAATTTCTTATTTTTGTCTCAAGGTAATGGATGAAGTATATGATCAAAAAACAAGCGGAAGTTTCAAGTATCCTGTGTTCTTTTTCGTGGAAGAAGCTCATAATTTTGTTGGGAGGGAAAGCTTAGGTAAACTTCCTCAGTTGATTAAGAGGATCGCAGCCGAAGGAAGAAAATTTGGGACATATCTGGTAGTCATAACCCAGAGACCGGGGAAAATTGATCAGGATGTCCTGAGTCAGTGTAACTCCCAGATTATTTTAAGAGTTACAAACCCCATGGACCAGAGGGCAATTGAGGAATCATGCGAAAGTGTAAGCGAATCCATTATAAACGATTTACCGTCTTTGAATACCGGAGAAGCTGTTCTTGTCGGTGAATTTGTTAAGTTCCCAGTTATAATAAAAGTGAGGAGAAGAAGAACTAAGGAGGGAGGAGGAGATATTGAAATCCTTCCACTGCTTGAAGAATCACTAAAACTGAGGAAAAAAAGTCTTTCTCCAGATGAGAACAGGGATCATATTGGGGGATTGATCTGAATGGTTAAATTCATGCATATCTCCGATACACATCTTGGTTCTGTCCAATATAGTATTCCAGAGAGAGAAGAAGACTTTTACGATGTATTTAGAGAGGCAATGGAAATAGCGAAGGAAAGTGAAGTTGACTTTATAATCCACAGCGGTGATCTTTTCGACTCGCCCAGACCTTCGAATAGGGCTCTTAGAATAGCACAGGAGGAGATGCATGATCTCGAGAAGAGAAATATTCCAGTCTACTCAATTGTAGGTGATCACGACAGGCCAAAATTAAGGGACAACCCTTCTCACGTGCTCTTTGATCTGTTCGGAATGAAAATGTTAGGATTGGATGAATTTCAGTCAACTTTGTTTAAAGGTTCTTCTGAACCCGTGTTCATAGGAGGAATTGGAAACCTGAAGAGTTTTAGGAGCGATTTTCTTAAGGAACAGTATAACAGGGCAAGTTTATTGGCCAAGGATTATAAGACCTCTATTTTCATATCTCATCAGGCTATAGCACCATTGTTTCCGACTGAAAATTCTGAGGCAAATGAAGATGATCTCCCGGTTAACTTTAACTATCTTGCCTTCGGTCACGTACACCAATTCAAGCAAAAAAAATATGGGAGATCACTTTTCGCGTATTCAGGATCAACAGAGGTTAAAAGTACAAATGAAATACCATCACTTTCGAGAAAGGGAAAGGGCGTTAACATCGTAACAATAGAGGATGAGGAAACTGAGATCGAGCGGAAGAAATTGGTTCAAGTCAGAGCGCAATACGAAATAAGGGGAACATCTGAAGAGATTATTTCAGGTATTGAAAAATTGACCATGGATAAATATCAGAAAAAGCCAATAATCTCAACAACAATCACTGAAAAGACAAATAGAAAAGAATTCATGCAAAAGCTAAAAGACTACGAGAGCCTCTTCATTTTCCGTCAACCGTTGATGGATATTAATGCAGAAGGGAAATCTCCAGATGTTTCCTTTGATGACACAATGCCGGAAGTATTTGCGAAGTACTTTGATAGCAAAAAAAAGAGTGAACTTGCTTTAGAAATTTATAAATCTGTGAGGGACAGGGATGCAAGGAGGGAGGAAATTCTCGAAATATGCAGGGAGATTTTGAATGATAATTGAGAGTGTGGAACTCAAAAATTTCCTTTCACACAGGGAATCATTCATAGGGCTGAGTACAGGAATAAATATAATTATCGGCCAGAACGGCTCAGGAAAATCTTCACTGTTTGAAGCCATAAAGGTTGCTTTTTATGGTCCTACAGAAACTGAAAGAAAGAGGCTTATAACCTACGGAGAGACCCACGCAAAGATTATTGTAACGTTCAAAAATGCAAATCAGAAATACTCAATTATCAGGGAGTTAGAACTAAAAAAAGATAAAGAATCATCTAAAAGTGTGACAATTTACAGGAACGGCACAATCTTAGCCCAAGGTGCAACTCAGGTTTCAGAAGAACTACAAAAAATATTGGGTATCTCGAAGAGTGCCTTTATCAATTCTGTTTATGTGGACCAGGGAGAGCTTGAATCTCTGGTAAACCAGAGCGCTGCCGTTAGAAAGGACATATTCAATGAAGTCATCGGCTTGCAATTTTATGACAAAGCCCATAACATCATAGATGGAATAATTAAGGATTTTACCCCTGACATACAGCGGGCTAAAAGTCTCAAGAGTGGCAAAATTGACATTTTAAAAGAAAAAGAAAAAACGGAAGAAAAGTTAAACGGCCTGGAGTTGAAGAAAAACGAAAACGATACACAGATAGAATCTAAAAATCGCCAACTAGAGCAATTTAGGCAGGAGCTGAATAAATATCAGAGTAAATCGGACCAACTGGAAAAGGGGAATGAAGCCCTTAGTGAGAAAAATGAGGAACTCGACCAGGTCAATGATCTGCTGAAACAAATGGATAGCAAGAACACAGAAATTGAAGTTCTCAATAAAACTAAGTTCGATATAGTTACCTCCTCACTATATAAAATCGGATCTAATCTTGCTGAGTACGAAAATCTAATCAAGGAACGGAATAGAAATAATGAAGAAGCAGCAAGGATAAATAATACAATAAAGGAAATTGGATTCCTAAGTGGACAGGAAAAGGCAATGGAACTCCAAACTTTGCAAATTGCAGCAAAGGCAGATGATTGGAATAGAAGTGAAAAAACTCTTAAAGATCTGGAAGAGAAGGAGGCAGAATACAAATCTGAAACAAGGAACTTTCAGGAAACGCGGAGTAAACTGGAAGAAAAGAGAAGGAACAAAGATGCCTTAACCGAAAAATTGAAAAATTTAGGAAACCTAGGGAGTTTAACCCACAAATCAGTATCAGAAAAAATAAGGGAAATAATAGACGAAATAGCTCAATTGAATAGTAACAAGGGGATTGTTATAAATGAAATCTCAACAAAAAGGGACCAAATAAAAGAAATCAGAGAAAAGTCAAAAGAGCTCGTAGAAATCGGGAATTGTCCCTTATGTGGACAGCAAATCACCAGTGATCATCTCAATAAAATCAAGGAACAGTGGAACACCGAAATTGCTGAGAATGAAAAAGAAATACAGGGACAAGAGGGCCATCTAAAAGCAATTGAAACTAAATTAGATAGAAAGAAGACAGAGTTAGAGGTATTACGATCTGAAAATTTATCGACTTTCTTTTCCCTGAGAACTGAAATCAGTGATTTTGAGAGGAAAATATCAGAATATGAGAAATATTTTGAGAATAATAGTATTTTCCATCGCAACTATGAAGAAGCAAAGAAAAAACTGGAATCATTAGGAAATATCAGGGATAGTAAAGCTGAACTGGAAAAACAAATCGCTTCCTTGAATAGTAAAATTTCCACTTTAAATAAAGAGGATCCCACTTCCCGGTTAAATGAACTCAATTTAAAATCAGAGGAATTAAAACATAAAATTGAATCGATGGCTGGGGAAAAAATCCTTTTTGATGAGGGTAAAAGAATATCAGATTATAAGGCAATCCTGACGAATTTAGAAGTGGCAAACCAAAAATTGGAGCAATATATGGAAGCCAAGAATGAATTTGATAGAAAAAGAGAGAAAAAGGAAAGGCTTGAAGAGGAAATCAGGAAGTTAGAAAACGATAACCAATTGCTAGCTGAGTCCCTAAAAGGAAGATCAGATACACTCGAAAAGTTCACAAATCTAAACAATGGAATCAACGATTTAAGGAACGAACAGAGTGATCTTTTGTCTGAAATAGGACAGCACAAAGGAAGTTTAAAACAGATTTTGAGCCGTTTGGATGAAATAAATAAGGAGTTATTGCGAATAGATCAGACTGAGAAAATGTATCCATTTCTTGGTGAACTGAAAACAGCGTTTTCCAGAGATGGCATTCCCCAAGCCATTAGGAGGATGGCTCTGGAAACGATAACATCTCAATCAAGGAATATCATCTCACGTTTCAATTTAGGAATAGAAGATGTAAGGATTTCTGAGGACATAAATGTTGAAATTGTACAGGATGGCAATGTTAAGAATATCACTCAGCTAAGTGGGGGAGAAAGAACAGCAATTTCGATCGCAATGAGACTTGCTATAGCAAGATTTCTAGGGAAAAATCTGAGCACCACAATTCTTATGGACGAACCTACCATTTATCTGGACGAAGAGAGGAGGAACGATTTGAAGGAGATACTTCAATACTCGTTGAAAGAGTTGACGGAAGAGGGGTTATTCCCTCAAATTATCATCATCACACATCATTCGGAACTAGAACCTGCGGCTGATACTTCCTATTCCATAAGGAAAGAGAGTGGACATTCAATTGTGGAAGCAATTAATTAACTGGGTTTTTGGTGTCCCTGATAATCCTTGATCATTTTTATAAGTGCGTCGTAGGAAATTAGGGCACATTTCTCCCGGGCTGGGCCAAGCGATATTCCCAACTCTTCTAGAATCTCTTTTTTCTTCAATTCTTTTATCTCTTCAAGTGGTTTATTCTTCACCCGCTCTGAGAGTATTGAAGCAGAAGCAACACTGATGAGGCACCCCCTGGCAACGTATTTAATATCCTTTATGACACCGTCCCCTATCTTAACATACATTGCAATCGTGTCACCGCATGTCGGGTTTGTTTCAAAAATCTCCTCATCTGGATTCTCAATCTTTCCAAAGTTTCTTGGCTCCTGATAATGCTCATCTATTATTGCACTGTAAACAACATCATCGTTCATTTAACTATCATCTTCCTGGTTATCTTCTCTATTGCCTCAAAAAGGCGATCCACATCTCCCCTGTCATTGTAAATATAAAACGATGCTCTGGCCGTTGCATAAACACCGAGAGAAAGTGTCTGAGGCATAGCACAGTGATGGCCCGATCTTATCTGCACTCCCTGGATTCGGTCTGCTAAATGGGAGATGTCATGGGGATGGACTTCGTTCCCAAATGGTCTTTCATCGGACGACTCTTTTTTAATATTAAATGTATAAATTCCCGCTCTGTTCTCCATTAGTCTGGTTCCGTAGCTTATCAGTTCTTCAATTTTGATTTCATCCTCTCTTTTAAGGGCATATTCAATGAGTTGCTTTTCGTGTTCCCTAACGTTTTGCATTCCGATATTTTTAAGGTAGTCAACCGCAGCTCCAAGACCTATTGCCCCCTCAATATTTGGAGTTCCCGCCTCAAATTTTTCCGGTACGTCTGCCGGAGTATAGTGGTCTTCATAAACTTCCTTAATCATTTCACCTCCGCCTAAAAATGGGGGCATTGAGTTAAGTATCTCTTCTGTGCCATAAAGGCATCCGATTCCAGTTGGCCCTAACATTTTATGCCCCGAGAAAGCCAGGAGGTCACAGTTAAGATCATTTACGTTTACAGGCATATGTGGCACGCTTTGCGCACCGTCGACGATAAACATAATCCCCAAGTTATGAAGATGTTTCCCAACATCCTTTAAATTATTTATGGTCCCAAGTATATTGGAGCACTGAGTCAGAGAAACAACCTTTGTTTTATCAGACAGATTTTCTTCAACGGTTTTCCAGTCGATTATTTCTGATTGGCTATTTTCTATGAATTTTATATCCAAGCCGCCATTTTGCTTCTGAATTTGCCAGGGGACTATATTTGAATGATGTTCCATTCTTGATAGCAGAACTTCACCCTTGCCACCGCTTAATTTTGTTAAGCCATAAGCTCCGAGATTTAAAGCTTCTGTTGCGTTTCTCACAAAGATTAAATTTTCGGCCCTTGCTCCAATGAAGTTTGCTATATTTTTCCTGGACTTACTATAAAGTTCTGTTGACTCTTCCCCAAGTCTGTATACTCCTCTATGAACGTTTGAATTATAATTCTCCCAGTAACTTACCATTGAATCAATGACGGACATTGGTTTTTGTGTAGTTGCTGCATTATCAAGATAAATAATGCCCTCCTTTTTGAAACGCTTAAAAATAGGGAAATCGTTTCTGATTCTTTCAATGTCCATTGAATCCACTCTTTTCAGTCAACAAGTTCTTTTGAGTATATATTTACTTGTTCAATAAAAGAAGGATTATCTGACTTTTGCAGAATAGATTCTATGAATCCACCAGTTATCAGATTAACTGAGGTTTTTTCATCTATCCCCCTGCTCTGCAGGTATAAGATCTGCTCCTTATCAACATTGCTTATTGCAGATCCGTGCTTTGATCTTGTATTATTGTTCCTTATGACCAGACCGGGTTTTGAGTTAGCGTAACCTTCCTTGGAAAGAAGAAGTATTTTTGAATCATAAAACCCAGTTGAGTTAACACTGGGAAGCTCTATATCTACATTTCCTCTGTGGATTGTGGAGCTTTGCCCTGATACAACTCCCCGAACCTGAATGTCTGCCGATGTCGACAGTCCCAGTTGAAAGCTGCTGTCCCTAACATCAATGGACTGTTTTCCGTTGCTGAATGTTGCTCCAAATACCTTATAGTCTGAATTATTCCCGATCTGCGTGGATTCATTCACAAAGAGAACCTTCCCTGACCCGTGGTTAATATGGAATATTCTAAAGTTTGATTCCTCCTGCTGGAATGCTCTTATAAATGTGATATCGTTTATGTTTAATTCCTTATCCTGAAGGTAGTTGTAATCGAAATTGGAACCTTCACCAAGGAAGATGTATAATGACTTGCCTTGAGTCGGACTCCCTTTCTTTTCCCCAATATTCCTGCGTGTTTCAACTATCTTCACATTTGAATATTTACCGATTATGATTACATTTTTTTCTGAACCAGAGTGCATTGAATTCCTAAAATCAATACTTACAGTTGCGTTCACGTTACTTTCAACATTAATGAAGTAACCTGAACTCCATGAGGCATTTATGAGAAACTCCTCTCTGTCTTTTCCCTTCTCCTTCCACACATACTCAGGTATCTGATCAATGGTCTCTTGCATTTCTCCTATAGTTACCCCTTCAATTCTCCTCTTATTCAATATATGCCCATCCAGGACAAGCACATCACTCTCAGAGTCAAGTCTAATATCTGACTGAACATTTGTGAGGGTAGTTGCCATTGTTTCCAAGTCCCTCTCGGGCATGTCCACGTAGTCCTTGGTCATTGGACTCTCTTTATGCGTTCTTTTTGGCATTTTGAGATATTCCAGGAAACAGTCCTGCCTGTAATCATAGGCAGGGTCTTTCAATCTAGTCTTGAGTTGATCTGAGAATTGCTCCATCATGGATCATCCTACCGCGCCAAGCCTGTTCATTTCAAGCTTAACCAGTCTATTCATTTCTATCGCAAATTCCATAGGTATTTCCTTCATCACGTCGTCAAGAAATCCCAAGACAATCATTGAGCTTGCTTCATCTTCAGAAAGTCCTCTAGATCTCAAATATGTGAGTTCTTCAGTTCCTATTTTGCCGACGCTTGCCTCGTGGGAAAATGTTGCAGTAGGTTCGTATATTTCATCGTGTGGAAACGTTAAGGATTGCGAATCATCGTTTATCAATAGGGCGTCGCACTGAACGCGACTCCTTGACTCTATGGCTCCTTTGTTCATCCTTAGTAATCCCCTGTAAATTGCCTTTCCATCTTCAATGCTTATACTCTTTGCAATAATCTTTGATGTAGTGTGAGGAGCAAGATGAAGCGCCTTTGCGCCAGTATCCTTTATAGTGCCAGGTCCGGCTAGTGAAATGTTAAGATTAGAAGTGGATGCATATGGCCCACGAAGGTATGATGATGGATAAATCATGGTTATTTTAGATCCTAGCGAACCTCCAACCCATTCCATTTTAGCCCTTTCATCAACCCACGCCCTCTTTGTTGGCATATTGTAAACACTTTTTGACCAGTTTTGAACGCTCGTATATCTTACATCTGAGTCCTTGTGTGCATAAATTTCCACTATTGCGCTGTGAAGTGAATCCTTATCCCATCTTGGGGCAGTGCATCCTTCAATATAATGAACCTTTGATCCCTCATCCCCTACCACTATTGTATGCTCAAATTGACCGGTGCTCTCGTTATTCATCCTGAAATATGTTTGCAATGGCATATCAATATGCACCCCTTTTGGAACATAAAGGAACGATCCACCGCTCCATACCGCTCCATTCAAAGCAGCAAATTTATTATCAGTGAACGGCACAGCCTTACAGAAGTAGTCCTTTACGAGATCTGGATGATTCTTAACTGCAGAGTCAAGATCCATGAAAACAACTCCCTTATCTTCCCAAACCTTTTTCAGCGAATGGTAAACACCTTCGCTTTCATATTGAGCGACCGATCCTGCCAGATACTTCTGTTCCATTTCAGGAATGCCGAGTTTCTGGAAAGTGTCCTTTATCTGATCTGGAACATCATCCCAGTTTCTTGATTTTCTGTCGTCTGGTTTATTGTAGTAAGTTGTGTTTTCCCAGTCTATTCCAGACAGGTCTGGACCCCAAGTAGGCATAGGTTTTGACTGAAAAATTTCCAAGGCTTTTAATCTCATTCTCCTCATCCAGTCTGGTTCTTTCTTAATCTCTGAAATTTCTTCAACCACCGCCTTATTCAACCCTTTACCCGTGGAATAAATAGGGCTAAACGAATCCCTGAATTCCCAATCGGAAGTCTTTGAATCTTTCAAACTCTCTACCAGTCTTTCTATTTCCTCTTCTTTTGTAATTTGTGGTTCCATAACATCACGCTCTTATCCAATCATAGCCTTCTTCTTCTATCTTAAGGGCAAGGCTCTTATCCCCATCTTTAGCGATTTTACCATTTACCAATACATGAACGAAATCAGGGTCAATATTTTTGAGAATTCTTTGATAATGCGTTACAATAAGAAAAGCAACTTCGCTGTTGTGATATTTTATTATTTCCTCTGCTACAAATCTCAGTGCGTCAACATCTAGACCAGAATCAATTTCATCCAATACGATCACTTTAGGCTTCAGAACGGCCATTTGCAGAATCTCAAATCTCTTTCTTTCTCCACCGGAAAATCCGTCATTCACAGACCTTGACATGAATGATTCGTTCAGTCCCACGAGTCTGAGGTGTTCCTTAACTTCATTAAAGAACTCCGTTATGCTCTTTTTATCTTCTGGGTGCAACTGTTTGTAGGCTGTTCTCAAAAAGGATGAAATTTTGACACCTGGGATAGCAATCGGGCTTTGGAAGGCAAGGAAAAGTCCAGATCTTGCTCTGATTTCTGGGGTTTCTGTCGTTAAATCCTTCCCATCCAGAAGAATTCTACCTCCATTAATTTCATAGTTAGGATGACCGATCAGCACATTTCCGAGAGTGCTCTTTCCAGCTCCATTTGGACCCATAAGGGCGTGAATTTCTCCACCATTTATTGTCAAATTTACACCATTGAGGATCTTTTTTCCTTCCACGCTTGCTGAAAGATTCTCAATCTTGAGTTGTACCATAGTTCCAGAATGACTTTAAGTTATTTAAACACTTTCTTATGTCTATAATGAATAAACTTAATATATGAACTTTAGATATCATAACATGGAAAGTGAACTGGCTGTTAGTCCATTACTGGGAAGTGTAAAATCTAGTATACTCTCAATGCTGGAAAGCGGGGAAAGGAGTGTTACTTCTCTTTCAAATGAACTTGGAATAAATAAGACAGCAGTTAAGGAGCACATGGACTTTCTTGAAAAAAAGGGATACGTTAAATCATTTTTCAAAAGGGAACCTACAGGCAGGCCCTCAAAATGTTATGAAATTACTAATTATGGAATGCAGTTATTTCCAAAAAAATATCCAGAACTAATGGTGACTTTCCTTGATGAGGTAAAGAAAGAATACGGTGAAATGAAATTAAATCTGATTCTAGGAAGAGTGGCTGACAGGCTAATGGAAAAGGCAGGTTTGATAGACTCTACAGGTGTTTCTAAGAACAGAGAAGAAAAGATTGCCAAGCTCAGGAGCTTTGTGGACGCACTTAACAATCTGGGATATTACGCTAAAATGGAAGTAGATGGTGAAACTGTAAGGATCATAAGGCATAACTGTATTTTTTATGAAATTGCAAAAAATAACAGAAATGTGATATGCGATGTTCTTGGAAAAGATCTTATTCAAAAATCCGTAGAAAATAGGTTCACGTTAGTTGAAAAATTCTCAGAAGGAAGCAATAAATGTGTAGTTGAAGTGGACCTAAACCAACCACAGTGAAATCAATTCATGTCCAGCTTTAGGTTGTGGATCATTTCATTCACTGTTTTTTCCAGGTTAAAGTTGGCGCTGAAGTTCCAATCTCGTTTAGCATCTGACACATCTACAGATTGGGGCCATGTGTCTGCTATTTTCTGTCTGTAATCTGGAACATAGTTTACCTTAAACTCAGGATATGTCTTTCTGATCTCATCCTCTAATTCCTCGCAAGTCATGGAATACCCCATTATATTGTACGAGGTACGAATTTTGATTGAGTCCCGCGGAGTGGCCATTAATCGGAGTGTTGAACGCATTGCATCCTCCATATAAACCATCGGCAAACTGGTTTCCTTTTTAAGGTAGCAGGTGTAGTTTTTCCCTCCAACAGCGCTTTTTATCATTTCAACAGAAAAGTCAGTGGTCCCTGCCGTTGGAGAAACTTTTGAACTTATTACACCCGGAAAGCGTATGCTTCTCACATCCAGATCATATTTTCTATTGTAGTACTGGCAAAGCATCTCAGCGCTCAACTTGGTGATTCCATACATGGTAGTTGGTATGGAACTATGACGAGTTCCTGCGTTGTTTTTTTCTGCCTCTGGACCGTATACGGCTATACTGGATGGAATGAATAACTTATCAATTTTCTTGGCAACTGAAGCATTTAACACATTGACCGTTCCCGTGAGATTCACGTTGTAGGCCAGAAAAGGGTCCTTCTCACCACTTGCAGAAAGGATTGAAGCAAGATGGTAGATTTCACTTATCTGGTATTGGTCAATAAGTCCGTAAAGCTTAGTCCAGTCCCTAATATCCAAAGTTTCGAATTTAACCCTTCCATCGGCCTTAAAATTTTCCACTTTCTTAATATCTGTAGCAATGATTTGACCATCATAGCTTGCAAGAAGATAATCGATTAGTTCAGATCCTATTTGACCAGATGAGCCTGTAATAAGGATGTTAGTCATGTGAGTAGATTTCATTTTAGTTTAAAAATATGGTTAGTCGTGCAGGTGAATTAAATCTAACTTCAGAATGAAACGTTTCCATAGTTCCAAAATTCAAAGAAAAATTTGATGAATTAATCTATGCAATAAAGAAACGAAATTAGATTGGTAAGGTCAATCATTTAAACACCAGAAAAATCTGGGAAAGAGAATAATTGGGAAAATAGCTTAATGCATCACTTAATGCTATGGACGCAGTTTTATTGCAAAGTTAAAGACCTCAATTCATTTTATTTATCACCTAAGTAAAACTCCACTTTTAAATAGAAAAAATTTAAAGTGTATAACCGATAAAGATATAAAGAGATAAGTGGTGAAATTAATGCCTAAGGTTTCAGTAATAATGGGAAGTCAGTCGGATTATGAGGTAATGAAAGAAGCTATTGAAACGGTAAAATTTTTTCAGGTGGACTGCGAAAGCAAAGTCGTTTCAGCACATAGGACACCTAAACTTATGTATGATTTTGCAGATAAGGCAAGTGCACGCGGAATCGAAGTAATAATCGCAGGAGCAGGGGGTTCTGCGCACCTTCCCGGAATGGTTGCTGCAATAACAAATTTACCCGTTATAGGAGTGCCTGTGATGACAAAAGCCCTGAAGGGCATTGATTCTCTGCTTTCAATAGTTCAAATGCCTTCGGGCATACCCGTTGCAACTGTTGCCATAAATAATGCAAAAAATGCCGGATTACTGGCAATCAGGATACTATCACTCAAATATCCAGAGTTGGCATTCAAGATGAGAAATTACATGGAAGCAGAGAGGGAAATGGTTGAAAACACAAGATTACCATAAGACAATTGGAATAGCAGGGGCGGGACAACTTGGACAAATGATGATTCTGGAATCAAGAGGACTGCCATTAAAGTTCAATGTGTATTGCGAAAGCCCGAACGATCCTGCAGCTAAACTGGCGGACAAGGTATTTGGCCCAGAAAATTATAAAGAATTCGTAAATGAAAGTGATGTAGTAACTTTTGAGTTCGAACATATCAATCCAAAACTGATAAACTACGCAGAAAGCAGGGGCAAGCTGAGACCCTCATACAAGTCAGTTGCACTGAAGATGGAAAGGCATAAAGAGAAGGAATTTCTAAGGGGCAATAATTTTCCAGTAGGCGATTTTATTATCGCGAACGGTGGAAAAGAGGCATTATTGAATTCAAGAAAATGGGAAAAATTTGTTATAAAAACATCCACAGGTGGATACGATGGAAAGGGGCAGTATTACTGGAATGACTTAAAAGAATTCCCAGAGTCTTCGGACGAAATCTTCGTTGTTGAAAAATTCATTCAGTTTCAATATGAAGCGTCCATAATATGCGCAAGGGATATTCAACATAAAATTTATTTTTTTGAGCCTTCCTTTAACTACAACAGGAAGGGAATTCTAATCAGTAATATAGCACCGCTTGACGATAAAAAGGTAACTGAAAGAATAAAGGAAATATCAAGAGACTTACTGAATGCTTTGGAGTATATTGGGGTCATGGGAATAGAATTCTTTATCACAGAGGATGGGCCAATAATAAATGAATACGCTCCAAGGGTACACAATACCGGGCACCACACTTTGATGGGAAGCTCGATTTCACAGTTTGAATTCCACATCAGGGCAGTCGCGAATTTGCCCATGTTCAAACCGGAGACCTATAGACCATCTGGTATTGTGAACATAATTGGAATTAATTTAAGCGAAGAACAACTGACTGAAATACTCTCTCTAGGAAATACTAGGGTGTATGACTATGGAAAATCTCCCGTTAAGAGGAAGAGGAAAATGGGTCACGTCTGTATTACTGCAAACAGCAATGATGAGCTCCGAGAGACCCAGAAAAGGGTAATCACGATCTTGTACGGAGCAGGGATTGACAATTTTATATAATTTTTAAAATGTGTATAAAAAACCAGTTTTCTTTGGTCAATATTATAAAGCAGCCCTAGATTTCTTGCCATGGTTGAAGAGGAACCATCAGGTTTTCCAGGAATACCTCCAAGATGGACTTCGAGCGCAAAGGAAGGAGTTGGAACGGCAATGGAAAGAAGTTCCAAAATTCATTTTACTATTTCACATGGCATCTTAAACGAGGTTTATTACCCCGGATTGGACACAGCCCAAATCAGGGATCAGGAACTTCTGATTGTGGGAAACCAAAAATTTTTTGAAGAGAAAAGAGACACAATTCATAATATCGAAACCATCAGATCGGGAATTCCAAGTTATATCATTCACAATGAAGAAAAGGATGGATCTTTTAAAATTGAAAAGACAATTTTTGTGGATGGTGAGAACGATGTTCTTGTTCAGCACGTGATATTTAGGAATAAGAGCAATATGAATCTCGACTTATACACACTAATTTCACCCCATATCAATAATGGAGGATCTCAAAATACCTCTTGGATAGGGGAATATAAAGGAAAAAAGTTTCAATTTGCATCAAAGGACGGCACATATCTTGCCCTTTATTCCGATCAATGTCAAGGTGAAATGAGCTGTGGCTATTCAGGGTATTCTGACGGCTGGCAGGATTTAAAGCACAATTTTAAGCTCACCACACACTTTGAGAGCGCAAAAAACGGGAATACCGCCATCACTGGAAAAGTAACACCAGAAAATAATGGTAGCTTTGATATTTTCATAGCATTTGGAAGCAGTCCAGAAGAGGCTGCCCTGAAAACCATAAGATCAAAAAATCTTGGATGGGAAAATGCATTAAAGAATTATAACCAGAAATGGAACGCATATAGAATAACCGTTTCGAAAAATAAACTTCTTAGCAACAAAACGAAAAAAAGATCTCTCGAGGACCTAAGTCTGCTCGTACTTCGTAGCCATATTTCAAAGGAGCCACTGGCAGGAGGATTGATTGCCAGTCTTTCCATACCCTGGGGGTTCAGCAAAGGTGATGACGATCTTGGCGGATACCATCTAATATGGGCAAGAGACATGGTAGAGGCTGCTCAGGGGTTGATTCTTATGGGGGACATTAAAGGGGCGGTAGAGGCACTTAGGTTTTTGCAATCAACTCAGGAAGAAGATGGACACTGGCCACAAAATATGTGGTTAAACGGGACTCCCTACTGGAAAGGCTTGCAAATGGATGAAACTGCTTTTCCCCTGATTCTTCTTCACGACCTATGGAAAAGAGGTCACATAGATTTGGTAGATTTTAAGGAAATGCTCTTGAGAGCTGTCAATTTCATTCTCGCCAATGGACCTGTAACAGATCAGGACAGATGGGAAGAGGATGGCGGCTATTCTGCCTTTACAATCACTGTGGAAATTACAGCACTCAATAAAGCTTCAGAAATGGCAGATAATCTCGGTTTGAAAATGATTTCTGATTTCTCTCAGGAATTGGCAGATATCTACCTGACTAATCTGGACAAATGGTTATACAGAACAAACACAGAACTTTCCAGGAAATATGCAGTACAGGGTCATTATGTAAGGATATCTCAATCAGATCAGGATGAAGATGGATTCATTCCGATTAAGAACAGACCGTGGTCCGCTAACATGATGAATGTACAGGAAGTCGTGAGCACAGGATCGTTATCAATGGTCAGGTTCGGTTTGAAGAGTCCAAATGATCAAAATATTTTGAACACCATTAAAATCATTGATGGAGAATTACTGGTTGAAACTCCAAACGGCCCAGTCTGGCACAGATACACCAATGATGGTTACGGTGAGCATAATGAAGGTTCTCCATTTGACGGAACGGGGCATGGAAGAGGCTGGCCACTGCTTACAGGTGAAAGAGCCAATTATGAAATTTCAGCGGGAAATCTTCAGAAAGCAGAATATCTTCTAAAATCAATGGAAAACTTTGCGAACTTGGGAGGTATGATACCTGAACAAGTTTGGGATTCAGAAGACATCGCGGAAAGAGGATTGTTCAAGGGTAAACCATCAGGTTCTGCTATGCCACTCGTATGGGCACATGCTGAGTATCTGAAGACCTGCTGGGGGCTAGAGAACGGAAGGCCATATGATCAGGATCAGAACATATTAGAAAGATATGTCAATAAAAAATTGAATTCAGGAAAGGACCTGTGGTCTTTCAGGAATAAAACTAAAAGGTCGCATGGAAAGGAGGCAATAATAATTGTTGCCAGGACAGATTTTTTCCTGAGGTTCACTAAAAACAACTGGATGACATATGAAGACACGAACAGTCAGAAAGTCCTTCAAGAAGTGCACTACGTGGAGGTAGATACGAAGGAAATGAAAGAAGGTGATAAGCTTGAATTTACGTTTTATTGGAAAATCTCAAGTAACTGGGAGGCAGAAAATTTCCATATTCTATTCTGAAATTTTTTCTGTTTTTGAAGAGTTGGGTTCACGATTTAAATTAATTTTACTTTTATTTAATACAAAACTGCCTACAAATCCTATTCCTACCATAAGTGAGGCAATCAGAAAATCTCCAGTGTAACCGAAGCTTGTCACAATAAATCCTGAGATAAATGCGCCAAGTATCTGCCCTGAGCCGAGAATTGAATTATAATAGCCAATAGCTCTTCCTCTTGTGTTCTTATCTGCTAATTTAGTCACCTTTGTAATCTGCGTTATTCCAATAAAACTCCAGACGAAGCCCATTGCACCATAAACCAGAACAACAATTATCATAAATCCAAATGATACCAATCCCAGAAAAGGAATAATACTGGTCAGCGAAAAGACAACCATTCTAATTATCAGGGGTATGTATATGGCTTTTTCCAGGCTAAGTCTTCGAATATACCCACTTGCCATGTTAAAGGAAACAACCGAAAATGCACTGTTCAGCAAGTACATAGTATAAACCACTCCCTCTGAGGCATGGTAATTTTCTATCAAAAAAACAGGATATGGTGTAAAATATGTTTGAAAACCCACCATTAAGAAACCGCTTAGCAATAGGTACAACCATAAATCTCGTCCAATCTTTACCCCTTTTTTCCTTCCAAATAGCTTTATTACGTGAATAACGTAGGAAGGAGCATATCTTGTTCTTTCAAATGTCCTGATTGAAAAGAGACCAGACAGGGACGATCTTTTTACCTTAACCTTTGATTCTCTTAACAGGAAGAAAGCCAGGAAAAATGCTACGAGATATATGAGCGATCCCATAAGATAGATGTCCTTTAAAGTTGAAACAGAAGAGGAGTCATTTAAGACTATAATTAGTCCTAGCGTTAATCCTCCTACGGTTCCAATTGTCGATATTGCACTGAACACAGATACCGTTTTGGCCCATTGACTTTCATGTTCATTTTCAATTACCAGTAGAGTCGAAACCGGCACGGATGCCATTGAGAAAAACTGGAAGAGGACAAGAATCCCAATATAGGAATAAATCGTGTTTGTGAAGATTATAAAGAGTAGAGAAATGAATGACCCAAAAAATCCAATAAGAACGAATATTTTTCTCTTCATCACATTATCAGAAATATTTCCCCAAAGGATAAGGGCAAGTACTGATGACAGGGATGAAAGTGAGGATGCTATCCCCACGAACACGACTCCTCTGTGAAAATAAAATGAGATAAATAGTGGTATCATCGGAGTTAATACACCTCCTGACACATTGGAAAATATGTAGGACAGATACCAGAGTCTCCATCTGGGACTTTGGCTAACTGGAGATAATTCCGACTCCACCATAGGGGGGCACTTTTCAAAGGATTTCTTTCATGGTATAAATATTACCATAATTCATGGGTGATTTCCCTAAATTTTTCAATTTTAATATTCAGCGTAATTCTATTCTGGCAAATTTCTCAGAATAAAAAATAACTGCAGGCACTCAATCACGGTGTATCTTCTGAAAGCCTGTTCTTCGATGTTTTTGATAAATCTGCTTTATTTAGTATGTATAGAAATTTTCATCGTGAATCTGTTCGCTCTCATCTGAATTGACTTTGCTTTGGTCCACAAGAAGTTTAGAACCATAGGTTGCCCTTAAACACGTTTCGATAGGTTTTTTGAAGACTCGAACACTATTTCCTCAATTTTGACATAATCTGATTGATAAATCGTAAATATGAGAATTCCGTGCGAATGATAGGAAAGGCAATTTTCTAACTCGCGTAGTCAGAAAACTTTTTTATTCTTACCATATTTTCCGTATATTGGATAAAACTAAAATCGCATGGACGGTGTCCTTCGCCTATATTGCATATCTATTTGTTGGCCAAATTCCATTTTTAAAGAATCTTTCAGCCTTTTCAACGCTTAATGTATCTTTGCTATTGCTGGTCAGTTATGCAATCAGTACAGCTCTATTAATGGGAGTAAAACAATCTGGCAAATTCTTCATTATTGCGGGAGTAGTAGGATCATTGCTTGAGCTTTTAAGTCTCCGAACAGGGATACCATTTGGAAATTATTATTACACAGTCGGGCTGGGACCGCTCATAGGCCCAATGCCAATATTTATCCCATTATTGTGGGCCTCGTTGAGTTTCTATGCTTATGAAGCAGGGAAAAACATTGCAATGCCGTTTCTATTAGTATCACTGGACCTTTCATTTGATCCAAGATTCTCTGGCAGACTTTGGGTTTGGACCTCGTCAACACAGTACTTTGGAGACCCATGGACTAACTTTGTTGGATGGTTTGTCACTGCAACAATTATTTCCACTATTTTCTATTTCTTCAAAATTGGCAGAGGAAGTACTGATATTAGAGCCATTTTATTCATAGTGCTATTTGGCATCGATAATTGCATCTCTGATCTCTATGATAAACTGGTAGGCCCAGCAATAATATCATTTTTAATATTTTTAATCATATTGGTCACATATATGTTAGGGAGGAAATCTGAAAAAATAGGTGCATTTTACAGTATCTCCAATGGTAAGGAAACAATTTGATGCTTCTTTTTTGAATTATCGCTTATTGAACTCAAGAAAAGCACTATTTAAATGGTTAAACAAAGGATTTATCCATCAAGTCACAGTTTGTAAATCTTTTTAGATTCCTCATAAATTTGATTCATGAATTTTGGATCTGCGATTGTAACCATTTCTTCTACACGTTCCTTTATGCTTTTCCCTCTCAAATCTGCAACTCCATGCTCTGTAACAACAAATTGGACATGATTTCTTGTTGTAGTTACGCCAGATCCTACTTTGAGGGTTGGCACAATCTTACTTTCACCAGAATTGGTCTTAGATCTTATGGCAATAATTGACTTACCGCCTAGAGAGAGGGATGCCCCCCTTACAAAATCCATCTGCCCTCCTACACCTGAAATAATTCTCGGTCCAACCGATTCTGCTGAAATCTGTCCTGTCACATCAACTTCAACCGCAGAATTAATGGAATGAGTAAGCGAGTTTTTCCTTATAATGGATGTATCGTTTGTGTATTCCACACTTTTCATTTGAATCAAAGGATTTTCATCAAGAAAGTCGTACAATTTCTGTTCTCCCTTACTGAATGTTGCTACAACTTGATATCTATCTGTATTTTTATAGCAATTGTCAACAGCACCGGAAAGAACCAAATCCATCATACCATCGGAAAAGAGTTCAGTGTGAATCTCGAGATGCTTTCTGTCTTTGAGAGCCACCATGGCTGCATCTGGAATTCTTCCTATTCCAGATTGAATTGTAGCTTCATTCGGAATAAGTTTAGCTACGTTCATTCCGATTTTCTCATCTGCAGAATCCCTCTCCTCTCTCTTGCTCTCTACCGGTTTCTGACTGCATTTTAAATAATAATCAACCATGTTTGTTGAAATTATCGAGTCTCCGAATGTTTTCGGTATAAGGTCGTTAAACTGGGCCACCACGATTTTGCTTAGTTCAACTGCTACCTTTGTTGCTTCAACTGTTGGTCCAAGGCTGACAAATCCTCTTCTGTCTGGTGTTGTTGTGTTAATCAATGAGACATCAGGCTTGACGTGGTTTCTGAGGAACCATGGTATCTCTGATAAAAACATTGGAATGTATTGAGTTCTCCCAATCTCAACGGCTTTTCTGGCGTTCTTTCCCACGAAAAGAGAGTAATCGATTAGACCCTTTGGCAATGGGACAGATGGATCGAATAGAAAAACTCCACCTCCAAGTTCAATATGATAAAGGGAAAGATCCATTTCATTCGAAAGTGATTCTTTAAGCATATCTAACAGAAATAACGGAGTTGAGGCGGAACCCTGTACATAAATTCTTCTTGCTCCTTGTATAACATTCTTGAAATTAAGGTCACTTATTTCTTCCATGTGACAGTAATAATCTTGACTCTTATTATTTTAAGTGAACATAACGAATTAGGTTAGTTAAATCCAGATTACTATATAATAAACTTAATAATGAAACTATTTTAATGGGACAGGAATCATAATGTCGTGAGTTCGGAAACAGAAAAAGCGCAGGAAATTGACCATAGAAAGATAGCTGCCAGCCTCTTCAATAAAACTTGGGACCTTTTAGAAAAAGGACGAAATTCAGATGAGGACGACTTGATGATCAGTATGAGCCATGCCTCTCTGTATCACTGGAAGGTTGTTGGTGGAAAAAAACAAGAAGCAACAGGAAACTGGATCATTTCCAGAGTTTACTCGACACTTAAGATGCCGGAGTCCGCGATATATCATGGCGAAAGGTGTCTCAAGATAACGGAGACAAGCAATTTAGGTAGTTTTGATTTAGGTTTTGCATATGAGTCTCTATCAAGGGCCTATTTGGTTTCAGGGAATAAAGAGGTCTCATCTAAATATTTGAAACTAGCATTAGACCAGTGCTCTCTCTTAAAGGAAAAGGAGGATAAGGAGTGGCTGGAAACAAATCTAAAACAAATCAAAGCATTTTTAGATTAATTTATTTGGATTTTAACATTTGAATCGCTGATTATGAAAAATTGACAATATACTGGACACATCATTGAAGGTACGTTATTTTGATCTTTGTGGTATCTTTTATTTCTTTATCGTAGACTTTGAAGTCTCCATCCCTAGTAATAAAATCCATCTTTGAACTCGTCGACCTGGATATCGTATAAGCATAGGAAATATGCAATAAATCAAGAGTGTGCACTGGCACTTTGACCGAAAGTTCCATCGCCAATGCAGCGATGTTATTCTATATCTCCATTGGCGTTTCAATTTTCGTCCTGAAAAGACCTGCTTGGGGCAGTTTATCTAAGAACCTGTATGTGTGGCCATCAAACCGCAATTGTATGGTCTCTTTTGCCATTACTAACCAAGCCACTGGAGGGATTTGAACCCCCGACCTGCTGATTACGAATCAGCTGCTCTACCAACTAAGCCACAGTGGCATTCCTGTTCGTCAAGACCATAGAACGCAATTCCTGATGGAATTTTAGGGTAAAAATATGTTGATTTTGGAGGCAGTACTTTACCATCCTTAACAACTTGCATGAATTGTGTTTTCTTCCATTCAGGCATTATCACTGCAATATCATCTTGGTTTTGAATAACCTTATCAAGGGCTACCTCCCTTTCATAGGTATAAAATATTCCAGATTTTCCACCATTTTTTCCGATAGAGGAGTCAATAGCTTTCAGATATTCAAAGTAAGACATCTCGTTTTTTTGAATCATCTTGAATTTTTTGGCCCTTAAATGCAGAACTGCATGATCGGGATCAGCATCATCATTTGTTTCTTCCAGAGTGAATCTTTCCTCAATTTTGCTGAAGAAATCTTTTGAATACTGGGCTACCCGGTGAACTTGAGAAATCAAAACTCCCTCTGAGTTTATGGAAGTGATGTAAGCAAAAAGATTGTTAAAGAATTCTACTTTTTTCTCGTACTTGTCTGATAACTCCAGCATTGCCTTTGTTCTATGGTGTCCATCCGCAATTATGCCTATACTTCCTTCCAAAGAATCCTTAATCCTATCAATTTCTTCAGAATCAGAGATAATGCAAATACTATTCATCACTCCAGGAGGTTCCTCATAATGTCTGTCGCATTTCCTGGTTTCCATTATCTCTTTCAAGGTATGGATCAGTTCCTCGTTATCGTTTACCACAAAAACAGGCTCTGTTTGATACTCCATTCTCTCTATGAGTCTGCTCCTCTCAATAACTAGGGAGGGAATTGTTCGTTCGTGTGGGATAAGGCAATTTTCAGCCTCTCCCATGTTTAGAAGGCATATCACACCATATCTGGAAAGAGTTGAATTATCAATCCTGAAAGTCTGTTTCATTAACACGAAAGATCCTTTCTCGTATTTGGTTAGTGCACCCTCAGATAGCCATTTTCCAAAAAGTTGTCTTCCTTCATCAGGAATTTTGCATTGTTTAAGGTTTATGATGTTATAAGGGTTCTCCGAAAGTTCCCTCTCTTGATCCTTTGAAAGCATGTCGAAGGGAGGAGATGTTACCCTTCCCAGTCCTTCCCTATAAATTGTAGGTATGAAAGTATTTATTTTCACATTTTCCCTATTGCGTTAACTGATTAAGAGATCTGATATCCTCTTCGTATCCATCTTCTCCCAGGGGGGTCTCCAGTATCATTGGAACTTTTTTGAAAGTCGGGTCCTGCAAAAGAAATTTGAATCCCGTGACACCTATCGTCCCCTTTCCAATTTGCTCATGTCTGTCAGTATGTTCATTTAAACCTTTTTTGCTGTCGTTCAAGTGAAAACCTAGCACCTTATCGATTCCAATATTTTCTTTAATTTCGTCTTTCATTTTTCCGTAACCGGACTCATCGGTAAAATTATAACCTGAAGCCCATAAATGGCAGGTATCAAGTGTAAAACCAATTTTTTCCTTAAGGTTTACCATATCCATAATAGAGGCAAGTTCATTGAAGGTCTTACCGACACTGTTACCTTGGCCTGCGCTGTTTTCCAATAAAACCGTAACCTGCTGATCCTTGCTCAAAACATCGTTTAGCATATTTGAAACATTTTTTATCCCTATGGGAAGCGTGGCGTCTTTGAAAGAACCCGGATGGAATGTTAAAAGTTCCATCCCGTACTGGTCTGATCGCTCTATTTCCAATTTAAGACCTTCCCTTACTTTTTGCCTCAGTACCTCATCGCTGGAGGCTGTGTTGAGCAGATAAGAGGCATGGACCATAACCACCGGATTTCCATTTTCACTCTTAGAGGATCTGAATTTTTCGATCGCTTCCCCTTCCAGGGGTTTTGCCTTCCACTGCATTTGATTTTTGGTAAACACCTGAAAACTCTTGAAATGAAAACTCGCTGCCCTAATCGGTGTATTCTCGATCCCACTTGAAGTTGAAAGATGTCCGCCTATATTATTTGAATCTGTGATCTTCATACCATACCATCTTTCATCATAAATTCACTGTTGTCTATAATCATTTGTATAAACTGGAAAACGTGCAGTGCAAGCGCAGGATTGTCTGTATAACCGCATGCGCTGAGATCAGCTCCCGCTAGCAATGCCCTCTGCCTATCGGCTACAACATCTGTCGCTATTAGCCCATTTTTTGAAAAAGCCTTTGCACTTTCAGGAACCCTGCTGTGCGGTGGAGTGACAAAGAATACATTCACACCTCTTTTCGCAGCATTATCCAGGTTCTTTTTCATTTCCGTTCTTATCTCTTTTACCATTGGAGTACAGATAAACAATTCCTTTTCGGCAATGTTGATTAATTCAGCTATTTTTGACATAACTCTATGTCTTCCATATATTGTGTAAATCATCTGAGGATCTCCTTTTGATGGAACATTTTCCTCTATATCCCTCATTTCAGTAAATAGATCCTGTACCCTTGTTTCTATCATCTTTCTTATTTGTTCCAGATTTTCGGGTTTGTACATTTTCGGTCTTCCTTCTGTATACTTCACAAAACCCTTTTCAACTAATGATTCCATCACCTTATAAGATGAGGTTCTTGGGATTTTTCCAGTGTCTGCAATTTGATCAGCATTAGCTACGCCAAGATAAACCAGTGATGCAAAGGCATTCGCTTCATATGTAGACAGTCCAAATAGTTTTAACATTTCCGAAACCTTTTCCAGTCTTGGATAGGTCGTCTCCATAACATAATATGACTACTGCATTAATATTGTTTTTCAAAAAGAGAGCCATTAAAGCGATATGAATTTCGGTCTGATTTCCTTTAAATATAACAATGCATTGAGTATGAATGGAATTAAAGAATCGTGTTGAATTACTCGCAAAATCAGATCCATTCAACAGGCAATTTAATATCAAGTTCATAAACGTAAATAGAGGCAACTTAAAAGGAGAAATTCAATTAACAGAATTCATGAAACGGCAGGGGAATGTTATTCACGGAGGTTTTTTAGCAGGATTGGTAGATATAGCTGGTTCTCTTTGCATCTTTACTTTCGAAGAGGTAATGAATGGTTTCACAATTTCAATGAATGTAAACTACCTTAACACTCTTACGGGCAGCATGGCATCCTTTGAATCTACTGCAGAAAGGGCGGGAAAAAGGCACATCTTCATGGATATAGGGATATGGGATGAAAATAATGTCAAGGTCGTATCCGCAAATGGAATCTGGTCAGTGGTGAAGTGAATATGGAGAATAAGGGGATTTTAAATGGAAAAACAGTTGTTATGGTGATTGGCGGTTCAATCTCTTGCTATAGAACTCCTGACATAATCAGGGACATGGTAAAAGAAGGAGCCGAGGTCAAGGTAATCCTTTCTCAAAGTGCTTCAAAAATGATTGGCGAACAGACTCTCGAATGGGCTTCGCAATCAAAGGTTATCACAGAATTAACGGGAGAGATGGAGCATATTTCGCTTTTGGCAAGGGGGAAGGAAAAAACCTCAGTTTTGGTTTGTCCTGCAACATTCAACATGATCGGGGCAATGGCAAATGGTATAGCATCCAGCGCAGGTGAAACTTTGTTCGCAAACGCCCTAGGGATGGGCATCGACATCACAATAGTTCCAGCCATGCACTTGGAAATGTATGAGAATCCAATTCTCGAAAGAAATCTAGATAAATTGAAAAATCTGGGCGTCAAAATAGTGACTCCAAGAATAGAAGATGGAAAAGCCAAAATAATGTGGTCTGAAGAAATAATTGATAGCATTGCGAGAAAGGGGAGCAACAAAAAATCCATTTTAATAATATCTGGACACAGTACGATCCCATTGGATCCTGCAAGAAGAATTATGAACAGAAGCTCTGGAAAAACAGGCATCGCTATTTCCAGGGAAGCATATAGAAAGGGGTACGATTCTATTGTGTATATTGGAAATAGCAAGTATCGGATTCCATCTTAC
Source organism: Thermoplasmatales archaeon (assembly GCA_027372655.1). Lineage (GTDB taxonomy): Archaea > Thermoplasmatota > Thermoplasmata > Thermoplasmatales > Thermoplasmataceae > Cuniculiplasma. Next base: position 39,616 of record DAICVC010000011.1, on the reverse strand, counting down.
GTGGAATGGAGAGAGTGCGAAGAAACGGACGAGTTCTATAAACTGGCTTTGGAAGCAACTGTCAAAAATAAATACGATGTGATAACTATTCCCGCAGCCCTTTCTGATTTTACAACCAATTTTTCTTCCGAAAAACTATCATCCACAAACGAAATAACCATTCGGTTAAAACCAAGGGAAAAACTTATTGAAAAAATATGCAAGATCTTAGAAGAAAAGCAAAGTGATACCAAGATTGTAAAATTCAAGTTAAATAAAGAGAATAACAACCCTGAGGATTCGAATTTCATCACTGTTATCAATTACCTGGAGGACTCCCCCTTTGACGAAGGAAACAACAGATATACTATTGTTGACAGCGGAAAAGTTATCTTCAGCGGTAAGATAAATAAGTCTGAACTTTCCAAAAAGATTATCGAAGCGGTGGAATAAAATTGAAAAGCATCAAATTTCAAGGATTTCAATCAGAACCGATAGAAAGCAATCATTCAGATATTTTTATGAACAATCTTGAAGAGAATATGATCAGGGAAGGAGTGGTCATACTTCCCGAAAGAATTTTTAAAGATGTGGTGGATGTTAAATTGATAACCGAAATTATTCAAAGATTGTCTGAGGTATCGAAACATGTTATTCTAATTGCAGGCTCAATTTTGGTCAGTGATAGTGGTCAATTATACAATAGATCATACGTTTTCCAAAGGGGAAAGCTGCTGGGTTACCAGGATAAATTAGTACCGTTTAGCAGAGAAAGATCAAGAATCAGTCCAGGTAGGGTAATCAAGATATTCGAACTAAATGGTTTTTCTTTTGCAGTAGCGATATGCTACGATATAGATTTTCCATTCTTTGCAAAAATCAGTGCAATCAATGGTGCCAATGTTATATTTAATCCATCTCTAATTCGCCACGATTTTCATAAAGAGTGGCATCAGTATATTAAATCCAGATCTCTTGAAAATCGAATGAGTGTTGTAAGCGTAAATTCAAATGGCAGTCCCTTTAAAGGCGACTCTATATTTGTATCCCCCTATGAAGAAAGTGATGCTATAAGAATAGAAGTGGAAGAGTTCAGGAACATGGATAACTTTCAAAGTACGCTGTTCAAGCACGATGTAAGTGGCAAGTTTGAACAGAGAATCTCAGAGGATCCGGGAATTTACTCATTTCCTATCAAGAAAATCATTAATTAATACGGATACTTTTTCGGTCGCTTTGACATGAGGTGTATGGCCAATTCCTGTAAGGATGTGTAATTTGGAATTTTTGATCAGTTCGCTCATTCTTTCTCCGTATGATTTAGAGATCATAGTGTCTTCTTCCCCCCATATTATCATGGCAGGCATATTGAGGTCCATAAGATCTTTTTCATTGATTTTATATCCATTTCCGGAGTTTTTTCTTACAATGGATTCAATCACATTCATGTTATTATTGGGAGTTACCCTCCTTATTCTGTCCATAAATCTCTCCACAGACTCCTCACCCTGGTCTCCAACAGTGGGATTTGTTCCTGCATTATCTAGCAAAATGATTCCTTCTGAAGTACCATAATTCACTTCATGAAAGAGAGCAACCCAACCTCCGTAAGAATTTCCTCCTATGAAATAATTTTTCAACTGGAGAATATGGATCATTTCTTTGATCATATTCGATTGCATTTCAATTGTTATATCCATTAGTTTTGCGGATTTTCCATGACCCAATAAATCGGGTAAAATAATTCCGCACCTTTTGTCAATTTTTGACGCAAGAGTAAGAAAATTGTTTCCTCTCCCACCAAGACCATGAAGAAGAATGAGATATTTTTCTCCATTCCTGATTAAATAGGAAATTTCTCCAAACTTAGTATTCAGGGTTTTTCTTTCCATTCCATACGAAATTACTAACTTTCCTTAATATTTAGTGGCCCGTAAGATCTGCTTCGTTGATAAGAATCTAAAATGATAGTTCACAAAATTTTTGATTTTGCCAGATCTCTGGATATAGAGCATGGATTATCACAGATGAATGTATCAATTTCTAATTCTCGTAGTTTCTTTATTTCATTTATATTTTTTATTGACCATGGAATCACATTCTGAAAAGTTTTTGTGAAATTCAGATACTTCTCCTCAAACAGCAACTTATAGTCCGGCAGTATAAAATTAATGAAGGATGGAACTCTTGATTTGAGCATACTGTCCAGCATGATCTTCATTTCAGGCGCAATGTCAAGTCCAGTCTTATAATTGATATTCATCTCCTTCATCTCCCTAATTGCGACTACATCGAAGGATATCAATATCAATTCACTAATATCTCTTTTTTGGAGCAAACGATTCAACTCTTTCTCCAGTCCTTCATTAATTCTAAATCCATCCTCATCCCTTGTCTTGAGTTCAATGAATAATTTTACGTTGTCCTGTATGTCGAGAACGTTTTCCAAAAGAGGAACCCTCTCACCATTTTTTCCGATGGTGATGTTTTCAATCTCCCCGTAATCATAGTCGCTAATTGTTCCTTTGAGCCTTAATAACCGCTCAGCGGATGAGTCATGATACACTACAATCTTTCTGTCTCTGGTGATCTGGATGTCCAGTTCAATTCCGTAAAGATTGCATTTTTTTGCGCTGAGGAAAGCGCCAATAGTGTTTTCTGTATACCTAGAAGCATCTCCCCTATGACCGATCAAGTTAATGACCATCAACCTTAATTACATTAAAATTAAATATCTATTTACTCAAATTCGCCAAAAATAATAATTTTAAAAAATTTAGAATATATGGTTCAATCAGTTCTGATACAACTGATAGTTTGGTGGTTCTGATACTACCCTAATATCATGCGGGTGGCTCTCTGCAAGGCCATTGGTCGTAATCCTTATGAATGAGGTTTTTTCTTTTAACTCTTTAATGTTGATACATCCAGAGTATCCCATTCCTGCCCTGATACCCCCGGACAGCTGGTAAACCGTCTCCTCAACTTTACCCCTGTAAGGTACAGCGCCTTCAACACCCTCAGCGACAAATTTACTTCCTGAGAACTTACCATACCTGTCCGATCCCTTACTCAGAGCTCCCATTGAACCCATTCCTCTGTATGCTTTATATTTTCTCCCGTTGATTATCATCTCCTGACCTGGGCTTTCGTCTGTGCCAGCAAGAAGTGATCCCAACATAACCGAATCAGCTCCCGCTGAAATTGCTTTCACAATATCTCCTGAGAATCTAATTCCACCATCGGCAATTATTGGTATCTTGTGTTCTTTTGCAATGTCTGCAGCATCGCTTATTGCTGTGATTTGGGGAACTCCTATTCCTGCAACAATACGCGTTGTGCAAATGGATCCCGGACCTATCCCTACTTTTAATCCATCAACATCAAATGAAATCAGATCTTCAGCAGCCTTTGAAGTGGCAATGTTTCCGACGACAATATCCACACTTATCTCTTTCTTTAACTTCTTGATTGCATTCAAAACATTGTCATTGTGTGCATGAGCAGTATCAATTACAAGTAAATCCGCCCCCTCCTTTTCCAGAAGCAATGCTCTGTCTGTGTCAAATGGCCCAACAGCCGCTCCAACTCTCAATTTTCCCTCTTTATCCCTAGTCGCAGTTGGAAACTTTTGCCTAGTTGTGATATCTTTGGATGTTACAAGTCCGACAACTTTCATATTCTTATCCACCAGAGGAAGTTTTTCGATTCTATGTTCATAAAGCATCTTTCTAGCCTCTTCGGGTAATATTTTGTCATCGGCAAATACAACATCCTTGGTCATTATTTCAGAAATAGTGCCGTCCTTTGTTCCAGAAAATTCAAAATCCCTCTTGGTGACAATTCCTACAAGTTTCTCATTTTCAATAACAGGAAATCCTGCAATATTCCTCGTTTCCATTATATTTCTTGCAACAGAAATTGGTGTTTTTTTATCGATTGTATAAACATTTCTAATTATCAGGGACTCTGCTCTCTTAACATTTCTAACCATGGCAGCCTCTTCATTTCTTGACATGTTTCTGTGGATAATCCCAATTCCACCAATTCTTGCCATTGAAATTGCCATTTCCCATTCTGTAACGGTATCCATCGGAGATGAAGAAATAGGCACATTAAGTTTTATATTACGTGAGAATCTTGTTTCAAGGTTTGTTTCTCTTGGCTCTATGGGTGAAAGGTTTGGCACAACTAACACGTCATCAAAAGTCAATCCTTCTCTTGCGCTGCTAATTTTTTCCCTATACATGTTGAAGTTAGAAAAAAGTCATATTTAAATATTTATAATGTAGTTAGGTATTTGTTAGAAACTGTCAACCAACCTAACAATCAATGGCGAATCAAAATTTTTCCGTCATTTTTAGTTTCCTGTCACCTGAAAAAATTCTATCCCTATTTTCTTCATAAATTTTTTCCATTATATCTATATTTTTCTTAATAAATGGATTAAAATCATAAGAGATCACATTATAGTATTCTGTCAGCAAATTCTCCGCAACATCTCTTCGTTTTGCTATTTCCTGAATTTCCCTCCTGATTTCCCAGGAAGGTATTCTGCACAGTTTTTCCAAATTTTTATCATCTTCGCATTCCTTCAAAGAAGCAGTGACTGCATAAACCGAATAAAAACTGTAAAGTCTTGACATCATATGTGTAACATCAAGGATGATCTTGTAGTTCGTTCTATACACATTCATTGCTTTGTCGCCAATGACCAGAGCATATTTATTTTCATTAAGAAGATCTTCAGCGCTGGTCTTTTCGCTCCTTTCCAGGGTAGACTCAGGAAATAACTTATCTAAAACCAATCTCAAATAAAATGCCGTAGTCTCTGTCTCTTTCGTTACTGAAATTTTCATTCTTTCGATTGGATCATCTCCGCTTGAAATAAGCAAATTTGAATTTGACCTGGTTTTTCCCGTGATTGTTGGACCGCTTTGAAGTTTTAGAATATCTTTGTTCTTAAAATAATCTACAAGTGATATCATGGCATAATCGGTTTCACCACTCAGCAGAAATCTCAATGAATCCTGCGTCGTGCCTCTATTAACTTCGAAAAATTCTCGAGATTTTAAAAAAAGAGGGTCGCTGTGTATAAGATCAATCAGCCATAATTTCTTCAAAAATAACCCCTAATATTGTAAAATGTATCTCTCTTTGCGGGTATCTTCCCAACTTCTGAAACCAATCTGCTTAAGTCTTCCACCGTTGTAACTTCGTGTCTATTTGTTGCACCAAAAATTTTTTCACTTGCGGCAGTACCTACCAGATCATTGCCTCCTCCCGTTAGGGCCATTTGTCCAATTCCCTTGCCCATTGCAACCCAATATACACTAATATTTCTCATCCATTTGCCCATTATTAATCTCGCAAGAGCTATTACTTTAAGGTCTTTTTCGCCTGACGATGGTCCCTGAACCTTTCCCATTTTTAACAAAGGGGTGTTTTCTGGACTGTATTTCAGAGGTATAAATGATAAAAAGCCACCGGTTTCTGATTGCAGGTCCCGCAATCTTACCATGTGATCTACTATATGTTCCCACTTCTCAACGTGCCCATAGGTCATAGTTGAATTTCCCGGAATTCCCATTTCATGAATTATTCTAGCATCTTCTAACCATTTTTCGCCACTTATTTTTTCAGGTGTACTGATTATTTTTCTGATTTCTGCATCAAATATTTCTGCACCACCTCCGGTATGGGCTTGCATACCTGCGCTCTTAAGTCTCGAAACAGTTTCTTTAAGCGAGTTTCCAGTAGTCCTTGCAATAAAATCAATTTCCGGTATTGTTAGTGCCTTGAGCACTGCGGTTGGCATATACTTCCTTACCGTCGTAAATATTTCTTCATAGTATTCAATGGGAAGGAAAGGATTGAATCCTCCTACGATGTGTATTTCTGTAGGTTCGTACATTTTGGCTTTTTCTAACTCTTTCTTTACATCTTCAACGGTTAATTCATACCCCTTGTCTGTTTTTCCTCTAATTTTTGAAGGAACGTAGAAAGCACAGATTGGGCAGCTAGCAGCGCAGTAATTACTGTAATTAATATTATATGAGACCGCAAAGGTAACAGTATTGCCAATCTGGAAGTCTGTAAGATTATCTGCCATTGTCATCAAACTGTGTAAGTCAAAGTCCTCAACGATTTCCAGTCCTTCTTCTCTCGTGATTCTATGACCCTGTTTGAGTAAGTCTAACCAGTAGTCTTGAGAGTAAGTTGAAATCATGATGCACCATGATTTCTCGAAGACCTATAAAACTTGTGCGATCTTTTCCGAGAATTAACGGGGATATGTTTTTTTGCTTCTTTTGTGGGTTGTTGTATGGATTTAAAACCTTACCTTGAATGGTTAATAAAAAATTAAAGTAAAGTTTTGAAATGCCGTTTCAGATGGAAATAGATCATCAAACTTCTTTGAAAAATATAAGGTGAAATAGATTATTCAGCGTTCTTTAAGAAATTTTTTAGAATTATTTATCTATATCAACTTCATTTCTAGGTATGCTTTCGATTGAAAGTTCTCCATTAGAAACAATAGAGAGAAAAGCAATAAATGGGGGACAGCTTGAAAGAGAAGAAATAGTCTATCTTTACGACGAAGTTGATATAAAATCGCTCGGTAGGATTGCCAGAAAAATAACTGACCGTATTAGTGGAAGACAGGTTTCATTTGTTTCCAATATGATTCTAAATTACACTAACATTTGCAATGTAAGATGTAACTTTTGCGCATTTTATAGAACAGGAAAGGAAGAAGATGCATATCTTATGTCACCTCAGCAGGTATCTGAAAGGGTAAGTTCATTCAATCAAAAATATGGAATAAAGCAACTTTTGATCCAGGGTGGTGTAAATCCTGAGTTGGGATTGGATTTTTATGAGGAAATGTTTAGAACCATACGAAAGAACAATCCAACCGTAGGAATAAATGGATTATCAACTTCTGAAATCTCATTCATTTCAATAAAAGAGAGGATGAGCATTGAAGAAACTCTTGAAAGATTGAGATCCGCAGGATTAGAAACCATTCCTGGCGCAGGAGCAGAAATTTTCTCTGATGATGTAAGAAAAGTACTGAGAAGACCACCTGGCTCAGGAAAACAATGGCTCGACGTAATGGAGACAGCTCATAAGATCGGAATAAAAACCAGTGCGACTATGATGTTTGGGCATGTTGAAAACAGTTATCATAAGGCAGACCACCTCCTTGCACTCTTAGCTCTTCAAAAGAAGTATTATGGTTTTCTTTCATTCACGCCTTGGAATTTTGAACCAGGAAACACTGAGTTGGAAAGACTTGGGTTAGTAAAATCAAGAGTCGGTGGAGAAGAAGTTTTGAGAAATATTTCAATTTCGAGAATAGTTTTAAACAATCATCTACCAGTTATTCAATCTTCATGGCTTACAAATGGGATTGAAATGGGGCAAATGGCAATTCTCTTCGGAGCAAACGACTGGGGAGGAACAATATATGATGAAAGGGTGATTCCAGCGACAGGAAAACAGGTGGGAAACTTGAGGAAAGAAAGTATAATTAGGGCATTAAAACAAATCGGAATGACACCTGTAGAGAGAGACAACAAATATCACGTATTTAAAACGTATAACTGATTAAATGACCTTTAAGATTAAAATGGAAGCGGAGGACTTTCAGGTAGTTGAAATTCCTCAACAAGTTTCCATGCAAGAAAACGGCAAATACACAGTTCTAAAATTGAGGTTGAAAAATTGGGAAACTAACCACTTTGTTATAGAATTCTCCAGATACTTGGGAATAAGCAGGAAACGAATCACTTACGCTGGAACAAAGGATAAGCGCGCAGTTACAACTCAGTATTTTTGCATAAACGCGGAAAAAATTCCTGAGCAAATAAAGATCAAGGATGTAGAAGAGTTAGACCGCTTTAAGACTGATAAAATTATTGATCTGGGTGACCTACTAGGAAATAAGTTCGAGATCAGAGTAGAGTCTCAGGAATCAGAACTGATTAAGGTTAGAGATTTTGTTACTTCCAAAAGTCAGAATCTGTTTTTCTGGAATTATTTTGGCATTCAAAGATTTGGCCAATTGAGAAAAAACACCCACCTCATCGGAGAACAACTGGTAAAGAATGGGCTGGAGAGTGCGATAAAGACATACCTTTTCACTCCGGGGACTGACAACGAGGAATACAGAATTAATCTAAGCCAATCATGGGACTATAAGAAAGGAATCAAGGAGTTTCCAGAACATCTCCAGTTTGAAAGGGCATTAATGTCAGAACTGATTTCAGGGAAATCATACGAAGATGCATTTGACTCTCTTCCAAGAAGTTTAAGAATAATGTTTGTTCACGCATTTCAATCGTATATTTTTAACGAAATCCTGGAAGAAAGAAAAAAATATGTATCCACTCCCATAGAGATTATTGAAGGAGACCTTGTTTCCCCTATTGATGAATATTACAACATTACCGAAGGAAAAAAAATTGAAGCAACTGCGTTTAACCTTCAAAGGTTAAACAAACTCTCAGTAGAGGGAATGGTTGTGCCATTAGCTCCCCTAATTGGTACTATGACTGACAGGCAAGAGGGGATTCCTGGTGAAATAATGGGAAAAATAATGGATAAGTTCAAAATTGAAAGAAAAGATTTTAAAATTCAATCAAAACCCGAATTGACCTCAACTGGAAATTACAGGGGAATCTCAATAAAACCAATAGATTTCAAATTAATTTCAATGGACAAATATTCGTTCTCATTGGGAAAGGGAATGTACGCTACAGTGCTTTTAGATCAGTTATTTGGACTAGATTAGTCCTACTTTTTGCAGTTCCTTTTTAACCTTTATCACTGCCTGTTCGATTTCACTTTCTTCCTTTGCTCCGGTGCACACAACCTTGCCTGAACCAAATAACAGAAGAACTACCTTTGGCTCTTCAACTCTGTATACAAGCCCGGGAAACTGTTCTGGCTCATATTCCACATTTTCAAGACCAAGTGACATTGCTATTTGTGTTAAATTGAGGTCAGCTTCAAGATCATATACTGCAACAATGTTCTGCACAACAATATCTGGAGAATCGTAGACTTCAATTCCAGCCTTTTTAAGAGTACTAATAATAGTTTGAATAGTCAATCTAACATTAGGGAGATTTTTAGCCCCGGTGCAGTTCACCTTTCCGCTTCTAAAAATAAGAACTGCGGTCTTAGGTTCTTTCAGTCTATAGATCAATCCTGGAAACTGTTCAGGTTCATACTCAGAACCTTCAAGTGCTAATGCAATTTTGCTTAAGTCAAGGTGTTCTGCCAATGAAGTCGATGCTACAATGTTCTCTATATTAATCTTTTCTCTTTCACTCATAAAACTCTAAAGGTCTGATATTTAAACTATATATAAACATGATAGTAACGCATATTACAAATTTTGGCCATTTCACATGTTCAAAGCTTCTCTAGCCTCCTCCGACATTCTTTCAGGATTCCATGGCGGTTCCCAAACAAGTTCAACATCAGCCATTTCCACTCCTTCTATATTTTCCACAATTTTTTGTACTTCTGATAAGATCCATGGAGTTACTGGACATGTCGGTGCTGTCATCGTCATCTTGATCAAAATCTTATCACCATTTATATTAACTTCATAGATCAGCCCGAGGTTAACGACATCCATCCCAATTTCAGGATCTTCTACCACCTTTAATTCCTCAAGAATCTGTTCTTTTGTAACCATGTTTTTCATTTAAACATTAAATTCACGTTAATATGTCTATTGATCATTCCGTGTCAATAAAACCCATCATATTAAAATCACCCGGATGAAGTCTGGAATACATGGAAGAATCTATTGACTCCTTGACCATTGCCTTTAAGTTTTTTCCATCAAGTAGTTTGATAAGTTTTTTACTTTCAGTCATCCGCTTAATGTACTTTATCTGAGACGGATTTAATTGCCTTGTGCTACTGTAGCCGGTCGTCAAATATCCATTTTTGTCTAAAATAGTACACTCTATCTTTATATTTAGGATATTCGAAAAATTTGAGGATTCGAACAATTCACGAATCATAAATAAGTAATCATTGGTTTTTATCTCGCTTAGATAATCACGTTTAACATCATCTGAGTTTTCGAAAGAGGCGATTGTTTTTTCAAGAATCTTATAATTTAAGGGAACATCTTTGAAAAAAATGTGAATGGAACGTAAAATTTTTTTCTCATCCATGTTCAATCCTCCTATTATTACTATTTTCAATGGAATCAAACGTTTTCCTGTTCTGTCAATTTCATCATTGCTTATCCTTGTTGAGCTTAAAATAAAACCATCATCGGCCACTCTTGACCTGACTACAGCAACCCTCAATGGCTTTAATCCATTTAACACTCTTTTTTTGTTTATTGTAAGAGCACTCATTTTTGTTTCTTCTGAGACTACTATGGTGGAATAATTCTCTTTTGTGGTGGAATCCCCCTGATTGTTTTCAAGTTTTTTAATTGTGAATTTAGCGCCTCTCTTAGTTAAGTAGTCTTCCACTCCTCGAACTCTCAGATCATATGAAGGGGGTTCATAATGCTTGGTCATTTTCGCATATCCTTCGCTGGTGATACCAACTATAATGTATTTCCCAGTCTTAATCGCACGATTCAAAAGGTCTATATGTCCCCTATGAAGGTAGCTGAATGTTCCAGCAACAATTGTTATTTCATTCTGCTTTTGCAGCAATTTCATCCACTGTTTTCTTGAGTCTTCGTATACCTTCCTTTAGATTATCAACAGTACTGAATGTGAAGTTCAATCTCATAGATCTCTTCTGGGTTCCATTTGTTGTAAAGGCCTGACCACTTACATACGCTACTCCATTTTTAATCGCACTTGCAATCATCTTCCTTGTATCTATTTGGTCATGGAGAGTTGTCCAAACAAACATTCCACCTTCTGGTCTTGAAAATTCAGCAACTTCGCCCATATACTCATCAAGGGCATTTACCATTGCATCTCTTTTCACCCTGTATATTTTTTTATTTATCTCAATTTGCTTATAGATTACCCCTCTTTTTATGTATTCAGCAGCGACTGACTGGGAAAATGAGTTGCTTGCAAGGTCTAGTGCCTGTTTTATCAAGTTAAATTTCTCCATAACCTCTGTGGGTGCAACTGTATAACCCATTCTCAGTCCCGGAGTCATTACTTTAGAAAATGTTCCCAAATATATCACATCCTCTCCTCCATTCATTGAACGGATTGGTTTAACAGCGTCACCATAGTATCTCAGTTGACCATACGGATTATCCTCAATGAGGGGAATCTCATAGGTTTTGGAAATCTCCAATAAATGCTTTCGTCTATCCAAAGGCATAGTATAACCCGTAGGATTCTGGAATGTTGGAATAGTGTATATGAATCTAGGAGGCTTTCCTTCGCTATTTAAACGATGAATAAGATCCTCTACTAATTCGACCTTCATTCCATTTTCATCTACCGGAACTCCCTCCATTCTCAACCCATTTGCTGAAAACGCCGACACTGCACCCACATATGTAGGCTCCTCTGTTATGACGGTGTCTCCGGGATTGGCAAGCACAGAAGCCAGTTCGTACAAACCCTGTTGTGACCCAGAATTTACAATTATGTTCTCTAATTCGGACTGGAACTTCTCTGTTCTCAGTAATAAATTTGATATTTCTCTTCTGGCATTCAAGTTACCCAATGTATTTCCATACTGCAATGCAAGTCCTGATTCATTATCCATCACATAATTCATTATATCTTTTAATTCTTCAACGGGAAAACTCTCTGGGCTTGGCATCCCTCCTCCCAAAGAAATTAAACCGGGAGTGGAAGCCATCTTATTCAATTCTCTAATCTCTGATGGCTTCATCAAATTAACATTCTTAGAAAATTCATACTTCATAGTAGGATATTGATTTTATCTTAAAAGTTTTATTTGATTCTTATATCCAAAAGAATCACAAAAACATAGTAGAAAATAAGACCTTAATGAAAACTATTATAATTATGTAAAAAATCGTGGCTTGATGATTACCAGCCGGTACATTTGGAAAGTAACATTCGTAGGAAAATCTGACGCCGGCAAAAGCTCTATTATTGCAAGGCTTGTGTTCGACAGTGATGCAGGCAATTTCATGGGGAAGGGACTTCTTAAAAAGAAAATTGGAGTAACTCTTGGAGAGACAAAATCACACGCTGAATTAATGATTAACGAGGTTGATGGATATCCGGCAGATGTAAAAAGTATTTCTGGATCTGCAGCTGTTTTAATCGTTGTGGACGTTACCAAAAGATTTGATCAGCAGGAAATTACAAAATTCTTGAAGGGAATGAATGATAAGACAGAAGTTGCTCTAGTTGCAAACAAAATTGATCGTAAGTATGAAGCTCAGACATGGGTTGAAGAGCTTGAACCCTTTGCCAAGAAAAATAATATCGGCCTATACATGGTGAGTTCAAAGAGTTCAGATTCGGTGAATGGAATGATGCAAAAAATTGCAAACAATCTGCTGGTAAGGGTCAATGGAAAGCAAAAACCAATCTAAGAAAGCTATTTGCAATGGAATATCTTTTTTAATTACAAATGGAAAAACTCCAAACTATTTGCATAGCAGATATTCAGTAGGTACAATTCTTGAAGGAGATCTTGTTTTAAAACCATTCGAAGCAATTTATCTTTTTTCAGTGGAAAAAATAACCTGTGAAATAGGACAAAAAATGACTTTAGCAAATTTGCTGCCAGCACTATTGACTGATGAGGAAATACCAATGCTTAGGAGCTACGTTGAAATTAAGAGCGATGGTGCAAAAATCTCCATTGAGCCAGATCACTTTTCTGTTTCTAAGAAGCATGAGAAAAAAAGCGAAGGAAGACAGGTTTTTCCCATAATGGAAAATTCTTCAATTAACCCAAATTGGCTCATCAAGACCCTAAATGGATTTGTATCTTCAGTGGACGAAGATGGGGACATAACACTTTATCAAGTAACCGAAGAGGTTATTGGAAAAGAAAACACAATTAATACGAAGGATTGCAATCCCATATCTTTCGGTAAACATTCATTATGCGAACCAGAAAGCGTTCCAGGCTGGGTAGGATACAATATTGGGCAAGTAAAAATCCTATCTGAAAATGAAACCAAATATTTCAAGAATAAATGGGATAAGAGTCTGTCAAATCGAACTTATAATTTTTTGGTCAACAATGGAATGATTGTGAAATCTGGATTCAAGTACGGATGTAACTTCAGAGTTTATAAAAGCAGCATCGATCTACATTCTGAGTTCTTAATTCTTCTTTTGGAAAAAGATCTTGAGTGGTTTGAAGTAAGCAGGGCAGTAAGGGTGGCAAATTCAGTAAAAAAGGGCATGTTATTTGCGACTGAATTTGAAAATAAACTCGTTTTCGTTAAAGTTAAAAGAGTAAGGAGTTTATTTTAAATCTGAGATTCAAAGTCTTCAATGGTGTGTTTGAAATCTTCGTATTTTGTGATTTCTCCCCTATTCTTCAATATCTCCCTTGATAGGAGCCAGTAGACCAATGCCAATGATCTCCTGCCTTTGTTATTACTTGGTATAACAAGATCAACGAAGTCAGTCTTATTATTAGCATCACAAAATGCTATGATTGGAACTCCTACATTTTTTGCCTCTTTCATAACCTGTGTATCTGCCAGTGGATCAGTGACCACGATGGCTTTAGTTTCCTGATATGTAGGAAGTTGGTGATTTGTGAGAGTTCCTGGAATAAATCTGCCGACAATGGACTTAGATCCTATGACTTCAGAAAACTTGGTAACTGGTCTGAATGCATACTGTCGTTGGGCCACAACCAATATGTCCTTTGGGTCCAATCTGGACAACATCATTCCCGCAGTTTTTAGCATTTTATCTGTTATGTTTATATCAAGTAGGTAAAGACCATCATTTCTTATTTTGAATATATACTTAACCATATCTTGGTTTTTAACCTGAGTTCCTATATGAACTCCGGATTTTTGGTACTCTTCTTCCGAAATTAGAAGTTCTTCTACTGTTCCGGTAATTTCTTTTGCTGTCAAGGTTGTGGAATATTTCTTTAAACTATATATTCGTTTATGATCTAAAGGCAGAAAATCTACAACTGAAGTCGTATGTTCAGTGTTATTTTATTCCCACTCTATGGTTGCCGGTGGTTTGTCCGTAATGTCTAAAACAACTCTATTTATCTCCGGAATCTCATTTGTAATTCTGTTAGAAATCTCCTGAATCAGGTCCCATTTAAATTGATGAAATGTTCCGGTCATTGCGTCGGTTGAATCTATTGCCCTGATGGCAATAGTATTGCCATAGGACCTTTTATCCCCGTGAATACCGGTAGTTTTTATGGGAAGATAAACAGCAAAATATTGCCATGGCCTTTCTCCGCTCGGTAAATTTTCTTCCACTTCACTCTCAACGATTCTGGTTGCTGTTTTTAAAATTTTAAGGTTTTCTCTGTTCACTTCCCCTAATATCCTTACAGCCAGACCAGGTCCGGGAAAAGGTTGCAGATGAGAATCTATGCCGAGTTCATCGCTTAGGCTTCGCACATCATCTTTGTATAAATCCCTCATAGGCTCTACTAGCTTCAGTTTCATATTTTTAGGCAGTCCACCAACATTGTGGTGACTTTTTATGGTATCTCTGTTTTTTCCTCCGCTTTCAATCCAGTCCGGAGCAATTGTTCCCTGCAGCAGGTATTCTGACCCACTCTCCTCTGCCTCAGTTTCAAAAACTCTTATGAACGTCTCTCCTATAATTTTTCGTTTGGTTTCAGGATCCGTTACTCCTTGTAACTTCGAAATGAAAAGATCCGACCTGTCCAAAACTTTGTAATTTATACCAAACTTTTCAAAAAATGAAACAACTCTCTCTCTTTCTCCTTCCCTTATTAGTCCTGTGTCAATAAACAGAGAAAGCACATTTTCATTTACTGCAATCTTTGAAAGTACAGCAAGCACCGAACTATCGTTCCCACCTGAGCAGGCCAGTATTGCTTTTCCCTTCACATTGCTCCTTATATCATTAACAATTTGTTGATATGTTTCTGAAACCATAATCTCAGGTTTTCATTATCGCAGCAAGGAATATAAGCAATCCTATGACAACTCCTATAATTGCAGCCAGTAGGTAAAAAACTGCTCCAAGAATAATCTCGTTTATGAGTGAGACGTGAAACACGAAATCTGAAAGATAATATGAAAGGAGACCAAGGCCAACTGCTCCAGCAATCATTGCTCCTCCCGCTGCACGAGCTTTCCCCTTTCCGAAATATGCTGTAAGCGCGCCAAAAATCAATAAAGACAGACCAATTATGCCTATGATAACGACAAAAAAGATGTCAAAGTTCCACGTAGGAAACCACGGAAATATGTTCGAACTCATTTATAATCACAACTTTAATCCAGTCAGTGTTTTAGTGTCAATCACACCTTCGATTTTTCTGATTTGCTCTACAACTATTTTTCCAAGCTCACTGTAATCCAAAGTTTCGATCTTTAGTATAAGATCGTACTCACCAAAAAGAGGGTGTATCTCGACCACGTAGTTGATTTTCGAAATCTTATTATACACCTCGTGTTCTTTTCCCGGAACAGTGCTAACTAGAACAAACGCTACTGACATTTAACCACTTAATACCTTAATTTTTCCTATGTAATAAAATTATTGATAGGATAGGAATGTTAAATTAGCAAAATAGGAATAATTTGGAATCTTTTCATTCAGATAAATACCACAGAGCTTTAATTTCATAATAATCGTATTTGATTACACCTTCTGTTCTTAAAAGCAAATAATTTATTTTTATTTCTCATTTCCATCTATGCTAGAGGATTCTTTCTACATTAAAAAAATTATTAATAAAATACAGATTCCAACATTTCCTGACGATTATATCCCTGACAAAAATAACTGTGATATATTTAAGATTCAGCTAGGGACTGAGTTGTTTATGTATAGAAAAGATGAAAATACAATCCTAGTAATCGATGGAATAAGTTTTCCATTTGACGATCCATTTGTAGCGAAATACTATTACTTCAACTCCATATTAGAAAATAATTCTGTAATTTTCCCCAGTCGAGAAGAGATTCGAAAAGTAATTAAAAAATTTGAACGAAAAATGGATGAAGACAGGATTGAAATAGAATCAGTTCTGTCAACTGATGACACCAACAAAAGGAAAGAATTATTGGACAAGTTGGGTGCTTACGACAGATATTTCTTCCTTCTGTTCTATGATGAAATATTAAATTAGTTTAGAAATCTTTTATCGTTTTTAAAAATTCCTCAACGCTGAATTCCTCTTGTTTTTTGGTTCTCAAATCCTTTAATTTTAACTTATTTTCCAATGCTTCCCTCTCTCCTATAATGAGGGCAATTGAGAAATTTCTGGAAACTGCCTTTGCAATAGTTTTGGATATGTTCCTATCACTTACGTCCAATTCTGTAATTATATTTCTTTTTCTTAACTGGCTTGCCACCCTGTATGATAGTTCCGTTCCGGATTTCCCCTTACCTATAATGTAATATCTTCCCCCCTGTTCATTTGGTTTCCAAAGTCCATGGTCTCTCATTATGTTCTCTATAACTGCGTCCCCCATTCCAAAACCCACAGCTGGAATTTCTTGGCCCCCAAAAAGAGATGATAGATTATCATATCTCCCTCCACCAAATATAGACCTGAATTTACCGCTTTTATCAAATCCCTCAAATACTATTCCTGTATAATATGACAGACCTCTGACAGTTCCTGGATCAAAAACTACATCTTCGAGACCGTTTTCTTTAAGTCGAGTCATAAGTTTAATAATGTATAGAAATTCCTTGTTCTCGTAAAATTTTCTAAATCGTTCGGCCTGGATTGAGACCAGGCTGTATCTACCAAGGAGAAATTCCATGAGTTCTTTCAAATTCTTTCCTTCAATGCCCTTCTCAAGAAGTCTTTCCTCAGTTATACTCCTATCCTCCTTCCTCAATCTATCAATAATGGGCAGACAACCTACAGGATCTATTGCTCCGTAATGGGAAAGTATGTGCTCCATCAGCTTTCTCTCGTTTAGCCTCACTTCATATTTACCCTTAAGACCTATTGAATCAAGTAACTGACAGGCAACCGAAATCACCTCCAGATCTCCCTGTTCTGTTGGCTCACCAAAAAAATCGCAGTTAAACTGGTAGTGTTCCCTATTTCTACCTGACTGAGGTTCTTCGTACCTCCATAACTTGGGAATATTGTACCATTTTACAGGTCTTGAAATTTCCTTTTTTTGAATTAGCATTCTTACTGTTGAAGGAGTAGCTTCAGGAATTAGCGTTATTTCTCTTTCACCCTTGTCCTTAAAGTTGTAAGTTTGGGAAACAAGTTCATCTCCAGATTTTATTTGAAACATCTTCAGATACTCCAATGACGGATAATCAATGGGTTGAAAGCCATAAGCCTTTGCAACTTCTCTCATTTTCTGAAATAATTCTTCCCTGATCATCTCATCATCTGGATAATAATCTCTAAATCCTCTAAGTTTTTCAATATCAGGCATTCAAAGCAATATTGTTTCTAAGTTAATAATGATTAGAGATATATATGTTTTAATAATACAGTATGGGTAAAATGCCAACAGTAGAGGAAGAGTTAAGAAATGTGGGGTTAAAAGTAACTCCGCAGAGAGCAAAAATATTGGAATACTTTGAAAGATCTCCAGGAGAGCACTATTCAGCGGAGGATATTCACACATACATCACTGAAACTAACCCAAGTGTTCCACCGGCCACTGTGTATAACATATTAAAAATCCTTGTGGAAAGAGGCAAAATAAACACTTTCGAAATTAATGGAAAGGCGTTATACGAGTCTAGGACGGATCCGCACATTAATTTTAGCTGCGAAGCTTGTGGCCAGATAAATGATTATGAAATGGGCGACTTAGGGCGGGAATTGATCGAGAAAATTCCTGGTAGAGTAATATCTTCAGGCATAGTATTCAAAGGTATCTGCCAAAATTGCCTCAATTCTATGAAAGACGACGAAGAGTATCGAGAAGCCTGAGTGTTTCGGCCGGATCGTGGACTCTTAAAATTTCAACTCCTCTTTTTGACAGGTAATCACTTACAGCAAGAGTTTCAATTAGTTTGTTTTCAGGTTGGGTTCCTTTTTTTCCCAGAAAAGATTTTCTGGAATGACCGAACATTCGTCTGAATCCATATCTAAAAGAATTGCAGTTTCTTATAATCTCCCAATTTTGATTTCTAAGTTTTGCAAAACCAACTCCCGGGTCTATAATTAACTTGTCCTGGCTCAAACCAAATTTTTGAATTTTTCGGATGTTTTCAAAGAAGAAATAGCTAATTTCCCCTAACATGTCAGAATAATTGTTTAACTTATTCATTTCCTTTGGTGTACCCCTTGTATGCATCAAAACATAATCTTTTTGAAACTTAGCGCATAGCTTTGGAATTTCCTCATTTGCATTTCCCGATACGTCATTAATCATGTCAACCCGATCAATGAAATATTCAGCAGTCTCAATATTTTTGGTGTCCAGAGATATAAACACCTCTTCGTCAGCTATTCTGTCTATAACATTTTCCAATCTTTCAATTTCTTCTTTCCACGGGACACTATTTGCTCCCGGTCTGGTGCTTTCGGCCCCCAAATCTATAAATTTTATATCGTTTTTTATAAATTCTGGCAATACACTGCCACTGTCAACTCTTGATTTATAATAAAAAGAGTCTGGAGTAGCATTTAAGATGCCAAATATAATTGAGTGATATGGAAGAGTTGGTGAAAATATGCTTTCAACCATCCCTTTACTGTAAAAATTCAAACCAAAATCGTCTAAAATTGTTCTTAACTCCAATCTGTCCGTATATTTCTGGATTTTGAAATATTTCTTTTCATTAAACGATATTGGAATCCCGTCATTCTTTTCCTCACTGTAATACCAAATTTTGATTTTGCCTTCTATATCTTCAAATGAGGGGTCTACATAGAGGAAATCTTGATTTACCACAATAGTTCATGCCATATTGTTATGTATTTTTTTCCTAACCGGTTTCCAATAAAATTTATATGCTATCATTGCAATAGTCTTAATACATACTTTGCAATACAGAAAACCTGCACCTCAAGGGGATATGAAAATGACTGAAGAGAGTTCTATTAAAACTGAAAAGTCTAAGCGAAACTTCACTAACATTGGTGAGTTATCAAACGCAATTAGTAAAGGGTTAAGTCTTCAAAATAAGAGGATGAGTTTTGAAGAATCATTTTCAGCCGCGGAACATCTTATAAACTTTTTTGGCTACAGTGACAGGGTCATTGATAACATGCTTGAACCTGAAGACAGGGACGCATTTTACACAATGGAGGATATTGGAGTACTTCAAACTGAGAGAGAAGAAACGACTCTCTTTGATGGTAGAGAGTGGAGAATTCACTACTGGATATTTAATATTGAAAGGATAATTGAACTATCAAAGTTACAAATTAATTATGGGGACATAGAAACAGAGGAACAATTTTCTGTTTACGAAGATATACCGGATGAATTCTGGACATTAAATTAAGAGTTCGATCATGCATATAGCGGTACTGGACGAATCTAAATGCAATTCTAAAAAATGTAACCACGAATGCCAGTCATATTGTCCACCTGTTAGATCTGGGACAGATACTATAACTTTTCCAGAGGAATCGCAGTTCCCTTTGATCACAGAGAATTTGTGCATAGGATGCGGTATATGCATAAATCGTTGCCCTTTTGGTGCGATTAAAATAGTAACTGTACCAGATGAACTGGATAAGGACGTAGTTCACAGATATGGAGAAAACGCATTTCGCCTTTATTCAGTTCCAGTGCCAAATAAAGGAATAACTGCTATTTTAGGCCCAAACGGTTTAGGAAAGACTACCACTATGAACATATTGAGCGGTCTAGTAGTTCCTAATTTCGGTAATTTTTCTAAACAGGGAAATAGGGACCTTGTTCTTAAAAAATATTCTAACAGTATCCTTGGTGATTATTTTTCAGATGTATATTCGGGTGAAAAAAAGGTAGTCCTAAAGAGCCAATTTGTTGACCAAATACCAAAGGTGGCAAAAGGAACAATTGGAGATTTTATGAAAAAGGGGGATGTAAATGGCAATCTTGACGAGATTGTAACAAAACTATCCATGGAAGCTTCTCTTGACAAGGACGTTAAAAGTTGTTCAGGAGGTGAACTTCAGAAACTCGCACTGGGTCTAACTTTGTTAAAGGATGCGGATATTCTGCTTATTGACGAGGTATCTTCCTATCTAGATATTTCAGAAAGAATAAGGGTCGCTTCACTTTTAACAGATATTTCCAAGAGTGGCAAGACAGTATTCGTTGTTGAGCACGATCTTGCAATACTGGACTGGATAAGTGATCAAATTCATCTGATGTATGGAACACCGGGAGTATATGGTGTGGTGGTTCAACAAAAATCCCCAAACAAGGCCATTAACCAGTTCCTGGATGGTTATTTGAAAGAAGAAAACATAAGGATAAGGAAAAATAAAATAGTGTTCCAGACCATGTCATCCAATAGAAAAATTATAACCCCTGTACTAGCAGAATGGACTAATATGGTTGTGAACCAAGGAAACTTCAGGCTGAACGTGAATTCAGGGAAATTGGAATTGGGAACGGTCACGGGGATACTTGGGCAGAACGCTCTGGGAAAATCCACATTTATGCGAATATTAGCTGGTGTTCAAAAACAGGATAGTGGCGACATTATCCCAACCCTAAAGGTAGCATACAAGCCACAGTATATTTCCACAGACTTTGAAGGAACATGCGAAGACCTACTATTCAAAACACTTAAGGAAAGAATGAGTGATGTCTTCGTAAAGAATGAACTTCTTGGGCCCTTGGAAATAAACAGCATTATGGAGAATAATGTTAAGTCACTTTCAGGCGGAGAATTACAGAGGCTCTCAATTGCTCTTACACTGGCACAGGAAGTTGATCTTTTCCTTCTCGATGAGCCCTCTGCAAATCTTGACAGTTCCACCAGAATGGAGGTTGCTAAGATTATTAGAAGGACCATGGAAAACAGGAAAAAAACAGCTCTCGTTATAGATCACGATATCTACTTTATTGATATGATTTCAGATAATTTGATGGTATTCACAGGAAATCCTTCAGTTGAAGGCCACACGATGGGACCACTTCCAATGAGAGAAGGTATGAATACATTCCTCAAGAAGGTCGATATAACTTTCAGGAGGGACCATCACTCCAGCAGGCCAAGAATTAACAAACCAGGAAGCAGTTTGCACAGAGAACAGGTATCCAGTGGGGAATATTATTACTCTTGAGAGTGGAGTTTTATGGGGGACAAGAGAATAACAATGGAAATTTTCCACAGGGAAGGTCTTGCCAGGATAGGTCGCTTTGGGACCGATCACGGAACAGTCCAAACGCCAAATATAATGCCAGTAATCAACCCAAACCTCACAAGTGTACCCATAGAAAAAATGATAAAACTCGGTACTCAGGCAATAATAACCAATAGTTACATTATTAGAAGAAATGACGATTTACGTGAGAAAGCATTATCTCAGGGATTACACAGAATGATCGGTTTTGACGGCACCATAATGACTGACTCTGGCACATTTCAGAGCTATGTTTATGGAAATGTAGAATATGGCAACAGGGACACCGTAGAATTTCAGTTAAAAATAGGTAGCGATATTTCAACGATACTGGATATTTTTTCCACTCCTTCAGATTCTAAAGAAAAAGCAAGAGATGCAGTTAAGGAAACAAATAAAAGACTGGAAGAGGTAGGAGACCTGTTGAATGTCAACAATATTTCTGGGCCTGTCCAAGGGTCCATCTATATGGATCAAAGGGAGTTAAGTTCCAAGTATATGGCAGACTCCGATGCAACTTACATTCCGATTGGAGGAGTGGTACCTCTTCTGGAGCAGTATAACTACTCAACCCTCGTGGATATAATTATGACCTCTAAGTTAAATAGTAATTTCTCCAAACCAGTTCATCTGTTTGGCGGAGGACATCCTATGTTCATGGCCATGGCCGTTCTTATGGGCGTCGACATGTTTGATTCAGCTTCGTACATAAAATATGCAAGAGACGATAGATTTCTATACCCAGATGGAACAAGACACCTTTCTGATCTATCAGAATTGCCCTACTGGAGTCCATTAAGGGACAAGTACTCAATGCAGGAATTGCAAAAAATGAAAGATGACGACAGGATTTTGTTAATCGCGGAGCACAACCTGTTTGCTATCTTCCAGGAACTTTCCGAGATCAGGGAAAGAATTCGGGAAAATACGCTATGGCAGTATGTTGAAGGCAAGTCAAGGGCCCATCCGGCTTTGTATTCTGCATTCAGGAGGCTTCTGACGTATTCAAAAAAAATAGAACCTTACGTTGAACTTTATAGAAAAAGTTCCGTATTTCATTTTGGCCAGGATACAAATGACAACCCATATGGTGAGAGACTCAAAAGAATTTCGGGATTGAAGAATAACATGAAGCCGACACCTGCATGGGTCTGGAAACCCGCCAGGATGAGCAGGAAATTTGTAGAAGAGACTTATGAGCAGACTCAAGACAACTTCTCCATAGACTGGTTCGGATTAAAAGTTCCAATTGAATTTGAGGAATCTTATCCAGTTGAGCAAGTCATCTACGATCACTACGAAGATACCCACGACAAGAAGACCAGCATAAAAGAAACAACATCTGGGAAGGTGAGGGACTTTAATCTTGAAAAGGTTCGATCTCTGAGTGAATTCCAATTTGGACTTGGAACTGGAAAATTGATATTTCCGGACGATTGTAAGATAACCATATCCAGAAATACAGGGAGAATCAGAACAATTTCTAAAAATGGGAATATCTTAGCAAGCATGAGGACGCACGACGGTTATCTAGCCTTAACGATGAATGGTGCTGAAATCCTTCACTCCATAACAGGGGGACTAAGCAACAGGGTAAAAGTTACAAGCGAGAGTGCCGGTTTCAACAAACAGGGAAAGAGTGTATTCTTCAAATTTGTCATTGATCACGATAAAAATATAATCGCGTATAACGATGTTTTGGTGGTAGATCCAGAGGATAAACTTATAGCCGTTGGACGAGCTACAGTTAGCGGAAGGGAAATGGGCCAATACAGGGAAGGAGTCGCGGTAATCATAAACCACCACGCCAGGTAGGTTAGTTTGACACTTTTATGACCTTGGTATCTTCAAATTCCATCATTCTTCTGGAAAACATTCCACTTATCACTATGTACATTACAGCAACTGATAGTGTTCCAATAGAAATATAGAACCAATAGGTGTAAGAAACACTTTGCAACGCGAATAACAGGTACAGGCCGATAATTGCACCCCCAAATCCGCCAAAACTCGAATAAAGATTGTAAACACCAACATATGACCCCTTCATGTTTTCAGGAGCTAGAGTCGTGATAATGCTTTGAGTTGTCGGAGAAAGTAGATCTTCACCAAAGGTAGATATAGTCATAAATAACGCAAGAAATAGGAATTCGGTTGAGCCTGTTAGAATCAGGAATGAAATTGCATAAAAAATTGTTCCCACTCCTCTCCATATCATTGGATTTCCAATTTTTGTCATCAGTCTGAGAAGCGGAAATTGCAGTGAGACAACAAGTATTCCGTTCAATGCCCAAATATATCCCAGATACATGTAGGGGAGATTTTGTAAAACGATGGTATATACTGTAAAAGTTGAACCACGTTGTCTCATAAAAATCTGAAGTAGTACTCCGATTACTATGAAAATGACAAAAAATTTGTCATTCGTATACACTTTTGTCAACTGTCCCTTTTGTAATTTCTCATGAGTCTTAGGATCGTAAGTCTCGCCCATCAAAAAGAATAGCATAAAAATTTCCACCACAGTCGCAATGCTTGATATGAGAAAGATGTACTGAAGTCCATACTGGGCCATATAGGCTCCGATCAAGGGACCTACTGCGATTCCCAGGTTAGCCATAACTCTCATAATCGTATATCCAGAGAGACGATCCCTTACGGAAGTCACATCTGCAACTGAAGCCTGAACCGCGGGGTACTGAATTGAATTGATAACTATGGTTCCATACCACGATCCGAGAAGAATTAGAAAGTAGAATGGATGCTCTACCGTATAATAGATAAGAAGGTAGAAAAATACTGCTGGGATTTGAGAATACACTAAGATAGTTCTTCTTCCAATTTTGTCTGTGAGTATACCTGCATAGTACTGCACAAAGGCCATTACAAGAGTGGCTGACCCAAGAAAAAGTCCCGTCTCAATAAATGAAACTTTGTATGTGATTATAAAAATAAGTGGCAGAAAAATAAAAGTGGAGCCTCTTCCGAAGGCCCTGATAAAACGCGTAACGCTAAGAATCCAAACTTTCCGATCTAGATTTTTGATGGTAAAAGAGTAAGTAGAATCCGCCAATTCTAAGGTATTCTCTTGAAATATTTAATCAATTCTTAAATTTTAAGCCTTAAAATACCTATTTCATAGAATAATCTGCGTTCCCCTGCTTCTTGCTATTCAGAACAATCGACACTAACATTGCCAGAACCATGAGGGCGCCTCCGACAAGGATATAAATTGTTATTTCATAATTGGCAATTACTACGGAGAAAATTGCAGCGAACACAGGTTCCGAAATCATTATTACGCTTGCTCTCTCTGGTTTCACATAAACCAGAGCCTTGTTGGTTATAAAGTAGGCAACAACTCCCGCAAATAGCGCCGTAAAACCAACAGTAAATATTAGTACAGGAGCATCAAAATTTGCATACACTTGAAATGTAGGTATCAACATTGTTGAAAACAGAGAAACCGTTGCCATCTGGAAAAATGTAAATTTCACCATATCAAGCGTATTATTTTTCGCTACGTACACAATCTGAAACGCATAACCAACAGCACATATGAGTGTCAATATATCCCCAAACTGAAAGGAAAAATTGCTTAGTTCCCCCAAAGTTATTACTGCCAGACCCGACATTGCCAAAAAAATTGCAATAATGTCTATCTTAGAAATTCTGTGGTTGTAGAAGAGAAACATTATTATTGGAACAAGAAGAATGTAGAGACCTGTGATGAAACCGGATATTGCAGGTGATGTGTAATAGAGCCCCACTGTCTGGAAATAGTACCCCAGGAAAAGAAAAAAGCCGGCGGTTATCCCCTGTCTTAATCCCTTGAGGTTCCATGGCCTTCTGATGAAAGGAAGCATGAACAGGGCAGAAACTGCAAAACGAATTGCAAGAAAAATCACCGGTGACATGTATTCCAATGACATTTTGACCAGCGGAAATGTCACTCCCCATGAAAGAGTGGATATTAAGATCAACAAAGAATATTTTAATTCATCTTTCATCCGGATCCTTCCTTGGGAAAAGAACATTCCATAATATGGAAGGTTTTCGGAACATTATGGACAAAACCACCTTTGAAGGATAATCAATATCTCCTATAGTACTGATTAAATTTCTCATATTATTGGAGGTAACTGCTTTTCCAATTTTGTTAAATGAATAATCCGTTATTCTTGCGTACATTTTTTGAATTCTGAAATCTCTCTTGAGTTCTCTGCCAAGGACATTCTTCCACAGTTTATCATACATTTTTAGAAAATTCTCACCAAAATTTTCATTCTCGTAAGCCTTATCCAGTGCTTCCGCTGCCATTTCTCCAGAAACCATGCCAGTGTAAATTCCGCCACCGCTAAGCGGCTTTACTATCCCTGCGGCATCTCCGACCAGTAAGCTCCTATTTCCAAATGGTCTTTCGAGGAAGCTTATGGGTATGGGACCTCCGGTAACTGTAATTTTATTTGGTTCTAGATATTTTTTATACAACACTTCGAATTTTTCCCTTGACATTCCAAATCCGGCAGTTCCTATTCTCGAAAAATCTCCTGCAGGGGTATTCCATCCAAAATATCCCTTACTGTACTTACTTCCTAAAAACACATTTACCTTATCCTGATCATCTAGACGTTTTGCACCATCTATCTGATACGCAGATACAACTCTCTTGAAACGTTGTTCAGGATACAGTAATTTCCTGGTTATACTGTTTGCTCCATCAGCTCCTACTACTGCAAGCGATCTTTCAGTTACGATTTCACCATTTCTTCTAAAGACTACCTCAGCACAATGATCTGAAATTTTTATGTCTCTGACTCTAGAATTCAGGAGAAGTTCTGTCCCTGAGTCAATGCTTGCGCCTGCAACATCTTGATCAAATCGATCTCTTTCCAGTACGATAGTTTCCTCTTCTTTTCCTATGGAAATAGATTCACCATTGGGGAAAAACACGTTTGCGCCATGTACCCTGTTGACTATGGAATCCGTTTTAACCATTTTTGTAACTCTTCTGGATACCAATCCTGTGCATTCTACAGGTTTCCCCACAGTTTTATGTTCTTCCAATTGCAGAGTATTATACCCCTTTTTGGATAGAGCCTGAGCGCAGTAAGATCCTGAAGGTCCTCCACCAATGACAATAAAATCTCGCATTTCACTCACTCATGAATCTATCAAGTGTAAGATTCTTACTATTTGGCGCACTCCTTTTTTTGGGTTTTGAAATCTGATCCGCAATATGTATTGGTGTGTCGACACTTTCAAAAACCCTATTCAAAGTTTCTTCTACCCGTTTGGCGTAATATGCCCAGTCAGGTTTGTATCCAAACGATTCTCCATCGATAAAAGGTTCTACTTCCTGTGGAGTAACTGAACTGTTTGTCACAATCCATGAAACTTTCATACCAGGGATAAATCGCTCCCCCCTCTCCTGAAGTTTTCTGGCCGCTCTAACATTAGCCATTGAATTTGCATTCGCATATGACGAATCATCCTTCACTGATCTTGAGATCACTAATTTTTCGATGCCCAGTGTCGTATCACCATTAACCATTCGCTTAAGTATATTTTCGGAATATTCCCTGGCACCCTTAACATTCTTTTCCATGAGAAAGTCGAAGACTTTCTGAAGCGCTTCACTCTGCAAATCAAAAGAATCTGTTCTTCTCACTTCATAACCTCGAACAAGCATTTTACCCTTTTCATCCTCAGGATAAACCATTTTTCCAACATATCTCTTTTTTGCCCCATGTGAAAAAAATGGATCCATAATTTTCTCGAATTCAATCATGATATCTAATTGGGACGAAATTGAGCTGCTGAGTTCCTTTCCCATGTTTACCGCTTCCTGGAGATTCTTTTTACCTGATGCTATGAAAACACTATCCGTATCACCATATATAACCTGTAAATTTCTATCTTTAAGCTGTTTTATCAGGCCCATTATCGTATCCCTAGCAAATGCTGTCACGCTTCTGCCAAGATCCGGATTTGTGAATCTGTAGAAGGCTGAGGCAAGAACTCCATAAAATGTATTCATTAAAATTTTTATTGCACCTTGAACCCCATCAAGGTATTCTCTCTCGTCACCCCTTGCATTTTTCATATCCTTTTTTACCTGATCCCTTCTTTCCATCAGGGTCTGCAATAATTCTGGAATTACTCCCCTTTTTACAGACTTGTCTAAAAACTTCACTCCCGCTGGAGATCTGATTGTTCCGTTTTCACTCAGAGTTGTGAAACATATATTATATTTCATGATAATAGAAGGATACATGCTCTTAAAGTCAAGAACTATCACCATGTCATGAATTCCAGATCCTATGGACTCTACATGGCCCCCTTCTATAGCCCTGTCCTTTAGATTCATACCAGCAGTCATTGGAACTCCGATATCTCTCTTGGTAGCAAGTCTGATGAGCAATGAATCTACGTAATTGCTTGTCCCACCATTTGTTGTGTCTTCCAGGGGAAGTTTGGTCACAGTTGCCATGAACATATTTCTATCAACAACCCTCATCTTTTCCATTATTCTCAGAGTAAGGTCTGCATCTTTTATGCAGTAGTCAATGACCTCCTTTGGTCTTTTCTTAAACTCCTCCATAATATTCAATCTGTCAACATCATCTTTTCCTTCCCCAAGAAGTTCATTTGCCACATAATTAAGTGTTTCATGCTTTGGATGAAGTATTTTTTTAACATTCCACCACACATCACTGATGATCCTTCCCTTAACTCTCCAGAATTGCCCATTAATTCTTCTGGCTTTTGTTCTATCTCTTCCTATGTCCAGACTGAGTCCATACCTTGTCATCCTGTACTCAATCACAGGCAGGTCATAGCCGTCTATATTGTATCCAATGATTATGTCTGGATCTTTCTCAACAATTAACCTGTTAAAATTGGTTAAAATATCCTTCTCATCTCCAGTGATAAATCCTTTTTCAGAATCTGCGTCCTTTCGTTTTCTTATGGAATAACCTATCACGATTATTTTTCCGTAAAGGTCACCATCAGATGGGGGAAATGCATTTTCAATGTCAAAACTCAACACCTTCACATCTGGGTTAAAATCCTGGATATTCCTTATGCTTTTTAAATCCGTTTTAATTGTTATATCAGTTGTATACCTGTTCCCGTCAATAACTTCGCTACCCTCTATTTCAACACAGGATCCCAGATCCAGATCGTATATGAATCTGTGGTGGAAAGGAATATCAGCAGCCATGACCTTTGAGACAAAGAGACTCCTGATCTCTGGCACCTTGTACGGATGTTTAATGTAAATTCTCTTTGCGTCACGAATTTCGCCATTAACCCACAATTTTTTATCCTCAATTCTCTCGAATTCTGGATTTTTTCTAATTCCTTCAATTTCTTCTTGTTTTGGTTCTATCACATCAAAATAAGGATCAAAATTTCCCGTGAGGGCTGTTACCGATCTTCCATCTGCTGTTCTCCCGAATATTTCCAGTTCCGTATCATAAGTTCTGTAGGAAGTTGAAATAATTCTGATGCTTACTTTCATCCGATTATCATGTCTACTACGGTTAAATATTGATCCATCTTCCTTGCACCTTATTCACACTATTCATAAACAGATTAAGGTTTTATACGTTTTTGTAATTACGTATTGTTCAGGGGAGCCTGTGGCTGAGAGGATCCGTGAGGATCGACCCTATGAACCTGATCCGGTTAGTACCGGCGGAGGGAGAAAATGAAAGAAAATGTAGTAAAACAGAACTTAGGAATGCTTGCCAAAGATGAAATTTTTTCAGGGGAAGTGGCAAGATATGAATAAAGAGCGCAGAGCATTAATGTTTTCCACTTCAATGGCGTTTGTCTTTTGGGGGATAATAGGAACTATTGGTCCTCTAGCTGCATCAGGATCGATAATTGGAAATTTATCAAAAACTGGAAAACTCATATTTTTGCTTGCTGGACCTGTAACTGTACCTTTTGGAAATTTGATCATGGGAATTCTTGCAGATTTTTACGGAAGAAGGAGAATATTCCTCCTGACCATGGCAAGTTATACCATCGGAATTATTATAATAAGCATAAGCAGCAGTTTTATTCCGCTTTTAATTGGCCTTATTTTCGCACAATTCGGGGTTGGCGGGGAGGAACCATCTTCCCTATCTCTGGTTGGAGAAGAAATGGAAAAGGAACAAAGGCCAAAGTGGCTAACCATTCTAACGAATTTTGATAATATAGGAAGTGCCCTAATGGCATTGCTATTCTTCGTGGTTGTTAATAATTTTTCTGACAGGGTAGTTCTGCTTGCAAGTTCATTAATTCTGATTGCAAGTATGATATATCTGAGAGTCATAATTCCTGAGTCTAAAATATGGGAGAGATCAAGAAAAGGTAAGAGACTCCAAGAATCGTTCAGTGATCTCAATGAAAAGGAAAGCCCCGAGGTATCCATTGATTCAGGTGAAAGAAAAAAGAATCCCAGGTTTATTTTTTCCTTCATTTTTTTGGGTGTAATTGCCGTGTCACAGTATCTTACCTTTGGTTTAATGGCTTATGTCCTTGCACCCATAGAATTTCCAGGTAGCACAACTGACGAGTTAATCATTTTCATTGCCATGTTGGGTGCTTCAATTGGGGGATTTTTTGCTGTTCCATTAATTTCAAGAGGAACAAAATCTTACACCCTCTTTTCCTTCTTTTTCGGCACTCTAACAATGGTCGTGATACTCCTACTGCTTCCTTATCTTTCCAACATGGTAATATTCCTACCACTTCTCTTCGCAAATATGTTCGCAAGCGAATTTGCATACGCGTCCAGATCGGTTCTTGAGCCAGAACTTTATGGAACCAATGTGAGATCCACATCCATAGGATTAACCAGATTGTGGCCCATGATCGCCTATCCACTGTTCACATACTACACATCATCCCTAAACTTGGAGGATTTTCTGTTGATAAATCTCATATTGTGGAGTATTGGATTTGCAGCAACAATAGTCTGGTTTTTGCATGGTATAGAAACTAAGAACATGAGCCTGGAATACAACCTTTAATAACAAAATTTATACGCTTCTGAAATAGAAGAGGTATAATTTTGTTTTAAAAATCACTTTTGAGCCATAATGTATGGGTAATTATTAGCAGAAACATGGTATTCACAAAACTTTAGCAATTAGAAACACCTATCTGTAACGGCGAACACTCAAATTGTACCAAGACAACTGGAGATTGCCAAAATGCAGAATCTTGCAAAAAGATGCATCCATCAAGCGAATTACTGGTATTGTACAGGGTGTCATATTGAGTTCCAATAATTTACTTCAAAGGTTAATCGAGATTAGAAAAAAATAGGCACTTCGATGAAGTCATGGGGGATAAGAAGAGGATAAGTCTATAATACATAATTGGCAATTACATGAGTGTAGTTATTATGGCAGCGATCGAAGATATAATTAACAATTATGAAAGATTTAGGAGGGATGTTCTTAACATGCAAGCTTCAGAAAACTTCCTTTGCTCCCACGTAAGAATGGCGCTGGGAAGCGATCTGGCTGGTAGATATTCTCATATTATGCCTGATGGCCGGAATGCATATGGCGGAACATCAATGATAGAGGAAATATTCAAAGAATCAGAACAAAATATCAAAACTCTGTACTCTGCTAAATATGCTGAAATTAGGCCAATAGGTGGTCATATTGCTGCAGAAATATCGATCTTAAGCACAATGAAAAAAGGAGAAAGTCTGATGGCCATTTCCGAGGAAAATGGTGGCTATACGGGTTATCTACAGGCATATATACCAGATATGTTTGGTTTAAAATATGAAGAAATTCCATACAATTCAGACGCTCAGGAGATAAATTACGATGATTTTTCAAAAAAAATAAAGGAAGTCAACCCATCAGTCGTCATTTTGGGGCAGTCATTCATCGTAAAGCATTATGATCTTAAGCGCGTTCGGGAAATTTGTGATGAGGTCGGAGCCAAACTTATTTACGATGGTTCACACGTAATGGGTCTAATTGCAGGCAAAAAATTCCAGAAGGATGCACTGCAATACTCTCATATACTTTTAGGATCCACTCATAAAACATTCTTTGGCCCGCAGGGAGGCATAATTCTCACAAACGACTCTGATCTGCAACAAAAAATATCAGAAAATGTGGTTTGGAAAACTATGGACAACTATCACGTCAACAGGGTAGCTGCATTGGGAATCGCCGCGTCAGACATGATCAAGTTTGGAGAGCAATATGCGGGGTGGATTGTATCGAACACCTATACTCTTGCCAGAGCACTATCGGACAACGGAATCGAGGTAAAGTTTGCTCCCTGGTACTCGGAAAGTCACCAGATACTGCTTTCCAGAACAAATTTTGAGAAATATGGGGACTTTAGAACAATAAGTAAGAAATTAGGAAACAACAGAATAATAGTTGACACAGAAGGAAGGATTGGAACGGCAGAGATAACAAGATACGGGTTGACGGATATGAACCAGCTTGGAGAGGTTTTATCGGACGCCATAAAAGGTAAGGATGTTAGAAGCAGAGTTACAGACGTATTGAGGAATAGCGCAGTTAGATATTGTAGAGGGTGAAAAAATGAATGTTGAAGAAATAATGACTAAGAAGCCAATGACAATAGATCAGGAAATGAATGTATCCCTGGCAATGAACAGGATGAGCGAGGGAAGAATCGCACAACTTCCAGTTGTTTTAAAGGACAGATATGTTGGAATGATTTCTTACAGGGACCTAGTAAGGAAAAAAAGCATACACTTGAATTCCAAAATAAGGAATTATGTTGTTCGAGCACCGGAACTGGAAAGAGACAACTCAATTGAGGAAGCATTAAATCTAATTCGAGAAAGCGCAATCGGAGCACTCCCAGTCGTTGAGAAGGAAAGGGTAGTGGGATTGGTTTCAAGAACAGATATAGTCAAAAATCTTACAGAATTCCCTGAGATTTCAAAAATGAAATCATTTGAGATAATGAACGAGTCTTACTCTGTAAGCGATAGCGATGAAATCGAAAACATTTTGGAAGTTATGAGGAGTCATGACACAGAGGCTTCCCCTGTTGTTGACAAAGAGAAAAGGGTTATTGGCCTTCTCAGGGTTCAAAATATTTTGGAGTATGAACTAAAGACAAGGGAAAGGGTGAGAAAGGGAGATTTTTCTGGGGAGAAAGAGCACGTGGAAATAGACATTCGTTCCATAATGGAAGAACCCGTTTTTTCAATGGAGGATGATGATCTCGTTGAAGCAAGTAATCTTATGGTTACAAATCATCTTCACGAAATTGCAATATGCGATAAAAGTCACAGAATATCCGGGATACTTGGAATAGACGACATAATAAACTCATTATGGAATGCATCAAGCACTTCGGGGATGCTGGTTAATGTTTCCGGACTTGGAACAGGAGACAGTGATATCTACGCAATAATATACTCCATGACGGAAAAATTCACTGAAAGATTCTCAAGAATTGCAAATCTCAGCAATGGAAGTCTGAATATCCACGTAGTGAAGCACCACAGTGAGGATGGAAAGATAAAATATTCAGTCAGAACAAGACTTCTTGCAAGGAAGGTGAACATGACTGTGAGTTATTCAGGATGGAATTTCGGTAAAGTCATGTCTGAGATTTTTGACGTATATGAAAAGAGGTCAAAAAAGGAGCTGAACAAAGATTGAGTATTCTCGAGTCAATGGACAGGATTTTAGATATGGCCAGCAAAGTGTCCAAATACTGCGAAGTGAGATACATGGAATCAAGTTCCATTAAATCGGCCATGAGGAATTCTGAATTTATGGGGGAAGAAAGGTCATCAGAAGAGGGAATTGCCATCAGGATGCTGAACAATTCAATTTCCATGGGATATATCTCCAGCAATGAGTCAGATAAAGTAAAGACCATTATCGACCAGTTGGAAAAGCGGAGCAAGTTACCGGGAAGAAACAAACTAGATGATTCCGGAGGAGTAATAGACAAGTGGGAAGCCACTGGAAAAAGAAAGGTTGACGATTTCGACGAATCAGAGAGATTGGATCTTCTTAAAACTAATGATTCCACGATGAAAGAACACGAAGTGTCTGTCAGACTTAACGTATTTTTCCACAGGAAGACTGACGGGATATTCATGAATTCAACAGGTTCTCAGATAGACTCCGACTTTTCAAGAATCGGATATTTTATGATTGGGGGATACAAGAATGGTGAAAATTTTGAACAGATATACCGTCAGTTCGGTACAACAGGAGGAATAGATGCATTCGAATCGCTGAAAGTAAACCAAAATATTGAAGATTCTACAAAGAATCTCAGTAAGATAAGTGCATCAAAGGCAACGAAGCCTGGAATATATGATGTTGTAATAGGTCCAGAAATTGCTGGCATCGTTGCGCATGAGTCATGTGGCCATCCTACTGAATGGGACAGGATAATAGGTAGAGAGGGTTCCCTGGCTGGTGAATCTTTCTTAACTGGAAAACCGCTTCCATTTAAGATTGGTTCGGAAGTAGTCAGCGTAATAGATGATCCAACAATCAGGGGAAGTTATGGTTTTTATAAGTACGATGATGAGGGAATAAAATCCAGAAAACGATATCTTTACAAAAATGGAATGACATCCGAGTTTATACAAAGCAGAGAAAGTGCTTCCAGAATGGGTGTAGCACCAAATGGAGGTGGCAGGACTTCATCATGGGATAGGGAACCTTTGGCCAGAATGAGTACAACATACATAGAACCGGGAGAATTTCAGTTTGGGGAACTTGTTGAGGGCATAAAAGATGGCATTTTCATCAAGACATATACAGAATGGAATATTGATGACATAAGGTTCAATGAGAAATATGTTGGCAGCGAAGCATATCTCATTAAAAATGGAAAATTGGGTGAATTGGTCAAAAGGCCAGCAATTGAAATCAACACTGTCAAATTTTATTCCTCAGTCGACGCAATTTCAAATGAATTGGAATTCTCAGCAGGAACCTGCGGAAAAGGCGATCCGGAACAGGGTGTGGACACATGGATGGGGGGTCCAAGCGTTAGATTGAGGAAGATCAGGATCACTTGAGGATTAAAAATGGAAACAGAACAACTAGTCAAATATATCGAAAACCTTGGTGCAGACTCTTTCGTAATAAGAAAGCTGGAATCAAAAATCGAACAGATAAGGTATTCAAACAACGAAGTTGATCTCCGAAATTATTGGCTTCAGGAAAGTTTGAGCATATTCCTGAGTAAGGGGAAAAAGACATCTGAACTCAATCTGGATAGTGACAAAAACTTAGAAGACAAAATTGAAACAGCTTACAGGAAAATGTTACTGGGTGAAGACTCAAGCTCATTTCACGGGATAAACGACAGAAAATATCCGTCAATCAATAAGAAAATGAGTGTTAAAGACTCACCAGACCTAAACGAAATTGTCAACGAATGCATAAGAGGAGCTAAAGATGGTGGTGCCGAAAGGGTTACAGGATTGGCCTATCACTACGAGACTGTAGATAGAATAGTTACACCATATAACAGTCATGAAGTAACTTATGACAGTCTTAACTTTGAAGTTCGGGCTTTCAACGGAGTTAACACAGGTCAGGAGGGAATTCACTGTGGTCCTGAAAGTGTAAATTTAACAAAATCCGCCTACGAAGCAGGAATAGAAGCTGGAAAGACTTCATCAATCAATGTCCCAGACCTCTCCTTTGAAGAGGGAAATTATAACACAATTCTTTCTCCTTATGTTATTGGCAATATTTTTTCATATTGCGATTCACTCTTTTCAGCTTACAGCGTCAGATCCGGAATGAGTTATCTTGAATCCAATATTGGAAATAAGATAGCATCCAGCGAATTGACAATCACTGATGAGCCATTGAATACCACAGGTTCAAATTATTGTCTGTTTGATGATGAAGGAACTCCAGCAATGAACAATACAATCATAGATCGGGGAACTTTGAAGACATTCCTCCATTCCTTTTCAACGGCCAAGGAGTATGGTGTTAAAACAACCGCCAATGCTGGAATAATTTCACCAGTTGCATTGCAACTCTCCATGTCTGCTGGAAGCAAATCCCTGAATGATATTATTGGAGAAACTAAAAACGGCCTATACATCAAAAATGCATGGTACACTAGATTTCAGGACAATCGCAACGCAGTCTTCTCTACAGTACCAAGGGATGGAATCTTTGTCATAAGAAATGGAGACATAGCAGGGCGTATCAAAAGTGTTAGAATAAGCGATTCCTTTGGAAAAATAATCAATAGCATAACAGAGACCTCAAAGGAAAGGAAAAATGTAAAGTTCTGGGAGGAGGTCAAGCCAAGCATAATGCCAAATGCTAAAATATTGGATTTGAGAGTTACCAAGGCATTTTAGGCTAAATTCAGTCTCTGATACACATTCAGATATTCCAGACCCTTTTTGATTCCAGTTTGCCAAGAGGGGTCCTCACTCTTCGAGAGAAAGTTTTTGATTGCCGTCTCATCATACAGACCAGCCAAAGGTATCATTCCCTCAAGAAATCTGGAAGTGTATCCTGTCCCCTGAAAGAATCTATCAAGGGTATCTATAATTTCCTCAAACCTTTCCACAACAAATTTTCTGTTTCCATGTTCACCCAGTGCAGATCCAATAACTCTGAATGAGTCCTGCTTCTTAATCTGGCCATTTTTAACCAGTTCCCATGCTTTTTCCAGATTGTCTTCCCCTTTAAGATGCCCCATAGCACTGATTATTTTTATCTTGTCCTCGTCCACATCCATTTTGTCCATCATTTCACGCAGTCCATAAAAGTCGTTATTCTGCTTTGCATATGCTAAGGCGATTGACATTCTTTGGTCTGGTGGAATATTCTGAAGTTTTGTGAACAGTGGAGAAATCTCTCTGTCGTATTCTATATCTATCAGTGCAAGAGCCGATTGCATTGTCCCCCTTATCACTGAATCGTTAATTTCCTCCCCATCCTTCTTTTCACCCAGCATGTCAAGGTGTTTTCTCAAATACTCAATTGCAAACTCATCAACCAATTTAGTGTTTTTGAGAATATTGTGCAGTTGTGTAATCATCGCGGTTATTTGACTTCTCATCATAAAATCGGGATCATTCTGGAATAATCTTAGCACACTGAGGAACTGTTCAAGTTTGATTTCCTTGGCCATCAAAAGAGAGTTATGGTCGTAAACAACTCCCCATCTTGAGAACTTGTCCATTGCTGAAATGGCAGTCTTAAGAGATTCAGTCAATGAATCATCGTATTTCGAAATGTAAAAACCGGTTCGATTTACGTTTAGGTACAGGATACCCTGAGCAGGTATATCCATCTCCTTCTGATCGAACAACACGGATTTAGTCCCATCCTTGTAAACCACAGTCAGAGGAATTGGCCAAATTGTTGATTCTGGACTACTATCAAGGAAAAATCTGGATTGAGTAATATGAATCTTATCTCCCTTAAGGGATGCTTCTATCATTGGGAATCCCTTCAGATTGATCCACGATTCCATTATTTTTGACACCTGTTTTCCGGAAACCTTCTCGATTGACTCCCAAAGTTCATGACCGGTTGCGTTTGCAAATTCGTGATCCTTGAGGTATTTTGTGACACCTCTGCTGAAATCCTCTTCTCCAACGTAGCCTTCAATCATCCTTAGAACACTTGCACCTTTTCCATAACTTATTTCATCGAATATCTGAGCAATTTCTTCGGGATTTGTGACTTCCACGTGTATTGGATGGGTATTTCTTAAACTATCCCCTCTCATTGCTCCCCCCGTCTCTCCAGATACCAGCTCACCAAATATCTCCCATTCAGGATGCTTTTTATCAAGTGCTTTGTAACTCATGAAAGTAGCGAAACTCTCATTAAGCCATATATCGTCCCACCACTTCATGGTTACAAGGTTCCCAAACCACTGATGCGCAAGTTCGTGGGATATCACCTCATCAACTCTCTTAAGAATCGAAGAACTTGTACTCTTACCAATCATCAACTCAATTTCCCTAAATGTGATTGCACCCCAGTTTTCCATGGCACCGAACGCAAACTCTGGTACGGCAATTAGATGAAGTTTAGGTAACTTGTACTCTATCCCAAAATAGTTGCCGAAGAACTCCAGGGTTTCGACTGCCATTCTTATGGGCATATCTGTTTGTTCGAATTTTCCTTTTGCAGAAGTCAGATATATCTGTTTTTCGCCGTAAATTCCTTCCTTTATATCATATTTCCCTGCTCCCAGGTATAATAAGTACGTGGACATTGGGGGCGTCTCCTCAAATCTGATGATTTTCCTGTTTCCATTTATTTCAACTTTTTCCACAGGCATATTTGAAATTCCATCGTAATCCTTTGGCAAATCCAAAGTCACGTTGAATTTTGCCTTATAGTTTGGATGGTCGACGCATGGAATTGCGAGTCTTGCTCCTGTGGCTTCAAAATGCGAGCTTATAAAAACACCATCCTTTTCTCTGGAATAGTATAAACCATTCAATCCGTCTAAAACACTTCCAGAAAAATGAACCTCCAGATTAAATTCTCCCTTATGCGTTCCATCTACCAAAAATCTTTCTTTTTCAGGCTCAAGGATTATATGGGTATCTGATCCATTCAGTTTAACCCTGTCAATTGTAAATCCCGAATAGTTTAGCCAGACATCTCCTTCTGTTTCCCCCTTCACTTTTTCCGTTCCAGAAAATTTTAATCTTTCTGTATCTATGGCATAATATATATCATAACTGGAAATGCTCTTCATAGAACGTATAGATATCCCATCTATAAAAAATTAAGGTAGAGTGAAATAATATGTCCAAGGAAATTGAGGCAAACTGCAATTCTAACGATTCACTTTCAATAAAGAATGGAGCCAATATAATACTGTCCGGAGGACTGGTAGTTTTTCCAACTGAAACTGTATTTGGGTTGGGAGCGGATGCAACTTCTGACATTGCTTGCAGAAGGATATTTGAGGCGAAAGGTAGACCTCAGGACAACCCTTTAATCGTGCACTTTCATTCCATTGTACAACTCAAGCAATACTGCTACTGGGACGATGTAAGCCATGGCAAAGAACTTGAGAAGTTATGGCCTGGACCACTTACGGTAATTGTAAGGAAGAAAGATAACATATGTAACACTGCAAGCGCAGGATTGGATACCATAGGGGTACGAATACCAGATTGCGCATTTTCAAGAAAACTTCTGGAAGAAGTAGGTAGGCCCATAGCTGCTCCAAGTGCAAACAGGTCTGGAATGCCCAGCGGCACCTCAATTGATCAGATAAGGGAAGAGCTTGGGAACCAGGTTGATCTCATGTTCAGCGGTGAGATTCCAAAATATGGTATAGAATCCACAGTCATCAAAGTTGTGGGTGAGAAATGCTTAATTCTCAGACCCGGAGCATACACCAAAGAGGATTTACTTAAAATCTTCCCTTCGGTAGAATTCTCCAAAATCGGCAAGACAATAATTTCTCCAGGCACTAAATACAGACACTATGCGCCAAAAAAGCCACTCCTTAGAACAACCAGAGATAATATTAAAAATGTCGTTGACAGAAACGAAGATTTCATTCCCATACTTACTGATCAAACTGCAATGGGATTGGAACGAAATTATATATCACTGGGTAACAGGGAAGATCCATATGATATTTCAAGGCATCTTTATTCTGCATTGAGACAACTCGACTCCAATGATGCAAGTGGGGGAATTATTGAGACTTTCCAAAATCAAGGATATTACTCGTCCATAATGAACAGAATAGAAAAAGCATCCGTGGAAGCGTGAACATTTAGTACAAACGTAAAGACCATTCTCTTAAAACATCTCAAACATGCTGAAACATGGGAGAAACTAAAATCAATAACATGCAGACTAAAATCATTATGATGGACGAATGTTACTCGATAGAATTCTCGCATTAATTAGTCCTCTGTTCCTGTAGAGGATACAGTTTCTTTTCTTTACTCGAAAATCACATAAAATGCGGTTCTTTCGAAATTTTAACGAATAATCGACCTAAAGGTTCATTCTAAGTGCATCTCAAAATTCTCCCCAAATTGCGAAAATTATGGCATTTCTGACGATTTGACCCTGAACTTTTAAAATCCATTAACTTAAAACTCTAGATAGGCTGAAAAAATTATTGGGCTATATATACCTAAGAGTAAAAATTATTATTCGGGGAAATTCTTTGGGCAAATAGATTGGATGGATCT
>DAICVC010000053.1:0-4516 GCA_027372655.1 Thermoplasmatales archaeon | reverse complement strand
TTCTTTCGCAGTTTCTTCTGTCAAATGGATATGGGGTGCATGGCATCCAGAGACGGAACAGCTCAATGACTCAGGGCACTGTAGATCTTCTGCCGGAGAATATCAGAAAACAGATCATCATTCATTACGGTGATATCACAGATGGAAATTTCCTCTCAAATCTTCTTAAGAAGGAAAAGCCAGAAGAACTATATCATCTGGCTGCTCAGAGTTTTGTTGGTTACAGTTTTCAGAACGCTCTGTCAACATATGATGCTAACATTGGAGGCACTCTTAATGTCTGCAATGCTTTGAAGGATTCATCCCCGGACACAAGGATGTATTTCGCTGCCACATCGGAACTGTTCGGGCAGCCGAAGGAGACACCGCAGAATGAGATGACCCCGTTTTTCCCAAGGAGTCCATATGCAGTATCGAAGCTCGCCGGGATCTGGACGGTGAGAACATACAGGGAGGCATACAAACTCTTCATGACCAACGGAATACTCTTCAACCATGAATCAGAGGTGAGGGGCCTGAATTTGTCACAAGAAAGATATCACAGGGTGTTGCCAGAATCCATAACGGTTCAAAGGATCCTATAATCCTCGGCAATCTCAGTGCAGTTAAGGACTGGGGATATGCTAAGGACTATGTTGAAGGCATGTGGATGATGATGCAGCAGGATTATCCTGACGATTTCGTCCTCGGCACAGGGGAATCTCACACGGTCAGGGAATTCGCGGAATATGCTTTTAAAACGATAGGAATGAACATAATCTGGAAGGGAAGCGGTGTCAACGAGATCGGCATCTCCGATGATGATCGCACACTCGTGAAGGTCAGCAGGGATTATTTCAGGCCGCTTGAATCAGACAACTACATGGCAGATTATTCCAAGGCAAAGAAGAAGCTGAAATGGAAGCCAAAAACAACCTTCACCGAACTCGTGAAGATAATGGTGGAAAACGATATCAAGCAAATGGAAACCAAAACTGTAAATGATCGATGAGAACAATCAGTACTGTTATAAGCACTGCAATAAATCATATAATAATAGAACGTCCCTTTCTTTAA
This sequence comes from Thermoplasmatales archaeon, assembly GCA_027372655.1. Taxonomy (GTDB): domain Archaea; phylum Thermoplasmatota; class Thermoplasmata; order Thermoplasmatales; family Thermoplasmataceae; genus Cuniculiplasma. The sequence continues at coordinate 3,460 of DAICVC010000053.1, read as the reverse complement.
TACTGTATATAAATATTTTTTGGAGGGGCACTTCATAACGTTTACCTAATCTTTTTGATAACATTTTCATTGCCAGCATCTGGGCAAAAATACGGTTCTGAATGAAGGGTTTGCTCGGTGCACCGAACAGATTTAAAAAAACATTGTAGGAATCAACCAACTTACCCCAGAATATTAGTTTACCAATCAAACTATCCTCGGCAATCCCACCAGAATGACTGCTGCTGTTGTGGAGTCTATAATAAGATAATTTTTCAGAACTTAAATAAATTGCTTTGCCAGAACTCAGGGCCAACGAAAAAAAGAAAGTATCAGTAGAATATCTTAGTGAATCTTTAAGAAACTGGAGGTAGTTCTCTCTAATGCAAGATCTTCTTACACTCATAGAAGTCAGATTGAAGTCTGCCTTGACGAAATGAAAAAACGACACCTTTCTTTTAAAATCAGACGGTTGGATTTTGGCATCTTTGTTAATCGACAATCCTCTCTTCCCTTGAATTGCATTCCCATTCTCATCTATTAGTACGACATTGTGTTTAATGAAGGAAAGGTCATCATCTGTTGCAAACTTTTCGTAAACAACTTTTAGTTTATCCCTCTGAAACAGGTCATCATCATCCAGAAAACATATTACTTCCCCGGTGGTTTTTACAATGCCCTCATATAGATCATTTCCCACATTTGTGTTATCTGAAACTATTATAGACTTGAAGCCGTAGTCATTAATTATCTTATCAATATTTTGGTCAGAAAAATTTTTAACAACAACCACTTCAAACAAATCTCTGTCCAGAGACTGATTGATTACAGAAGCAATTGCCAGAGGCAAAAATTCTCGTCTATCATGAGCAGTGATGATAACTGATATTTTATCTATCATAGACGTGTTTTTAGGAGAACCAAACAATAATTAAATACTTATCATTCTGAAATGCCATGGTAAAACGGTTGATTTTTCTTGCTGAACCAAGGTATACAGGCATCGGCAAGTATGTTGAGGACATAGTCAATTACGTTTCTATGGATACTCAGATATTTTCCATTTTGTTCAAAAGAAAAATTAATCAAGAATATCTTGGAATAGTGAACGACGGCGACTTAAAATTGCCTTTTACAAATGGATGGTATTTTAATTCACACTTTCAAAGTCTAGCATTTAAACGACTGAGAATGGATACTGTGAGTAAACCGGCAGGCAAAATCTTTCATTATGCGGATATTCAGGTTACTCCTTTTACCGATCCAACCCAAAGCGTTGTGACCGTACATGATTTATTTAACGCTTTAGATAAATATAACAGGAAGTATAGTTATAAAATTTATAGTTTCGTGAAAAAAAATATTAAGAAATATAGACATTTCAGTAATGTAATCACAGATTCAAAATATGTTGCAAACGAAGCAACGGAAAACGGATTTGAAGGTAATCCTGTTGTTATTTATCCACCAGTTTCTAAAGAATTTAAACAGATAAGAAATAAAAGAGAACTTCGAGAAAAATGGAATTTACCATTGAATAAAACTCTAATATTCTCGATCAGCAGCAATGATCCGAGAAAGAACGTAAAGACAGTGGTCGAAACAGTAAAAGAACTCGGCCCCAACTTCAGTTTGGTTCGTATAGGCTCACCTGTAAATAGCGCATACAACTTTATGAAGCTCAAAAGCAACGAAGTGAATGAATTATACAACGCGTGTGATATGCTTCTATTCCCGACGCTTGATGAGGGATTTGGTTATCCTTTGGTTGAGGCTATGGCTACAGGACTTCCGATTGTCTCATCAAATATACCGGTCATCGAAGAAGTTACCGCAAATGCCGCAGAACTAGTAGAACCAAGCATCAAAAACCTAAAACAAGCAATATACAATGTAATAGCAGATCCATCGGCATTTATTGAGAAAGGGTTGAAAAGAGCTATGGACTTTTCATTCGAACGCTTTTCAAATCAACTCACAGAATACTACGATTCGATGCTAGAGTAACACCAATCCTTCTTGGAAAGAGCGGATTGTGAACTAGAGAGCAGACAACTGTTTTTCTCCGTTACACCAGCATTGCACAATTCACATTTTCCCTTAAATAAGGGGTTTCTGTATGCTTGGAATATATTGTTGGAGATCGTGAAATCAGGAGAAAATTTATAAATCCTCTCGTTGAAGGAGAGACTGTCCAAGGACGAAGAGTGTAATCTCATGGGAACCGAGAACAAAGAACTCGATATATATATGGCTGCCAAAACGTTCGGCGGAGAGTATATCTGGTTAGATCGAATCGCAAAAAAATTAAGTAGCAACATTTCTTTTATATGGCTCAGGGGTAACGATTCACCTACTGCGCTGTTTAATGGATTGAAATCTAAATTGATCATCTCTCTTTGTAAGATTATCCCAAATGGCAGAGGACTTTTTATGAATATTTTGATTTCTTCTTGTTCATTTTCAGGCAAAAGGAAAAGTTTCGTTAGCACACCTTATTATCCTGTACCCATCAACACAACAGTCGCATACATACACACACCTTCTCGGAGATTGACGATTAGTGAAGAATTTAGAAATAAAAATGGCGTTTTAAACAAAGTTTTTTGGAAAATTTTCAAAATTGCTTACAGACATTCATACTGCGCATCTCTCTCTAATGCAAAATTTGTTTTTGCCAATAGTAAGAATACTTCAGTTAGAATCTCTCAATTGTGCAGACTTGATGAGCCAATCCAGGTGTTATACCCCACTCAAGATACAAAGGAGTTCTTTTGTGGAAAACAAGGAAATTATTTCTTTTCGCCTTCTCGATTCACGCCACAAAAAAACCAGATTTTCCTGATCAGAGCGTATGCAGAGTTTTGTGACATAATTAGGAAGGAAACAAATAATGAGAGTGAGTTTCAATTGATATTGGCTGGTTCAGATCCTGAAACTTCCGATGACGCAAAAAAATATTGTGAGGTTTTGAAAGATTATATTTCCGGACTCAGAAACGAAATCAAAAATAAAATTGAATTTGTTCTAGACAAGAACAGAAAAGAAATTCTGGAATTTTATTCAAATTCATTCGCTGTGTTGTACGCAGGCAGAAACGAAGATTTCGGCCAAATTCCTGTTGAGGGAATGCTATCATGCAAACCTGTCATTGCATTGGACGAAGGTGGTATGAGAGAGACAGTAATTGATGGGGTAAGTGGTTATCTGGTCAGAACGCCCAGCGAAATGGCTGAAAAAATGTTAATTCTCGCAAAAGACTGGAGGTTGGCGAAATCAATGGGTGAAAATGGAAGGAAAATGGCACTTCGGTTCGACGACGATATATTTATCTCAAAAATTAAAGAAATCCTGGAAACTTAACGCTGTTCTATCGCATTAAACTGTGTATCGATAGATTTAATGCAGGTTATTTTCCCATTTGTTACGGTGATCTATGCCCGCTTCAACTCAAGTCTTCCTTAGATAGAAGAAAGACCAA
>DAICVC010000050.1:0-72004 GCA_027372655.1 Thermoplasmatales archaeon | reverse complement strand
AATATGGGACTTAGCAAAAGGGATCTGACAAGAAAGAAAAAGAGTCTTGAGGATAAATAAGCAGAATTATAAGCAAAAGCTAAAAAGAACCCGATGGATAAGAATATACAATACGAAATAGAGCAACTGAAAAAGAAAATAGCAAAATAACAATTTTGACCTAGGTGACTTAAAAATCTGATACTGGTCCATAAAGGCCAATGGAGAGATTAGCAAGTGTACCGTGACATTATACGGTGAGATTAACTCAATAGGCCACGTGTCCGCGGATGGAAAGTTGAAAATTGATCAGGATAATTTTGAATACTGGGTTAGGGGTCAATATAGTGGCACCGAAAGTGAATTGTCCTGCCCCTATATTCACTAAATTTAATATGAATAGAATATTTTAGTTGATTGAAATGGAAAAAAGGAGCAGGTATTCAAGAAATTTTAAATTGTTGCTTGCAGGAGCCAATATTAACAATATCTCCACTAGTATGATGCTTGTACTTTTTCCGTGGATAATACTTACCCTAACCAATTCGTCTTTTTTGGCTGGCGTAGAGTTGGCCCTATCTGATATTCCCCTACTCTTCAGTTTTCTGGTGGGGTATTATCTAACAAAAGTCAAAAGAAAAAAGGCCATTTACGTGGTAACAACAGGCGTAAGGGCACTAACACTATTATTTATCTTCTTTGTTTTTCTAACTGGGAATGAGATATATGAACTGGTCTCTATATTCATAGGGTACTTTATTACATCCTGGACTGAAGATGTTGGGGGCCAAATTTCTAACTACTGGATTAAGGATTTTTTAGCGGAGGATCAATACAAAAGGGCAACTTCCTTAAGCCACATATTGAGTATGGTAATTTATTTGATAAGTTATATTTTAGCGGGAGCATTCATTGCTATCGGAATTGGTTTTGCCTTTCCAGTTTTAATATTAGGATTTGCGCTAGCCACAATTATTCATATATTTATTCAACCCAAATCCTATGAAATTCAAAATGAGCAAAGACACTCACTCAGGGATGGTTTTTCGTTCATTTGGAAAAATAAGATTTTACGCATATTGATGGTTGAAATGCTTTTAATAAGCTTGGGGTTTGGAGGTTTTATAATTCTTATAGAATCACTTGTAAAGTTCAGATATGGAGGTTCCTCCTTTATTCTTACCTCTCTTCTTGTTGGTGCTATGATTGGTGGAATCTTTGGTGCAAAACTGGGTGGAAAAATCCGGGGAAATCCTAAAGTTTTTTTGAGCACGATGATATTTATTCAAATTATAATTGTAGTAATTATACCATTCATTCCCAGTTACGTTTGGTTAATACCTGATTTTTTCATTTTACAGTTAACTAATTCAGCCCATAATGTAATATTCAGCACACTTTTTTTAAAAGCTACCCCGAAGGATTACATGATGCAGATAAGTGGAGCCCACAAGACACTAGCTCTCTTTCCAGCAGTTATTTCAAGTTTAATAATTGGAGCAATCGTGGAATTTGTTTCTTTGGACGTGACCTTCTACTTTATTGCCATATTGACTGGAATTACATTCTGTTTTGTTTTTACATCTGGAGAACTAGGGAAAATCAGTCTAAAAGAACAGAGTTAGGTGATTTCAAAATGAGTACAACTCTTATTACCTCGACTAATACAATTGACTCTGGAATGCCAAAGATGTTGATAATAGCCTAACTTTTTTAAACTGGTTTAACTGAAATTTCAAAATCTTTGAATGCTGCGTTCCATTCTTACTATGCAGAGGGAGGGATTTGAACCCTCGTATCCCTACGGAACCAGACCCTCAATCTGGCGCCTTTGACCAATCTCGACAACCTCTGCTTGCCTTAGGAAATAATCTATGGCTTATTTAACTTATGATTGTTTACTATCCTTTTCAAGCAACAGAACTGGTTCTCCATTGTAAATTTCATCATCGTTGGGGCGGAGAACAAATTCATCTCCTTTCCTTACAGCTATCACTTTTCTCTCATTGTTTTCCTCTATCTTGAAAATATCTCTAAATGGTTTATTGGAATGTTTTGGGAATTGTGTTTCTCTTATGTCCATGATATCCTCATGAGAAAGAAGAGCAGAAATAAATTTCCATGAACCAGGATTCTTTATGAGTTTGACCATTGTATTGGAACTCATTTCGCCCCGAACTAAGATTTCGTCAGCTCCTGATTCTTTTGCGTGTATTCTGCTGGTTTTGTTCAATATCTCTATGATTACGTTAACTTCCGGGTTCAATTTCTTTGCTGTCATGCATATTAATATTGATTCCGCATCTATTGCAAGAGAGTCACTTGACCCATACTTCTCGTTTGGAAATATTATAACTGTATGACAGTTGTGAATTCCAGCTCTTTCCATATCCCCATATTCCAGAGGATTTCCCCTTACATATTCCATATTCTCCTTTTCCCTATTCGGAGGCTCCATTCCTAAAACAATAAAAGGATCCTTCTCCCCGGCAATGTTGTCCAGTACATCCGCATGCTTGCTTGAATAGTTACATATCACAATATGATCTTTCATTTTAGTTCTCACCTGACCCAAACGCTTCAATAATTTTGCGTCAATAATTTCTGCACCTATTGATACAAGAAGGAGGCTGAAGCTCCCCACTCCAAATATCATGATGAATATACCATTGATTTTTCCTTCTGCCCCAACAATGGCAACATCACCATATCCGACTGTTGTTACAGTTTGCATTGTCCACCAGACAGAGTTGAGAATTGAATGAATGCCTGAACTGGGGATGGGATTTTCGATTAAGTATTCGGAAATAACACTGTATATCAAAATAGAAATGGCTACTAGAATGGTTTTGCCGAGGTTGTGTTTAAGAATTGCCTTCAATTTGTAAAGTAAAGACTGAACGTCTGCCAATATATCCATATTTAGGTAATAATTATAATATTTCTCATCTTAGAAGCCTTGGCAGCAGTCAAGCATAACTAAGTGACCACAGATAGGGCAAGCTTGTTGATGTCTGAACTCATAGCACATCTGACAATTGCAGGGTTCATCAAAACATTCCTCGCACATGCTAATCAATTTCTAATCTGTTAATAAATTTGTTTCCTTTTTGCAGAATTAATGTAAGATTTTAATAACATATCTAATTCACGATGTGTGATTAATTTCGATTTGGCAATTTTTCTTGCTGCAATGGGAATAATACTGCTTGAAATGTCAGAAGCCTCAGCTATTTCAATGACACTTTCCGTGGAGTCCAAATCAAACGTCCCGTTGCTTGCAGCTTCCCTCGGCGTAATAGTTGTGCTTATACCCACCTCAATTGTTGGTTCGGCCATTTCACTTCTTCCAATTTTATACGTTAGACTGGTGTCCGCGACACTCCTCTTATATTTCGCCCAAAGACTGGCAAAAAGTGCAAAGAGATCTATGAAATGGCAACATATGAAGAGCTTTCCAAAGTCTCATAAGGAGGAAAAAACGGATACTGGGATAGTTCTCACAGCATTCACTGCAGGAGTAATAGAGGCATTTGAGGCTGCTATAGTTCTTGTGGGACTGTACCCTCAAGGATATGATTCCACTCTCATAGGGATAGTTGTTGGTGTTGTGCTTGTTATCGTGTTTTCCATAGTGCTAAGATCTCAAATAAGAAAGGTAAAGCAGGCAATCATGAAGGTTGTGGTATCTTCTTTGCTTTTGGCGTTTTCAGCCTTTTGGTATATAGAGTGTGTAAAAGTGATCAGTGATCTTTTATTGATCCCGCTTTTTATGTTTTTCTTTGCTCTGGTTTATCTGTATTCTACCTATGGATTAAAGGATATGAAAACAGAGACACCAAATTAAACTATCTTATTCCAAAAAACACGATTATAACTATAACTGCCACTATGGATACTCCGGAAAGAAAAGTGGCAAGTCTATGCCTTCCACTGAACATTGCAAGGAATGAACCAAGAATGCCCACTATGATTACGGGTGAGGCAATTGCTGCGGTTACACCCTTCTGTATTCCATAATTTGGAATTTGTTTTATGAAATAGTATGATAGATATGTTACCAGTGAACCGATAAACAACATTGTGATTGAGAATATTAAAACTGGAGAAGTTTGAGCTCTCTGATCTATTTTCTCCTTTTTTAATTCTTCCTGCCTGTCTTCCTCTGTTACCTCCCTAATTTGTTCTAAGTATCTCCATGGAATGAAAACCTTGCTGTCCCTGTATGCGACCATGACACCCATATCATCATAACTGAGGAGAGTACATACCATTCTGGACATGTTTCCCTCGTAAACCACTGTAACATTGCTATTTAAAAAGGTTTCTATAGCCAACATACTTATATTTTTATGAGTATATTAAGTCTTTCTTTCCATGGTTGTTATCCCTGTTGCTTTGGTGAGTAACGGTTCTTAATCCAGGCTATCAGTTTATTCATCACATCCTCAAAGTGGATTCCAAGGGAGTTCATATCAGGTATTTTACTTTCAAGAAGGAGTTTCTTTGTTTCCGTATAAATTTCTTCCATGTTCAAATTTCCGGCATATTCCCATAACTCTGTCAGGAAAAAATTTTTAATGGAAAGGCTGAGAAAAAATTCAGATGAAATCTCATCTTTCGCCCTAATATCACCGGAGAAAGCTGTAAATTTCCTGGATATAACTTCCTCTTTTATTTCCTGGATTCCCACTACTTATCGCACTTTCCGTCAGGACAAGCAGGATCGAATGTGGCTTCAAGCTTTAGGAACTGGGCGTCAACAGTTCTCTTTCTTTCTTTACTCTCTGTAGTCATCTTTTCAATGACTGCGATTTTCTCCTTAACTTCTTCCTTGGCCTTTGTCTTTGTTGTTCCAGAGTAAAGAACTTGTTCTGTTTTGCTTCTGTCTCTGTAAACTGTTATTCCCTTGCAATGAAGGTCCTTGGCAAGCCTGTAGGCCTTTCCTATGTCATCAGGAGTTGCATCATGCGGTAGATTGATAGTTTTCGATACTCCAGAGTCACAGTATTTCTGGAATGTGGCCTGCATCAGCACGTGCCATTCAGGATCAATTTCATGGGCTGTCCTGAATAGTCTCTTCAGATCCTCCGGGAGGCTTGTGTTGGTTAAATTACCGGTAACTGCAACTTCCTGCATCAACTTCTCGGAATACAGGTTTCTTTTCTTTGTTATCTCCTCAAATAATGGATTAACTTCGATTAACTCCTGGCCATTAAGCACATGTCTCATGAATGCTATGGCAAACAGGGGCTCTATGGAGGAGGAACACCCAGCTATTATGGAGATTGTTCCTGTAGGTGCGATCGTTGTTGTTGTGGAGTTCCTCATCATCACATTTTCCGATTCGTAGGCAGAGCCATACCATCCAGGGAAAACCCCTCTATCTATTGCTAATTTGCTTGATGCTATATGAGATTCCTTGTCCAGGAAGTTCATAACATCCTCTGCAATTCTTAGGGCACTTTCACTGTCGTATGGAATTCCAAGAATTATCAGCATGTCGGCGAATCCCATTATTCCTAGGCCAATCTTTCTTGTCTTTCTTGTCATTTCCTTTATTTCTTTAACTGGGAAATTGTTTGCATCAACCACATTGTCCAAAAACCTTGTGGAGGTGTGTATTACTTTTCTAAGTTTGTCCCACTGGATCTCTCCATTTGAAACGAATTTCGCCAGGTTGATGGATCCGAGATTGCATGACTCGTAGGGCATCAATGGTTGTTCTCCACATGGATTTGTAGCTTCTATGTCTGCAATGTTTTTAACTGGATTGTCTCTATTAATTTCGTCCAAAAATATTAGACCGGGATCGGCAGTCTTCCATGCATGTGTTATAATTGAGTCCCACATTGTTCTGGCCTTTATCCTTGAAACTAATTTACCTGTGTTTGGATTTCTCAGATCAATATACCCGTCACTGTCTAGTTTTTCAAAGAACTCATCTTCCATTCCCACGGATATGTTGAAATTTCTCAGGATTGTGTTTTCAGAATCTTTGCTGGTAATGAACTCCATGATGTCGGGGTGGTTGTATTTAAGAATGCCCATATTGGCTCCTCTTCTCTTTCCGCCCTGCTTTATTACTTCAGTTGTTGTGTCAAATATCTTCATGAAAGACACTGGACCTGACGCAACACCCTTTGTCGAGCCCACGATATCATCCTTGTTTCTGAGTCTTGAAAATGAGAATCCCGTTCCGCCTCCGGATTTGTGTATTTCAGCAGTGTGCTTTACAGCTTCAAAAATTTCTCCTATGCTGTCTGCTACCGGCAAAACGAAGCATGCAGATAGTTGACCCAGCCTTGCTCCTGCATTCATCATCGTGGGTGAATTTGGCACATATTCCAGACTTTTCATCATTTCGTGGAAATCTTCTATAGTTTTTTCCGCCCTTGTTGGCTTCGTATAGATAAAATCCATGAATTGGCCAAATGTTCCCTTTAAAACGCCTTCCAATTCAAGCTCCTTAAAGCCTCTTTCAAGTACTTCGATCTGAGTGTTAAGAAGGTTTGATAATTTCTTTCCATCTTCCATTAAATTTCCTGTTTTTTGATAATTTGCATAATCATATAGGGCGTCTATTATCCCGACGTGATTTGCTACCCTCCAGAACATCTGATCTGGTGTTTCTATGATTTTTCCTTCCTCGTCCTTTAATAGATACCTGGCCTCAAGAACCTTGACGGCGTTCAGCGTTAACTTGAGATCGTCCTTAACGCCGAGTCTTTCTTTTTCCTCCCTTATGTACCTTCTTTTTTCTCTGTATAGAATGTATGCCTTTGCTACCTCGTTGAATCTTTTTCCGTTTAATTCTGTCTCCATTAAAACTGACTCTACCTTATCCTGAATGTTTTCGACAGTGGGAATGTTTTTAGATTGTGAGAAACTGTCAACGACCTTTTGAGCCAGAATTTCTGCTTCCTGCATGTTCCCATACTTAAGAGATAACATTGCTTTGTAGATTGCCCTCGATATCTTTGTCTGGTCGAATGGCACAGTTTTGCCATCCCTCTTTTTGATTGATTTAATCATGTTGTACAATGTATGACTGCTATATATCATTATTTGATCTGATATTGATAATAAAATTGATTACAAAATAAGATAGATTTTTGAGTGTGGTGGAAATTAACCCCTATGCCTGTTATGGATAAACAGATGAGAATGAAACTCCAAGGTGAATTGGCATATATCAATGAAAGATTAGAGCAGATCAGACAAAACAGGGATCATCAAAGCATTAATGAGTATGAACTGGACCTGTGGATGAAGAAAAAGCAGGAAATAATGTCACAGCTATATTAGGGGGAGGGGGGGCTTCTTCCATTGGAACTCATGGAATTATCTTGGGTTTAGAAATATACCCTTTGGTGAAACCTTTTCTCGTCTCTATGAGAACTTCTGTTCCGATCTTTCTGTGTTCTCTTCTAACATAACCTAATCCTATACCTTTTTTCAAGGTTGGAGAGATTGTCCCGCTTGTAATATAACCAATATCTTCATTCTCAAGATTGTGTATTTTACTTCCATGCCTTGGGAAGGAATTTTTATCATCCATAACGAAACCTCTAAAAATTAACTCTGGCTCATTATTTTTTAAAAGAGAGTCCCTTCCAATAAAATCATGATCCATATTAACAATAAAAGATATTGATGATTCATATGGATTTTTATCACTATTAAAATCCTGCCCTGATAAAAGCATTCCTTTTTCCATCCTGAGTGTGTCTCTTGATCCTAACCCACAAGGACCACCACCCACACCCTTCAATTCCATTATGATATTTTTCCACAAATCTTGAACCAAATCATTTTCTAAAATTATTTCACACCCCTTTTCCCCTGTATACCCTGTACCAGATATTATCATACTATTTTTTTCGTAAAATTTCATAAATTCTGGAAATTCTAATCCAAGTTTGTTTAGAATTATATCGCTCATTTTTCCCTGAATAGCCAGGCAGGAGAGATTGTTGGATTTGTTTTTAATTTTTACGTCCCCCTGAATATTTTCAAATATATGATTAAAAATAATATCAATCATTGAAGCGTTAGGTACACAAAGAAATTTTTCATTATTGAATTTATAAATAATAGTATCATCAATCATTTTTCCATCTTCATTCAGAAAAGCTGAATAAACACACTGGCCATCTTTTACTTTTCCAACATCTGTCGGAAGCAATCTCATCAATGTTTCTTTAGCATCCTTTCCTTCTATGAAAATATCTCCCATATGGGATACGTCAAACACTCCACATTTTTCTCTCACATAATTATGCTCCTTTATTATTGACTCATAATACAGTGGCATATCCCAACCATGAAAATTCACCATATTCGCTCCTAATTCCCTATGGTTTTTATTTAGCTCAGTTTTCATAGAATCATTCAACATCTTTACACCTCCAGTGGAAATCTACCCCTCTCCCCCTTGGTAACACTCAAAAAGTATTCATGTATTTTCGTGTTTTCTGTTAATTCCGGGTGAAAAGTCAACCCTATAATATTATCTCTCCTAACCATTATTGGTTTCTCTCTTAGGGTTGCCATAACTTCGCATCCACTCTGATTTAATATAGTCGGAGCTCGGATAAAAACAGCTGGAAATTCACCTATATATTTTATATCAACATTCTCAATAAACGAGTCCCACTGTCTTCCATAACCATTTCTCTGAATTTCGAGATCCATGAGTCCCATGCCTCTCACTCTTGAATCATTAGTATTCTTGCTGAGAATTATCACACCAGCGCATGTTCCCATGATAGGCATACCATCCAAAGCCATTTCAACTACCTTATCGTATATTCCGCTTTCCATCATCAATTTATAAATCGTTGTGCTTTCTCCACCTGGTATAATCACTCCATCTAAACTCTCAACTTCGGATTTACTCTTTACTTTGCAAATTTCTACTTTGTCATAGGTTCTAATCTTTTTTAAAGTGCTCATATGCTCTTCAACATCGCCCTGGTATCCTACAACGCCAATTTTCACAGAAGGTAATGATAATCCGCGTTGATATTGTTTCCTATATTTAAGGTGAAATCGGAAATTTATTAAGAAAAGATTTGATCTGCATTTGTTGGAAGAAAGTAAAATTGAAGAAAGCATTAAGCAGCCAAAAAGGGAGATTAGAGTCGGAAGACTTTTTTTATTTTTTTTCTTGGCTGAACTCATTATTTACGTTGTTATTTCATCTTTAAATTTTTCAAACCCATCTGAGTTAAGCGCTTTCAACCACAAACGGAACACTATTGACTCAGAAAGTTACTTTCTAATGGTATTTTCTATATTTAAAAACAATTTTACAATAGCTTCCATGGAAGTTATACCCGTACTCGGTGTTATACTTTATTCACTTGTTACCTTCGATACAGCATATGTTCTTGCAATAGAAGGAACAGGCCACGGGATATCTGGATTGGTTTATTTTCTATCTTTAGGCCTCTTGCCTGATACATGGCTGGAAATTCCAACGTATGCAATTGCCTGCAGTATTGGAACATACATCATATATTATTTAATAAAAGACAGAAGAATGCTAAGAATGAAATGGAAAAAGATACTGTCTCTGTACGGTTTTGTTGCACTGGAACTTCTTATTGCAGCTATGTTTGAATCATATGAGATTGTGATTGAAAGATCCTATTCTGCACCGTATGATATTATTTACACATTAATGATGTGGATACCTGCCATTCCGGTACTTGTTTTACTAGTGGTCCTATTCAGGAAAATAAATCTGATGGGCGGAAAAAATATGGAAGAAAATAAGGAATCCGAAATCCAAAATTAAAACAGATTTATATATTTATATGGAACAGCATCCCCATAACAATACTTCACTCTGTCGTGAGAAGACTTTACCATGGCTATTTCTTCCTTTGCTTTTTCCACACTGATCTTGTCCGTCAGTATCTTCATCATTAATTCTGCGACCCACTTCATATCATCTTTATTAAACCCAATTCTCGTTAATTCCTGTGATCCCATTCTAATTCCACTGGGATTCTGGGAATTCTTGTTGTGGTCCACAGGTATAAGATTCTTGTTTAGAATCACGTTGTTCATTTCAAGTTTTTCAGCCACATCTTTCCCCCCTCCAAATTTTCTGACATCAGCCACAACAGTGTGGGATTGTGTAAAACCCAGTCTTTCGCCAAACACATCCATCCCCAGTGTGTTTAATTCCTCAGCAAGTGCCTTTGCATTTTCGATTATTGCAGAAGCATAAGACTCCCCAAACTCAAGCATCTCTGCGAGAGTAACCCCCAGGGCTGCCATAGTGTTAAGGTGATGGTTACTTAGAACGCCGGGAAAAATACCTTTTTGGACTCTTGTCCAAGACTTTTCATCAGTATTTCCAACAACAGCTCCATGCTGTGGACCGGGTAGAGTTTTATGGGTCGAGCCCGTTATTAGGTCTGCACCTTCTCTGAGTGGATCCTGGAATTTTTTCCCCGCAATTAATCCCAGCACGTGGGCACCATCAAACCAAACCTTGCAGCCCACTTCCTGGAATGTATCCTTCAGCTCCTTTATAGGTGCCGGGAAAAGGAAAACAGATTGGCCAAATAGGCATAATTTAGGTCGATTTTCAAGAATGACCTTTCTTGCGCCATCCACATCTATGGTCATCGTTTCTTCATCAAAGGGATAATTTACAATGTCCAGTCCTCTGAATCCCAGGGCGCCAAATTTTGCAGCACTTATATGACCCCCGCCTGAAAGATCAGGAGCACATATTTTTTCCATTGGTTTTGTCAGGCCGAAAATAACACCCATATTTGCATTTGTTCCCGATACAGGACGCGGGTCGAACTGTGGTGCGTTAAAAAGTTTTTTCCCCAGTTCCGTTACCTTTTCTTCCATTTCGTCTACAAAGTAATTTCCCTGGTAGTATCTCTGGTGTGGAAGGCCTTCAGCATATCTGTGACCAAAATCTGTTAACAGCATTTCCATTGCCAGTGGACTCATTATATTTTCTGAAGCTATTAATGGTATTGAATTCTTAAACAGGTCATTGTTTTTTTTAGCAAACTCTCTAATTTCCATTGCATCCTTCAGGAATTTTTCCATAATAGTCCATGTGAAGGAAATATATAATTTAGTGGTTTCATTCAGCAAAAGAAAAAGTGCTGTTGTCTATTTTCCTGAACCTTGGACAACTCAAAATAGATACAACTTATGAAAAATTAAACATTGACCGTATCACAAACAATTAAACATTGTATAAAATATACCTGTTGCCGCAGTGATGAATTTAGCCAAAGCTGAAATTTGATGAAAGACAGGCAGACTGAGCGGTTCTTTTTATTTTCTTAAAGTTTCGGCAGCGAATGAATTTCTCCCATCATGATCTGCCTGAAAAGCTGTTGCTAAGATATCTGAACAATCTTGCCACAAACGTGAAAATCGTCCGATATTTAGCAATGAAATTAATTATCTAACTCTCTCTAATGAGAAAGAGCCAAGATCAAACGTTTGATTCTTATTATAAACTTCTACCCACTCTCTGGTTCTTACATTTGGAAGTCCTACGACTTTTAAGTACTGTCTGGAGTTGACCAGTTTAAACTCAATAGTGCCATCCATAATGTAACTGATAGTTTCAAACACCTTTTGATCAAAGAGACCATCCTCAAGCAGATATAACGCTGCGCATCTGCTTGCTTTTCTCTTCTGGGTAAATTGCTGTGTAAATTTCATGAACACCTTTTCCTCAAATTGCGGCACAAAAGCTGTGAGAGAGATGAAAAGCATCCTGTAGTAGGGATAGGTTTTAAGGATTTCCGTCTCCAGGACCTCAATGGACTTCAATATCACACTTAAATTTGAAATTGAATCCACAATGATTGCTTTCTTGGATGGAGACTGCGTCTGAATGGATTTTGAATAGATATCCACAAACCTTATGAGGCCTTCGTCTTCAAACCCATCAACAACTTCAGGTTCAACATTTAAATTTCTGGCCGTGTCATATTTGATCTGTGAAATATCCCTATCAGCCGAAACTATGATTACTGGAATATTTTCCTTTATGGAATTTGCAACAAAGTTTGTTCCTAGAATGTCCTTTGAAGTGAACGGTGCGCCAAACAGTACAATATTTGAAGGAACGGGAACCCCACCTAGCAAGAGTTCGTCAACCTTTGGAACTCCGCTTGATATTTTCAAGTTAGTTCTCTGAACAGTGGAAACCATTGACTGAGTCGGTTTTGCAAGTTCAAGCGCTCTCTTTGCCTCTTCAGTTTTTTGAGTTCCTGATGCATTCTCCACCTTAACCAGACCCTGTAAAAGAGATTCCACCTCTTTCTTCTTCTCCTCAGCAAGCTTTATTTGTTTTTCCAACGATTCCCTGATTTGCTGGAGTTCGCTTATTTTAAGACTCAAATCCGTGCTTTCCATCAGTACCTTCTCCCACATATGTTCCCGAAACAACCCAGGATGGTGTATCAGGATCAAATGGTTCCATTCCGTCAACCATATGATCCTTTAAAGCTTTTTCATCCATCTCTATACCTAAACCCGGTTTACCTGATAACTTAAAGTGACCCCCTTCTAATTCATACCCGGATTTTAGAAGATTTCTTTTCCATTCGGGCCATGATTCTTCAAAACTCTCTTGAATCAGGAAGTTTCCTATTGTAGTGTCAAGATTCAGGGTTGCTGCGGTTTGAATTGGTCCAAAGGCGTTATGATATGCCATTGGAATGCCCCAAGCATCCGCAATTGATGCCACCTTGAACGACTCTAAAATTCCCCTAGTATTGGTAACATCGGCCTGAATTATGTCAACCTTTCCTTCCACTATATTTCTCATGAAATCTCTTGCATTGAGTACCCTTTCACCAAGGGCTACTGGCGTGGTCAGTCCACTTCTAAGTTCTTGCAGTCTCATTTCAAGTTCAGGATGCAATGGCTCCTCATAGAAGAAACAGTCATATGGTTCCAGTATGCTGGTTGCCTTTCTTGCAGCTTCAAAAGAGAATCTTCCGTGGAATTCAATCAGAAGATCCAAACTGTCTCCAAAAGCCTCCCTCAGGCTTGAAACAATTAATTCAGCATTTTCCAGCCCTTTTTTATTTATAGTATCATAGTTATTGGCGAAAGGATCAAATTTTACAGCATCAAAACCCTTATCTTTAATGGCCTTGGCACTGTCCACAAATTGTTCCTCAGTTACGCAATCTGAATACCATCCATTGCTGTATGCCCTAATTCTATCTCTGGTCTTCCCCCCCAGAAGGTTGTATATTGGCTCTCCACAACTTTTACCAACTATATCCCAGCATGCCATTTCAACCGCGCTTAATGCAGATGTGGCCTCCATAGACCTGGAGACATAGAAAGAATGCTTGTAAAATTCCATTGAGTTTCTGTAAATTTGATTAACATCTTTGTTTAAGAATACTCTCCTAACCTCGGAAACGCTTTCTTTTACGGGTAATGTCATAAACGTTGTTGGGGCCTCACCATATCCAAACAGGCCATCATCCGTAATCACCTTCACCATAATCATGGTGGAACTCCAAGGCGAAGATTTCTCATTTTTTTTCTCACTTATGTTAAAAATTTCAACTTCTTTTATTTTCCCCGACATTATAGATCATATTTCATTCATGTTTAAATCTTTGATTGTCAGTTTGAATTAAAAGGACAAATTAATAATTGCTTCAAGAATTAATAGAATTCAGTTCACACCGACAGTAAATTAAACTCACCATTTCAAGTCTTAATGAATAAAACACAAGGCACTCTGTTGACAACCAGAATCAAAAATAAATAAATGTTATATATTGATAATAAACATTACGTTTTCATTGGAAAGAACATTAATCATATCAGAAAAAGCAGATGCAGGGAGAAGGATTGCGTACTTTCTTTCTGAGGGAAAGTCAAAACAGAAAAGAACAAAGAATCTGAACTATATTGAATTTGAAGATGAGAAAAACGGTTTTTATCTAGTGCCACTTAGCGGGCACATAGTTGAAATAGACTTTCCAAGTTCATTTAAGGATTGGAATCTTGAAAAACTGAGAGATCTGATTGATTCGGGATTGATACACAACGTTAAGAATAAAACAGCATCCGAAAGTTTAAAGTCGCTCTCTGAAAACGTCACTAAGATAATTATCGCAACAGACTATGATAGAGAAGGTGAGTTGATAGGAACTGAAGCCTTAGACATAATCCTAAATCAAAATAAATTCAACGGAGAGGTGAAAAGAGCAAAGTTCAGTGCACTGACTGGAAAAGAGATCAAGGATGCCTTTGGGAATTTGATACAGGTGGATTACAACCTTTCAAAATCTGCGGAAGCGAGGGAAGAAATTGACCTTTACTGGGGAGCTGCACTTACAAGATTCTTTTCCCTCATCACAAACAGATTAGGTAGGAACTTTCTATCCATTGGAAGAGTACAAACACCAACACTGGCTCTTGTTGTAAAGAGAGAAAGGGAGATACAGAGCTTCGTTCCAGAAAAATACTGGGAAGTGAAGGTAGACTTTCTAAAGGACGATATTTTCACTGGAAAATTAAAGGAAGGACGATTAAAAAATCAAAACGATGCTCAAAAAATATTAAAAACAATAATAGGTAAGGATGGTAAAGTCGTCGAATTTACAAAGGGTATGGAACGGATATACAAACCTGCACCATTCAGCACAACAGAGTTTATGAGGGAAGCTTCCAGAATAGGAGTAATGCCTTCGCGAGCAATGAAAATTGCAGAATCGCTTTATGTGAAGGGTTTAATCAGTTATCCCAGAACTGACAACACAGTATATCAGAGGAGCATCAATTTAAAGTCAATTGTTGAAAAACTAACCAGGGGCAACCTGTCAAAGGAGGCAAAAATGGTTTTGGGCCAGGAGAAAATAATACCTTCAAGAGGTAAGAGAGAAACTACAGACCATCCTCCAATTTATCCCACAGAGGTTCCAAAAACAGGATCCTTAAGAAAGGACGAAGAAAAAGTTTACGAGTTAGTGGTACGACGATTCCTGGCCACTCTCTATAGGGAGGGTGAAAGAGAGGTAAAAAAAGCGATAATAAATATTAATGGCTACGATTTCGAAACATCTGGTTCAAGAATAACTTATCCAGGTTGGCTCGAAATATATACATACAGAAAATTCAACGATATTTTTCACCCGGATTTAGCTGTCGAAGAGAATGTAAAGGCTGAAAATTGGAGGTTAGAAGAGGGAGAGACAAAGCCACCATCAAGATACGACATGGCATCACTGATCAAGGAAATGGAAAATTTAAACCTCGGAACAAAGAGCACAAGGCACGATATTATAGATAAGCTCCAGAATCGTGGATTCATAGAAGGTAATCCAGTCAGGCCAACACCACTGGGATTCTCTCTAATAGACGGGATTATGTCCGTGGATTCTAAAATTTCAGAACCAGGGATGACCAGTGAACTGGAGGAACTGATGAACAAAATAGCTGCGGGGGAGATCTCAGAAGAGACAGTAGTTGGTTCCTCCAAGGAAATGCTTTTGAAAGTATTAGAAGAGTTGGGCAACAAAAAGGAGCAGATTGCAAAGGTTATAAGAGGGGCACTAGAAAGTGGCATAGTCATCGGAAAATGCAGAATTCATGACACTCCTATTCAGGCTATAAAAATAAAGGACAGCATAAGATTCAAATGTGAAAAAGAGGGATGCGCTGACTTTTACCAAAAAATAAGAGGTCTAATCAAACCATCTGAAGAGAACTGTCCTGATTGTGGAAATCTGGTTGTTCAGGTGATTAGAAGAGGGCAATCTCCGGAAAAAGTATGCATTAACACACTTTGTTCTTTCAACGCAAACAAAAGAGATATGGGAACCTGCCCCAAAGATGGAGGAAAATTGGTGGTGAGACAATCAAGGTATGGAAAAAGATTCATAGGATGTTCGAACTATCCAAAGTGCACACAAACATATACCCTACCACAAAAGGGTGAAGTAAAAGTGACAGGAAAGAGTTGCCCATCTTGCGGGGCACCCGTAGTGATGGTTGGTTTTGGTGAGAACTTCAGGGAAGTGTGCACAAATATAGGATGCGATACAAATAAAAGGAATAATGAGAAGAAGACAAAAACTGGGACTGCACGACCTAAAAAGACAAATACCAAAGGGAGAAAATCAACCGGTGTAAAGAAGGCGAAGTCAGTTGGATAGAAGAATAATAAGTGAAACTGGAACGGCAATCCTATTCGTGATTGCTTCCCTTATTGGCCTAGTACTTGCACTTGAGCTGGAATCCATATCTCCGACGAATCCGTCTCAGAATACCACGGCGGGACTTGGGTACGTAATTTATTTCATAATTGCAGTTGTTTTGATGTCCATTTTGATAATTGTGATTTCAAAAAAGAAGAAAATGGGCATTCTAAGAATTATATTCGTATTATCAATGGTATTCGTAATTTTTATAGTATCTTCATTGCTTTATGCCCTTCTTCCCATAACCAACGATGAGTATTACGTGTTGATTTTTGGGACGCCCATCCTGTTTCTCTATCTTCTCCTTTTCAAACAAAATTGGATAATACTGAATATTGCTGGAGTACTAACTTCAGCAGGCCTTGCAGCGGTATGGGGTATCGATCTTGGGGTATACTCGGCCATAGCCTTGATGATAATTTTTGCTGTCTACGATTATATAGCAGTTTACAAAACAAAGCACATGCTTGATATTGCCCGTGCCTCAACAGACTCGAATATGCCATTATTTTTTGTAGTTCCTGAGAAGAGAGGTTTCGACATGAAGGATGTGGATATAGATAAACCATCGGAGGGAGAAGAAGGAGAAAGAAGGGGTGCAATAATGATAGGCTTTGGAGATATAGCAATTCCAAACGTCATGGTAATCTCCTCTTTTCTGTACGGCAACACCATACAGTTCTTTGTACTTCCGCTATTCGGAGGAATTGTAGCGATGTTCATTCTTTTCAGTTTTATAAAAAGGCCCGCGCCTGGACTTCCTTTTCTCAATACCGGGGTTTTATTGGGTTTTGCAATTGCTGTTCTTCTCAGGTTTGTTTTTTAGTCCTGTCACTTTTCAAGGAAGTTGTATTTTAACAGGTATCCGTAGCAAAAACCCAGAACGGGAGGAACGAGATCAACGAAAGGGACAACGAAAAGGATTGAGATCATTCCCAGTATGGGGGCACCGGAAACTTTTCCAAATTTCATAAAATTAATCGCCAAGTAAACATTTGCCAAGGCAATCAAAGCAATTCCCACAAGGCCTAACATCCAAGAAAGTAGGACATAATTCAAATTATACCCTCCGTGGACTGCCCATATAATCATCAGCAGAATTGCAATTATCAAAATTGTTGAACCGAGACCGTATATTGAAAGCATGTTACTTTTCCAGTTACGATTCATTGACACCCCAAAGGCTCTTGAATAGTATCTAAGGCCAAGAAAGCCAAGAAAAAGTGCAACAAATATGAACAGAATTGGCAAAGAGTATGTGGACTGAACATTGAAGGCGCTGTTCCCAAAAATAGTCCCCGTCAGAATTCCCGCAACCAAGTTTGGTTCAAAAAATGTCATATACAATACATTTCTGAAGAATAGGAGGATAAATATTCCAAAAAAGGAAACCATTGAACCCTTCAGCATGTTGGACGCAACAATCCCTTTTTTTGTGTCATCCAGATTAATTTTTTGGTTCAGGGACACACTTAATTGTTCAAGCTCCATGAAACTTTAACATTGAATCTTATTTAAAATTATTTGATTACTAAAAATGATAATTTAACGTTTTCATTTTACCTTTTTCTTTTTACTGTTTTTCATCATTTCGTTTATTCTTTTTAGGGCCGTCTCCATCTGAGGATCTGCATTCTTGCTCCAGTCATCTGGGGTTATCTCAACCATATCAGTCGGATCAGTTCCATAATTTTCAACTCCAAACCCAACATCTTCAAAGTTTATTCCAAATCTCGGTTGCGTTACCATAGTTCCATCTGCCAACTTCCTCTCCGGGCTTATCCCAATCACACCCCCCCATGTTCTTGTGCCGATTAAAGGTCCGAGGCTCAGGAGTTTGAACGAATGACTGAATATGTCACCATCCGATCCGGCATTTTCATTGGTCAGTGCAACAATTGGGCCACCAATTGAATATGATGGAAAGGGAGAATCTTGCCCCTTTCTGGGATGTGTAAATCCGAGCCTTTCCCTCAGC
The DNA here is from genome assembly GCA_027372655.1 of Thermoplasmatales archaeon. Taxonomy (GTDB): domain Archaea; phylum Thermoplasmatota; class Thermoplasmata; order Thermoplasmatales; family Thermoplasmataceae; genus Cuniculiplasma. The sequence continues at coordinate 53,812 of DAICVC010000050.1, read as the reverse complement.
AGTTTCTCCAAGATCAATTGAGATACGTTACCTCCACCATTAAATCTGACATCCACAATAAGACCTTCTCTTGTGAATTCCCTAATATACAGCTTGTAAAACTCTGCCAGCCCATCCATCATCATATTCGGAATGTGGAGGTAACCAACTTTTCCGCCTGTTCTATCGTGGACAAGTTTCCTGTTTGCTTCAACCCAATCTCTGTATCTCAAATACCTGTCATCAGGTATAGTCTCCAAATATGAAGAATACCTCTTGCCGTTTGAATTCAGGGCATCAATTCTGACTTTCTCATGTCCAAGTCCCAAAAGTGCCCTTCCAATGGGTTCAGATTTTGGGTCGAAGTCAGTTCCGTTGAGTGAAACAATTTCATCACCTTCCCTTAAACCTGAGAGAAGCAGAGGACTCTTTTCATTTTCATTTGATATGTCCCCCCCGTAAATCTTTTCAATCACTAAGTGATTATTTTTAGCAACAAAATCTGCTCCAAGATGGCCTATTTGAATAACATCAAGATCTGAATAGTCTCCACCAGTTTCATAGCAATGCGAGGTTCTGAATTCTCCTTGCATTTCCCTGATTATTTCCGAAAGTTCAAACCTCGAGGTTATGTTATCGATCAGAGGTCTGTACTTATTATAAATTATTTCTCCATTTTTCTTTGAAAATTCCTCATTCCAGAAGTAACTTGTAGCTAGGAGCAAAGTTTCCTCAAACATTTGCTTCCATTCGGATTTAAGATCAATTCTCATTTTTACATCATGCATCCTCAATTCCTTTCCCTTCTGGTATCCAGTAATCAAAGGGGTTTTTCCCTTTGGTTCAAATCTTTTCAGTCTATTCTTTTCTTTTCTCACCAGTAAAGTTTCTCTATTTCCAGAAACCTGATAATCGATAACCCCACTATCAATTTCCTCTTCTTTCATCTCAGAGAACTGGTAAAATGAAAGTTTTCCATTATTTTGATTTCCATTTGTACTTGAGGAAATCAGTCCCTTAGTAGCATAAGACATGTATAATAGTCCCCCTGGAACAGCCGTCAGCATCGAATAATTTCCAGCTTCCAGCTTGATGGTCTCCGTTACCTTGATTTTTCTTTCTGCATTTCCTTCCAGTTTGAATTTTTCCGGAAGAATATCAACTGGAGAAATATTCTCTCCTGACAAACTGGTGAAATATATCTTTGTCATTCTCGGGAAGGAGTAGTTAAAAGTTGCCCTGTCATTTACAGGATCAAAAGTTCTGTCTGAAAGGTAATAGAGAAATTTTCCATCCAGATCAAAGCTTGGGGAAAAGTCATTACCAGTCTCTTCTGTTACGTCTACAATTTTTCCATCATTCACATTAGCCATCCTTATTATTGCACCCTCCCTCTGGCCAAAACCGCCAGTGAGGTATGGATATGTGTATGCCAGCGTGTCACCAGTATGACTCCATACAACTTCCCTTATTTTACCGGCTTTGCTAGTGTCCAGCCGTTTCTTGCTCCCATTTTCTGTGTCGGCAACGTATAAATTGAAATTTATATCTGTAAATGCAATATATTTTGAGTCTGGGGATGGAAAAATGCTATCAATCAATCCAACACCTTTCGCTATTTCCCTGCATTCGCTCAAATACGGCAGTTCTGTCAGGCAAAGAACCTCTTCCTTCAGATCCTGCCTAACGTAAGCGATCTTACCACCATCCAGTATCTTTACCTGTCTTACCCTTCCCTTTGACTTGATCTCAAGTTTCGGACTAATATGTTTGGACGACAAAAATCCATGGCCTCTTGCCACCAATGAGTAAATTTCGCCATTTTTATCTAAGGAATACTCCTCAAGAAAATCTTTCATTTTGGAAAATTTTGGTTCGGGCATCTTGACGCCGGAATTCATCTTTATCTTTATTTCCGACACTCTTCCGGTGGATGGGTCCATCACAAACAACTCTCCAGCCATTGAAAATAAAATAGATTGTCCGTTTGATGAAAGATGCCTTGGATAATGTTCCTTAAAGTTAGTATGCTTCTTAAGGTCATTTCCGTCAAGTTCTATTGAATAAATCTGACCCCAACCTTCGTGGTCAGAGACGAAATAGAGTCTCTTGCCTGAAACACAGGGGGATGATACATGTCCTGGCAGATCAACTATTTTTTTAAATTGATTTCCTTTTTTACAGCTCCAGATAACACCCTTAGTTCCGCCCTTGTACCCTTTCCAGTGTGGCATATCGTAGGTAAATCTTCCAATTATAGTATAGTCCTCGGAGTAAAGAATATGGGATGCTGGACCCAGATTCAACGGACTGAGTGAAAGATCCTTTAAGTTCAGTTCGTACAGATGAATCATAGCTCCAAAGGGAGAATAGGCATCTGTTGATATTATGGGAAAATTTTTTTTCCAACCGGCAATATCTGTAAACATTCTCCTGGGAACACTTTTTCCGTTTAGATAGGTCACCCTTCTCACGACACCGGTCTTTCTGTTATAGTGATACATATCTGCAAATGAAGCGTCCTTTCCCGTCATGGATCTGAAAATTATATCATTCCCGTCAGGAGAGAATCTAGCGTTGTTAATGACGCCCATTTCCGATACCACAAGACTTGAATTTCCACTTTTCAGGTCAAAAATCCATATTCCGTCATTTGAAACAAAAAGACCCTCATCTTTCCCTATGTCAGGGGAATGCTTATAGAATTCCATTTTACCCTAACACAACAATATTATTTAGTTATTTAGTACTTTTAAAAAAGGTTATTAATAAATCAGTGCAAAAAAACTCTTTTACCTGTAAAATAGAGTGAAATTCCACTTTTCTTGCATTCCTCTATAACATCCATATCTCTGATTGATCCTCCTGGTTCAACAATTCCCTTAATTCCATATTCTGCTGCTACCTGAACATTATCAGAGAAGGGAAGGAACGCGTCCGAGGCCATAAGGGAACCTTTTGCATTTTCCCCTGCTTTCTTACAGGCAATTCTTGTAGCCTCCACCCTTGAAGTCTGTCCGGCACCCACACCAACAGAAACTCCATTTTTTACAAGAACTATGGCATTGCTCCTGCAGTGAGCTACTATTTTCCATGCAAAATCTATGTCATCTTTTGAAAAAGCTATTTCGCCTTCATTCAGTGTGGAAATATTGTCCAGGGAGGTATTCATATTGGATTGTTCAAGAACACCATTAAAAATTGTTTTAAAGTTACTTTCTGGCCCCTTTCCACTGTATCGTATCAATCTCAAGTTTTTCTTCTTTACAAGTTTATTGAGAGCGCCTTCAGTAAACTCTTTTGCAATCAGGATTTCAACAAATAGATCTCCCATGGAAGCCACAACACTCTCATCTGCAATACCGTTAATGCAAATTACAGACCCGAAGGCAGATTCACGATCGGCATTTATTGCAAGTTTGAGTGCCTCTCCCAAATTCTTTCCAGTTGCTGAACCGCAGGGAGTGTTGTGTTTTATTACAACTGCAAATGGTTTGGAAAACTCTAGGACTGTCTCGATCGCAGAAGAGGAATCTACATAATTGTTATATGACATTTCCTTTCCGTGGAATACATCCATATGGCCAAACTCGTCTTTTTCATAGAGTATGCCAACTTGAGACGGGTTTTCACCATATCTCAGTCTCTTCCCATTGCTGAGTTCAAGAAATTTTGTATTCTTTCCTGACAATCCTTCCAGGATTTGTAAATCATATTTTGAGGTATATCTGAAAGCTTCTACTGCCATTTTTCTTCTTAAATCCATGGAAATGGTTCCAGTCTCAGACAACTCTTTTTGGGCGACTGAATAATCTTCTTTATTTTTCAAAATTGTAACTCGTTCCCAATTTTTTGCTGCAGCTCTTATAAGTGAGACCCCTCCAATATCAATATGTTCTGACTTCTCCTCATCATTTCCGTTCTTGTAGGATTGAAAATCATAAAGATTGCACAGAACAAGATCAATAGGTTTTATTCCTGCAGCCTTAATTTCTTCCATCTGTTCACCAGAATCCTTAGCAAGGATACCCGCAAAAATTGCGGGATGAAGTGTTTTTACCCGCCCGCCAAGCATTTGGTCAAAACCAGTAAGTTCGTTTATGCTCTTACAGGAGATACCACTTGATTCCAGGAATTTTTTTGTCCCTTCTGAAGCATATACTTCATCAACAAATTTGTTTATGGATTTCAAAAAAACATCAGATCCTTCCTTGTCCGTGAGTGAAGCAAGAACTCTCATAATGACCTAACACATCATTTCAAATATTCTTTTAGATCGTTTTTTTATAATTACCTTTTAAAAAATATTACTGAGAGTTATAATTTATTTGAATTTGTAATTTAGTTTTTAAGTTAACAAAAGATTTTATAAAAATAAACTCTTGCCGTATTGAATTTAACATGGCAAGAAACATTGCAGTTGAAACAATCAATCAGGTTCCGACACACAAAAGAGCAGTAGAACTTGTTGAACGAAAGGGAATTGGCCATCCAGATAGCGTTTCAGACGGAATTGCTGAGGCAGTTAGCAGAGAACTTAGCAAATATTACCTTAAGCATTTTGGTAAGATATTACATCACAACACAGATCAGGTTGAACTGGTAGGAGGACAATCGGCACCAAAGTTCGGAGGAGGCGCAGTTCTAGACCCTGTTTATATACTTCTCAGTGGAAGAGCAACGACAACAGTAGATGGAGACAGAATACCAGTTAAGGCAGTAGCAGTAAGAGCAGCCAAAAATTATCTTCAGGAGAATTTCAAACATCTTGATATGGATGGAGATGTAATGATTGATTCCAGAATAGGTCACGGTTCAGTGGATCTCAGGGAAGTTTATGATACAACTAAACACAGAGCAAACGACACCTCCTTTGGAGTTGGATTTGCACCATTCACTGATACAGAGAGATTGGTAAAGGGAACTGAAAAATTTATAAACGGAGACCTAAAGAAAAAGTTACCCGCAATTGGATATGATATAAAGGTTATGGGATACAGGCAGGACAGGACTATCAATTTAACAGTTGCAGCCGCCTATGTAGATAAATTTGTAAAGGATAGCAATGAATACTTCGCAATCAAGGAGGAATTCCAGAAACTGGTAGAAGACAACGCATCTAAGATTTCAGATGAGGATGTAAAAATTTTCATAAACACTGCAGATAAGGATGGAAACAAAATAACAAGCCACTATCTTACAGTAACAGGTTTATCAATGGAGAATGGGGACGATGGTTCCGTAGGAAGAGGAAACAGGGTAAATGGAATAATCACTCCATATAAACCAATGAGTATGGAAGCCGCAGCAGGTAAGAATCCCGTAACACACGTCGGAAAGTTATATAATGTTCTTTCAAACAAGATTGCGGAGCATGTCGTTAAGGAAGAGGGAAATGACGTAATCGAGGTTCTTGTAAGAATAGTTTCCCAAATCGGAAGAAGTATTGACAATCCTCATGTTGCCAATGTTCAGGTAATATACGCAGATAACGTAGATCCTTCAAAGCATAAGAAGAACATTGAAGCTATTGCAGATTATGAGCTTGAACACATATTCGACTTAACACAGGGATTTGTAGAAGGAAAAATACCAACATTTTAATTTTTTACACCTAAAATTTTAACTTCCCGTCCTACTATTTGTAAAATTGAATAAGATTTTACATTAATAATCAATTAGTACTCTATGTCAGATCAAAACGTTTCGGTCAATGTAGTTAATGATGGAACTTTTTCATTGGATCCTGGAGCAGTTTTTGGGCTGAGTCCGAAGAATATTTGGTCCAAGTTTGCAGAGCCGAATGATCTATACAGAATCAAACTGAACACAAATCTGACTGTGATAGGTGAGGGCGCCAAATTTTACCTTCTCGATGGTGGAATTGGTAACAGTGTAAGTGAGTATTATGCAAAGTGGTTTGAAGCAAAACCAACTGGGGATCTTGAAAGACTTAAAAGGAATAAGGAAATTGAGAATTTTGAATGCATTTTCCACACACATTTGCATTTCGATCATTCAGGGCATTCCTTCAGTGACCTATCGGGAACAAGATCAATAGCCTCAATGGAGGAAATAAAAAACCTAAGAAATCCGAACGAATTAGCAAGATCAAGTTACTTCAGGCTTGAAAGTGTTAGCATGGAAAGATTAGAGCCGATCTTTAATGACACAAAATTTGGAAATTTTAACATGTCAATAACTGGGGGTCATACAACAGGTCACACCATCATTATTTACAAGAATGATAAGATAAAGTTGATTTACGGTGGAGATCTTTTTCCATCAACTTTTCATCTCAAGCCTTCCAGAATAACCGGTATTGACCAGGAACCATTAAAATCACTGGAAACAAAGAAGGTGCTGCTCAAGAAAGCAATTAAAGAGTCGTACGGTTTGATATTGAGCCACGACACAGTAGAGACAATAATAATCCCAAAGGGTGAAGTGGATGACCCAAAGTATGATAGATGGGAAATGCCATGAATTATAAAAATGGAATTTAAAATGAGAGAAATCCATGTCTTCTATGTTGATCTATTTCAGGATGATCCTCAGAAATCAACCATGAAAAAACTTAGACGTTTCGGAATGGCGTCCAGAGTAGAAATGAAAAGCATGGGAAAGCACCTGGTGATCAGGGCTGATTCCAATCAAATACTCCTCAACTCAGATAAAGTCCTGGTCGAAAGAAAAGGGATATGCCTGATTGAAGGATCCTGGAAATCCGGGATGCTATTGGAAGGAATCAGAACCAATTTTTCTAGGAGGCTGCCAAAATTACTTGCGGGTAATCCTGTGAATTTTGGAAAATGGGAGAAACTTTCCTCGGTTGAGGCAGTATGTGCTACACTACACATCACCGGGCACATTGAGCAGGCTGAAAAAATACTATCCAAGTTCTCTTGGGGGCACACATTTCTTGAAACAAATTTGGAACTGTTAAAGGCCTACGAAAGCTGCAAAAACTATGGAGAATTTGAAGAGATTTACCGTGAATTTGGCATCAGTTGACAATCAATTTCCATTTTCCATCACTCATTTTCCAGTCACCATTTGTATACTCCTCTATGATTTTCTTCAGAACAGCCCTATACTCGCCTGGAATTTCCTGAAACGGTTCATTCTCATTCTCTAGTAAGTGAACTCCTTCGATCTGCGTTCCCGATTCATACTTTCCACTCTTAAGACCATTCATCAGAAAACTTAACTCATCTGGATCTAGTTTCATTCTTTCATTTTTTACCTGTTCATACAAACTGTCTCTCCCGGGATAATTTATCTCTCCCGGATCACCTTTGGAATATTCTATAAATAACCTTACACCAAGACACTTGCTGCATTTACCGCATGGTATCACATCCCCAACCCCGTAATAACAGGAATGACAGGATCTTTGAAGTTTGAAAAGTTCAGGGTATCTGTTCACTAGGATATTCTCAACTACAGAACCATAGATATTGTATAATGCTGACCAGAGGGCAATCCCAAACCCCTTATCAGCCAGAAATCTGGAAAATCTTTTTTGAAAATCCGGGCTCTGATCATAAACACCATAGTAATGTCTCATTCCTTGATATGTTGGTTCTTCAAGTGGATCATCCAATTCGTTTCCCATTACGAAACTTTGAATTCCAAGGGAACGGATTGAAGGAAGCATTGCAATTAAATAGACCGGAAATAGGAAAAGTTGAACAGGGTAGTCGTCAGCCCATCTAAATGCAATTTCAGGATCCAGTACCTTCATTTTCCTATTCATCCAACCATAAAATCTATCCACGTTAGACCACACCTTTGCAGTTCTAAACACACCTTTCATTTTTTCATGGGAGTGTTTTGCTGCTTTCCAATGGCCGCCAGACTCATTAAAATAGTAGGCTATTGATCCACTATCAATCTCCCTAAGCAATCCGAAAGTGAGGAGACTTTCCTTGCCACCAGAAGAAAGTATGGCTGGAAATGCTCTTGCACCTGTTTCATAATGATTAACATAAGATTCCAGTGGCACCAGTTGTGTATCTCCATTTGAATTCATTTCATTTATCTCATCGTTTTGGGGAAGATATTCTTCCTTGAAAAATGGATATCTAATCCTGCATAATCTGTTTATAAAAACCTCCCGGTTGTTAATTTGAATCATTTCCTTTATGAATTCCAGATCTGTTTCAGAAGTTGGAAAGTTCAGTTCTATCTTTCCTGTAAACAATGCGTAGTTGATCACAGCCGAAATTCCCATCAGACCAGACAAATTTCGATTAAGATCAACATCATGATCGTAGTGGTACATTAGCCTGAAGTCATCATTATCAACTTTTATTGATATAACCACTCTTCTCTTTTCTATTTTTTCAATGGAAATTCTAATTTCATCAAAACATTTTATTCTTTCTAGGAAGGACAGATTTACACCTTTGACTCTATGACATCCCCAACTTTTTTCAGATCTGACAGCGGATCAAAAGCATAAACACCATATTTTTTCTCTATGTCATTGATTGCCCTATCCATCTCATCCTTTTCCATATTTTCCCTGTTGATTGATATTGCTATAACCTTCTTGTCGGATAATTCCTCGAGAATCCTGATGAACTTATCAATAGGGGGAATTCTTATTCCGTCAAAACCATCATAATCAAGCCTCTTTGGTGCATGTTGAAGAACTATGGCATCAGGTTTTCCTGCAGCAATTAGTTCAAAACTACCTGGATATGCTGGGTGAATGACAGAACCCTGCCCCTCCAGAAACATAAAATCCGGTCTCTCTTTTTCCCAAGCCTCAACAATTGTGCTCTCTATTCCCCCTGGCATAAAGTCATTAATCATAGAATCAATAACAACTGTATACGGAAAACCCTGCATCCATGCGGTCTGCCCAGTTCCGATCATCACTGAGAGTTTACCTCTTCTTTTCATCTCCTCGTTGAGATACACTGCCGTGGTTCGCTTTCCTATGGCACTATCCGTGCCCAGAACCGCTATTTTTTTTGATTTGACCTGAAATATCCTCCCTGTAAAAAAATCTCTCCTGAGCATGAACATTTTCCTTACGTCTGTTATTTTTGTTCCATTCTTCAGGGCAAGCTGAGAAAATTCTGGATCATCAGAAACGAATTCATGCAATCCGCTTACAATGTTTATGCCTCCTTCTATTGCTTCAGTAATGTAGTGCCTGAAATTTTCCGGTAAAAAACCCCCATCAGTTGCAACACCCACTATCAACGTATCCAGATCATCATTCAGTTCAATTGCTTCCTTCAAGTTCCTGACTATTCTGATATTTGTGTCAGCTTTGGGTACTATATCTTCAATTTTAAGTCCTGCCTTGGTACTATCAATTACTGTCTTGATCTGGAATCTTCTTGAAAATCTGCACAATCCATTAGCCGTTTTACCGTCAGTTGTACCGAGAAAACCCTCTGAGAGAATTACTGCAGACACCATTAATGTCCACGACCGGTAAGAACAACAACAACTTCCGTTCCATTATTTTTACCTGACAGGTTCTTGAATGCCGCCGCCATTGAAGAAGCAGATGCTGGAAGAACTTCTATTGATTGTTGATTTTCAATTATTCTGGAAAATTTTTTCATATCCATGTCATTAACTCCTATTGCCACTCCACGGCTATCATAAATTGCATTTAGGGCTTTTTGTCCATCCATTGCTTTAAAGGAAACCAGAGGTTCATTCACTTCTGTTTCAATTATTCTTGAAGGTTCAAGTTCCTGCAATTTCCTGAATCCATGTTTCCAAGAATACAGTATTGGGTTTCCAAGCGAAGTGCTTGATGCGATCAATTTAGGAGTGCTGTTTATTAAGCCTTCTCTATACATTTTCCTAAAGCCGCTGTAAATTCCGGCAAGTGTGGTACCGTTTCCCACAGGTACAGCAAGATACATCGGTGCGTGTCCAAGACTCTGCACTATCTCTTTAGCTATCGATTCATAACCAAGCAGGTCGACAGTAGAGTTTATTGAACCAGGACTGCAGTCATACCAGTTTTCATCTTTGGACTTGTCCTTCATGTACTCAACAAGATCCTCGTATTTCATGCTTTTCTGGATTAGAGTTGCACCATTTTCATATATCTCTTCATTCCTTATTCCCGCATAAAAAGAAGGTGTTGCCACAACAGATTTCAATCCATACGCGGATGCAAAATAAGAGACTGAAGCTCCGTAATTACCACAGGTAGCTACGGAAATAGTATCATAACCCAAATCTATCGCTCTCTTGACATGCAAGTAGGAAATCCTATCCTTTTGGGTTCCTGTGAGACTGGCCCCCTCAAATTTCAAAAAAACTCTATTCATCCTCAGAACCCTTTCGAGATTCCGAGCCCTGAAGAACGGTGTCAATCCTGGTGGTTTTTCCTCTTCAGAAATCTGTTCCATTATTTTCTGCACCAACTTAGGTTAATTTGTAATCCGGCAATAGTATAAAAATATTATTACCATGTCTTTATACTTTTTAAGCTACTGCAAATCCTCGAAATTCAAGGTTGAATAGATATACGTTAACAATTATAATTATTATAATATTTATGTATCTCTTATTAACTTGATTGCCTGCAATTTCATTTATAACAACGTTAGGAGTTTGAGGGAAGCAGTGAAACTCCTATGCCTTGTCGTGGAGATACATGGTTCTCCTCCAATCTAATATTAAAATCGAGTGAATGAATCTGATAAGTAATCTTCAGGATCATTAAACTAAAACTCCCCTGCGTTCTTTCCCATCTTGAGCAGTTTATCAGATGCAAGGCCGAGGATCTGGGTAAGTCCATAGCATGGGTTTACCAAAAATATGTGTCAAAGGCGTGTTCTGGATGTGGATACAGGAATAGGATCAAAAGAAGTGGGTCAACATTTCGTTGCACAAATTGTGGTCTCCGACTTAATGCCGATCTCAATGCTTTAAGAAACATTGGGATACTCAGTAAATCTGAATACTTCAGGCTGCTGTCAACCAGCCAACCATTGCGGTTTGATGAAACTATGCATAAGGGCAGGGACCAGCAACAAGCTCCAATCATTTGTGAGGGAGTAGTAAACGCTCTCAAATTATGATAACCTCAAGACCCAATCGATCCGCAATCTCCTTTACTTCTCCCATCCCTTTGGATTTTACACCTTTTTTATCAACCACAAATCCTTTGCATTCCGGAGTTTTTCTTATGGACATCTCAATTTCTTCCTTGCCAATTTCATCCATTCGAAATTTAGATATTATGTGACCTATATTAATTTCATTTTTAATTGCATAAGATGAAATTTTAGGAGCATAGTGCCCACCTCCCACACCAACAAAATTACCAAAATTCTGAGGAACGGCTTCAGTAACACCCACAAATAGAGTTTCAAGTGCAACTGGATCTTTCCAGTTTTCCTCTTCGGTGCCGATTTCTGCAAAGATAATTGGGTTGTTTGACTGGGGACCATGATGGGTAGCTTCAAAAGTGATTTGATAACGATCTCCATGGTAAGTTTCATTCATTTTCCTTAATACAGAACTCTGTATTTCAGGGCATGAAATTGCAATATCCCGCTGCACACCACCCACGTCATTACTTGAAAAATTTCCCACAGGATGAACCGTTATGGAATTCACCTTAGCCTTTGAGGAGTGTCTGCTCAGAAATATGATCAGGGTCTCAGGACTGAACCCAAAAATCTTCTCTGGAAATTCCAGAAGTGGAAGCCTGCTTTCCACAATATGGTATCGTTCTCTCAATTCCGGATCTCTTGCAGAAAAATAATTCTGGATGCTCTTGCTGGCATCGTCTGAAGTTGTTGAAATAAATTCTGCGTTGTATTTCACTTATATCTCTCCACAAGATCATGATACAGGTGTTCAGCCCTTTTCCTCAAGTTGTCCATATTTTTATTATACAATTGAATTTTTTCATTTTCCGTGTCCATTTTTCCTATCCTCTTGAATTCATTTGAAATAATCTCTGCTGTGTATAACAGGACACTCTGTAAACTTTCAGGATCCGGATAAGGAGTTTTCATATGTTCCGATATTTTCATATCTTCGTACTCTTTCAGTTGATCCATTTTCTTTTCTCCTTCCAGTGATTCCTTTAAAACTTCTAATGTTTCAATAAAGAAATCAAGTATCATTGTGATGTTAGTGTGAGTTGTCTTTTCCCGCATTTCATAGAGCTTGTCTGTAATATCTTCATTACCCACAATGATTGAGGCTATTTCCTGTTGATTCTCTGTCATTCCAATCGGATAATTATGCAAAACGTTTTAAAAACTTTTAAGATTCCACCGGCATGGATTATGATATATCCCTTATGGAAGAAAGAATAAGGGAAAAATGGAAGAAAAATAAAATCTCCAAACCTGTCAATGCGCATTCAAACGGAATTATTTTCAGCATAGACACTCCTCCTCCAACTGTATCCGGGGAAATACATATTGGGCATGCTTTCTCGTATCCTCACCAGGATATGATTGCCCGTTTTAAAAGAATGAAGGGATACAAAGTTATCTATCCCTTTGGTTATGATAACAATGGCCTGGCAACAGAAAGATATGTGGAAAAAATAAGAAAAGTCAGCCTTACCAATATGGACAGGAAAGAAGCAATTAAAACTTGCGAAGAAACAAGCAAGATTGCTATGGGAGAAATGAGAAATGCCATGGAGAAACTTGCTATTTCCGCCGATTTTGATATAGCATATGTGACATATTCCAGGGAAGTTTGGAAAATATCTCAGGCCTTTTTCTTGGATTTGTTGAGAAATAATATAGCATACAGGAGCGAAGGCATGACAATAGCATGCCCAACTTGCAGGACTGCAATTTCACAGATTGAAATGGAGGACAGGGAGTTGGAAACAGATTTTGTAACTCTAAGGTTTAATGGTGAAGACGGTTCGACCATAGATATTGCAACAACTAGACCAGAAATGTTAGCAGCATGTGTAGCGATTGCCATAAACCCAAAGGATCCAAGGGCAATGTATCTTTCTAAAAGAAAATTCATAGTGCCAATTTACGGTCAGGCAATTGGGGTCATTCAGGATGAACGTGTGCTAATGGATAAGGGAACTGGAACAGAAATGGTATGTACATTCGGGGACCAGACAGATTATGAAATCTGGAAAGAGCATAATCTGCCTCTAACTAAATTGCTAGACAGCAGGGGATTTATCAGGGACAACTCTCACCTAGAAGGATTAAAACCAGAAGAGGGAAGGAAGAAAATTAAGGGAATTCTCAAAGAAAAAGGATTTGTGATTGAAACAAAGAGGATAAAACACTCAGTAAACACTCACGAGAGGTGTGGGACGCCCATCGAAATAGGGGTCAGCAAACAATGGTATCTCAGGTATATGGATAAGAAAGAGGAACTGCTTGAGATTGGCAGAGAAATAAAATGGACACCAGATTATATGAGGGTAAGATATGAGAACTGGGTTAAGGGATTAAAATGGGACTGGTGCATTTCAAGACAGAGAATTATGGGAATACCCATTCCAGTATGGTACTGTCATGAATGTGGTACAATCAACACACCAGATGCAGACAAAATTCCGGTTGATCCAAGATTTGAATCACTTTTAAAGTGTAAAAAATGTGGTTCTAAAGATTTGGAAAGCGAAACAGATGTTCTGGATACATGGTTCACTTCCTCCATTTCCCCATCAATTATCTCGAATGCGTATGGTATGGATGAAAATTTTATTCCAATGAATGTCAGATTTCAGGGTCACGACATAATATCAACATGGGCATTCACAACAATTTACAGAAGCATGATCCACTTCCAAAAAATACCATGGGATAGAATTGTAATAAGCGGAAACGTTTTTGACTCACGCGGACAGAAAATGAGCAAAAGCAAGGGAAATGCAGTAGATCCCATGGAAATGGTAAAAAAGTACGGAGCGGACGGAGTAAGATTATGGGACACTTCTGTAACAACCTGGGATGATATCTCATTAAAGGAACAGGAACTGGTCAGGGGAAGGAGAACAATCATTAAACTATATAATGCGGTATCTCTGGTCTCCGGAATAGAAAAATCTCAGGAAAAAAAGGTAACTTTGCCATTTAACAAATGGATTCTTGAATCATCTAACAGAACAATAAAAAAAGCATCAGATGCATATGAGAATTTTGACATAGCCAAGGCCAGAATAGAAATAGACCAGTTATTCTGGGGTGACTTCTGTGACAACTATCTTGAAATGATTAAACCCTACTTATCATCGGGAAATGCACAGGAAAGAGAGGAAATTTCATGGGTCTCAAGAAGAGTTATCACGGATATACTTAAGTTGTACGCTCCCATAATGCCATACATAACTGAAGAATGCTTTGGAATGCTGGGCAATCAGGGATTAATTGTAAATGAAACCTGGCCTGAGCCTGAGGAAAAAAATCAAGATATCATGGGGGAATTCGCAGCAGTACTTGAATTAATTTCTGCGCTTCGAAAGGCAAAAAGCAGCGCGAAATCAAGCAAGACAAGCTATACTGGATTTTTGGTGACATGCAAAACAGATTTGAATGAAAAATACGAAGAGATCATAAGAAAGACCCTGAGGGAAGACAACGTGAAATTTGTCAGGGGAGAGCAAAACGAGGCTGTTGTGATATCGAACTGATAATTTTATCCATTTAATTTGAAATCGTTGAGCAGCCGTAGAAGATCATGATTTGTATCGCGGTATACGCAAATTAAAATAAAGTGGATGGTATTGGAAGTTTGGTAAGAAATGTACCTGACTCCAGAAAGAGCACTGAAAATAGGAATGATAATAGTAGTCGTTTCAGTGATAATTCTTGGAATATCCGTTTACGGTGTGGTGGAATCCGAAATACAAAGCCATCCATACACAGTTCTGGGAAAAAATATTCAGCAAATTCCAGTTAATGTAACGGCGGGTGCTCTAGTTACTTATTCAGTTGTTATAAAAAGCAACAATACTAACCAATTTACAGCATGGATTTCCGAGCCATCCGGAAATAAACTACTGGAATCAAATTTCACAGGAAGCGGAATATCAGAATCAATCGTGGCTTCTGTTGGAGGACAGTGGGTACTGCACGTTGAAAACAAAGGAACCAACTCATCAGTATTACAGATTCATGTAGGTCAGATAACACAGGCTATTGAAGCAGGTCTATATGGAGGAATAACGGCTCTGGTTGTTGGCCTTATCCTGATTGCATATTTCTTTAACATGCTTAAAAGGCAGAGGGTAAGACAGGGTGAAAGATTTTAATTTCATCCAATGTAGATATGAAAATAGAAATGGAAAATGAATCCTATTGCATAAGTTATTGCAGCTGCTCCGAGTGATAACATGGATGCCCTCAATGCAGATTTCAGGATTGAAATATTCAGAGCTATTGCAATGATGGCATTACTTATTGCCTGTACGGTAGCAACCAGTATAACTGCAATTATGAGTGACATCAGTCCCAAAGGAAACAGAAATGGGATTATGGGAAAGGCTGCCCCAGAAATATAGGAAATCCCAGTGGTGAGTGCGGATTCAGAAGATCTTTTTTGTTCTTTTTCTATTTTTCCCTGAAGTTTCGTTTCTGATTCGTTCCTGAGCAGGTTAAGTCTTCTCATATTTCCCACTCTGAACTCTGTCTCAGATGATTTTGAAAGATATGCTCCGAGAGTCATGCTGATAGTCCCGCCCACTCCTATCACCATACCGCTCATTGCAATTATGAAATTGTTGCTGATTATAGCAGTTAAGCCTGCCATTGCTGCCACAACCTCCACAAGACCATCGCTCATGCCGTATATGAATGCCTGTATTTTGTCAAGATATGAATCTCTGTCAGGACTCATTTCATTAAACACACTTTCGTGGCTGATCTCATCTTCTATTATCTTTTTGAGTTTTTCCTGCTCATCGGTTTCCTGTATTACTTCAAGATAATCTCTATATTTCCTGATACTTTCAACTTCCCCTCTTTCCAGCAAGTTTATTGTAAGACTCTTGCCAATAATCCGTGTCAAAAAAAGAAGCATGGAAATTCTTAATTTTTTCGGTCTTATCTTTTCTGAGGATGTTCCAGCCCTTTCCATTCTTCTTTTCCAAAATTTTGAGTGAGTGTCTTCAACAGATGCAAGGAATAACAGTTTATCCTTAAATGAATTATTTTTTGATCTGTAACTCAGCCTAGTATAGAATTCCTTATCTGTTATTTCATCTTGATAGAAGTCCTTTATTAACATGGAGTCTGAGTTGACCATTATACCCTAAGGCAATTCTGTTTAATAATTTTATTCTTAATGTAAGATGAAATAAGGAAATCCTTACAAAATTTAAAACTCCAGCAAATCAAACAATTAAAAAAACAATTAAAACTGAGAGAATTATACCTTCAATTCTTATTACGAGTTTCGTAGACTCCCTTCGTTTTTCATTCAACAATCTATATATTTATTATTTCGCTCATAAACGTGGGGATTGCTATGCAGAAGCAGGATAATGAAGTTGAAATGAGAATAAATATAAGGATAACACCACCTGGACCAAATGCCAGGAAACTGGTGGAAAATGATGAAAAATATCTGGCCACAAGCACAAAGTCGTACCCGGTTGCTGGCAAAAGAGCAAAAGGGGTTTACGTTGAAGATGTTGATGATAATGTGCTTATAGACTTCGCTGCTGGAATTGGAGTTCTGAATATGGGCCATGTTCATCCATATATCACCGAGAAAGTGCAGGAACAACTCTGGAAAATGTGGCACTTTGCCGGTACAGATTTTTATTATCAAGAGCAGGTGGACGCCGCAAAGGCGCTCGAGTCCATAGTTCCAGGAAAGTTTGAGAAGAAGACATTTTTCACAAACAGTGGAGCTGAAAGCATTGAGGCAGCGATTAAATTTGCCAAGGTGGCAACGAAAAAAGCTCAGTTCATTGCATTTATTGGAGGATTTCATGGCAGAACACAGGGAGCTCTTTCCATGACTGCCTCAAAGGGTATTCAAAAAAAACATTTCTATTCAACCATGCCGGGGGTTGAGCATGTTCCTTTCCCAAACCCATATAGGAATCCATTCGGCATAGATGGATATGAACATCCAGAAGATCTTTCCAATGCAGTCATAGAATTTATAGAGCGGTACACACTCAATATGTATATGCCTCCGGAAAACGTCGCAGCCTTCGTTGTCGAGCCAATTCAGGGAGAAGGAGGCTACGTGGTACCACCCATGGATTTTCACAAAAAGTTGAGGAAACTGGCAGACGAGAATAATATATTGATAATAATGGATGAAGTGCAGTCAGGATTCGGGAGAACCGGAAAATACTTTGCATCAGAGCATTTTGGTGTGGAACCACAGATAATTTCACTTGCAAAGGCAATAGCAAACGGACTCCCAATGGGAGCAACAGTTGTGGATTCAAAGCTTAATTTCCCGGAACCAGGATTGCATTCAAACACATACGGCGGAAACCTACTTGCATCTGTAGCATGCAAGGCTACAATTGATGCAATGAAGAATGAAAGAGCAGTTGAGAATGCCGCAAAGAGAGGAAAGTACCTGAGGAAAAGGTTGGATGAAATCCAGGAGAAATACAACTTCATTGGAGATGTAAGGGGTATTGGCTTAATGCAGGCTATGGATTTCGTCAAGGACAGAAAAACAAAATATCCCGCAGTTAAGCTCAGAGACAGGATAGAGATAAACGCTTTTAAAAATGGAATAATCCTTCTAGGAACAGGAGAAAGCGGAATCAGGTTCATACCCCCACTGATAATAACAGACAACCAGATTGATGAAGGGATGGAAGCCTTCCAGAAGGGACTAAAAGAATCTTTATGAGTTTTGATTTTTAAAGAGGCATGTTCAGTATTATGACAGAACCTCTTTTAAGTATTTTAACAGTTCCGAGAGAGGAAGCCCGCTCTCCCATTTCATGATAAAATTTTCGTTTCTTGTCATTTCTATTTCTGGAAGAATATTGTAAAGATTTCTATACCTTCCAAGTGGCTCACCCGGAACTTTAAACATCCTCCAGGATTCCCCATCTCCACCTTTAAGTCTGAACCCATAAATCAGAAATAGTCCAGACTTGTGGCATTTTTCTGCAAGTCGCTCTGCCTGCTCCTGATTTTTTCCAGATGAAGAAGCAAACGTAAGTTTTGAATTTTGGGAACTCTTAACCTCGATCACCATTGAAATATCGAACCGAAGTGCTAAAAGGTCTGCACCTTTCGATCCTGCCGCTCTGGTTACATAAAAGGGATTTGCGATCAAACCTTCATATGCTTCCCTTGAAAGGAAATCCAGTGATTTTGATATTTTCCTAATGGTCTTCTGGCTCCCCGACAATATGGAAACCAATTCCCTTTCATAGATACTTCCATTCAATCTCTGACGATACATTAATGATATACAAATATTTTTGGAGCTAGAACTCTAAATGACTAAAATCTGCCCATTTTGAATGTGTATCTTTCGAATTCGGATTGGATCCATTCATTTCCTAATTAAGTTCAATTACCTTAAAATAAAGGATTTCTATTTTATTTATTATGGCTTCCAATAAGAACGTAGTTTTCACTCCAAGCCCTGAGGCAGTAAGGCAGAGCAACATCAATTCACTAAAGGATTTCATGGGATTTGAAACAATAGAAGAACTTTATAATTTCTCAGACAAAAACATAGAAAAATTTTATGATCTTCTAGTCAGGCATATGGGTATATGGTTTTCAAAACCTTATACAAAGGTCAGGGATTCATCTGAAGGGAAAGAATTCACAAAATGGTTTGTTGGCGGACAGATAAACGTAGCTTATAACTGTGTAGAAAGGTATAAGAGGAACCAGAACCCGGCAATTAAATGCGTCTACGAGGATTCACCAACAAGAATTATTTCTTACTCCCAATTAGATGATGTCACGGGCAGACTCGCGGGATCCCTAATAAATCTCGGAATAAAAAGGGGGGATAGAGTAGGTATTTACATGCCTATGGTTCCTGAGGCAGTATTTGCGATGTATTCAATAATGAGGATAGGAGCCGTTGCTGTTCCTATGTTTTCAGGATACGGCCCAGATGCAGTGAAAATGAGAGCAGAAGATGGAGGAATTGAATATATTTTCACCATGGAATCATATTCAAGAAAGGGAAGAAAGATCAAGCTGGCTGAAAATATAAGGGGAATACCGGGTATAAAGTTCATAGTTCTTCACAATGAAAGCGATAACGGAATTGACTTTTATGAACTGGTAGAAAAGGGAATGTATAAAAATTCAGTTTTGACCGGATCAGAAGAACCAGCAATAATGCTCTACACTTCAGGAACTACAGGAAAGCCAAAGGGAACAGTTCACGTTCATGGGGGGTCATTCATAAATATTGTAAAGGAGGTAAAATATTATCTCAACTTTAAAGAAAGGGACACACTTTTTTGGATAACAGACCTTGGTTGGATGATGGGACCCTGGGAAATAATGGGAGCCAATGCGCTTGGGGGCACAGTCCTCCTATATCCGGGTGCCGTTGATTTTCCGAGGAAGGAAAAGGTATGGGACATAGTCGAGCAACATGGAGTAACAATCCTCGGACTTTCTCCAACTTTCGTGAGAACAATGAAATTTAACAATATTCACAGATCATTCAAATCGCTTACAGCTATGGCATCAACCGGGGAACCATGGGATGAGGAGTCCTGGTTGTACGCTTTTAATGTGTTTGGAGAAGGAAGGATTCCAATCTGTAATGTTTCAGGAGGTACAGATATAATCGGATGCTTTCTTGCTTCAACTCCTGTAACCAAGCTAATCCCAAAATGCCTATTCAAAGGATTGGGGATGGCAGTAACAGTTCTTGATGACAATGGAGATGAAATATATGGAAAAATTGGGCATCTTGTGTCAAAGGAACATCTTCCATCCATGACTAGGAGTGTTTGGAACAACCCGGAGAGATACATTGAGTCATACTGGCAGCCCTTTAAGGGATATTGGTCGCAAGGGGACTGGGCAATGCAGACAAATGATGGTTACTTTTTCCTCTACGGAAGATCCGATGATCTTATAAAGACCTCGGGGAAGAGAATAGGACCGGGAGAAATCGAAGACATTGCAGACAGCGTAAAAGGCGTAGTTGAATCGGCTGCTATAGGCATACCCGATGAAAAGAAGGGAGAATCCATAATGATTTTCTATAAGGGTAAGGATAGTGAAGAGATAAGAAGCAAGATTGAAAAGGAGATTGTTTTGTCAATGGGAAAGTCGTTTAAGCCCGCTAGGATTTTTTGCATTTCCGAATTGCCGAAAACAAGAAATGGAAAAATAATGCGCAGGATCATAAAAGATGCATTTCTGGGGCAAAATCCTGGGGATTTGACAGGTCTGGAAAATAATTCCTCACTTGATGAGATAGCGAAAATCGGAAATGCATATTGATTATATCTCACACTAACATGTGGCAAGATCCCACCAAAAATCAATGAATGCAATAACTTATTTATAAGCGTTTAGTTTTTGGTAAGAAATTTAATAAATGTGAAGTAATCCTGATAAGGTTTTAATGACTGTCCTGAGGAGAGAAACATTGATCAGTGCCCTCGAACACATTTACGGTTCCAAGGGACTTACCCGAGGGGATGTACTGGATCTCTGTGACTTCCTGTTGGATTTTTTCGGATACGAGGATTATGTCCTTGATAATGTTTTGTCACCGCCAGAAAGGGATGCATTCTATGATCTCGAAGAAAATGGAATATTGAAGACTCAGGCTGAGGAAGTCACTTTGAATAAAGGGAAAGTGTGGAGAGTGAACCAATGGGTGTTCCGGAGAAACAAGATAGTTCAGTTTTCAAAATACCCTGTGGAAGAAGATGGACTGGAAAAGAAATATGAGGAAATCTTTAAGGAATTGGAAAGGCAGGAAATTCTGTGAAATTACTTTTTAAGAATATTTCTTAAGACTGTATAGGCAGCAACAGCACCTGCTGCAATAATAGCCCCATACACTGGCGAATCAAACAAAAGGTGTTCTATTGGTTTTTTTCTCGGATCGTATTTATCATAGTGCATTTCGTATCTATCGCTATACTCAACGACGTGAACGCAACCAACATTTCCGTCAATGGTTGCTCTCCAATCTGCCCTTTGGCCCTTAATTTCTCCCACTGATCTTTTGAATAGCCCAGAATCCTTTGGAGATGGTATTTCCTCATATGGATTCTTGTCGAGAACGATCTTTTTTTCTTCCATAGTTCTCTCTATGAGATGACTCCAGAAGGACTGAGCGTCATTGATCACGATCCTGTATATGCCAACCGCCCATAATTCTTTTTCTGAAAATTTTTCTTAGAATGTATTGGAATTTAGCTTTAATTTTCCAGCTTTTTAACCACTAATTCAATCGTTTTCTCTATATTTTTCTGTGCTATTGTCTTGACTTTGCTTTCCCCAATGACCTTTGCAATAAGCCCGAAGTCAAAGGTTCCTTCCCACTCCATTTCTGACACAGTTCCAGATGCCTTCACACTCAGCAAGAGCCCGAAAGACATTTTCGAACCTGCGGAACGACCATCTCCTTCAATTTTGATCGAATCATTTTGATAAATAACTTTTCCTTTCAATTTTCCAGATATGGTGTTCATGTAACTCACACCCGCCTCAGTTAAGTCAAATCTTATCTTGCAGGCAAAGTCGTCACCATTCATCTCTAAGTGTTCCAGGCCATAAATGCAGCTGGCTAGATTTTCTGGAGTTCTTAAAACTTGAAGAATCTCTTCAGCATTTTTGTTTACGGTAAAGTGACCTTTGAATTCCATTGACGTCATTTTCTTCACATTCCTATTATAAAATAATCATTTTGAATTTGTTTTGCCATTAAGTTTTCTAATCAAATAATCAACCATCGCAGGAGTGGAGTTCGCTGTAAGATCCTCATCAATCGTACCCTTTCTGCCCTCTATGGAACTGACAAATTCTTTAAAGCCATTTTTCTCAAGGAATAATTCACTGCTACTGTTTAAATCTAGTTTTTCCTTTCCAATGGAATCAACATCCTTTCCAAGTCCAATTGATGCAAGTTTAGATCCCATTGCCCTGGCTGTTGTGAATTTTCCACCAACAACTGCACAACTCCTGAACGTTTTCTTTTCTTCCTGCAAAATCAAATAATCTCTTGTAATCTCTCTGGCATTCTCATTTTCAGACACAATCAATGGCCTGGTTGAATAGTAATTTCTTATGGGTCTCAGGTTTTTCAAAACTGGCAGCAAAAGACTCCCCTCTTCCGCCATCTCCTCAATATCCTCCTCTTCAATATCCACGCTTTCCATGTTGTCAGTCAGTACAGCCATGGTACCGAGAATGGTATTCTCTCCATAAGGCACAAGTATATCGCCATCTGAAGGTGGCCTCATTCTATTGATTACAGAATTGACCCATCTACCCGGATAAACGGACATTAAGCCGAGCGCTGGAGAAATCTGGACCCCCTCCATCTTCAGTGATTTCGCCACATCCATTATCCATGGACCTGCGGTATTGAACAGGAAGTCAAATTTCCCGTTTAGCCACTCATGGCCAGGGAAAATCATCTCTTCAGAATCCAGCATCTTGAAATTGGTGTTTGGACTGATCTTTGCACCGTTCATAACTGCTTCTGACGCAACTGACATTCCGAGTCCATATGCGTGGATAACTTTATCCGGGACACTGAAAACCCTCACTGCATTTTCCCCTATTCCAGGCTCTCTCAGTTTTAAAAATTCTTCCAAATCAACTTCTTCAGTTGGAATTCCGCATTCTCCGTTTGTTTTTGCAAGCTTATTACCGAAATCTGCCTCTTCTTCGGATACTGCAACAAAGTATCCTCCTGTGTTTATGATATATTTTGATGCGATTTCGGAAAGTTTTCGGTTTTCAGCCATGCACTCTCTTGCCGAAACCTGATCATTGGTTGAGTATCTGGCACCTGAATGTAGCATCCCGTGGAACTTACCTGAAGTTCCTGAAAGAATATTGTCTCTATCTATTAAGGTAACGTCAATCCCTTCACGGGCAAGGTATAAAGTTGTAAAAAGACCCGTAATCCCGGCTCCTATAACAAGTGCTTTTTCTGACATACTAACTACTTCCTGATTGCTAAAGGATTATTTCAATTGATGGTTTTATTTTCCTTATATGTTAATTCTTATTCCAGAATGTGTTAAATAACCAGCAAACATTTCTAGAGAATGAGATACATAGTCATAACGGGGGGAGTGCTTTCTGGTATAGGAAAAGGAACTATTGCCTCAAGCCTATGCCATATTCTGACAAATAGTGGTCTTAAGGTTACAGCACTAAAAATCGATCCCTATCTTAATTACGATGCAGGTACAATGAATCCATACCAACATGGAGAAGTTTTTGTTTTAGACGATGGAAGCGAAGTAGATCTGGATCTGGGAAATTATGAAAGATATCTTAACAGAACATTAACCGGAAACAATAACATCACAACCGGAAAGGTTTACAAGGAGGTGATTGAAAGGGAGAGAAGGGGTGAATATCTGGGTAGCACTGTTCAAATCATCCCCCATATCACTAATGAAATAAAAAGAAGAATCAGAAAGGTTTCAGAGTCAGAGGAACTCGATCTTGTTGTCATTGAAGTGGGTGGAACAGTTGGAGACATAGAATCTATGCCATTCCTTGAAGCTCTGAGGCAGATGAAAAGGGAGGAGAAGGGTCAGGTTGTTTTCTGCCACGTCACTTTAATTCCAGAAATAGGATCGGAAGAGGAGCAAAAAACTAAACCAACTCAGCACAGTGTGAGGGCGATGAAGGAAATTGGAATACAACCGGACATTCTGATGTGCAGATCAAGGAATCCATTGACGGATGATTCAAAGAGAAGGATTTCTCTTTTTACGGATGTTCCCGAAGAGGCAGTTATAAGCGTGTATGACGTGAACAATGCATATGAGGTTCCGGAAGTTATAGAAAGGCAGGGTGTCATAGAAATCATAAAGAAGCAGCTTAGTCTGGATTCTGCTGCTTTTACAGATACATGGTTTTCATACAAGAAAAATTTGCTGAATCCTAAAAGCACTGTTAATATTGGACTTATTGGAAAATACACAAAGCTGCATGATGCCTACATCAGCCACCGGGAGGCACTAATGCATGCCACTGGAAATACAGGAATAGGTGTAAATCTAGTGTGGCTTGACTCTGACTCTGTTCAGGAAAAACCAGAAATACTGGAGCCACTGGATGGCATAATTGTAGCTCCAGGATTCGGATACAGGGGAGTTGAGGGAAAAATACTTGCAGCAAAGTATGCAAGAGAGACTGGAACGCCATACCTTGGAATCTGCCTTGGGTTTCAGGTGGCAGTGATAGAGTTTGCCAGAAATGTTCTCGGGTTATCAGATGCCAACAGTACCGAATTCTCAACAACGACAAAAAATCCTGTCATCGACATACTTCCAGAACAGGTCGGCATAAAGGATATGGGGGGAACTATGAGGCTTGGTGCAAAGAAGGTGATTTTAAGTGAAGGAACTCTTGCATTCGAGCTCTATAATGCAAAAGAAATCAGTGAAAGACACAGGCACAGATTTGAAGTCAATCCACAATATATAGAAAGAATGGAGGAAAATGGATTAATCTTTTCAGGAAAAGATGACGAAGGGATCAGAATGGAGATTGCAGAAGTGAAGGGAAACAGAACCTACATCTCTTCTCAGTTTCATGCAGAATTCAAGTCCAGACCACTGTCTCCATCCCGTTTGCATCTTCATCTGGTAAAAATGGCATATGAATTCCAGAAGAAGAGGAATCCACAGAAGGTGGAGGCTTCTTAGGTTATGTCTACATTGGATGAGGAAGCTTACCATCAGGAGATATCAAAGAAGGTTGAAGTTTGTTACGATGTGGCGAAAATTGCCAGAAGCAAGAATAAAGACATACGGGATTTCGTAGAGATACCTCTTGCAAATGATATGGCAGATAGGATCGAGGAACTGCTCGAAATAAAAGGAATTAGTGGTGAGATTAGGGATCTCTCCAAAGACACAAGCCGGGAAGAGGTGGCTCTTATAATGGCCAAAAAAATTGCTGAGCGATACTCGAGCAATGGTAAGGATAAGGCTGTGGATATGGCTGTCAGATCTGGTCTGGCAATTCTTACAGAGGGAATACTGGTTGCACCTCTGGAGGGAATATCAAGGGTCAGTATTGGAACGAATAATGACGGGACAGACTATGTCTCTGTTGTATATGCAGGACCTATAAGAGGTGCAGGGGGAACAGCACAGGCTCTGAGTGTACTCATAGCTGACCTGGTCAGGAGAGAACTCGGAATTGGAAAATTCAAAATCACCGATGAGGAAGTTGAACGGTATATTGAGGAGATACAGAGTTACAACAGGGTAAAACATCTCCAGTATCTTCCGGATGATAAGGAGATAAGAAATGTCCTGGAAAATTGTCCGGTTTGTATAGACGGTGAGGGAAGTGAGGATGAGGAAATATCAGGGCATCGGGATATGGAAAGATTCAAGACAAACAAAATTAGGGGAGGTATGTGCCTCGTTCTCTGTGAAGGGCTCCTCCAGAAAACGAAGAAAGTTTTGAAACACACAACGAAGCTTGGAATCAGTGACTGGGATTTTCTTTCGGAAGCAGGTAACAAGAACGAAGATGGGGCTGTGGATAAAAAGGCAGCAAAATTTCTGAGCGATCTTGTTGCGGGAAGACCGGTATTCGGATACCCAAACAAACCAGGTGGATTCCGGTTAAGGTATGGCAGATCACGGGTTTCAGGACTGGCAGCTGCCTCCATACATCCAGCAACAATGTACGTTCTGGATCAGTTTATTGCAACCGGAAGTCAGCTAAAGGTGGAACTTCCAGGAAAGGCTGCGGCCATAACTCCATGCGATGAAATTGAAGCGCCAATGGTGTTTTTAGATGACGGAAGGCACATAAGAATACGTAATGAGGAGGAGGCAAAGGAGTTAAGCAGCAAAGTAAAAGAAATAACAGATCTAGGAGAAATTCTCATCTCATACGGGGATTTCCTAGAAAATAACCATGTGCTTGAGAGGTCACCGTTTGTCAGGGAATGGTGGAATCTGATCGCAATTTCGAGAAGTGTTCCAAAGGAAAAAATGATTGTAAGAAACATAGATCAGGCATTGGAACTGGGATTAAAATATTCAATTCCACTTCACCCTGATTTCAACTATTTCTGGCATGATCTCAGCACAAAACAGATCAAAGAACTGGCAAGAGATGTAACAGAAAGCGTAAAAACAGGCAAATACCCTGAATTGGAGATGAAGGAATCACTGGTTAAGATCCTGAAGATTCTAGGTGTAGAATTCCAGTTAGTTAAAGACAGCATTGAGTTAATGGACAAGGGGATACTGAAGGCACTGTTCGTGAATTTTAAGGAAGATTTAGAGGAAGAAAAAGACCCTGTAAAATTTATATCAGAAATCTCAGGAATTGAAATTTTACCAAGGGGACCGGTAAGGGTTGGAGCCAGGCTTGGGAGACCGGAAAAGGCTGGTGAAAGAAAGATGAAACCCAAGGTCCACTCACTATTTCCCATTGAAGACTCCGGATCCTCAAGAAGATCAATAAGTGATGCAGCAAGGTCAAGTAAATCTAAGTACAAGGTTGAAGTTAATGTAAGAGAATGCACCAATTGCAGTCACAGGGGTCCCGAGGTAACCTGCTCTTTATGTGGGTCTTTCATGAAAGATACAGGAAAGGCGGAAAGAATAGAGGTAGACGTTGGAAAAATAATGAATTCAACGCTGGAAAGACTGCAAATTTCTAGAGAAAATATCAAGGAATTCAAGGGCGTGAAAAAGCTCACGTCTAAGGGCAGATACAGTGAGCCCCTGGAAAAAGGTATACTGAGAAGCGTCAATGATATATCTGTGAATAAGGACGGTACCTGCAGGTATGATATGAGTGATATACCAATCACGCATTTCAAGACTTCAGAAATATTCCTATCTGATGCAAAGGCAAAGGTGCTGGGATATGAACCGGGAATGAATGAGATATTCACTCAGGATATTATAATTCCAATGGACTGTGCAAAATACCTGCTTAAGGTATCAAAGTATGTGGATGACCTACTGGTTAAGTATTACGGAATGGAACCATTTTACAATTGCAGGGAGGATGCAGATCTCATAGGTCATATGGTAATTGGGCTTGCTCCGCACACCTCCGGGGGAATCGCAGGTAGAATTATTGGTTTTTCCAACATGAATGGCGCATATGCGCATCCATTTTTCCATGCGGCCAAGAGAAGAAACTGTGACGGTGATGAGGATTCAGTAATGTTAATGATGGACGGACTCTTAAATTTCTCGAAGAACTTCCTTCCATCTACTACAGGCGGGCTTATGGATGCACCTCTTGTGATGACTCTGTTGCTTAAACCTGATGAAGTGGACAAGGAGGCCCTTAATGTCGATTCCCTCTCATCATACCCAATTGAGTTCTATGAAGCAACAGTTAAAAATGCAAAACCATCAGAAATAGAAGAACTGATGAAGCCAATAAAATTCCTGGTAGAGAAGAGCGGATCAGCAAGAGGAATAGGTTTCCAATTCAGTACAAGGGACATAAATGATGGGGTAAGGATATCCTCTTACAAAACACTGGGTACAATGTCCGAAAAAATTGAAAAGCAGTTAAATCTTGCAAAAATTATCGATTCTGTCGATCAGGATGATGTCGCCTCCAGACTGATCAATTCACACTTTTTACCGGATATGTTCGGTAACTTCAGGGGATTCTTTTCTCAGGAAGTGAGGTGCACAAAATGCAATACAAAATACAGGAGAATACCACTGTCTGGAAAGTGCCAGAAATGCGGAAATGCATCTCTCACACTGACAGTACACAGGGGTGGAATAGTGAAATATATGGAAGAAACAAGAAAATTAATGGAAAATTATAACTTACCGGATGCTCAGAGATACAGAATTGAAAATATTTTCAGATCCATTGACACTTCTTTCAACTCGACAGAGGAGAAGGTCAGGGAAGATTCTGGAGTCAATTCTCTTGACGAGTATTCAGAGATGGAGGAGATTTACGAATGAAAGGAGCGCTTTTTGTAACTGGTCCTGCAGGAACTGGCAAATCCACATTATGCGGGGCATTAAAGGAATGGTTCACACTTAATAACATGGATTCTGCAATAGTAAACCTGGATCCCGGTTCTGAGTTCATTCCTTACGAGAGCGACATAGACATTAGGGAATACATATCCATTCAGGATATTATGACTGAATATAGCCTCGGCCCAAATGGGGCACAAATAGTCGCATCAGATCTCATAATAGAAAACGTGGACAGGATAAAGAATATCCTTGATGAAATGACTGACTATTACATAATATTTGATACGCCCGGCCAAATCGAGCTATTCACTCTCAGAAATTCCAGCAATATAATAGTGGACAGTTTGGGAGGAAAGAAAGCAATGATTGCCTTTGTTGGCGATTCAGTAATTTCAACAACACCTTCTGGTCACATATCCCAGAAACTAATGTATGCTTCAGTACTTGCAAGGTTCTTCAAACCAACTCTTTATATCATGAACAAAACTGATTTAATAGGTGAAGAACAGGTCGAAGAAATCAAAGGATGGGACGAATCTCCAGAGAAGCTGGAAGACACCTTCATGGGAGAAGAAATATCAATGAGAAAGGACTTTTTCTATAACATTATATCATCATTCAAGGAGAGTGGTTTGAGCAGTAACCCAATACCAGTTTCCTCAAAGAATATGACAGGATTTGAGGATATTTATTCGGCAATGTCGCTATTTCTAACCGGCGGAGAGGACGAGGACACACTTTACAAGGATGACTAAGCATATATAACTAAATGAGTTATCCTACTTGATCACTTTGGAAGATGGGACTCCAATAACAGAAGAAAAAATTCTGAGAGGACTATTGAGCCTTTTTATTTTAAGAGAGATCTGCATTTCTAGGAAATACGGGTATCAACTTACAAAGGTAATACGAGAAAAGACCAGTCTTGAACTTCCGAGGGGAACGATTTATGTTCTTTTGAAAAACCTACAAAAAAAAGGTTACATCAAACCTGAAAATATTGGAAATGATATTACAATGAAAAATAGGAGAGTGTATAATATAACAGAGAAGGGAGAGGAATTCATTAAATCTCACTATCTACCACTCAGGATAGCTAGAGGGCTGATTGAAGACATACTTTCAACTCTAGATGTGAAATATGGATAAGTTATTTATTTATAGTTGCAATAACCGTTCATGGCAATAAATGTTCTGTCTGCACCAGGTCCCGTTTGCTTTCCGCTTCTTGCTATTGAAGATGGCGAATTCAATTTGGAATTTGGAAAAACCGGAAACGCTCAGGTAGTGATTGATTCATCAATTTCCCTGATTGAAAGGAAATTGAATATAGATTATGTGCTGTTGAGCGGCCTCAACTTAGTTGCTCCGGATTTTGGTAAGAAAACCGCATTGATGAGAAAGGGGGGAGCGGCAGACAAAGTGGCACAAATCATCAAAAAGAGAGAAAAATTGGAGACTGAATTCATATATGTTGAAGGAATGGATGAAATTATGGAATCATTGAAGAATGGAAAAGCAGATTCTGCTATTGTAATGGCACTCACCGGAATGAAAGGACCAACCTTAGAGGAGAGATCTTTACAATCAGGTATCTATCTTCCAGGGAGCTGCGGTGCCTCCATAGAAAATGGGTTAGAAGAAGAATTTCTTGGAATTTACAAGAAAGGACTGGACAAATTGAAAAATGATAAAAATAATTCAGCAATGTTGATAAGTCAAAAATTAAATGGAAGATTCAAACCGGAATTTATAAGTGGAATAATCAGTTCAATGAAAACAGTATTGGCACCACCGGAAGATTATGAGTTGATCAAAAGAGAACTTTTGAATGACTAGTGTAAACACATCAGGGGGATTCCAAAGCAATAAAGCCCTCATCTCTATCGTTTCAGTCCTTCTTTCTATAACCTTTGCAGTAAGGGCGAGCAACAACATGTTTGTAACATCAGTGCCCATTCTCTCAAGGGAAATATTCCTTTTTTCAAACGTTAATGTAGGAGTTTTAGTTTCAATTTCTTCAATTGCAACATTTCTTTCAAGCACCTTCATAAATGCAAAACTTCAATCCAATTCCAGAAGGAAGGCAATGATAATATCTTCAGGAATTTACGCTGCCATTTTTCCGTTGTTTGCAATTTCCTCTCCTATTTCAATCTGGATAGTTTTGCCTGTTGCAACCTTCACACTTGGGATCACTATGCCCAACATAATTACATCTGCATCTCTTTTCAAGGACAGAAGGCTCAGGGAAAGAATACTATCAATTTACACGTTAACACTCAGTCTTTCATTGATCGCGGGTCCATTCATAGAAAGTGAGATACTAAATCTAATAAGCCTCCAAGAATCTTTTCTTGTCTTCTCCATATTTCCCGCAATCGCGTTCATTGATTCATTATTCCTTAAATTTCCTACAGAGACAAAAAGGAAAGTAAAAGGTGCCTTTGATTTTTCAATAATCAAAGAAAGAGGATTTGTAATAGCGCTTCTCAACATAATCGGATATAATGTACCATTTGCTTTCCTCACTACTTATGGCGGCCTGTACGGAATTCATGATTTCAATGAATCATACTCTCTGGTAAATCTTACATTTGCCAGTTTCTTCGCCACTTCATTCATATCCCGACTTTTCTTTTCATGGAAAGTTCCACAGTTCCTGAAGGGCCTGATGATTTGGTCAGTTGTAATGTCATCTATTGGATTGGCAGTTATTGGATTTGCCAACTCCTATCTTATGCTTCTAATAGCTTTTCTCATACTTGGAATTCCCCACGGACTCACATATCCGCTCTCTGTTATGACCATAACCAGAAGCTTTGAGGAGGATAGGAGAAATCTGGCAAACAGTTACTTTTTTTCCATCTTAATGCTTATAGGTGCAGCTATGCCATTCATATCTGGAGAAGTAATCTTCCTGGTCGGGTACAGGGAAGGGTTTCTACTGATAATTCCAGTAATATTGATCATCCTTGTGGCACTCACAAGAGTTTTGCTGAAAGAGGATCATATGGTAGAACCTGTTATTCAAATAATGGACTAAAAGAATGCATTGGAATTTTTTATTTTGCTTCGAAAATTTCATAAAATTTCATGTCAAAAACTCCATTAGATTAATTCTCAATTAACATCTATTTAAAAGTAATGGATACAATTTTTAAACCAGTGTTTAATAGTGATTCTGGTGTTAACATGGTAGAAAAATGGGAAAAGAAAAACCAATTCAAGCCAAAGGGACTGGATGGGATATCGGATCAACAGATAGAGTACCACTTTGAGACTCACTATAACGGATATGTAACAAAGCTCAATGAGATATGGGAGAAGCTCCCAAACGCGGACAGAAGCAAAGCAAACCAGAACTACAGTGAATTCAGGGAACTGAAGTTGGAAGAAACTTTCAACTATGACGGCGCTCTTTTACATGAAGTATATTTCCAATCACTCAAAAAAGAAGGACTGAAGAATCTCTCAGAAGATCTGAAGAAAAAGATTGATGAAGATTTTGGATCCTATGAAAAATGGGTCGAAGATTTTAAGGCGACAGGAACAGCATTCAGAGGATGGGCTCTGCTTGTTTATGATTTAAACACAGGAAAACTAAGGAACGTTGGGGCAGACATACACAACACAAACGGAATATGGAATGCCATAGTCGTTCTGGCTCTGGACGTATACGAACACGCATACTATGTTGATTACGGCGCAAAGAGGGCTCCATATCTTGATGCATTCATGAAGAATGTTGACTGGTCTTCAGTAAACCACAGATATGAGAAGGCTCACAAGGCATATCTGGCATTCAAGTAATGCCAGGTGCCAGCTTTTAAAAATTAAACTTTAACTTTCATAGATTTTTCTTATCAACTCTCGATAAATTAGACGATTTTTTCCAATCCTCGTTGAATGTATTTTTGAACAGTTTCTTCAGTCCGAATTTACGTATTATAATTCCGACCTCCCTGTTCTTCAAAAGGCTAGTATCTGAAAAATTTTGAGATCCTATTAATACAAATTTTCCAGTGTTGATCATCTTTGCGTGCATGTACAATTTATTTGAATCCATCAACTTCACCCGCACACCTGCCCTATCAAGATCAACGGCGTTTTTCATATCCTGACTGGAAACGCTTGATGGAAGAATGATGCGAACCTTTTTCCCCTTGCTCTTAAGCGTTGCAAGAATCTCCTTATCGTCTCCCAATTCCTCCGTTTCAATTTGCAATTTTTTGGCTTGGGCAAGTATTCCTACAATTCTATTTTCCGAATCCGGGGAAACTATCAGGGACTTTCTGTCTGCCTCACCCGCCCTCTCTCCTCTCCAATCAGACTCAAAAATGCTCATTAGGGATTTGTGCACTCTTCTCTCATCGCCAGTTACAAAATATTCCCTATTTGACCGAAAGGCCGCCTGAGTAAGGTTCATGGTTCCGATCAAATACCTCTTTTCATTGAACATATACTTCGCGTGGTCAAAAACGTCATTTCCGTTAAATCTGGAGGGCGATATGTTAACTTGGGCACCAGTGTTCCTTAGATTCTCGAGATTGACGTGGCTCCCCCCTTCGTATGGATGTCCATCTATTATCACCTGGACATTTACTTTTTTCTCCACACTCTCCTTGATTGCCTTCATAACCTGTTCATCATCAATAAGATAACAGTTCACACGCAGGTACTTCTCTGACTCCCCTATCAACTGTAAGACTTGGGATAGGCCAGCATCTGGCTCTCTGAAAACTTCCATGTAACAAATAGGTAAAGCGTTATTATAAAAGTTACCATATCTTCTTGACTTCATACATGAGCAATGAGGAATGGACGCATTCTCTTGAGGAATTAATCAATTCTAACTTCAGTAAGGATGTAGAAAGGAAAAAAGAGGAATTTTTATCCTTTAAAAATAGGAGTGGACAGGAAATTTTTTTTGAGTTATGTTTTTGTTTTCTCACTGCCAACACTTCTGCAGACTTAGGAATCAGAATGCAGGAATCAATGGGTATGGATCCGTTCATTTCATATTCACTTTCCGAACTTACCAAAAGGCTCAAGAACGAAAGATACAGGTTTTACAATACTAGAAGTAAATACATTGTGGAATCCAGATGGATTATTGACGAACTCCCAGTTATTCTAAACCACCCGAATTCATGGTACAAGAGAGAATTCTTAGTTGAATCACTTAAGGGCATCGGGTATAAGGAAGCCTCACATTTTCTTCGAAACACAGGTTCCTTTCATTACGCAATCCTTGATAAGCATATAATTAGGATGATGGACCCAGAATTTTCAAGAAGCGGGAAGGCGCTAGATAGGAAAAAATACTACCACTACGAGAATAAATTCCTTGAGATTGCGTCTAAATTTAAACTCGAACCTGGAATATTGGATCTCTATATGTGGAAGTTAGCAACAAACAAGCTCATAAAATGAATCAAAACTATCTCGAAAAAAATAATGTCTTGAACGTTAATGGGTTTTATTAAAAAATGACCATCTTAACCTAGTTAAGTTTAATTATCAACAGTGCATATTTTAAGAAGCCGACATTAATTTTATGTTTGCTAATTACATTTAAATAAAACGTCCTTATTCGCGATTGAGGATTTTCATGGTATATAGTCTGGTAACAATCGCACTAGGTGCAGTAATGAATGCAGTACCTGCAGTGACAACTTCAGGATATTCAGTCAGCACCAGTGCATTATTGGCAATTGCTGCTGCCATTGCCATTGCAGGTGGTTTAATTGGTACGGGTATGGCACAGCAGGGAATAGGAGCATCGGGAATGGGTATAATTGCGGAGAAACCCGAGAAATTGGGACAGGTATTAATATTCTTTGTCATTCCTGAAACACTTTGGATTATAGGTTTGGTTCTGGGATATGTTCTTTTGAAGCAAATTTTGTGAACTATTCATGAGCGCCGAAGAAATAATAGAGGAAATAGAAAAACAGGGAAACCTGAGCCTGAAGGCCATTCAGGATGAATGCAGTAAGAATCTAAAAGAAATGACTGAGAAATACAACAGGGAAGTAAAACAATTGCGCGAAGAATCAGAAAGAAGGCTCAGTGAGCATCTGATGCGAATGGAGGTTACCTTCAACGATGAAATGGTAATTGGAAAAAAAACCGTTTTTCTTGCCAGGAGCAGGGAAGTACTGGACTCATTTTGGGAACAATTGGCAGAATCCACTGATAAGGTAAGAAGCGATAAAAGATATCATGCCTTCATGTTAAAGGCCATAGGGGAATCACAATCAAAACTTGGAAAAAAATTAACAATTTACAGTTCGCCCAAAGATAAAAAAATCGTGGAAAACATAGAGGGTGAATTTAAATTTGTAGGATGGGATAGAGAAGATCTGGGATTAATTGCAATATCCAATGATGGTTCAAGAAGTCTGAACATATCTTTAAATTCAATTATTGACGAGGCTCGCGATTCAGTGGAATCAGAGTTGTTGAATGAGTTGGGTGTAAGATAATGGACGCAACCTTCTATGGTCCATCTGCAAAGTCAAGGATCCTGAGAACCGAACTTTTAGATCACAGGGTCATGGAAGATTTGATAAATGCCGAAAATTATTCCGATCTATTAAGGATTCTCAATTCAACTCCCTATGGGAATTATATCCAGTCGCTATCAACACTTTATAGTTCGTATGAACTTTTAGAACTGGCTGCGGATTCAAGAATGTTTGAAGTGGTGATGAAAATTGTGGAGGCACCGCCGGCCAGCGCCAGAGAAACCATTAAGAGTTATATATCACGATGGGACATAGAATCCATAAAGAGCATAATCACAGCAAAATTCCTGGGCAGAGAATTAAAAAACAGGGATTTATTCATCATCGACCAGAAAAATTATCCACTTGGCTTGATGGGAAATTTACTGAGCAGGGAAGATTATTCCCTTATCATGAACGAGTCTGACGTGGAAGGAGTTTCAAAATATCTTGTAAAACTCGGTTATGGAATCTATCTTATGAGATACATGGACGAATACAGGAAGGAGAGGGACGTTTCTGTCCTTCTTTATTCCCTGGATGTCGCATATTATGAAAGGCTGGTTGCCAGCGTAAAATATTTTCTTGGCAATGAGGCACCCATGAGGGATTTTGTCAGAGATCAAATCGACCTTAAAAATCTCCTCACCATAATGAAAGGAAAGGATCTGTTACTGGATTATGAATCATTAACAGGAGGAATAATCCAGGGCGGTAGGCTAGGGGAAGAGAGGTTGAGGGAAATATTCTCAAGTGATGGGACAGTAAGGCAGAGGTCCCTTTCATCCTTTGGAGTTGAAAAAATTCCAGAAGGCGCAATCACGATGGGGGAAACGGAAATATTGCTTAGGAAGGAGCTCTACAGGAAGACAATGGAAAGATTCTCGGTGCAGGCAAATTCTCTTGGCTCTATTTTCCTGACAATTCTTAAGTATGAAATAGAGAGGAATAACCTGAGGATTATTTTTGCAGGTAAAGCTTACGACCTTTCACCCGAAAGCATCAGGAGGATGATTCTTTAATCATGAAACCAGTCGATTCGGGACCTGGCACAATTGCCGTTATCGGGGAAAGATCAATATCCATGGGTTTTAGATTAATAGGGATAGAAGATACATATGAAGCCGTTGGGGAAGAAGCACTGAAACTTCTCTCCACGCTGGAAAAAAGTGGAAAGTATTCAGTGATATTTGTTTCGGAGAGCATAAAATCCAAAATGGATATAAGAAGTATGAATTATTATGAGAGTATTCTGAAGCCATTGGTAATGTTCATCCCTCTTCCAGGGATAGAAACAGAGGAGAGTTTGGAAACTATGGCTAAGAGAATACTTGGCGTTGACATAAAGAGGTGAATATTTGGGAAAAATAATCAGAATATCTGGTCCAGTAGTGGTTGCAGATAATATAAAAAACCAGAAAATGTTCGATGTGGTTAAAGTAGGAGAAATGAACCTTGTGGGAGAGATCATAAGGTTAAACGGGAACAAGGCAACAATACAGGTGTATGAAGATACAAGTGGAATTAAACCCGGAGAAATAGTTGAAACAACAGGTAAACCCTTATCGGTGGAATTAGGTCCGGGTTTGCTGAAATCAATATATGACGGAATCCAGAGGCCGCTGGACATCATAAGGGAGAGCAGTGGGGACTTCATAAGAAGAGGATATACAGCAATGCCGATTGATCTCAAGAAAGAATGGGAATTCAAGGCACTGGTTAAAAAAGGAGAATCTGTAGTCCCAGGTCAAATACTTGGAAATGTTCAGGAAACATCCCTGATTCAACACAGGATAATGGCTCCAATGGACGTGGAAGGAACCATAAAAGAAATTTCAGAGGGCAAGATGAATGTAACAGATGTTTTTGCCCACATCGAGACAAAAAGGGGAGAAAGAAAACTGACCATGAGGCAGGAATGGCCAGTGAGGACAATAAGGGGTGTAAAATCAAAACTCCCACCCTCAATCCCGTTGATTACAGGGCAAAGGGTAATTGATACATTCTTTCCAGTTGCGAAGGGAGGCACAGTTGCAGTTCCAGGTCCATTCGGATCAGGAAAAACCGTGGTCCAGCATCAACTTTCCAAATGGGCAGATAGTGATATAGTTGTATACGTGGGTTGCGGAGAAAGGGGAAACGAAATGACAGAAATCTTAACCACATTCCCTGAACTGCAGGATCCAAAAAGTGGCAAACCATTGATGGAAAGAACCATCCTTATTGCAAACACTTCAAACATGCCTGTTGCAGCCAGAGAAGCCAGTATTTACACGGGCATATCTATAGCTGAGTACTACAGGGACATGGGTTATGGGATTGCACTGATGGCAGACAGCACATCAAGATGGGCGGAGGCACTTAGAGAAATTTCAGGCAGATTGGAAGAGATGCCGGGAGAGGAGGGATATCCAGCCTATCTGGGTAGAAGACTGTCAGAGTTTTACGAAAGATCTGGAAATGCAGTTATAGCAGGATCTCCCGACCGAAATGGTTCCATAACCATAGTCGGCGCAGTATCACCACCAGGCGGAGACATTTCCGAACCCGTTTCACAAAACACATTGAGAGTCACGAGGGTATTCTGGGCTCTGGACGCATCACTTGCTTCAAGAAGGCATTTTCCATCGATTAACTGGCTGAACAGTTACTCGCTTTACCACACTGAACTTATGCCATGGTTTTCCAAAAATGCATCCACGGAATGGCCGGGCATGCTCGATGAGATGATGGCAATATTGCAGAAGGAAGCCGAACTTCAGGAAGTGGTTCAACTTGTTGGATATGACGCACTTCCAGATAAAGAAAAATCCGTTCTGGATGTTGCAAAGATAATAAGGGAAGATTACCTGCAACAGAGCGCATTTGATGAAGTGGATCAATACTGCTCATTAGTGAAACAGAATTATATGATAAGGCTCATAATGCATTATTCCAAGGAGGTTTCAAAAACTCTGGATATGGGATTCACAATGGAGCAGATTCAGGGAATACAATCAAGAGAAAAGATCTCAAGGATGAAGGAGGTCAGGGATAAGGAACTCGAAAAATATTACCAGGAAGCAGTCAGTGCTATTGCCAAGGATCTGAAATTAATCAGAGGTGAAAAATAATGGTTAAAGTGGGATACAGAGATATTAGCCAGATAAGTGGTCCATTAATATTTGTGGAGGGAGTTAAGGATGCAGGTTACAATGAAATGGTAACCATTGAGGCTCCAGACGGGACCATTAAATCCGGTCAGGTACTGGATACAAGAAATGGACTTGCGGTCGTTCAGGTATTTGGGCCAACCGCTGGTCTGGATAGCAATAACACAACGGTGAAATTCACGGGTCAAACTGCGAGAGTAAAGGTTTCCGATGAGGTACTCGGGAGAATATTCAATGGCCTCGGGGAACCTATAGACAAGGGTCCCCAGCTTGCATCCTCCGAAAAAGTCGAGATAGTTGGAGACGCTATAAACCCATATTCAAGGGAAGAACCGTCAGAATTCATTCAAACAGGTATATCCACGATAGATGGAATGAATACACTGGTAAGAGGGCAGAAACTGCCAATATTCTCCGGATCTGGTTTACCGCATAATGTAATTGCTGCCCAGATAGCAAGACAGGCAAAAACACTAAAGACTGGCGAAAGTTTCGCTGTTATATTTGGTGCAATGGGAATTACAAGCGAAGAGGCAAATTTCTTCATGGAGGAGTTCAGGAAAACAGGTGCGTTATCAAGAGCTGCCATATTCCTCAATCTTTCATCAGATCCTTCAATGGAAAGAATACTTTTGCCCAGAATGGCCCTGACCACTGCAGAATATCTTGCATATGAAAGAGAATACCACGTACTTGTCATTCTTACAGATATGACAAATTACTGTGAATCACTGAGGGAAATTTCATCTGCACGAGAGGAGGTGCCAGGAAGGAGAGGCTTTCCAGGATACATGTATACTGACTTAAGCACAATCTATGAGAGAGCGGGAAAAATAAGGGGGAAAAATGGATCAATAACCCAGCTGCCAATTTTAACAATGCCGGGTGACGATATCACGAATCCAATTCCAGATCTGACAGGGTACATAACTGAAGGTCAGATTGTCATGAGCAGGGAACTGCAGAGAAAGGGGGTGTATCCTCCGGTTGATGTGCTTCCATCACTGTCCAGATTAATGAATCAGGGCATTGGCAAAGGAAGAACGAGGGAAGATCACAGGGCAGTTGCAGATCAGTTGTATTCAGCATATGCCAGCGGTAAGGATCTCAGGTCATTGAGTGCCATAGTAGGAGAGGAATCACTCAGTCAGTCTGATAAAAGTTTCCTCAGATTCGCGGATGATTTTGAGAAGAAGTATGTAACTCAGGGTCTATACGAGGACAGGACCATTGAGGAAACCCTTGGATTAGGATATGATCTGCTGTCACAGTTGCCCGAAGTAGAAATGAAAAGACTAAAGAAGGATTTCATAGAAAAGTACGGAAAGTGGAAGTGAAGTTAGTTGGCAGATCTTAACGTTAAGCCCACAAGAATTGAGTTAATTCAGATAAGGAAGAGAATTAAGCTGGCTCAAAGAGGGTATCAACTGCTTAAAATGAAGAGATCTGCACTGATTATGGAGTTCCTGAAAATGGCAAGGGAACTCAGGGGAATGAGAGAGAACTTGAGGAAGGATGTTGAAAATGCCCTTGAATCAATGAAGATAGCTGAGGTGAGGGAAGGAAGTATGAAGGTAGAAAACTATGCCTTCATGTCCGGATCTGCTGAAGTATCAATGAAGGCAAGAAACGTGATGGGAGTCAGGATTCCTGAACTTGGGATAACCATGGAAAAAGCCGTGCTGACAGAAAGATTCAGGGCAATATCCGTACCACCCACAATCAATGACGCAATGCAGTCATACGAGAAACTGTTCAAGAGTCTTGTGGAGATAGTGGAAAAGGAGAAGGCAATGAGAAGATTGCTTGCTGAAATCGATAAGACGAAAAGAAGATCAAATGCGATTGAATACATCATGATACCAAAGTTAAAGAGCCAGTCTCAATATATTAGAATGAGACTTGACGAAATGGAACGGGACACATTCACAACATTGAAGTTCGTCAAGAAAAAGATGGTTGCACAAGAGGAGGATAATCATAAGGAGGGAATCTTACAGGAAGTTACGGATAGGGGAGATGAATAGGCAGCAGTTGCTGTTCTATACCATAAGGAGGTATATGTTCCCCATAAGAATTCTGGTAATTGTTGCAGTCCTGTTGGTGTTGGTGAAAATATGAATACAGAGGGATTTGAAAAAGTTAAGCAGATCAGGGAGAAGGAGGAGGCTGTTTCCAGGTTACTGGAAGAAGCTAAAAGAAAATGCATGGAATCCGTTGAAGAGAAGAAGGCAGAACTTGAATCCAAGATGGCAAGGCTCACTCATGACCTTCAGGTTAAGTCAGATCTTGCTCTGAGGGAAAAGGAGGCACAATTCCAGCGAGACCTTGACGATGCCATATCTCAGGCAAAGGAAGAGGCAGAGAAGATGAAGTTAAAGATGGAAGACAAAGAGTTAGTTGATAGAGTTTTCAAGATAATGGAAGAATATTTGAGTGAATGAAATGGTTTTCAAACCTGTACCTATGGAAAAAATAAGAATTATTGCAGCCAAATCTAAGGCACAGGAACTCCTATCCCTGATACACGATCTTAGGCTTGTTCAGCTTGAGGATGTGACTGAAGAATTCAGGAAGGACATGAAAAATTCTACAGATCTTCCAAAAAAGACTGAAATTATCGAGTTGCTGAACAATTTCAGGGGAATGGAAAATCTACTCCCGCACAGGAAAATAAATGAAAAAGTCAAGTTTGCGAGTTTGGACGAATTAATTCATAAAGCAAAGAATGTCAGAATTAACGAAGACATAAAAATTGCAATGGATTCTATCAGCGATTTGAAATCTGAATTGAAAAATCTTGACAATCGGCTTGAAGTGCTTTCCTATCTGAAGGATCTGGATTTAAACCTCCAATATTTCAACAACAGTGTGGTTTCATCATACATAATAAAGGGGGATGATGTAAATGTACCGGAGAACAGTGACTACATCGTAAACAGGCTTCCAGGCGGCGTGATTGTAACACTTCCTAAGTCACTGGAAAAGGAATTTGCCCAGAAGATGGGCACTGACCCGGGCAAGATTCTGTATGTTATGGAAATGGACGGATCACCCAAGGAACTCATCGAAAAATACAGTTCCTTAAAATCCAAGGCACAGAGTGGGATAGATGAGTTAAACAGGGGACTCGAAGATCTGTCAGAGAAAAATTATGGATCGGTCGTATCCATAAGAGAAGGACTGGAAATTGAAGCTAAGAAGGCTGAGGCTGCAATGAAAATGCCATCGTCACAGAGCATATTTGTTATGGAGGGATGGCTTCCAAAGAGAAATTTCAATCATGTTGCGGAAAAAATTGGAAAGGTGACAGGCAATCTATCCATGGTAGAAATTGTGGAAACGAATGAAATGGGACCAACACTTCAGGAGAATCCAAACGGATTCAGATTGTTTGAGTCGTTTGTTAGATTCTATTCACTTCCACAGGGAACTGAAATAGATCCTACCCTGATATTTGCCATAGTATTCCCCATATTTTTTGGGATCATGGTTGGTGACTGGGGATTTGGAATCGTAATACTATTGCTGTCCATGTGGCTGAACAAAAGAATCAACTCAAGTGGACCAAAGAGAAAGCTTCCAAAGAAGATTACCAATTTTATAACCTCGATTTTCTCCCCTTACCAGTTGCAGATACTTGCAAAGGCCATGCTTCCTGGGGCAGTAGTTGCCATAATAGTTGGTGTGATATTCAATGGCTTCTTCGGTTTCCAGATACTTCCAACTCAAATAGGTTCACTGCACATAACATATTTCAACCCAATCATATACACCTCAAAACTTCTGCTTCTCACAGGTTACTTTGGAGTGGGCATGGTTACTTTCGGTTTCATTCTGGGCATAATCAATGATTATTACTACAACCACAAGAAGATGATTATAGGTCACGTTGGATGGTTAATGTTTGTCTGGGGTATAGTTATCTACGGACTTTCGCTCATATACAAATTGAATCTTGACCTGTCAACAAATCCATATGCGGATGTTGACATAGGTTCAATGATTGCCGGTGTCATAATGATAGTGACCACTGAAAAGGGAATCGGCCTGATTGAACTTCCGTCAGTGATCAGCCATGTGCTTTCTTACCTGAGAATAATGGGAATACTGTTGGCTTCTGTCATACTGACTGACCTCGTAAACAGCTTTTTCCTATCTTCACTAAAGGATCCTGTGCTCATCATAATGGGGGTATTGATACTCATAATTGGGCAGCTGTTCGCACTTACACTTGCCATAGTGGAGTCTGGAATACAGGGAATTAGGTTGCTTTATGTGGAATTCTTCTCCAAATTTTACAAGGGTAATGGGAAACCTTACACGCCCTTTGGAACAAAGAGAAAATACACAGAGGAAAATTCAGTTACAGAAAGCAATTAATCAAAAATCCTCATCCAGCGGTATCCTAACTAAATTAATCAAAAATCTTGGATCCATTCCTCTGATCCTAAGGAAGTGTTTTTCATTTCTCAATTTAACAATTTTAGTTCCAGACTGTTTTGAATAAGTTTTGATTCCACCGGCTGTTTTCTCCATGATCTTCTCGGTTGATGGAGTTTTTTCAGAAAAACCTATCCTGAAGGACATTCCCGCCTTTCCCTTCCCAGTGTTGTATATTGCCATATCCGTCAAAACGTCACAATCTGAGACCTCCCTCATAAATGCAAGATTCTGAAGTAGGGATGGCGCAACCATTGGTGCACCTTCCCGTACACCCTTTGTTACATAAACAGTTGAGTATTCAGGCTCGGCAATGCTTTCTTCAACGTCCTCAAATTTCAGGCTGTAAAGCCTGAAGAAAAAGTTCTTGATAAATTTGAGGGAAAGAACATCATTGCTTCCGATATAAAAGTCCACAAGATCACCCGTTGAATGCATTCTGAACCTGTTGACGCAATTTTTTTGTGGAACAAGCAGTTCCGACATCTGCCTGTACATGAAGAGATCGGTCTCTGGCCTCAGATCTGTGAAAACTATCCTGAGCCACTTAAATAAAGGATCCATCTTTTTCACTTTCATAGTATTCTTTCAATTTGCCTATGGCTTTTTTAAACTCGCTGGGTTCTCCAGTGATACATATTCTGTATCCATTTTTTACACCAAAATATTTCCCTGGAGTAACAAGTATCCCACTTTTTTCAAGCATATGACTTGCAACAGCCGCAGAGTCATTTTCGGTTTCCACGAAAGAGAATGTTGTTCTATCTGGAGTTGTGTGCCCCAATCCTAATTCGGTAAGAGTTTCCTTCAATGTTTTTCTGTTCTCACTGACAATTTTTTCCACTCTTTCCTTTATAACTTCCCTCTTATCCAGAATATGCATTGCTGCATACATGGAATATCTTGCAGAATTTCCAGTGGTAAGAAAACGATATTCTCTCAATTTCCTAATTTTTTCCTTTGAAGCAACCATCCAGCCAATTCTCCACGGACTCGTTCCGTAGAACTTCGTAAGTGTGGTGGAAGTGATCAGATTGCTGTTTCCAGAGTATAGAGTTCTTGGCTTTTCCGGGAAAGTAAATTCATGGAAAGTTTCATCAATGTACACCATCCTGTTTCCATCTAAGAATTCCTTGAGGTTTCTCTCCTCAGGCATGTTTCCTGTGGGGTTGTTAGGTATGGTGGTGCTCATGGAAAAGTTTCCACCTCTTGGATGTTCCACCAGTGGGTTGAATCTTCTCACTGAAAATCCAAGCTCTTCTGGGACCCTAAACATAGGCTCGTATTCCGGGACAGGCACATCAATTCCATCTGAATTCTTTTTAAGGTATATTGACGCGACGGCAATCCCCTCAGTCCCTCCGGTTGTTGGAAGGATTTCTTCCGGATCAAGATCATATAATTCTGCGACCTTTTCCTGAAATTTCCTCTCAATGGAGAATTTTATTTTTTCATATTCCTCCATTCTAAGTTCTATTCCATAATCTGAGAGTTTTATTTCGGGCATGCCACTCTGGCTGAAGTCGTATTTCGACTTTGGAGAATTATCTATGATCCATCTGAAAATATTCTCAAAAGGCTCAATCATTGCCTATAATTACCAACTTATCATTAATGTTATGCTTAAAATGTATTTTTCAACTATATTGGAAAAGTTTTTTAGGACGAATTATTTGCAAACCTATGTTTAAAAGGAAAGGAAGACTTGTTGTCCTTGTTCTGCTGATCGTGAGTCTTTTTCTCTTTTCTGGCATTTTGAATG
Organism: Thermoplasmatales archaeon; assembly: GCA_027372655.1. Classification (GTDB taxonomy): domain Archaea; phylum Thermoplasmatota; class Thermoplasmata; order Thermoplasmatales; family Thermoplasmataceae; genus Cuniculiplasma. The sequence goes on along the minus strand of DAICVC010000050.1, from coordinate 9,853 downwards.
TCAGTTATTCAAACCAGCACGGAAAAAATAGCACGGCTGCAACTCTGGCTTCCCAAACTCCTGGAGGAGTTAACAGCTTAAGTCATAACCGCAGTTCCCAAACAGTAAATCTGAAAGAAGCATACACAAAGGAGCCCGCCCCAATGGGTATAGTGGATTATGGTGTAGGCCCCAATTGTGTTCCATATACATATAACAGCACATCATTTACGGGTGAAATTAACATCAGTTCCTTAAACACTTACTCCAATTCAAGCCATATAAAATCCTGCAGGAATTCCATGTCATTCCAGATGAATTTAAATCTTAAATTTAACGATGCCGGAGCAACCTATGTTTACTGGGCTCAGGACGTAATAATTCTAAATTCCTCCTCGAAGCAATTATGCTATCTTGATAATATATGGAACATCAGCAATAACAAAAAATCTATGGAGAAATATACCGTCCAGGGAAATGGACAGTTAGGAAACGCATCAGGACTTTATTATTATTTTTACTGTGCTCCGAATCCAGTATCCGGTCCTATAACTCTAACATATCCACAAACTTTGTACTTGAGAATAAACACCACTGTGATAAACGGAGTGCCTGAGTTGGTTTTCATGTATCAGTATGGGGGCAAGTGGATTGCTTATGATCATGTAAAATTCATATTTGCAAAGAACCTTCAATCAAATCCAGTGTTCTGTGTTAACGGTTCCACATATGAGCCTGACGGATACAGTTTCTACGATGCAGAATTGATAATGGGCGGACCGGGAAATGGGTCATACACCTATAACAGAGAGTCTAAACTCACCCTTTCCTTAGAATACTGGAATGGAAACAATTATGAAATGATAAGCAACGCTTACAACTATGGTTCAGACACTGCAGAAGGTATCAGCAACACATCCGCAACAATGAACTACAATAAGAATTCCGGATCAGTCTGTTCAAACGTTACTTCCGGTTCGGGAACGCTTGGACTCCTGTATGGGAGCAACCAGCTAGGAACAATGAAATATTATACAAACCTGAATTCAGGATACATTGAGATTGGAAGCACATACTACCATTTTACAAATGGAACTGCAACCTTTACACTGTTTCCGGGACAATATATGGTAACCCTTCTTTCGGCACAAAAGAGCTTCATATCAAGGGGCTTGGTTATAATTCACGCCGGTAAAACATCATCTCTTATCTCTCATGGTTATTACACAACAACGATGATGGAAAGCGGTCTTCTTGCAGGTAAATATTGGAATATTCACATCACAAACAGCACAGGATATTCCTGTTACTTTTCATCCAACTCATCATCACAAACAGTATACCTTAAGAACGGGTCTTATGTTTACAGGATTACATCACCTTTCAATGTTTATAGGATCATAAACGGCAACTTCACGTTGACTGGAAACAACGTTACAATCCAGATGGCATTTATTGAAATGAAATACAACCTGACCATTCACGAAAACGGAATGTCCGGGAATTTCAAATGGGGCGTAAGCGTCAATGGAACAAAAAGCTATACAAATCTAAGTTATCTTAATATCGGGCTTACAAACGGGACATTTCTTGTAAAAATACTCGCGGTTGGAAGTTATGCTGTCAACGGAACCGCAACCTATAACGTATCAATCAATGGGGCGACACAGAATCTTTCAGTCAATTTTACAAAGTTAAGTCTCAACCCCATAAACAACGTCAATCTGATCTTTGTAATTATAGCGGTTATAATTGTTGTTGCGGCAATATTAATTTATAAAAAGAAATGAGGAGTTAGTTTATCCAATTACTACTTCTCCTTCCATCCAGCCTGGAGTACTCATTGCTCCTCCCCACCCACTTGATCCGTATCCACAGTTTACATAACAGTGCCAGTCGAAAACTCCGGAAGCAGGCGTGTGGAACATTGCAACTACAATTGATTGTGACGGAATCAGGATGTTTACTACATTAGGTATTGTGAATGAATGTGACAGTTCAGACGGTGGAATTGAGTTAACCCATTTTCCTGTCTGTCCTGATGACGCATTGACATTTGTGTCATTTATCACGTATTCTGTGTTGTTCAGTGTTCCGGTGACCTTTGAATATTGCGAAGGAACGGTTCCTGGGCCACTATCATAATTCAGGATTGTCATTCTAATCAATGAGTTTCCGGGCAGATAAATCTGAGCAGATGACATTAATTTTCCATTTTCAAGAACAAAGAATGCTGGTTGGTTGTGTTGCACGCTTGACATATAACTCTGGTTGGTAATTACTAGCGTGATATTGTACTCGTTACTGGAGGTTGAAGCAGAAGGCGATTCGTGTGAAAGTGAACCCTCCATATACATACCAACTCCGAATACTAGTACCACAGCAATTATCCCCACATAGAACATGCTTTCTATGTTTTTCATTTTTTTCACCTAACTTGGGATTCCCAGAACATATTTTATTTAGAAACCTGATATATGAGGTTAAGTTTCCCTGCCCAATTTCTACTTATTATTTCATTTGATTATAAATTTCTTTTACGGCGTGAATTATTGCTTCATCACTGCTCAATTTATTTTTATAACCATATTTCCTGATCTTGTCGGTTGAAAGTTGGGCGATCTTCACGTCACCTTTCCATCCCCTGCCATCAATCCCCCCTGTATATCTGAATTCCGTCCCCTTCAATCCCATGGTATCGATTACAACTTCGGCAATTTTTGTCACACTGGTTCTCTGTTCATTTCCAAGATTCACGATGTCCCCATCTTTTGCAATGCTATGCACGTGAAGCATAGCGTCAATACAGTCATCCACATGAATATATGACTTTTGTTGCGTTCCATCACCCAGTATTTCTAAAAATTCCGGATTTCTCTTCAGTTTTATGACGAAATCGTGTATAACGCCGTGTGTTGAATTTCTTCCAACAACATTCGCGAATCTGAAAATCAGTGGCCTAATGCCGTAATAGTGATAGTATGACCAGATGTATCCCTCATTGGCCAGTTTTGAAGCCCCGTAAAGTGAGATAGGCATATCTGGGCCGTAGTTCTCTGGGGTTGGTATCACTGAGGCTTCCCCGTAAACCGTGGATGATGAGGAAAAAATAAGATCCTTACAGTCGATCTTTCTCATAAATTCCAGTATATTGTGCGTTCCAATCACATTTATCTGCATATCAGTTTCCGTATCCTCGCTTCCAGATCTTACATCAGAATTTGCAGCAAGATGAACAACTAAATCGTAATCCTTATCCATTTTGGAGAAGAAGTCCCTTTTTCTAATGTCTCCTCTTACAATTCTTAAATTTTCCTTAGTTTCAGGCAATTTTACATTTCTCTGGATGCCCCCTGAAAAATCATCCAGGACAGTAATCTGATTTGTATCCATAAGGAGATTAGCCATGTTTGAGCCGATGAATCCTGCTCCACCTGTGATGAGTATTTTCTTTCCAGAGATCATAGGGTGGGATAGCAAATTGACTAAAATATTTACTATATCCAGATCACAATTTCCTAGATGCTACTCTGATCAATCTTCTCTATAACTGCCCTGCTGCTCTGAATTCTACTCATTCCCATGGTGTCCTCAATGATCAGTGTGAATGGAAATATTTCCCATCTTGCAATTCTTTCCATCTTCCCCTTTGCTTTTTTCTCCTCTTTTTTGGTGCCTTCAAAGTCAACCATCGCACTGTACATCCTTTCCAGAGTCCTGCTTAATATGCCTTCAATTGTTGTTACTTCACCTGTGGATATCTCACCGGGAGATATCTCGGCATCAATCTCCGGCACGATGATCCTGGCTTCCGGAGACCTGTAGATAACAGTCCTCAGGTCGTCCATATTTCTGACCAGTATACTCTCTCTTACTGGTTCCCCCTTCTCCATTTGGGTAATTTCATTTTTCTTATACAGGCATTTTTTGCAAAAATATGTCTGAATCAATATGTTTTTTTCAAACGCGATGTCTGTCATGTGCTGTATGTAATACAAATATTCCTCACAGTTTGGGCATTTAACCTGAGTTAATTCTTCCCTTGGTGCCTCAAATTCTGCTGCCATAAAAATCAAACCAATTCTTCAGTTCACCGCTCACAAATTTCTTCGCGTTTTTTAATCCAGACAGATCATTGCTTCCTGTGAGCATCATCGCGATTTTTAATTCTCTCACTATGGAACCCAAAACTTTTTCGACATCTTCTCCAGAAGTGTCAGCTCCCTTAAGCAGTGTCCTTGCAAATCCTCCGGCCATACCCCCCATGGACAGTGCCCTTGCCAGGTCCAGTCCGTTTCGTAATCCACCACTTCCTATGGATGGCAATCTCCCATCAATCAATTTGAGAGTTACAGGAGACGGGACACCCCAGTTCCAGAATGTCTTCCCAGCCTCAGCCTTGTCCCCAATGCCCTGTTTTTCTGCCCTGTAGTATTCTATGGCTGCAAAAGTCGTTCCTCCAAGACCACCCACATCTATGGCCTTCACTCCAGAATCTATGAGTAAATCTATATCCTCAGATGAGAAGCCCGCTCCCGTTTCCTTTGCTATTACAGGGTAACTTTTCGCAATTTCCGCCACCCTTTTAATCACACCTTTCGCATTCCTGTCCCCTTCAGGCTGAATCATTTCTTGCAGGAAGTTAAAGTGAATTATGAGGAATTTTGCATCTACCAGATCCATAAGGAAGTCGATCTTGCCTTTGTCAAGAGGATCCTTGTCCTGCTTAATGAGCTGTGGGGCACCAATATTTGCCATTTTTACCGGTATCTTGAATTCATTGATTACGGAATATGTGTCGGAAAGTTCTTTTCTTTCCGCAGCTGCCCTCATGCTTCCTAATCCCATTGGAATATGGAATTTTTCAGCCGCCCTTGCAAGATTTTTGTTTATTTTTTTGGCCAGATCTGTTCCACCGGTCATTGACGATATGACTATGGGGTAACCTATCCTGTTGCCCAAGAAATTTACTTCCGTATTGATGGAGTCAAAATCGACCTCAGGTACAGCCCTGTGGATCAATGTAATGTCATCCCAATAATTATGATTGGCATTAACCTGCAGAGATTCAGCAATTTTTATATGTTCTTCCTTCCTGTTCTCTATCATACGAACTCAGTCCCCCTGAAGCCACTCTTACCTATTTCATTCAATCTATCCGGATGGTTTCCATTCATGAGGTAAGTTTTTGCCCCGTATTTTTTACATGTTATCATTGCCTTGAACTTAAGATTCATGCCTCCAGTGACATCCTTTTTCACAGATCCAAATTCAACCTTCTCTCCACCATATTTTTCTATGAGTTCGGCGTGTTTATTTCTCTTAGGGTCTTTTGTAAATACGCCATCCACATCCGTGATGAATATGGCCCTTTTGGGTTTTAATTCCCTTGCAAGGGTCATCATTATCGTGTCCCCGGAAACAATATCTATAAAACTGTTAGAAATAGATATGTCTCCGTAAATTACAGGAAGAAACCCTTCCCTGATTGAATTGGTTATGATAGACATGTCCATATGTTCTGGCTGTCCAAGGAAGAACGGGGATATCCCGATCGGATTCAACTTCAATTTCTGTAATTTTGTGACAATCTTCTGGTTCAGTTCTGCCATATCCCTCTTCACTATCGATGCGGCCATCATTCTCTCCTTTGTTGAAGATCCTGGCAATCCAAACTTTTTGCTGATGAAATGGCCGTATGATCCACCGCCATGGACAAGAACAAAGTTGTCCAAATTTATCACATTCTTAAGTATTTCATCTGTTTTTGCACTCTGAAAACTCCTGTATCTGCTCTTATTTGTGAGGAGGCTACCTCCTATTTTGACAATATCCACAAGATTCCAATAACAAACACTCATAAAAGATTTTAAAATATATTTTGAAGAATGGCTGCAATACCAAAATATTTTTAAATACATGAAATATATTTGACATTACAGTGACATTATGGCAAAAATCATCAGATGCAAGAAGTGCGGAGAAGAATTCAAAAAACCTATATTTGGAGAGAAGAAGATGGGTTTTGGAATTGGCTTCACGGCAATGGGGGACTCCATAGTATGCCCCAACTGCAAGAATAAGGATGTTCCAAAAAATTATGAAGTAGTCGAAGATAAGTGAGAGATTTGGATGAAACTGGATGTTGACAATCTCAGTTTAGGATATGGGACAAATGAAGTACTGCATGGAATAACATTCAGCATAAACTCACCGGGGATCACAGTGGTTCTGGGCAAGAATGGTGCCGGTAAGACAACGCTTTTCAGGGCATTGGTAGGACTTTTAAGTCCAATGGCCGGAACTGTTTCATATAACGATGAGCAGCTGGTGCTGGGTAAGACGAGCAGGAAGATTGGATACCTTACGCATACTCTTGGCATTCCATCGGGGTTCACAGTATCTCAATTGATAGATTTCTATTCCAAGCTTGAGGATGCAGATCCCAAGCTGAGGGAAAATGCTGTTCACGATCTTGAACTGAACGAACTTATGAACAAGAAGGTGAATGATCTCAGCCAGGGGCAAAAGAAACGTGCTTCTCTCTTAAGGTGCTTCCTGAATAAGAAAGAGTTCTATATTTTCGATGAACCAACTGCAAACCTTGATCCGGTGGTTGCGTCTGAGATCAGGGCAGAAATCCTGAAGCTGTCAAAAGATTCAATTATACTCTATTCATCACACAACCTCTACGAGGCAAAGGAAATAGGAACTCAGGTAATTTCCATAGACAAGGGAAAAATTGGATACATGGGAGCTATTGATCAGATCAGCAGGGGAACCTACAAAGTGGGTATAAGAGCAAGAGGAATGGAAAAAATTGGGGAAAATATCCCAGTTGAAAATAAATATTACATCTTTGAAGTGAAGGATCCATCTGAAGTTGGGAAGATCATATCCGATCTGGTGTCAAAAGGTGCAACAATATATGAAGTGAAGGATATGGAAAATCCCCTCGAAAAACTTTACGGGGAAGGTGAAACAGATGAATAGCATGGGAAAGGGAAGAATCTCATACATGGGATCAATTCACCTGAAGAGAGTTTTAACAACCCCCTTTGGTCTTGTTTATATGGTACTTGGGCTTGCGATTTTCACACTGTTATCCGTACTCTTTACAACAGTTCCAGGAAGGGCAGGGGGTGTAGGAATCTCCATTCTTTATGGCTTCTCGCCAATATCAGCAACAATAGGGTCGGTTGGAATTGCATATTTTCTTTCCAATGACAGGGCAAATGGTGTTTATGAATACATTCTTTCGTCGGGAGAGCTTGACATAAAGGGAATTTATTTATCATATCTGATAGCTGATTCAGTCTTGATTGCAATGATTCTGAGCATTCAATTTATCATTCTGTACGTACTCGTAGCAATTACAGGCGCAACGAATGTGTTCTCTTCGATACAGACATTCTTTGAATATTCCATACCGGTTTCGTTCTTCTCATCCTATATTTCAGCCATAACAATGCTAACATGGGCATCCATGTCAAAAAGATATGTTGGAATCAATTCTCCGGGTGGATTGGGATCAATTGTTGGATTGAGCGTGCCTCTGGCATACTACATAGTGTCCATTGAACTCGCAATTAAGATTGCCAAGATTACCTATCTACCTGAACTATTCACGCTGATAGATCTTCTGGTATTTTTAGCAGTGCTTGTTGTTTCCATTAGACTGGCAAAACCGGAAAGATTGCTCTCTGTATAGATGCCCTTTAGCAAGGTTACGTACAAAAAACTAAATTATCTATTATTGGATACGGCAGAACAGGGCCGGTAGATCAGCGGTAGATCGCTTGCTTTGCAAGCAAGAGGCCTCGGGTTCAAATCCCGACCGGTCCATTTGGCTTCTCCTCATAGCCTAAGACCTTAACTGGAGAAATGTGTCCAAAAGAATTTCGTTCGATCTCAGTTCCTTGATGTATTTGTGAATGCAGCTTTTTCTCATGCAAGTTCCCTTTCCTGTGTGCCAAGTTATTGAAATTTATCTCCCCTTAGCGCATCCCTGATCCGAGGGAGTTGTTATCCATCGGTTTATCTTGCCGAGTTTCTCAGACAGTTCTTCCCGGCTCCCTTGAAGCTTTCCCATGCCATCATTTTCAGCGTCCATGATGATATTTCCCAGAAATTCAAGAAATTAACCGTTTTTTTGAAATCATGAAATGAGAAAATGCATGAAAATATGCCTTTTTACTCGGTCTGCGAATTTACGGACAAAGCTATCATGTCAAGATTCCTTTCCACAGTTCGCTTGGGTGGATAAAACAATTGCAGAAAAGAATCTTTTGAATTCCCTAATCTGCCAGAAAAGTTTTATCGACTGTAGCAGAATTCACCGGGTAAAGCGCTCTGCAATTTTTGCTATGGTGTTCCAGTTACGCATTACAGCCGAGTTGTCCGCTGCTAGGAGATAGGAGGGAAGTCTTGACTTTGATACACCATAAGGTAGGTACAGGAAAATCTCCCTATTGTGTACAGCGCACTTCTCATCTCCGGTGAGGTTCTTGTCTATTCTCTAAAATTGATCCGGTTCAAAAGCGTGTGAAAGGAAGATAACATGAAAGACCGGGAATCCTGGCTCTTTAATACCTTCCGGTGCGAAATCAACTTTGAAAGGAGAAGCTAAAACAATTTTCTCAATATCCTGCTGAGTACGTATTACCAGCCTTACCGAAATACAGGTAATGTCCAGTATAGCTTTTGCCAGTCTTTCGGTACTAATCGTGACACTTTCAGAGGAGAAGATTACGTTGCCCGTTTGTATAACAGTCTCTGCATCCTTGTAGCCTGCGTTTACAAAGGCTTCTTTCAGACTGACATTTGTCACTCTTCTATTGGGTCCAAGGTTGATTCCTCTTATAAATACAACGTATCTGGCCATTTATTTTCACCTTGAATGCGGATTATCCTGACATCCGCTCTCCTTGTTTTTTTAGCAGTTCCTTTTCTATATCTGAAAGACTCATCTGAATGGTATCTTTCTCCAAATCCGAAACCATGTCCAGGACCCCGAATTTTGCCGACAAATTCTGATAAGCTTTGACCATCGTTTTCACACATTCTGCTCTTTCAACCGCAGTCTTCCTTCTTGGGGGGGGGCCAAATGAAATCCATTCGATATCTTGCGAAAGAAGCGCTTCATACAGTTTCCAATCACGGTTATTCTCCGCGTTGAAGAGTTTGACACGTATCTCTTCAAGTTCGTTTTTAGGCATCATATTTGCAGCCTCATCTCATATCCATTCAATCGGAATGCAATTCCTTGAGAAACTCCCTAGCAGTTCTAATCCTATTATTCTTGATGTCTTCCCCGCTTCTCTCGATTTGATCCATAATTTGCGCATTTAGGATGGTCTGCATTGTGGCAATCAGACTTTGAAGGAAGAACTTAAGCGAAGCCCAAACAAGCTTACTGTTCATACACATTCCTCCTATGGCCCATTCTCAGCACCAGAATTATCAACTTTTCCTTATCGAGATCCACTATCACCCTGTATTCTCCTACTCTCATTCTGTATCCCTCATCTCCGACAAGTTTCCTGAGGTAGGCTTCGGGCCTTATTCTAATCCGCTCAAGCGTTGCAATTATTCTTCGCCTTATATCCTCATCTAATTTTTTCAATTGCTTTACAGCAAGGTCTGAGAACAGAACTTCATAAGTCAAAGTCCCAGTTCCTTTTTAACCTCATCCATAGTGAGATACTTGCCTTCCTTGATCTCCTGCCGAGCCTGAGATAGCTCTTTCTTAGTTTCTTCGTCCAGCTCTATCGTATCTTCCATGAGGTCCCAGATTACCTCTTCATAGGTCTCCTTGTCATACATCTTACGCTTTGTCAATTCCTTCTGAAGTTTCTCACTAACCTGTATTGTC
>DAICVC010000020.1:0-4204 GCA_027372655.1 Thermoplasmatales archaeon | reverse complement strand
GATTGCCCATATTGCAGTAAGCCTGAACAAATTAGAATTTACAAGGATGCAATTGATTTAATTAGAAGTTATAGAAAATTTGGTTTTTTAGTGATAGTTGTTAGTAATCAGTCCGGAATCGGTAGAAAATTATTCACAGAGAAAGATGTTTTGAAATTCAACGAGGCTTTAAACAATTGTTTAAAAAAATTTGACGCCGGTATAGATAAATTTTATTTTTGTCCTCACACACCTGAGGATAATTGCAGTTGCAGAAAGCCTGAAGACGGAATGATAAAAAGAGCAATGGCAGATAACGATATCGATCTCATTGGAAGTATATTCGTTGGAGATCGGGATGATATTGATGGTGAGCTTGCCAGGAAACTTAGCATGCACTATAAAATTTTAAACAGAACGGGAAATGAAAAGACGATTTCCTACGAGGAATGTCTAACAAAGTGAAATCTTCCAGAAGATAGAATAAATAAGCCATATGGAGGAGTAAGCAGTCATTTCGTTCATATCCTATTTATATATTTAACATTAATTAATAAATAATAGATGGGTTAGAACGTATTGTCGAAATTTTATCAAGCCAATATAAATAACATTAATTTATTCAAAAACCATGGAAAAATTGTCGATGAAGGAAGTAATTGAACCCTTAAACCGAGATACTCTGCGCTATGCCCTGCGGATAAACGGTACTGTGAGGGCTTATTTTTCTGCATTTCTAAGAGAACAGGGTTATCTGGAAATCCCTCCCGTGATTTATTCAACGGCAACAGATCCATTAAATCACCCAGTGTTTGATACATCTTTTGAATATTATGGTGAAAAATATTCAATTACCAAGAGTATGATTTTTCATAAACAGATTGCAGTGCAGTACCTGAATAAAATTTTCGCTTTCTCCCCCAATGTAAGGCTTGAAACTTCTGACAGAGCCTCCACAGGACGACATCTTTCGGAATTTACCCAAATAGATATAGAATGTTTGAAAGCATCAAGAGATGATATGATATCTCTTGCTGAAGATATGATTGTGGGGGTAATTGCAGAGGTTAAGGAAAAAAACAAAACAGAGTTGAATTCATTAAAGAGGACATTGAATGTTCCAAAGAAGCCATTTGTCAGGATACGGTATGAAGATGCTTTTAGGGAATACGGTAAACAGTTTGAGGATTTGCTATCGGCCAAAATGACTGCTCCATTCTGGATAATAGACATACCGATAAAGGAAAGGGAATTTTATGACAGAGAAGACCCAAATAATGAAGGATTCCTTCTGGATATGGATCTTATCTATCCCGAGGGTTTTGGGGAAGCATCTTCAGGCGGCGAAAGGGAATTTGAAATAGAAAAAATTCTTAAGAGGGTGAAACTAAAGGGCCAAAGTACAGATCAATTCAAATGGTTCATTGAAGCTGCTTCAGGAGGCCTTCTCCCATCAGCCGGGTTTGGAATAGGTATTGAGCGTCTGGTGAGATATTTATGCGGTTTTCCACGTATAGATATGGTCACGCCCTTTCCAAAGATTCCTGGAAAACTCTCAATATAAGCAAAATTTCCATATATAGTAAAACTCTTTTACTCCGTAGACCATGTTTATTCATCGAAGGAATCATATATATGACACGCGAACTTGATGAAGACGGATACGATCTTGAGGAACCTCCAAGGAGAGTAATAAGTTCCAAGGGTTTTTCCCTTTTCATATGGTTAAAGGATCATCCGAAGTGGATGAAGAACCATCGAAAGTGGATTCTAAACAATATGCCAGAGGAAGAAGAACTAAATAATTCAGAAGACGAATAAAAAAGAAAATTTAAAGCATTTTAATAAAATTACATGGCGTTGCTATTTTCAAGATTTTCAGATTATTTGAATCGGATGACAGATACATCCAAAAGGTTGGAATTAAAGCAAATATTATCCTCGCTATTTGTAGAGTCGGGATCAGATTTAAAGAAAGTCGTCTATCTCATACAGGGAAAAATCGCTCCGGATTTTGAAGGGAAAGAGACGGGAATAGCAGACAAAACAATAATAGAAATTTTATCTGATATTTCCGGAAATGAACCGGATATTATTTTAAGGAAGCTTGGTAAAGTAGGAGATATTGGATCATTAACGCAAGAGCTCACGAAATCCAATAAGCAGGAACTTCTATTCAAAGATGATCTCACTGTTGAAAAGGTCTATGACACACTTAAGCTGATGAGTGAAAAGAGTGGTCAGGATAGCACCAAGGTCAAAAAAAACTTAATGAAAAATCTTCTTTTATCTGGCTCTGCAGACGAGGCAAAATATATTGTAAGAATTGCATTGGGAAGGCTAAGATTAGGGGTTGCCGATTCCACAATTTTAATGGGCCTTATTGAAGCTTTTCATTTTGAGGACATTTCACAGGATGTTGAAAGTTATTATAATTTCAATCCAGATTTAGCAAATATATCTGAACTTCTCCTGAACAATAACAGGAAAGAGATCCAAAATTTTGGACCTAGACCAATGATTCCATTCAAGGTCATGCTTGCAGAGAGACTACAAAGCATTCCTTCAATATTGGAAAAAATGGGTGGAAAAGCTGCATTTGAATATAAGTATGATGGATTGAGAGCTCAGGTTCATGTCAAAGATGGAATAATAAAGATATTTTCAAGAGGCAACGAAGAGACAACAGGTCAATTTCCAGATGTTGTGGAGGCAGTCAAAAGTCAAAGATCCATAAAAAATGGAATTCTTGATGGAGAAATGGTTCCATATAACCCGGTTACGGGAGAGATCTTTCCTTTTCAGGAGATATCCAGAAGACGAGGACGCAAGAATGATCTGTCCACGTCTTCTAACAAGAATAGCAATATCTTGAAATTTGACGTAATCTCAGAGGAAGGAAACGAGATCCAAAGGGTAAACAATCAGACCATTGAGGATGAGATACCAATTACACTTTTTCTCTTTGATATAGTGTATTTAAATGGGAAGGATCTTTCCAGAAAAGGATACACAGAAAGAAGGAATGTACTGCAAAAAACCATAAAGGAAACCGATAAGATTAAGCTTGCAAAGAGAATTGAATCCTCTGATCCTGCTGAACTGGAAGCGTTCTTTGAATTATCAATTGAGGATGGCTGTGAAGGTATAGTTGCAAAAAGTCTAGATGATAATTCAATTTACAGAGCGGGTGCTCGTGGATGGAACTGGATCAAATACAAGAGAGATTATCAGTCTATGATCAACGACACATTCGATCTTACTGTTGTGGGAGCATTCTGGGGGCATGGCAGGAGAGCTAAAACCTATGGGGCTCTTCTTCTGGCTACATTTAATCAGGAAAAAGGTATTTTTGAAACATTCTGTAAGTTAGGAACAGGTTTTACAGACGAAGTTCTATTCAGTTTACCAAGAATATTCTCTGATTCTGTTGTTTCAGAAATGCCAAACAATGTAGACTCCATATTAAAGCCAGATGTGTGGATATATCCAGATAAGGTCATGGAGGTAAAGGGTGCAGAAATAACGGTAAGCCCAATTCATACTTGCAATAAAGACGCCTTGGGAAAGGGGTTAGCTCTTCGATTTCCCAGATTTACTGGTAAATGGAGAGATGATAAAAAACCTGAAAACGCAACAAATAATATTGAAATTTTAGAAATGTATAAAAATCAAAAAAAGAGTTTGTGAATCTGATTAAAATCAGAATTCTCTGTCTTCGTTATCGCCATTATCTCTGTTTCCAGAGTTCTGGTTAAAGCCGCCTCTTCTGTAGCTTCCGCCACCGCTTCCGCCTCTTCTGAAGCCTCCGCTGCTTCCACTACCTGGTCCACTCCTTCTGTAATTGCTCTCGTGAACCTTTTCGCTCATATCCAACTCAGTGTTGAGCTCTTCGATGGCTTCTTCTGTGTCGTTGAGATTTCCATATTTGCCGACATTTAGTCTCATATGGCCTCTGACGAGGGAAATATATCCGTTATCGATATAAAGGGTCTTTCCGCTCTCGACTTTGCTCACCTGATCTCCCCAAAGAGAAAGTGTTATCTTTCCTGTTTCATCGCCGATGACGACTTCAGTTACAGATTTTCCTTCTCCGAATCTGGTTGTTATTTCTTTTGGCTGTCCAACTTCTACTACCTTACCCAAAACGTTTACCCTTCTGGAATAAGGATTAAGGTCCTTAATTTTGGTTGTTCCTTCCATTTGGTTACTTTTCCTGTCTAAA
>DAICVC010000023.1:0-4039 GCA_027372655.1 Thermoplasmatales archaeon | reverse complement strand
AGCTCTGGATTGAAATCCGGTGCATTTTCTATTTCAGAGATTTTTATAATAACATCTGTGGTGTATTTTAGCCTATCTTCAGGAGATTCTTCTCCTTTGATCACTACACATGAACCGAGATCGAGATCGTAAATGAATCTGTGATGGAACGGTATATCGGCAGCCATTGCAACTGTTCCGGGTCCACACAACTGTCTCAACTCGGGAACCTTCCAGGGAGATTTGACGATTATTCTCTTTACTGGTTTGTTTTCTCCGTCAACCCAGAGCACCTTATCTTCCATTTTAACAAATTCAGGGTTATTTTTATATTTGAGTAAGCATGATTCAGTTGGATCAACAATATCAAAATATGGTTTGAAACCTGAGTATAGTGCAGTTACCGATTTTCCATCCGGAGTCTTCCCGTAAAGCTCTATTGTAACATCAGATGTACGGTAAGATGCAGTGAGAAGTCTCATTACAATTTGCATTCAAGTCAAGATGCGTTGTGGTTTATTAATCCTATCTCAATGAATTGAGATATGTTAGAAACCTGTTTAAGGCCTAATAAAGATAGACTACAATTGTTAAACGAATTAAGTTTCAGTCTCTAGAATCTTTTATAACAAGATCCATGGGAGACAGATCTATTCTTTGGGCTTCGCTGTCGCCAAGTTTGTATTTTATTTTAGAGTCTATGCCATATATACGTATTTTTTCTTTGGGTTTATAACCTTTGGAAGTTTTCCAGTCGATATAATTATTGTATCCCATTTCCATTACCTCTATCCTTTTCAGTCCTCTTGCGAAAACTGATACCCTATGGATGCCATTTTTCAACCTCTCCTCGAGTTCCATTATCATATCATTTGCTGAAAAATCTAGATCCATAAATATTGCTTCTGGAAAATAATCAAGAACCTTAGATATTGCCTTGTCTGAATGCATTTCGGCAGACATCATTATGTTGAATGCAAATCCTTCAAGATAGCCCGATCTGGCGAGGTTATACAACTTCCTGTTCTGTTCCCGCTTTGTGCCGTTGAAAGCTGATTCCATGAGTTGATTTGCTTTCTCATAGGAGCCAGAATCCTCAAGATTAATTATTTTGTACGCAGTTCGTATAGACATGATCTTGTCCTTTGACCATCCTGCATTTCTGAAAAGCTTAATGTGATTTGTTTGCCTCTGATCCAATTTCGTCTGTCTGGCTATGGTCATTCCTCTGTCAAACCCTATTGCGATTCCAGAGTGGCTCGAGACGTCCTTAGAAGCTTGTTTTAAAATCTCTCCAACCTGATCTCCTGAATAGTTTGAGGAATCCTTATCAATAACGATATTCAAGAAATAATTATTTATATTAGTGTCCCGTCCAGAAGATACACTCTGAATTTTTGAAATATTTTCAGAGGATATTTCCTTGGTTTCCCCTTCATTGTCTTTTAAATAAGCTTTTAACCAATTCCCACCAGTTTTAAGCTTATCAACAAGCAAATATATGAAAGGGGGCAGTACCATAATTGTTTTACTCTTCCTCTAAAAGCTCTTCAATTTCAGAAACATCAGTAAATACGGACAACGAACCAGGAACTACCGCCTTTACAGAATCTGCGGTGACCTTTTCACCGTTAGCAGATCTTAGAAATTCTCCATTCAAAAGCAAAGTTCCGTGGTCATTGATTTCGAAACCAAGACCTGTCAGGATTTCATGTTTGTCTAACCCTTCAAATGTAAGCCATAAAATATCTTGCAAAATTCCACCTGTGTTAGTTTGATCCTGTTCTATGCTTAGATTAAAACATAGTATATATTTCTAATTGTTGAGAACTTTCATGATATCCGACATTGTCAAAAATTTGTCTGTAATCCCAGTATCTCCGAACTGAGATAATCTTGTAGACAGCTTTGGCTATTCATACCCGAGGAAAGGAAAGAGTGGCCGTCCGCCCACAGTCTTTATTCAGGGCTGTTTGCGGGTTCTTTCCTTTCTCTCCACGTTATTCACCATGACTGTGCATGCCTCGCTCAGTTCCATGAGATATTTCTTGAAGCTCACCTCCTCATAGTAGAAAAGATACCAGATTGATTCAACCAGCTGCTCATACGCGAACAGGAAATACCTGACACGGATATCTTTACTTTTCGTCTTTATGCGGCATTCGTCCTGCACCCTGAACATGGTCTCGATCCTCCAGCGGAACATGTATTTCGCGATGACATGATCGAGATCAATGTCCTGCATGTTGGTGGTGAAGCACCAGTCATAGTACGCTTCAGTCCTGTGGTCGAATATCTGCTTCAGGAATGCGAGATAGAAGGAATCGCTGACCTTTTTGCCGTCTCTGTACAGGGAGAATTCATGCAGCATGATCTTCTTCTCCGTCTGGTGCATGAAGAACAGGTCCTCCTTCACCTGAGGATTCTTCGGGACAAATATCAGGTAGTTTATTTCCAGGTTATTCAGTTTCATTATCAGGTGCTTCGAGTAGAAACCTCTGTCAAACAGCAGGAGATCCATATGGCCGAATATCTGTCTGAGAGAAACAAGCATTGCAGATATTTCCGATGGCATGTCATTGCCCATTGGCGAAGGGACGGATATTATGGGAAGCCTGAAGTCCCTGTTCACAATGCTGGCAGTGAGATAGGAGAACTTCCCGGTTACGCCATGATCTCCAGTCCAGCCATGTATCCACAAAGTGTCGCGATCGCCATAGAAATCCTCATGCGTGTAGTCGAATGCTATCATTATTGGATCGGTGTTGCCGGAAATGGATTTCCTTGACAGGGATGATATTCTTGAAAAGAGTGAATCCCTTATACCGGTTATTGTATCCCCGGCGGGATGCCTTTCAATTGCAAGATGTATTGAATCCGATCTGGTTCCCACGGTCTCGAGATACGTATTGGCCACGGCTGCCCTCAATAATTCACGGTTGAAGTGGAATCCTCCCAGGTATCCGGAGTGGTGTCTCAGTTTGAGGGCATCGTTGGTGAATCGCTCAAGGGCACTGAGTGAAGTGAGAAGCCTGGCAGTGTTGATCATAGTACTATTAAATACACGGTTCTCCCGATGAATTCTTTAGGGCAATCAACCTTGGCGCTGGTGCCAAATTTTGTTACAGTCTTTACGAAGAATCCCTGTATGCCTTCTATTTCGATCCGATTTGTCACGTTCAGTGGTATCTTTTTCATGAGATATCTACATGATATCTATAATTCATGAATAAATATTTCGGTGAATGCGGAGGTTCAATGTTATTATATTATTGCATTATCCGAATAATTATCTTCGGAGATACTGAATCCATGGACAGACAAAAAACAAGATGAGGATGACCTATGTTAAAGTGGTCGATTTGAAGATTTGCACATAATGATGGAAATTCGTAAACTTTGTACCGGGAAGAAATCAATTAAAAATTTACAATCTCTGATATCCATTCTTCATTCACTGAAAACCATAATATTTCACATACATGTGACAGCAATATCACCCATTAATAGAATTGCTTTACTTCAAAATGTTATATTGCCTCCCATGTTATCACATTGCCATTTCTCCCAAAAAAGCTTAAGTATTTCATGCTTCATAGGGAATTGTGACTTTTTTACCCATAAATGTAAACAAAATAGAGGTGAATAACCAATGAACAAATTTTTAGATCTTGTAACAGAGCATGATATTTACAGAAAGGGGGTGATTAATCTCCAGGCATCTGAGAATGTAATGAGCCCGGATGCCCTGAAATGCCTTGGATCCGACATGGCATCAAGATATTCACTGTATGAACCGGCAATAAAGTCCGATGCTTATGGTGGTACAGGGTATTCTGAAGAGGTTCTCCATGAGACTGAAAAACTCGCATCTGAAGTATTCGGAACAAAATTCTCGGAAGTCAGGCCTCTTGGGGGCCATATTGCGGCTGAAATAGTACTTCTTTCCACCGTGAAAAAAAAGGAGAATATTCTCTCAATTGGTGAATCTGATGGTGGTTATACAGGGTACCAGTCTGGATTCATGCCAGAGATGTTCTGCTTTCAGAACTACAGGCTC
>DAICVC010000022.1:0-13429 GCA_027372655.1 Thermoplasmatales archaeon | reverse complement strand
TATCCGCACTGCTCCATAAAGTCTGCGCCTCCGGATTTTCCTGTTATCCCTCTATTTCCATGCTTTGCTATTCTTATACCGAGAGAACTGCATACAATTGATGCTGCTGTGCTTACATTGATTGTTCCCTTCATATCACCTCCAGTTCCAACTATGTCGCTGCATCCATTGATTTTTTCCATATTTGCCTGAGATCTCAACCCCCTTGCAAACCCAGAAATTTCTTCGAATGTCAGGTCCCTCATGGCAGTTGAAGATAGAAAGGCCGCCTTTAATGGATCGCTTGCGCCATCTGCCGAAAGGTAAACTGCAGCCTCTTCCATTTCCTTTGAGGTTGCTTGAACCCCACTCAGAATTTTCATTAGAGTGTTAATATCCATAAACCCCCTCCTCCAGCTGATTCAGTGTGTTTTCAAATTCTTCGCTATTCTTATTTTCAATCGAATTTATCAGTGAAGACCCCACTGCAATTCCATCTGCATCAAGATCCCTGAGTTCCTTTATTTTCTGTATTGAATTTATCCCAAATCCAAAAATTATTTCCCTTTCAGGACAAACATCCTTGATTCTTTGAACTATTCTTTCAGTATCAATGGGAACCCTTATTCCTGTAGAGGGCTGCAATCCATGATAAATCCATCCGTGAGTGATTTCTGACATTTCTTGTATTACTTTGTCAGGCGTGGACGAATTGACAAATGGTATCAGATCCAGCCCGTTTATTTCCATCTCTTTGGATAGATGAGCCCTGTCCTGAAAATAGTCCGTGAGAAGATCCGGAACTATTGCCCCTGAAAATCCCATGTCCGAAAGCTTTCTAAGGAATTTACTTTCGTCATTTCTGAAAGCGTTATAGTAGACAAGAGCGTAAGATTTCCTTCCGGTTTTGCCTATCCTATTTACCGTTTCTTTTAGTTCTTCATCAGAATAATGCTTTATTGCATTGCTGTGCGTTTTTCTTATTGCCGGCCCATCATAATATGGATGATCGGTGGGTATACCAAGTTCCATGTAGTCAAACTTGTGCTTTAACAGAATTGAGAAATAATTCTGAAATGTTTCCAAATCAGGGAACGGGAAAGTCAGGTATAATGCCAGTTTCATTTATTCACCAAATGATGAAAGATCAAGTAAACCGTGACCGCTAAGGTTGAAAACCACTGTTTTTCCCTGATTCTCTGGTTTCTTGCAATAATTAATTACAGTTGCAATCGCATGGGAGGACTCTGGAGCGGGGATTATACCCTGAACCTTTGAAAATACTTGCATTGCCTTACTGCTTTCCTCTTGGGAAACTTCATCCGTTTTTATCCTGCCATTTTTGATGAGCATTGAAAGTGCAGGAGCAACACCGTGATATCTCAGTCCACCTGCATATATTGACGGTGGCACAAAACTCGCGCCAAGTGAATACATTTTCAATTCGGGCATGATGCCTGCAGTGTCAATTAGATCGTAACCGTATTTGCCTTTGGAAAATTTTGGAACTTCTGAAGCTGCAGTTGCTATCATTTCTGTCCTATCGTTGACGAAGGGGAAAGTGAAACCTGAAAAGTTACTTCCTCCACCTACGCACCCGATCATTGTGTCAGGCTCTTCACCCAATATCTCAAGCTGTTTTTTTGTTTCCAGCCCAATTACGGATTGATGTGTTATAACTGCATTTTCCACACTCCCCATTAGGTATTTTACGTCGTGGTCTAAAGCATACTGTACTGCTTCACTAATTGCTATTCCCAGCGATCCTGTATGATTGGGATTCTCGCTGAGAATGCGTCTTCCAAATTCTGTCAGTTTACTCGGACTCGAGTAAACTTCAGCCCCATAAATGCCCATAATTTTACTCCTAAGTGGCTTTTGTTTGAGGCTTATGCTTACCATAAACACCTTCGACCGTATGCTATTCAAGGAAGCCGACAGTGCTGTTGCGGTTCCCCATTGGCCAGCACCTGTCTCGGTAACAACTTCTTCCACCCCTTCCCTTGCAGCATAGAAAGCCTGAGGGAGCGCGGTGTTGATCTTATGAGATCCCGTGCATGTGGCCCCTTCGTTTTTAAAATATATCTTTCCCTTGAAATTAAGATAAGATTCCAGATTCCTGGCTCTTACAAGCGGAGTGGGTCGTCCGATCTGCGCATATTGATCGCGCACCTCATCAGGAATGCTTTCATACCTGCTTGAAGTAAATTCCTGCCTCAATACCTCCTTGGTAAGAATTTTGTTTAGAAGATCAATTGAAGATCTTTCAGGATCGTGATCCCTGGGAGGTGATAATGGTTCAGGGAGATCTGGAATTATGTTATACCATCTGGTTGGGATTATGTCTTGACTTGTAATGCTGTACACAACTTCCTAATTGAATGTTCATATTTATACATTAGTGTAATTTATTGCTCAATGAATTATTTAATACCACTGTGAATGTATACAGTGCCGCCTGCAAGTTTCTTGAGTTTTATGTTCGTGAATCCCTTATTTTGCATAACTCTTGCGAATTCGTTGGGGGTTACAAATGATTTTACACTTCTGGCAAGATAAGAATAAGAATTTGTGCCTGAAGCCAGGTCAAGAATTTTCGGCATGATTTTGTAGAAGTAGAACCGAAACGCAGGGGCTATTAGATTTTTTCCTGGGTCGAATATGTCCATGTTCACGAAAATCCCATCCTTTGCAAGTATCCGATAGGATTCTTCAATATATGTTTCAAGGGAAGGAACATTTCTGGTGAGAAAACATGAAATGCATCCTGCAAATTCCTCGTCTTCGAATGGCATTTCAACTGCAGAACCAAGGGTAAAATTTACTCCCATCCTGTCCCTGGGGAACATCTCCTCTGTTATGTCCAATGCTTCAATAAGACAGTTCCTGTTTTTTGAGAGAATTTCCTGAGTGACCTTTCCAGTCCCTGCACCAATGTCTGCAATCTTCGACCCCTCTTTCAAGTTTAGGGCATCTACTGCAATTTTTCTCCATTTTCTATCCATTCCTAAGCTCATCAAGGAGTCAAACAGATCATACTTCCCGCTTATGGCACTAAAAACGCCCTTAACTATGCCCTCCTTTTCGTTCCGGTTCATCTGATCATCTTTGCATATTGCCCGTGCGGTACCCCTTCTATTTTGATAATATTATCCGGATCGACTACTCCCATTTCCACTGCTATCCTAATTGTTTTCTTCCCAACGAAATTTCCAATGGTGCAGATGGCCATGCTTTCCCTCAAAAACTCCTCTGTTACGTTGATTTCTCCATAGAAACTTTCCTTCACTTCGAGATGGAGAATTCCATCCCTAAGATTTCGTCCAATAAGGTTAGAATCTGCTGCGCTTAATACAATCTCTCCCTTAACATGGCTCAATTTAGCTCTGATTGATATTTCCATTTTATACCCTGTCTATTGTTCCCGGAATAGGAGAATAAATAAATCCTCTATTTTTTGCAGTCACCAGTATATTACTAATTTTTTCTCTTGACATTCCTCTTGCCTGAGCTTCTCTAATCAGTTCCTCTTCCTTGACAAGCCCATTCCCATGCTCCTTGAGTTCGGAGATTATATCATATATAATTTCAAGGTCAGATCTCTGCCTTGCGCTTGTTCCTGTCATCAATAAGTCTATATCCACTCCACCCTCTTCAGATGAAACCTCCTTGAGGTAGGAATCCACTATTTGCTTTGCAAGCATTGCATCCTCTATGGACACAAATTCAGACAATCTTGCCTTTGCAGACGCCTCCGCCAGTCTGATTGTTGACTCCAGTTGCCTTGCAGTTATTGGAACCGTCTTGAATCTTCCAACCTTCATTCCAGAATTTCTTGTGTAGACATATTCCTCACTGAGGTATTGCACAGCTTCGTCCGTCAGTTTTGGTATGATATTCCCCTTAGCATATGCTACATACTTCCTCAGTGTTTCCTTATCAATCTCCGGTTCATATCTTGACTCAGAATTCTCTTTATGGATGATCTCAACGTTGTTCACTTCCATGCTTTTGTAAATTTCCCCCAATCTGTGAGCCTCCAGTACGTGATCTGCCAGGTTCTTATCCTTCTCGTGGTCTGGATTGTCCATCAATTTGAAAATCACATCAAACCTCGAAATTAGTGGAATTGGGAAATTAAGCTGCGTCAGGAAATCCTCATCGGGGTTGAATCTCCCATTTTTGGGATTTGCAGCTGCTAGCACTGAGCATCTGGATTTAAGGGTCGCCATTATACCTGCTTTGGAGATGGTCACGGTCTGCTGTTCCATTGCCTCATGCATTGCAGATGTGTCTCTATCGTCCATTTTATCCAATTCGTCTATAGATACAAACCCATTATCGGCAAGTACGAGAGCACCTGCCTCCAGCGTCCATCTCCCTTCACCAAATTCGTCCCTTACGGCAGCTGCTGTTAATCCAGCTGCACTAGAACCCTTACCAATCGCCATTACTCCCCTTGGAGAAATTTCTGACATATAACGCAAAAGTTGAGATTTGGCTGTTCCGGGATCTCCGATCATCAATATGTGAATATCTCCCCTGATGATCGTTCCGTCGTTCATCACTTTCCTAACTCCACCGAACATTTGAAGCACTAGTGTTTTTTTAATGTTTTCAAGTCCATATATGGTTGGTGCAATTGAGTTGGCCAATCGGTTTATAATTCTTGGATCCTTGGCCAGTTCTTTTATTTTTAAAATTTCATCTTCGGAAACCTTAATTTCTTCCAATTCTTTTGTGGTTTTCCTAAAATTCATTGCGTATAAATAAATGTTGAATTCTGTTAGCAGATTCCCTGAGTACATCTTCTGTTCTGCCCTTAAGGTTCCATCAATTGTGACCCTGTCACCTGGAAAAAGTTTTCCTGCCACGTCATCTTCCATTATTACAGTTAGTCTTAATGGCTGTGCTCCCCCACTTATGCTTTCAGGATTTTCCTGCAACTCTATTTTTTGTGTGTCTATAAACTGGGAATCTTCCAATATCAAAGAGAATTTCGCCTTTGGCCTTTCTCCCAGGCATTCTGTATTGGAACATCTTTCTGGCTCCTCAAGTTTTCCTTTTGTCTGTAGCATGAAAGATCTTGAACCACAAAGGCTGCATTGGAAAGCAGCATTATATAGCCGGGGTATCACTTCTGTGTTCTTTCTTATTATGCCTGTTATACTGATTATCTTGCCCACATTCAGACTTCTAAGGTTTCTTATATCGATGGAAAGAGTGTCCGGCAGGTTTATGATTCTCAGGTTTACTATGATTGATTTTGGATCCTTAATGAAATAATTTTGGCCCTTCGTAGATATGTATGATCTGAGTTGCCATGTTGCCATTTCCAAAGCTTCGTCAGAATTTTGAAGCACAAAATTTGCAAACTCAGGACTGTATTCATCTAGGTGATCAAATGAAACATTAAGACTCCTTTTCTCTGGATAATGTGAGGTCATTTCTGTGATATAATCCTCATAGTGATACTGCTGAAAGAACTTCTCCCAAATGGCCATTATCTGATCCCTACGTGCGTCAAGGTCTCCGCCAGATGGAATATTTTCACTCATCATAATTGCTCATCACAGTAAGGATTTAATCCTTTAGGATCACTGGAAAATAAATTGGATTAAATTTTACAGTAACACTATTTTTCATTCTGTAAATAAACTACTTTCCACGGTCCGTGACATAAGCGTATCTTTATGCAATCTTTGAGGGAGTTCTTTATGATTGTCATATAAGTGGAAAAGTGCCGATTTGCTTTAAAGAGGAATATTTCTCTTCATCTTTTCCTTCTGTAGACATAATACCCCAGAAGAATTAAAAGGACTGAAATTCCCGTTAAGAAGAAATAAATGTTGCTGTTTGAAGAGACGGGATGTGAACCTGTGGATGTGCTATAAAAGTCTAAGTCGATGGTCTGGCTTTTTCCGTCAACAGTGAAAATTATGGGAGAAGAACTGTAAAGATTTCCATTGGTACTTGCAAGCACTTCATATGTGCCATTTGCAAGGTTTAGTTCAATGGTGTTTCCTGATGACGAACTCAATGAACTATTGACTGATAGATCCCATTTGCAACCAACCGGCAGACCGATTTCTTTTAAATTTTGTCTATATTTATTGATCCGAAACACCAGATGGATAATCGTTCCGTTTCCATTAATAATTATTTTCCCTTTCGTTGAAGAATTAAATATTTTATTCGAAACCTGAGCAGTGTAAAGGTAAGTTCCATTGGACGCTTGAAAACTTGAAGTGTTAATTTTAATTGGAGAGGAATCGAAAACACCCGTTAAGTTAAAAAACCAACTAGTTTTGCCTGATAATCCTGTTTCAGTTACGGTTATTTTATACATGACCTTTGGTGAAAGAATCTCCAGGGTTCCATGGGAAGTGTCCGAAAGGACAAAACTGCCCGAGGTGGGGATAAATGCCAGACATTGCGAATTCAGGGATACATTAAGAACACATGACGGTTGTGCATCGTCTCTTCTAAAGACTATAAGCTTGTTGTTGTAGCTCAGGTAATAGATGTATCCATTGGATGCTGAATAAAATAATTGATTTCCAACATATGGAATATTTGAAATCTCACTATTCGTGCAGGTTGTGAGATTAGTTATAGTAATTGATCGAGAATCATTGTTTATGTAGAGCAGTTGACCATCCTGACTGAGTTCAATACTATGGGGTGCTTTTGTGTATGACTTGCTGGTCTTTTTATTTTCTGTATTAATCTTCAAAATTTCGTTA
Organism: Thermoplasmatales archaeon; assembly: GCA_027372655.1. Lineage (GTDB taxonomy): Archaea > Thermoplasmatota > Thermoplasmata > Thermoplasmatales > Thermoplasmataceae > Cuniculiplasma. The sequence goes on along the minus strand of DAICVC010000022.1, from coordinate 6,704 downwards.
GAAGTGCACTCTGCTACATATAGGAATTTGTTTTGAACGTTAAAAACAACTGAATTCGGTGCTCCTATCGAGTTAAAGACGGAAATAACGCTGGAATTTTTTCCGGGTACAAAATTCGATAATTCTTCAACTTGACATTTGTTATAGATTGCGATGAAAGCACTTCCATTCTCAGGATTAAATGTGATGGAATCTGGGCTTCCATTCAACGGAATGCACTCCCTCTGACTTAAATTATTCGGATTGAAGACAAGAAGGGTTGAGACTGTCTGGAGAAGATCATATATAAAGTTAGAATAGGGATTCACTGCTAATTCAAATGAGCAGGCCTCACTTTCTATTTTCCCAACTATATCATAATTTTTAGGGTTCAATTCCAGTAGATATTTTGAATATTTCTGTGCAACCACCAAATTAGAGCCCAGCGGTGAAAATACCACGGAATTCGGAGAAAATGTTGTGCTAATTGTTGAAATACAGGAAAGAGTGGATAGATTAAGGACAGAAATTGTGCATGAAAGGTAATTGTTTACATAAACTAAGTTCGAAATATTATCAAAGGAAAATGATTCTGGGAAACCTATTACGGACGTGATCCTTGCTATATCAAAATTTAGAGGATTGAAAATTAAAAATTCATTCAAATTCGAATCTGCCATATACATCGTTCGGTCTTCTTTGCAGTACTGCAGATTTCCATTATAGGTGAAGCAAACTGTAGAAGTGTTTCCGGTTGTCTTGTTCAAGATTATAACGCTGTTTGACACTGATGAAAAATATACGCTACCATTGGTAGGATCGACCGCAATTCCATCAATTTTCGCACTTGTCGAGAATGCTTTGCTAACATTGTTTGTCTTAGTGTTAATGAGGCATATGATGTCACTGGTTTCGGAATATCCTGCGACGCAACCACCGTTTTGGAATACAATACCATTGGTAAGTCCATGTTTTGTCTGTATTGAGCCAATTGCCCTGTTGGATAATGTGCTGATCACGGTTATATTCCTGCTTAAGGCATTAAAAGTATACAGGGTACGATCACTATTGCACAATGCCAGAGCACAAATGCTATAGCCTGCAAAAATTGTTTTCGTGTACTTTTCATTCGTAGTGTTGATTACATTAACTACATTTCCACATATACTGGATGCATATATCTGGGAATTGGCCTTGCAGTAGATTAAGGATGTTACCTCCGTCCCTGCGTATATGCTTCCCAATATTTTCTTATTTTTTGCACTTATTTCACAGATTTGTGATGACAGATACTTGGCTTCGTAGATTAATCCATTTTGTGGGTCGAAGACGGAAGCGTAGGGATTTCTGATGTTTCCATGGTTGCAGTAGCTTGAATTAATCAGAGTATCATTGGACATGACGAGAGTTTTTACATTATAATTTCTGGAAGCATTTATTCCCAAACCAGGGTACTTGATTTTTTCTGATTTGACTTGTTGAACGTTGAAATTAATATTTTGCGCAGATGTATTTCTGGAAGTGGTTACTCTGGAAAGTGGCACCGCAGAAATAAGAAGTCCTAAAATAAAAATCACTATCAGAGATTTGGGAAACTTCACACGACATAAGCAGAATTTGATTATTTATTTCTTTACATTAAATCAAATATAATGCAACTTAGCGCCTTCTACCCAGTTATATCTTAAGATCCAAACTTTTTAACGGAACTCCTTTCAGACAGCTATAGTTATACTGCTTGTATCGATGACTGGAATGAGCATTTCATTGACTGCTCAAAGAAATGAAACTTTGGCCATTGATATCAGGAAAAATTATACCTAAATCATGCACAAAACTACCATGGTTTCAAAATGAACTTAAGATTTATTTTTCTAAAATTTCAACTCTCTAACCTCTTTTCCACGCCATATAAAAAAACAGAATGGCTAAGGTTAGAGCAGCCATGAGATAGAACGCCAGATCGGGCGAAATAAGCTCTATAACTGAAATCAGCATTAAACTTGAGATAACAGCAAGGGAATAGGGCTAGAGTGGCATGACCCCCCTGCATCTGAAGTAGATAATCTTTCAGAGTGGCTTTCAGGAATACTTTTCTGAATAAAATTGAATATACTATACTGATTAAAGTGGAGACAGACATATCCGGAAAAAGATGTATACGATGGACTGAAAGGCATGAAGAGAATTGAGATTCTGCTAAAGATTGGTTATACAGAGGATTTTAAGAACATTGTTTAAAGGAAGATAAAGACTATGTCCTGATTTAATCGTTGAGATAATCCTCCCGGTTCACAATATTATTTGGCTTTTCCCCCTTCATAAACTTGGCAATATTTTCAAACGCCAATTTTAGAGATTCTTCAAAAATTCCCTTCACTACGCTGGAATTGTGAGGAGAGCCAATAAAATTTGGAAGTGAAGTTATGGGAAACTTCTGCTCAAATGGCTTATTTCTTCCCGGTTCATCCCACCATACATCTATTCCTGCCCTGAATTCTGGATGACTGCTCATGTGATCATAAAGTGCCTCCTGGTCGATGATATCTGCTCTTGCAATGTTTACAAGTACCGAGTCTTCTTTCATTTTGCTGAGCATTTCTCCGTCAAACAGGTTCTTTGTATACTTGTTGGAAGGAGTACAAATAAAGACAAAATCTGCGGAAGTTAAGAAAGAGCCAATGTCGTCCAAGGTTCCATCCATTTTCCTTTCCGTCTTGGACCTGTTTCTTCCTACCTTGATAACTTTCATTCCAAGTCCTTCACATAATTTTCCAATGTATCCTCCTATGCCTCCATATCCTATTACAAGAGCTGTCGAGTCCTTCAGCCTTATTCCCTCTTGAAATTGAACAAAAATGCCGTCCTTAAGTTCTTTTGTAGTTTTTTGAAGGTTTTTTGCAAGAGCCAGGGCCATTGAAATTGCGTGCTCTGCTACAGGAATGGAATATGCCCCAGCATTACTGCATAGGATGATTTTAGGGTCTATGATTTCAAAATTTATTTTTTCCACTCCTGCGGAAAGTGTTTGTATAAATCTCAAATTGGGGAGTCTCTTCAAAAAATTCTTCAGATCTTTGAAAACGAAATAATTCATAAGAAGAACATCCACATCCTGAAGTACATCCTTTCCATTATCAAAAACTACTTCGAAGCCATAATTTTGTATGCTTTGATCGACAATATCCTTAAAATTTGTAGAGAATGATTCCGGGACTAAGATTTTCATTGGTAAAGATTCAGCAATGATATTAGTATTTTTTCAATTTAAGAACGACTAAATTGTATTTCTTTATCTTCAAATTTAGAAATTAGCTTACCCCATATTCAGATTTTGGTTAAGATCCAGTATAATTATTCCTGTATCTCATTGCTCCAAAAATTGTGAATAAAATTGGTAAAACGAAACTTCCTACGATAACAAAAAATGTGTTAATTCCAAGTAATCCATAATCACCATACATTTTTACTCCCAAAAAGGGGGACTGCAACAATAGTTTGTTCATCTCCCATGGAGAAAAAATAGGTATCAAGCTCTTGATTTCGTTATAAAGTGATACCAGATTCGAGATCGGAGAATATAGAATGCTCATTGTCTGAATGTTCCCGAAATGAGATATTTTACTCACATAAATGCTGTAAACTAAAAGTGACAGACTGATGGAAACCAGAGGGAGTACTGCTATCGCAAGTACATCCAGGATCACCTTCTTGCTTTTTCCTTTCCAGGCTGCGGTCAGCATGTAAAGGGAACTGATAGATAGAAACGTGAGAAGTGTGGTAAATAGTATGAAATAATAGGAGTCAAGATTCATAAATGAACTTTGGTCAAAATATGCAAACATGTCTAGGATGACATAAGAAATGGTTGTAACAAAACCGGTTACCAGTTCTCCAGCCAGTAAATGTGATAATAGTATTGATCCTCTTCCATATGGAGATCCAAGGTAATAGCGTCTACTGTAGCTTGAGTATACCCAGTAAAATGAAATAAGCACAAACATTCCACTTACTGCTATTACCGCTGCACCTGAAATGAAATTGCCGTATCGTGGGTAATTGTTCAGGTTGAATATCCTCTGAGATCCATTGACTGATACTTCTTTTCCGTTTACAAAAATTGAGTTTATTCCACCCGAGTTAAATTGACTGAGGAAACTGGACCCGCCAAGAGTGCTCCTTGAAATCACGAAAAGGCAGTTTTCGTGTATCGAATTTTGGTACATTGTATTATTGAGAGGTTGTAGTTCGCCCAGAATTTTGTAATTGGGATTTGATGAGCTGATATTATATCCTTGATTTGACATTTTCTTCGCGTAGAATATCAAAGTGTTTCCATAGTAACCCAACTGACAGGAAGGCAGGGTGTAGTAAAATACCGTATAATTTTTGCCGTAGGACTGTATGATTACATTTTCAAAATTAAAAAAGAAGTCTTTCTGCTGCTCCGTCCCATTTATGATGCTAAATCTGTTAACAGTGTACTGAGTGATTGTAATACTAAGATTGGAGGGACGGAAAAATTCTGTGTGATACTGTTTTTCGACCAGTAGTGAAAGTTCGGTTAGATTAATGAAAACCCTTCCGTTAGAATCACTTCTTGTGAAATAGTTCAAAGTGAGCTTTCCCAGTATTTGGGAAGGAATTGCCCGGGATAAGTTTTCGCTTATAAAACTGGTTGTAATATTAAAAACTATCCTGGTTACCGGAAGCAGGATAGGTTGGCTTCCAATCAAAAGAAAACACTCAGTGTTATTGATTAAAATGCTTGAACTGGGACAGGCGCTCCCCAAATAATAGTTGTCCTGTGTGCTTTTGTTTAAAACAGAATTGTCATAAGTGAACGCAGGGAATAGAAATAATGAAATGATGATCAATAAAATAATATGTTTGGGTTTGAAGATGTGAATCAATGCGTGTTTAAAAATTCTGGGGAAGGACATAAGCAGTAAAGATAAAATCAAATTTAAATATTCATGGATAAATTTAGGGAGTATCACAATAGTCGAGATCGTTTATTTTTCACCTGATAAGGTAAATATAACCAGAAGTGATATCGTATAAAAAGCAGAAAAAATTCTGAATATTAAAAGAGTGCAGAGATGACTGAATTTAAAGATTTTGGACTAAAGAAAGAATTGCTGGAATCATTGAAAAAAATCAAATTTTTCGAACCAACAGAAATACAGGAAGCCACTATCCCTGTAGCAATGGAGGAAGACTCCATAATTGTTAAATCAAAAACTGGAAGCGGAAAAACTGGTGCATATTTGATTCCCCTCATACAGTTGACCCAGCCAGGCAATAAACTGGAAAACTTGATACTTGTTCCAACAAGAGAGTTGGCTATCCAAGTATTTGAGGTGTTCAAATCGTTGGCATTTTCCAGTGGATTGAAGGGTGCTCTGGTTTACGGTGGAGCATCTATTTCCAAACAAGCAAAGGAACTTGCTGCCAAACCTGAATTTATAATAGGTACTCCGGGAAGAATTAAAGATATGAGGGAAAGGGGATTTTTGAAACTTTCACTTGTTAAAAGGGTTGTTCTTGATGAAGCGGATCTAATGCTCGATATGGGATTTTACGACGATGTGAGCGAAATAGTTGAGCAGACGAAGGAAGATAGGAAAATGATGCTTTTCTCCGCAACACTTAACAGGGATGTTAAAAACCTTGCATCAGAGTTCATGGATGAAGCGGTATTCATTGGTGGAGAGGAGGAGGATGAAACCCCAGACACAATTAAGCACGACTATATAGTTTCTGAAAGTGACGATAAACTAGGATTTCTTATGAGGTATATAGACGATTATAATCCCGAAAAGGCCATTATATTCTCAAATACAAAAATGGGTGCATCCTGGTTAAGCAGCAGTTTGAGAAGACAGGGATATCAGGCTGTTCAAATCCACGGAGACCTGAGCCAGAAGCAGAGAGAGGAATCCATTTCGAAATTTAGAAGAAAGGAACGATTTTTGATTGCGACAGATGTGGCAGCCAGGGGGGTTGATATTCCTGCAATTACTCATATTATAAATTATGACTTACCGAGAGAGGATAAAACCTACATACACAGGGTAGGAAGAACTGCCAGGTTTGGAAAGGATGGAACAGCAATGAGCATTATCCTTCCTGATGAAAAATATCTTTTGAACAAAATAAGCAAGGTAGCCGGTATCAGCATCAACAAGTTGCCAATGGAAGGCCAGGCTGAAGAACTGTCACCAAGAAGAGATAGCGGAAGAAGATATGGTGGAAGAAGAGGATATGGACAAAGGGATAGAAGAAGCAAAGGCAAATATCCTAGTCACGGAAATAGGAATTCAAAACCAAGGCATTACAACAGGAGAAGAGACTGAATCTTGCAATATTAAGAAAATCAGTTTCCCATTGGTTAATGGCAGAAAAATAGATAGTTATTTTCCGATGCAACCCAGTAAACTTTGAGAATTATGTTTTTAAAATGTATGGAGTTCTATTTTAAAAGTATTTTGACTTCTCGCTTTCTTTAAGAAAATAGCAGAGCGAGGTTAAAGAGATCATCTTTTGCCCATGTATAAGTGACTCTACCAGATTAAAAGAGTATTCAAGATTAATTAAAGGTAAGAATATTTTATTTAAGCAGAGGCAATTTGCGAAAATGGATAAAATAGTTACAGACATTTGGGAAATGTCCAAATCGAATTTAGGTAGGGATATAGGCTCTGCTGAGAAGGAAGAGCTGA
>DAICVC010000063.1:0-2771 GCA_027372655.1 Thermoplasmatales archaeon | reverse complement strand
TATGGTTTGTAGTGAGAGTGGACCGTGAAACAAAGGCCCCTCTATCTTCAACTTGTAGCTGAGAGAGGTATTATTTTCAACCTTCGACACAGAACATGGGTAGAACCTCCCCATTTCTTCCAGACTTCTTTCAAGTTTCTCCCTGCTAAAATTTTCAGAGGCGGTGAAGTCGAGATCCTCAGAGAACCTGTTCAGCCCTAAGCACTTTTGAATGGCGGTACCACCCTTGAATGTCAGCTCTGAACTTGTTCTGGAGAAAACCCTGGAAAGGACGATGTGCTGAAGATAATCCTTCTCTTTCTGGTACAGGTTGAAGTCAATTGGTGTCTGGATAAGCTCCTCCCTATTCAGCATAGATTACCCTCCACTTCATGTTTCTGGAAGTCCCCTTATCACCAAACCTCACATACCTCTCCGATCGCAATTCTTCCAGCCTACCTGCATCATATCCTGCCATTTCCATAAGATATCCGAGTCGACTTATGGTGGCCTTGGACCTCATCCGTATCCCATAATCTATTAGTTTCGCTTTGTCAAGAAGAGAAATGTTGTCCATTACTACTTCCATAGTCTCATTTGTGTACAGATTCAGGTAAAGCGAATCGACAATAGCCTTTTCTAGAATGGCGACCATGCTGCCATTGATCCTGGAATAGCCAAAAATTCTTTCCTGCGTGAACTTTATGAACCTGATTTTATAGCCTTCCACTTCGAGTGTTCGATGCTGAACCGGGGCTATGACCTGAATTTCAAGAGGCATCTGTGTAGTGGCATTGTGGAGTGCGAAAGCAGAAATGAGGCTTATGTATGAAGGAACTACAATCTTTGTGGCAATTTCACTCACGTCGGCATTATGAATATAGTAAACCCCTCTTGTTGCCCTTTTTATCTTGGGCATCGCAGTAAGCCTCATAGAGACGTATTTTTCAGGTTTGCCGAATATTTTGGCAGCATCATGGATGTTGAATACCTTGATCTCATTGGAAGTTAGATAATCCATGAATTCTTCCTTCTTCACCGTTGTAAATACATTTGTATGTTATAAAACATACTTTTTTATGTATAAATACATACAAATGTCCAACAGATATGATTGGAAAGATTGTCTGGCCGTGTTCTCAACAAGTTCCCAAGAAATTTGAAGGAGTCACGTTATAAGTGTAATCGCATCGATTAAGTTTGCAGAATTGTGTTGAACAATTTGGCCTGAAAATCCAGCATTCGGGCAACCCCATCTGTTCTTTGTCCGGATCCCTTAACTGATCTGGGATATATTTATTAGTATCTTTTTGATGAAAATACACTAAACTCAACAGGGAGGATTGCAGCTTTCTATGGCAGAACAGGAAGAAATAATTTATGAAACTGTCGACCGAATAATGGCCTTGCCAGGAAGCGACAGGATAGAATTCATTTATCTGTTTGGGTCAGCAGGATCTGGAAAATCACATGTAGGGTCAGATATTGATATCTGCATATACTATGACGGCACGGATCAGGAAGCATACAATTTCCTTCTTAATGTTATGTCAAAAGTTGACAGCATCATTCTTGACATCAAACTTTTCAGACAGTTGCCACTTTATATCAGAATTGATGTCTTCAAGGGAAGACTACTGTATTCAAAGAGGGGGCACAGGATCTACGAAATAGCTCATGATACCCTGAAAGAATATGAGGAGTTTGAACCCAGATTTTTCGACTATATTGGAAAAGAGGCGATTCGTTGAAGAAAAGCGGAATAAGGGACACCTTAGTTTATTCTAAGGTAACAGAAATAGAAGAAAGCCTGAATATTGTAAAAGATAACCTGCCTGACCAGATCGAAGAATTCGTTGCTTTGGGAATAGTAAAAGATGGGATATATAAACGCCTTGAATATGCAATTGAAAATGTTTTCGACATATGTCACGTGATTAATGCTGATCTTGCCCTCGGTATTCCCTCCAGTGAGGAAGATGCTATTCAGAACTTGAGAAACAAAGGCATCATTGATTCAGATATTTCTGACAAGCTTATGGCCATGCGCAGATTCCGGAATATTATTTTACACAGATATGGTAAAATTGATGACAGAATTGCTTTTTCTCTCTTGGAAAATGAACTGGACGATTTCGAACGTTTCAACGATCGAATAAGAGCTTTTCTCAAGGAAACAATATGATTCAGCCAATAATACCGGAACATTCAATTTGAGCGGATTGGTTGGACTGCTGGCATAAGGCCATATGCATGGACATTTCGAAACCTCTGTCTTTGATAATAGATGGAAAACCTTTTTCCATAATGATAAACAACGGGGATCCAGGGTTCTTCCTATACTGTCCCACCAAAAAAACAAGATTGTTTCCATACCTCTGAATGAACAATTTGGCCTGAAAATCCCGTATTCGGACAGCCCCATCTGTTCTATCCCAAGAAAAGCCCCCTGCCTTAAGAGTTCTCTTTTCAAACCCCTCAGTTAAGATTGAAAAATGCATGAAATAATGTGACATGGGTATAAAAATTCACGTCGATTGCAGTATTTATACTGTTATCTGGAAAATCTGTTTTTTCAACTATTATTTAATTATCATTACAAAAATAACCAAATATATTAATATCCCAACATAATCCACGGGGCAGAGCGATGACTGTCGGAAACGAGTTTGAAAACGAAAAGCAGGTCACGGCAATAGTCGATATTTTTGTGGACACCACCAAAGTAGAAGAGGTAATCGGTGAACTCTGTCTGCTCGACTCAGTCGAAGAAGCTTACGAAGTGACAGGAG
>DAICVC010000017.1:0-4174 GCA_027372655.1 Thermoplasmatales archaeon | reverse complement strand
GTGCGATACTGATAAAGGGATATTGGTCGGCCAACTCTTCAACAATTTTCTGCGTCCCATCTGTCCCGTCTATGGATACGATGACTTCGCAATTCATTTCTCTCAATGAAATCAACCTGCACAGGTCTTCCAGGACTGCCTTGATCCTCTTTTCCTCATTGTAGGCAGGTACCACAAAGCTAATTGTGTGCATGAACCCATGTAATCTTCCTTCTACTGACTCAACGTCACGGATTTTCCCGGTCTCGAGCGCGGTAATCTGATTCATTGAAGAAGGAAACAAGCATTTATGTAAAGATTGTTCAATATATAGAGCTTAGCTCCTAAAGGCACTTGAAACCGAATCCGTCGTCTCCTGATTTTGTGTTATGGGCGAATTCACCTCTTATGTATCGTGATTTAACCTCTCAAAACATAAAATATCCATCCGGCATCCAAGCTGTAAATGGAAAGAATGATCATTTTGGGCGGAAACTGTTTCTTGGGCAGTTTCATTGCAGAAAAGGCGCTAGGGAGATGTGGAGGTAACTTTTGTTGACAATTTCTCAACATCAGTACACTCCTGCTTACCCAAGGAAGTTGCAGTAATCAAGAGAAACGTTGAATTCTCTACTACAGACGAGAAATTCTACCTTGTAGCACATATTGCAGCATGCCTTCCTTGGAAGGCTATATCCTGACCCCTTGTGATATGCTTCTATCAAGTTCGCTTGGAACCAGGCGTATGTGGGACATTGCCAGAGCCTCAAAGGCGATTTTTCTATGTATCACATCGTCTGAAATGCACAGTGAAGAACAAATACTTCCGACTTCTGAGACATAGGCTGGATACATGAATCCAAACAGAGTAAGTGGTTGCAACAACGCAGGAAGGCGAATTTCAAAAGCGTTCGTAATGGCTTATCATCGTGAGTTGTCCTTGATGACCGTTTAATGTCTACGTTCCCAGGAAAGGAGAAGATGGTTTCTTAGGGCGAGAGTACTCCTCAGATTTACACCACAGGTCCAGAGTGGGGAATACATATCAATTTACGGACCGAACACAGAGAGGGTAATATCTGTATATAGGCGACTGGATGAATGCCGCATGTAAACCTTTGAATCTGAAGAATCTTGGTGAAAACGTCGTGAATATGGGTGTGGTTGTTCAGGCCTCATTTCTGTATCCTGCTAATATAATATACAAACTTACTGAAAAGTGCGTCAGTGTTGAGTTTCAATCCTTTAAGAAGAGATACTTCTATAAGACGCGCTGCTAAAAATGCTCTGTCTACCAATTTGCTAAAATGAAAACCACTTGTAGATATTCAGAGTGGCTTTCTTAAGACTTTAGAATGGTTCAAAGAGGTCAGTGAAGTGAAAAAAAGGAGTTGTTAGCCCAGATATATGTGTTCAGTGATTGCCGCTCTTCTTACAACTCCTGTAATCCTCTTAGCTATCGAGGCGCTTCTTTCATTTGCATACCGTCCTTCGGTTGATGCCAATATCCTTCGCCACTGCAGTCTGCCTTGTGCTTGTCTCCAGTAGTTCCATGCCATTCCTGCGTTTCCATTCAGACCCGGTTAATTCTCCTGAATCATCATTAACGCCCATTATCCTGCATCAGGCAATTAAAGACAAGAAGTACTATGCTCAATTATACATAATGAAATCGTAAATATCCAAAGAACAGTAAGGTAGTCGGTATTAAGAAGCAATCACGTATATTTGTTCTCCTTCTTTGTCTTGAAATGTTTGGTGTAGAAATACGATGCCCCAGAAGCCACTAGACGTATTCTATCTTCGCTAATTCCTTTTCCCAGTGAAGTGCCGCCGTCATGTCGAATTCTCCAGGAAGGATTTGTCTGGCCATGAATGCCCTTTAAAGATAGACGGTAAGCAAATTCATCATCTTCCACGTAAATGTGAAAGTTCTCGTCGAACATCTCATCTTCGAGTGTGCTTGCTTTGAACACTCCGAACGGTTGAACGCTTACAAGGCCATTTCCTATTAGTGATGGGATACCCAGAGCAAATCCAGATGTCAGTTTCATTATGCCGAGAGTAAACTTGTATGCATAAAAGGGTGCCTTGCGAGCTAGGGTATAACTAAAAAACAACTTCAGAGGACTTGTTGTTACATTAACGACAGGTTTTCGCCCGTTTAGATAAGGTTGAGCATAACATTTATCATGGCTCAAAACATAATTTATCATTCCATCGATCCCTTCGATTCCCCATACGTCATCATTACTTAGGATGACACAATCAGGCTGATGGTTCAACGATTCTTTTATGCCGGCATTCATGCTCTTGGAAAAAGAAAATGTCGGGCCTGAGTTCTCTACCAAAATGGAGTCTACTTTATGGGCGATAAGCTCCTTTTGGAGACGTTGTACACGATCTTGGGTGTGATCTGCGGTCGGAACGACTGCTATTACTTTATTTCCCTTAAGATTTGAAATTATTTTCATACTTTCTTGTCTTTCCCATAATAGTCTAATATTTTAGCGGGAGGCGTCACTTTAACCAATTTGACGTACGGAGCTGCAGCGAGATCATCATAGGAAAAAGCTCCTTCCCCCGTAATATTTTTATCAAACCTGTTAAGTGTTGGAGTTCTTCCCTCATCTATAGCTCGCTGTATCTGTATCCTCCATTTCATCTTCATTACCTGCGGATCTCTCAAAGTATTAGTATGCCATACCTCTCCGACAAAGTGTGGTTCATAAAGTAACCTCCTTATTCCATTTCTCCGTAACTGGTAAACAGTGCTCCTAATTCCAAATGAAAGATGTGGTTTAAAGTATTTCATCTGGTCCCCTTCAATGCTTCCACCATCATTTATCACCTTTTTTCTGCCGTAATGAAATCTCCAATAATAGGGTGGATAGGCGCCTATAATCTCTGTATTCGGGTTCCCATATAAATGGTGATATTTTATTGCATAAATCTTGCTGGTATCCAGTTTCTTAGTTTCAATCCTTCTGTTGAGAAATTCGTCTGTATCAAGAAGAAGTTTCCATTCAGTGTCCAGTTTATCTTGAGCGATTTGCTTGTATCTAGTATAAATTTCCCAGCCCCTTGAGTCGGACTTTTCCAAATGCGTTAAGATAACGTTGTCAGGTAACTCTGGTATTTTCAGCTTATCCCCAATAAACACTAGTGAAAGCTTATCGAACAACTCACTGTTATGCTTGATCCATAGATCTAGGGGGTATTGCATCTCTTTCCAATCATCCATCGCGAATGCATAAGCCCCTACAGTCATTGCTTCACCGCCAAGTAAGTATTAGATATTTTAGCTTTCAAACATAGGGGAATGATATACCTTGTTATCAACTTCACTCTAGATTTCTGGGATCATTTACTAGATCCTTTTTAATCTCGAAGATGCTCCACGTCATTTGGATTTGGAGTAAAACAAATGATGCAGGCGTAAATGAATGTGCCGTAGTAACTTATAGGAATACTTGCGATGGAAAATATACAAGGAAATTCACAGCACTGCATTGACTCTCACGCAGACGACGGCTCCAAGTAAAAGGCAAAGTATGCCTTGATTACTCTGTATTTCTGGGCCAAACTTATGCAACATTGGGAAGGAGATTTACTAAGACGGTATAACCCGAATTCTTGAAGGTGCGGTTGCAAGCATGCCTAATTTGCCATCTCCAACGGTTAGAATGGAATAAGGGACGCAGCAATCAGATGGTTTCCAGGTCCACACAGGGCAAATTCAACGCGCTTCACATGCAATATTACGAAACCCAGCCAATGCAGACGGTCGACAGGATTCCAGATAACCGAACGGGCAATTTAGAAACAGATGTACTATTTAATAGTACAGGAGTACTCAATGAATTGCGATATAGAAAAGACCTTCAGGCCAAGCGAAAAGAAAAGTATCAAAGTTCCCTGTTATTAGCAGTCCCTGCTCAAAGCTGAATTCTGCATTCTAATGGACATAGTGGGCTATTAATGAATGTTATACATAACGCAATAAGTTTTTGCGTATATTGATATAGACAATTGTCCTTCTCATTGAATGAGAAGGCTCTCTGTTGACGATGTAGAAGACATGGTAATTGCTCTGCAGAATGAGATATCAAGGTCTCCCGAATCAAGATATGATCACCGTCTGCATGGTGTTCTGATGGTTGCAAGAGGAATGAGCTGCTATGACGTCTCCAGG
>DAICVC010000002.1:0-6646 GCA_027372655.1 Thermoplasmatales archaeon | reverse complement strand
TGCCAGAGGTTCGTCCATGACAGTCAAGATAAGTATTGCATTCTAATAAGATAATCGGACGTGGCGCACCTTATAAATACCGATACACCATATTCAAGTGTGGATTTCCAAGTTTTCTGCGCTACGCAAGCAAAAATTATGTCTTGGAGAACCTCTTATTGTTTTAATTTGAATTGTAGTGAAGGAGATGGGAAGTGATAGGTGCATGGCGGATGGGATAAAGGAAGTAAGGTGTGATGTATGCGACCTGGAGATAAAGGACGGGGAAGTAATATTGAAAAACGGTAATTCTTACCATTACAGGTGCCTTAAAGGACTTATGGAACGGGAGAGGGAAAGTAGGAGAAATGCCCTAAAGGTGATTGGAATCGGCACTGCCATTGCTGGAGCTACACTCCTTGGCGCTGACAGGCTAGCAAGCGCCTCATTTACCCGTCCGATAGGCGGAGGAGGAGTATACTCCAGCCCATTCGTACTGCCCGGGCTATTTTCTGACCCTTCCCATCCTGAGCCCGGACATATGAGGTACAGGATGGATAAAGGTGTAACGGCATTTCACGATGGAATCATCAACAGAAATATTTACAGCAAAAGGAATCAGCATGTAATTACCGTTTTATCAAATGCACTGCGAATGGTTTTTCCACAATACCCAATGCTGTTTCAGACTTCAGGTTGGCCACTCCCGGCACACAGATGCTCGAAATACAGGGGTCCGGCATAATCTTTTCAACATTGGTGGGTCGTGGAAAAGCATCCCACATCCTTACAGGTACGAAAACTTTTTACTGAACTCAGCATATGGATTTATGATTATACCGCTGTCACGGCCCGTTATTAATGAGGAGATGGTGACCGCATTAAAGGATGCGATTTATAATGAAAGGCTGGTTGGTGGGAAATCAGTAGATTTGTTTGAGAAGGAATTTGCAGACTATGTCGGATCCAGATACGCGGTTTCTGTAAACAGTGGGACGTCAGCATTATTTCTTATAATGAAGGCAATGGGGATAAAGAGGGGAGACATAGTTATAACTACGTCTGCCACATTCATTGCTACTGTAAATGCTATATCCGAAAGCGGTGGAACACCCTTATTCGTAGATATAGACAAAGAGGACAATAATATCTCTGTTCGAAAACTGGAAGATGCCCTTAATTCCCTGGACAGAAAAAGGGTGAAGGCTATCTTGCCAGTTCATTTATATGGAAGACCTGCAGACATGGATTCCATTCTTAGAATTGCCAATGAAGTTGGAGTACCAGTAATAGAAGACGCGTGCCAGGCTCACGGAGCTATTTACAAGGCCAGGAGAGCCGGTAGCATGGGCATTGCATCCGCATTTTCATTTTACACGTCAAAGAACATGACTGTTGCAGGTGATGGCGGGATGGTTGTCACAAATGATGAAGAAGTCGCCGATAAAATTAGGCAACTTAGAAATCAAGGAAGTTCCAAAAACGATAAATATCTTCATGAACGTGTGGGATATAATTTCAGACTTAATACCATAAATGCTGCATTTGGTCGTGTTCAACTTAGACACCTCGATGATTGGCTGAACAATAGAAGGAAAATAGTTGACGTATATAATTCCAAACTTAAAAATGTCGGAGGTGTTGCTCTGCCACCGAATGATGACGACCTAATAAGGTCTGCGTGGCACTTGTTCGTTATAAAGACTAACCGTAGGGACAACCTTAAAGAATATCTCCAAAATAAATCTGTGGAGACGGGAATACATTATCCTATTCCAGTTCACATGCAGCCCCCTTATTCCAGAAGAAGACTCTTGGCATCTGCAGGTCTTGAGAACACTGAAATATGGTCCAAGAACGTCTTAAGTCTTCCTATTTACAATGACATGAAGGTCGATGATGCAAATTTCGTTGCAGAACGAGTTACTGAATACTTTGAGGGGAACTAATTGAAAATAGGAATCTCAGGAATTGGATACTGGGGTAGGAAGGTTCTGACTGAGTATATTAAATTGGAGGAAGAAGGTTACATAGACGGAATATTCATCTATGACGTATCAGAACGAGTTCCTCCAGATATCGTGCAGAGAGGTGGTATCAGCATAGCTGAAAGTTATTCTGATCTTCTAGACAGTGTTGATGCGGTACACATTTGTACTCCGAACAATATCCATCGTGAGCAGATCTTTTTGGCATTTGAGCGATCCAGAGACGTTTTAGTAGAAAAGCCTGTGACCGAAGACTCCAACTCTGCTTTTAGAGCCGTTGAAGAAAGTCTGGCGAAAGGCCTTATATTCCAAGTTGGAAATATATTCAGGTTCTCAAATTCATTAAGGGAGGTCAGGAAAATGCTGGAAGGTTATGAATACGGAAAAGTGAATCATGTTTCGGTTCATTGGTCTCATATTGCAAAAAGCGTCAGTTCTAGTAACGAGGATATTGTTTGGGACCTTATGCCCCACATACTTGACATATTAAATTTCCTGTTTTCTGAATGGCCTGAATATATTAATTGCGTTTCGAGTAACCCTACCTCAAGCGAAACGGGTGTAAAGCATACAGACCTACTTTTATCGTATAAGAAGGGTTTCGAGTGTAATGTTTACATGAGTCATATAGATCATAGAACGCATAGGGACATAGAAATTTCCTGCGACAAGGCAACGATATTTGTTAATCCGGTAACGCAAGATATAAACATCACTGAACGAGGCAGTGAAAGGCGATTAGCGATAGACGCTAATAATACCCTCAGAGAAGAGATTTTGAATTTCATAGATGCCCATCACCAGAGAAAAAATAAGACCAATTCAGCGTTTATTGGGGCTGTTATTGTTAAGGAAATCGAGAAGATAAAGGAGGCTGTTAGAGATTAGAAGAAATCAGCTATTTAGCAGGATAGTCGACTGCGAAATAGGAGAAGGGACTGTCGTATATGACCAGGTGAACCTGTTTAAGTGCAAAATAGGGAAGAATTGCAAGATAGACGCATTCGTGTATATCGAGGAAGGCGTGGTCATTGGTGACGGTGTCCGTATTAGGCCTTTCACCTTCGTGCCTACTGGTGTAATAATCGGAAACAACGTTTTTATTGGACCGAATGTTGTATTTACAAATGACAGGTACCCGAAAATAGGAAGAAAATGGAAATTGGAAAAGACAATTGTGGAGGACGACGTCTCTATTGGAGCAGGAAGCGTGATCCTTCCCGGCGTCCGTATAGGGAGAGGTACACTTATTGGAGCCGGCGCAGTCGTAACCAGGGATACTGAGGAAGGTAGCATAGTCTATGGTGTTCCCGCGAAGAACAGAAAAGGAAAAGGGGATTGAAATTCATAAGTACTTGTCTAGTTCTGTTTTGGATAATTCCGACTAGTAGACCATTTACGAAAGGTATGGGAGTAAGTGCGCACATAGCAGATGAAAGGTATAATTTCACTTTAAACCATAAGTAAGTGGCTTTTTCGCATATATGTGCATAACGATATGTGTTTTTGCCCATACAGTCTAACTACGCCTACTGCATCATGTCAAAAGTATTGTAATATTCTACGCGTGCGAATTAGAGACCACGAATAAGGCGAACAAAACGGACTTTTAGGTCTCACAACTGGAGTGGAAGGCAGAAGCGGAATTTCGAAAATGAAAGCAGAGACAGGGGTTGTAGTTTACGAATATGAGTAGAAAAACCGGTAATTGAGTACGCGTGCTGTAGAATAATATACCTATTGTATTTATATTTCGATTATTTATTGGCAGTAAATGATATCAATAATCCTGCCCACAACAAACGGAAATAGACTTAAATATTGCTTAGAATCTATAAGGAAAAGCAGCTACCAGGATTTTGAAGTTATAGCTAACAATGTGTCAGGCAACCCTGAATTAACAGAAATAATAAAGGAATTCGGATTCAAAGAAATTGCTAAAGAAACTGGAATTCTTGAGAGCCGCTATTTATGCGTTATAGAGGCGAAGGGGGAAAAGGTTTTGCTTCTAAGTGATACCAGAACAATCTCTGATAGCTTATTGGGACAATTAGCTGATTTGAACAATGACATAATAATCATCGGAGAGAAAGAAATTGGCAAAAGTTTGCTGACAAAACTCCAAGATAGCGAATCATCGTATATAAAGAATATAGATGTTAAATCGCTGGACCCATTGACTAACAGGTTCATACTTCCGAGAGCTTATTCCACTCCACTTTTGAAAACAGCGATGGAACGTATAAAGAGTAATTTACCACCAAATATTTTTAGAGATCTTGCTGCGCTTGATCAAGAGATTATTTACCTAGAGGCTTTCTCTATCAGTCGCGATATCGGTATAATTAGGGATGCAAATATATTTCATTACGGAGATGAAAATTTGTTTTCACTTTGGCGTAAGTATTACAAATATGGAAAACACACCAGAGCTGTATGGGCAACAAAATATGCTCCTTTGTCAAATTTAGGCGGGCGATTGCTGGTTAAGTCTGAGCATGGAAGCAGTATCAGAAATATTCCTATACTAACTCTTAAGGGTATTCCGTTTCTAGTAGGGTATTTAATTTCGCTAAAATCTTAAGCAAATCTAAGGTCAGATGATCCTAAAATATGAATAAAATATGACTTGAGTCGTTCCTTAAGAGTTATTACTTTTAAGTTGCTAGCATCATCTTAATTCCACGGAACGTAGAAGACAAAGATAAAGGTCATAAATTCTAAAAGTACAAAGGTGGGATATCAAAGGGAGACAGGCGTGGATTAATTTTTAGTGTTCTTAGGTCGTGAAAAAGTATGTAGGAAGCATTATTAAGCATCTTGCTGAGCTCGATTTTAAGTTGGTCTATCTTGAACCAAATAAACCAAACACAACGCAGGAGTAGTTAATTCGTCTTAAATAATGCACTACTGGGACGAGAATATAAAGGATATTTCCAGAAAGTATTACAGTTATGGATACATCCAAAGGATGCTGAAGAACACATATTATGGCAAATTTGCAGGCCTATCTGGGAGAGACAGGTCAACCAACTCTCCCTGTCATAAATAGAATTAAGAGCATACTGATCCAGGTGTTGAGGGGTGTTCCATTTGTCCTGGGGTATCTTAAGGGCAAGAGCAAAGATGATACTGTACAAGGTCAATCAAAATAATTAACGTTATATCCCCATTAAAGAAAGGGTACCTTCATATAGACAGATACCAATTGAATGTTATTCATCGTTCAAAAGCTCTATCCAGCGGTTAACGGTATTTTCCCAGGAAAAGACCCTAGAGGCATTTAATACCCGATCGGACCATTCATTGTATTTTTTCAGAATTTCAACGACATCAAGGGCCATGTGTTCAATATCCATTTCTGTGATTCCCAATTTGAACTCCCTTATAACCTCGGAAACACCCGGTGCGTCCATGGCTATGGTGGGGACTCCACAGGATGCACTTTCTATAATAGTTATCCCAAAACCCTCAGTGACAGAAAAATGAACATTTATCCAGGACTCACAGACTGCCCTAGCCAAATCAATTTCACTTAATCTTCCCGTGAAATCTATCCTTTCTTCTAGTCCGTATCTTTTGCACAGGCTTAACACCCTTTCAAGTGAAGGCCCTGAGCCAACTACCTTCATCCTTACGTCATAATCCCTCAGTTGGTTCATAAGTTCTACTGCCAACCATGGCCTCTTATAGTCCCTCAAACCTCCAAAATAAATGATGGAAGGTGTCTTCGTCTTTTCACAGGGTTTAAAGGTATCCCTGTCCACTCCGGGCAGGATCCTTCTTATCAAATCTCTTTTGATTCCGAGATTTACCAGGTCGTCAATCCCCGTTTCAGTTTCTGTGACGCATATGCTGTTCCCGTAAAGGAATCTGTAGCTCTTCTCGATATTCTTGAGCAGAATGAATAGAGGGAAGCTGACCTGACCAGGAAGGGACCTGGCGTGGAGGTGCCTGAAAAAAACTATCACCTTCTTTTTGGTGAACAACGGCGATAGCCATGGCACAACGTGCGCGAGGTCGTCTATTATAATGTCCGGCTTCAATTTTTCGATGATTCTCGGCACTGCAAGATGGGCCCTGATGTTCCCTTTGATCCTCATTATTTTAATCCCGTCCAAAATCTCCGATTCCTCGAGTCCACCGGGATTCACTGCAACTAGAACAACTTCATTCCCGCTGCTAACGAGTCTTTTGCCTACCTCATAGATAGTTCTTTCTGCACCTCCAGCCAGAGGGTGTTTCACGTCCCTGTGGTTAAGCCAGAGGATCTTCATTACATTTGCATATGAACTTTTGCCTTAATAATTAATCGTTGAACTAGCATGATAAAAGATGAATAAAATAGCTATAAATCCGTGATTATGCAAGATGCTCAATTAGCAATCCTACTAAATTATAAATAGAGCCAGATTATTGTCAGCAAAAGATGATGAACGTGGAACGGGCCGTAGTTCTGCCTTCGGTCACTATAATCATTCCAGCTTACAATGAAGAATCAAGGATAAAGGGGGTATTGGATGAAATATTCGATTTCATTTCAACTAATAAAGCCGATTGGGATGTCATCGTGTCCGTTGACGGGGACGATGGAACGGCGGACATAGTTGGGAGTTACTCATCTGAATATCCGTTCATAAAAATGGACCGGGGAATGGAAAGAGGAGGGAAGGGAAACG
>DAICVC010000016.1:0-10800 GCA_027372655.1 Thermoplasmatales archaeon | reverse complement strand
AGGTTAATCAGGGAAAACAAGGCTTCGAGGAGCGTTGGAGACGTAATAAATGACCTGCTTCGTATTCCCGTTTCAGTCAGCAGCGAAATCCCGGTGGTGTTTCCGGACCACATGGGCAGACTCCCAAACAGCGATGACCTCAGGATCATAAGAGCCCTAAGACAGGGTGAAACCTATTCATCCGTTGTGAAAAGGGACCCGTCGGTTATAGCGGGAAGGTCCCACAAGGTATACGGTACCTCTTCATTTGCAGACAAGTTCTACAGGCTTAAGTGGGACGAACCTTCGAAGACAATAACGGCCCACTTGTCCAAGGATGGTAACTCTTTCATTCACCCCCTTCTTGACAGGTCAATCTCGGTCAGGGAAGCCGCAAGAGTTCATGGCTTTCCGGACTCCTTCACATTCGGGATTCCGAAGACCATAGCATACAGGCTTATCGGGAACTCTGTGTCTCCTCCGGTAGGCGCAATGCTTATAAATTATGCAGCTGGCGTTTACGAAGACCCTTATGTATCAGCAGTTCCTCTGCCAGGGTAGCCACGCATCTGTCCGGACTGCTTCGGACCTCGTGTTCCCAGAATCTCAGCACTTTCCAGCCCATGCGGGCAAGTATTTTGTTTACCTCCCCGTCCCTCTGCACATTCCTTTCAATTTTCTTTATCCAGAAATCACGCCGGGTCTCCGGTTCCACAAAGCATATGGGGCATTTGTGCCAGAAACAGCCGTCTACGAATACTGCAATATGTTCCCGGATAAATACCATATCAGGTTTTCCTGGAAGCCTACCGTGGATTCTATAATTCCTAAGTCCATAATGCCACGCTCTTTTTCTCAGGAGTAATTCAGGGGTCGTGTTTTTATTCCTTATCCTGGACATGTTGTAGCTTCTCTGATTTTTGGTCAGAACATCAGGCACATCTGTAAATCCTGCCTTAGACAATAATATTTGCTGCAAATAGAAATAGTAAAAGTATTTTGACCTATTCCTCAATTGCGTTCCTCAGCGCCCTCTTTATCGAATTCCCATTCAGGTCCTCTATCTCTTTCTTCACTTCCGAGATCCTCTTCAGAGCTATCTTTATTCCTTCCTTCTCGCTTTCATCACAGACGTCCAGGAGTTTTTCAACTTCCTTCTTGATGAGGATGCTGCTCTTCAGGCTGCCGTTCCAGAATTTGATATCAAATTTGTTCATTCTCCCTTCCCTCCATCTCAGTCTTAGTTGGATCCATCTGCTTGATAATGAACTGGAATAGTTGCTCCTTGGTCGTTGTCTTCTTGTATCCCTCTTCCAGTGCCTTCTTGAATCTCTCAATTTCGTCCATCCGTCCCCTGTCGTATGCGTCCAAATCCACTAAATCGCTACTTGTTTCCATGCTCATCACGAACGAAAATTCAGGGTTGGATATTTGAAATTTATAGCTTGTTTAGAGAAATGAATGAAATGAAAAAATGAATTTACTTGGTTATAGAAGCAAGAAACGATTAAGTAATGCAAAATCATAGAATTCGTAGGGTGATAATTATTCCATGGCCTTTTCAGTAGAGTGGTGGGTTGTATTTGCTACTGCAGGAACTGCAATTGGGACAATATTGGCAGTTATTGTTGCGATATTTGGCATTTCTCTCAAAAAACCAAAATTGGCAATAGAATTTCAGGGGACTGCCGACGGAGTATATTGGGATGATTTCGTCTTATATGTTGAAGAAAACGATATAGATTCCGGTGAAGTGTATCAGAATTGGTTTGAGTACAGGGAGTTGCTTGGGTTCGTGAAAAATAAAGGAAAAAGGGTTGCTAAGAACTGCCAGCTTAAATGGCAGATAAGGGAGACAAAGGAAGGCGAATCTAAGCTGCCATTTGAACTACCGGCGCCAGTCTCCATCATATACGATGGCGTTGTAATGCCTGAAATGGAATCCCGCTATTTTCGCCCTCCACGAGGTGACGAAATACTTACTAACGTTGCTGCTGGCTCAAGAGAAGCGTTCAAGCTGATTTATTATCTAAAACAAGACGGTAAATGTTATACCTACAATAATATCAATTTAAATATCGAAAAATGCAAAGAATACGAAGTTGAGCTGACGGCCTACGCTGACGATGCCTTCCCGTTTACAAAGGCCTATAAATTCGTTTGGGATGGTACTTTAGAAGGACTTTCAAAGGCCATTAAATCAAAATAAATCATCTAAGACAAATTAAAATTTCCACCAGTACCCGCACTCGCACTTCTTCCTTCCGTTCTCATTGAGCGGGTTTGCATAATCTATCGTCTTGTTAGGCTCCCCAAAAATCTCCTCCATTCCCTCGTCGAATGACGAAAGGTTGAGCATATAACTCCCCTTGTGCTCATCCATTGCCTTCTTCAGGTCGATCAGGTCCTGAAGCTTGAAACTGTGTCTGTATTTCTTGCCGGATGAGATGTACGGCGGATCCAAGTAGAAATACACTCTTGGCCTGTTGTACTTAGCCATCAGCTGACGGAAATCCATATTCTCCACAATCCAGTCCTTCACATATACGAAGTCCTCCAGGTGAAACCTCTTCTTCTTGTCCCCCTTGAAGTACCTCCCGAATGTGCTCCCGTCTCCCATGATGGAATACGTCTGCAGGTAGAACACCTTCAATGCCGTATCCACATCGGACCTGAAATTATGATGCCTCATCGGGAAGAACGCGTCATGATCCCGGAAGGCTACCCTCAGCCTCCTGGAGAGTTCAAGGCTCTTACTCTGCAGCACCTTGAAAGTGACGTAGAGATCCCTGTCGAGGTCGTTGTAGACCTTCAGCTTCTTCCACCCGTCCGGTATGTTCAGCAGGACCTTGGCGGATCCACCGAAGACATCCACCACAATGTCGAAGGAATCCCTGTGCTCTCCCATTACCTCCAATATATCCCGCAGCTGGTTGAACTTGCCTTCATAGTATGGGAAGAGGGACCTCATATAATTGTCGAGTAAGCAATCATTTTCAGGTTTATAACTATTATTGCTGAATGAGAAATCATTAAGCACTTGTATTCAATCAATAAACAATGGATCCCCTGAAGGTCTTGGAGAAGCAGTCAGGTTTCATGAGGCTGCTGGTCTATCTTTACGACAAGAAGGAGAAAGCTCTCACGGAGATCCTTGACGAAACTGATATCCCTGTCCACCAGCTGTATTCGAGCATTGAGAAAGCTAAGGAAATGGGTTTGGTGAAGACGAAGGTTGACAAAGGGAAGTATCCCCCTAGGAATATGGTCTCCTTGACAGCTAAGGGTAGGAAGTTCTCTAAGAAGTTAGAGGAATTGAAGAAGGAGCTTCATTAATTTCATTCCTCGTTCTGGAATCTCGTATGGTTTGCGGAAAACATTCCCCGTAAGTATTTCTCATTTCAAATCCCCTTAGATTGGAAGGAGAAAGAATAAGGATAGGAGGGAAAGAAAATAAGAAGCCGGTCAGGGAAGGGGGTGATCAAACTCTACCCCTATTTCTTCAAGGTCACTTATTATTGATTTGAGAGAGCTATCTTGTCCGCGCTTTAATTCCGGCACAAAATATCTTTTATTTTTATCTGAAAGAATGGAGCTTATACCTTTAAGAAGACTCCCTTTAAGCTTTCTAACATTTTCTCGTTCTTCTTGATTCCCATTTGTGTTTCCATGATCAAACAAGGTGTTCAAATCACCGTTATGAGAATGACCGTAGTGGTCTTTTCCCTTAGCACCACTGAGGTGAATGCTTCTGATGTTATCCTTAGAACTCTCTAAACTTCTGAACAGGTCTTCTATTTTTTCACCCAAGGCTCCAATATATCTTAATTCAGTCGCATAAAGCAACTGTGGAATGTCTAATGCGATACCAATTTTGTAATTGTCCTTTCCTAACTCATTTATTTTATCGGAAAATTCGTTGATCTCTTCTACCTTGTATAACAATGGTTGTTGGTAAGAGTTTTCAACAACAAATTCCGCTGTAGGGAACACGGGTGACATCACATCATAGAAAGACTTCAGTTTGTCAATAAATGTATCAATCGAATTGATGTATTTTTTATTTATTGGAGTGTGGAGTTCTATGACCCTGACACTGTTTTTATCATCGAAAGATTCCGATACCCGATTTAAAAAAATGATAAAATCATCGATCCATTCTCTACTCGACCATAAATAAGTTGGAGATTCTCTAATATTTACAAGATTATCTTTGACTACTATTGACGACGGATTACTATTTATAGAGTCCTTTACAATCTTATCACCTGTATGAGGTTCCTGAGTGTGAAGTGAGAAATACCGGACATCTCTTTCTTTCATTTTTCTTATGGAGTCTTTAATGTCATTCATGCTATTCCTAAACTTTACGGATATCTCACCTACTGAGGGAATTATATTTTCAGGGTACTTCAAATTTTCATATTGCACTGGTATTAATTGAGCCATTTTGAAATTAGCTTAATAACCTATTTATATTTATATGCGAACAAGACATAAATTACACTTATAGGGTCAGGGTATCACTGCAGTGGCTATTTTGTTCAGCATATCTTCATTCATGTTTTCAGGAACTCTAGATTGCTATCTTTTTACGCTGAAATACAATGTGGTGAAGGCTTTTCGCTGGTATGTAACCTAGCATAGTTAAGGATGTTATGATAACGGGAATAGACCGAATGTAAAGGATCTCTGATGATGGCTACTAGCAGTGTTGTTACGCTTCAAGGGCTCTATTGATGACTATCGACACGTTTCCTCAAAGAGTCAATATTTGATGAAAGGCTCTCTATTATGTCCTCTATTAGGTCAATATGCTTACCCTCCTCTTTGACTTGGTCTTTAATTGGGATATCTTTTGTCAACTCTCTAATGATTGTCAGTGATGTTGCCATATTGTATGCAGCCAACGCAATCAAAGCACTCAGACTGTCGTATATTATTTCCATATCTCTGTTTCCTAATTGTTTAGCTCTTTTTTCAAATTTCAGCCTTATTTGTATGAGCTTAGCACCCAGCTTATGCGACTCCTCTAATGTGTCTCCTAGGGTCTCCATTGACGGGACTATGAACTTCTCTCCAGAAATTCCTGTCATCTTTTATTATGTTCATTAAGTATTAATCGGTTTTGAACTTCCACCTTTACAAGCATACCCACCTGCTCCTGTCTCCATAAGTATCGACAAGTTAGATTAAGTGAAAAGTGATAGGAAAGTAGGTGAGTCACTATTCCCTTCCGAGATACCGCATCATTTGGCAAGAGACAAGAATTTGCCGCAATTTCCGAATTATTAAGAAGAGGATTTGACGTTTATTTGACCTTGGTTGATGACCAAGGGATCGACTGCATTATAAGGAGAGAGAAGAATGGCGATATCGATTATCTTGATATTCAAATAAAAGCACGCTCTAATGATTGCAGCCCTGTTGATGCAGCGAGATTCGCTGCGATGGATATCAACAATCCTCGAAAAAACCTCTGGTTTATTTTTTATTCAGAGCAATTAGACAAATACTGGGTGATCAATTCATTAGACCTTACACAAAGCGGAATTGCGAACCAAAATAAGAAAGGCAAGAATGTTGGTAAATGGCACATTAATTTGGCAGGTTACAGCGCCAGAGCAAAAAAACCCATAATTCATCCGCGTTTTAAGAAGTATGAAGATGATTCTGGGTTTGAACAACTGAAAAACTGAAGATTCTAGCCAATAGGACGGGATGTTCCAAACATGCGAGCAAGGACTCAGTGCTGCAACATACTTTCTTGATTATTAACTAAGAAATCCAGTATGACTGCTTTGACTACGGGAACACTCACTGAGTTTCCAAGTTGCATGTATGCGTATCTGTCGTCAGGATGGAGTAGGAAACTATCTGGAAATCCCTGAAGCCTTGCACATTCACGAGGGGTAATGTGGCGAGGTTTATTATTTTGAACAATCCCAAGTTTATGTGCATCCCTTGAAGTCAGGGTAATTGATACGCTTTCTGGGTCTAGGAATTTGAAAACTTCAAATGACATGTTGCCTAAGGTAGGATTAAACTTTCCATCAGAAGTCCTAGATAGTTAACTCTTTTTTTTATTAACGATTCTGTTATCTCTACAATGTTTGGATTGCCATAGAACGTCCTTATTTGGTCAAGAGTCAACTTCTTGCAATCCTGTTCAGCGCCAAAAATCTTCTTCCGTCTGTTTACGATAAGCTTGTCCATGAATTCTATCTCTTCTTTTGTGCATTCCCCTTTGATACCTAGTCACCAAGAGTGCATTGAATTTCCATTTCGGTAATCTATCATCCTAATTCCATTGAGGGAGTTGAAGTTCGAACCAACGATGGATGAAAGGAGCCCGACAAAATTAGGTGAACAATCGTACTCGGAGTCTGGATTTTCCTCCAAAATGTCTATAACTAATTTTCTTCGTGGATCCATATCTGTTAGCGATGTTTGCCCAGCATTTCTTAACTTGTATTTATGGGAGTCTGGTGCTCCAGGATCAGATGGGACCGTAATAACCGGCTCTTCCCACAACACGCCAATAACGTATATCCGCACCCTGTTTTGAGGCACATTATAATTGCTGCTATTCAGAAGAACATACTTGACGTGGTATCCCAGTTCCTGCAGTTTGTTCAAAATAGTCTCAAATGTCCTACCTTTGTCATTAGTGACTAATCCCCTGACATTCTCAAGCAAGAATGCCTTGGGGCGTTTGCTCTTGAGCACACGTTCAATTTCAAAAAATAGGGTTCCCCTGGTGTCCCCGAAGCCTTGCCGCTTGCCGGCATAAGAGAACGGTTGGCATGGAAAGCCAGCTAGTAAGAAGTCGAAATCTGGGAAATCGTGGATTTTTCTTATGTCCCCAGCTGGAACTTCCTCAAAATTCATTTCGTAGGTCTTAGAGGCATGAGGGTCAATCTCGCTAGAAAGGACGCATTTACTCCGAATACCTAATTCTTGGCAAGCTTGCTCAAGACCCAGCCGCAAACCGCCTATCCCAGCAAATAAATCAACGAATCGTAGCATTAAAGGACACCGCTGATGAAACTTATCAATACCCCAAATTCTTCATCAGAGAATCCAACAGTGCAATCACTATATCTGCAGATAGTGCTTATTGCGCTTGTTCTCTGAAAATTTCCAGCGCCGTCAATGACATAGGCAATGTAGTTGCCAGTTTTCTAAATCATGTCATAGCGTGGTTTTGCTTGACCTGCTTTCCGCTCGATTGTGCTGTTAGTGGTGACTTGGAAGCTGACCTCGACAGCGACAGATTTTGAGCCCTTTGCCACGACTATGTCGAAAGTTGAGAGCGTCTTTCCCTCTGTATGGGTGACGCCTGCCACATGCCCGTCAGGAGTAATTTCAAAATCGCTAGGAAGGGATTTGCGCAGGAACTCTTCCACATAGTGTTGAGCAACTTGCCCTAGGGAATTGGCTTCTGCTCCCCCTGTAATCCTGCTTACTAAGATGTATTTTTGGCGAACGTACCTTTCCAGTTCTTCTGGCTTTCCTAAGAGATCGCCGATTTCACACTTCCTTAATTTGGTTGCAATTTCTGTATCTGCACTGTTTGAGCCAAAAAGCAATATCATTATCATGTCTCTCTTTAATGTATCAAGAGGCTGCTTCTCCAGCAAGTTTTTCCCATCAATTCCCAGCTTTGCGTTATTGAGAGTTCCCTTTGATGGCAGTCCCTCAAAGTAATGTATGTACTTTCTCTTATGCCAATAAAATTCAAAATATCTCCCCCTACGGGGTTTGACCGAAGGAAAAACGCTTTCAAAATTGAGATTTAATCGCTGAATCTGTTCACCCCCAAAGTCAGCAAGTACAACAAGGTGTTTCAAAAATAGATTAGCTGGAAAATCGGAGGCAGTTAGTACTTCGAATCAAAAGGCGGGCTTTTATCAATATGTTAGCACCGGAAGGGTTAACAAATAAAATTTACTTCCAACTTTCAGTTCTCAGAAATGAATTTCTTACCCTGCAGGTCTCTTACGATGACTCTAAATCTTTCTCACTACCAATAGTTAATTCTGGTAAGAACTCAAAATTAGATCCGTTGCAACCTTCTTTCCTTTGAAACCAATAAACTCCATAAATTTGCCATTTTCGAGTTCCTTGTAATGCTCAAAGAAATGCTTGAAAATATTCTTCTGGAACTGGGGTATATCGTCAATATCCCTTATAGTTTCAGAATTTGGATCAACCTCATCCACGGGCACAGCTATAACTTTATCATCAATCCCTTCCTCATCCCTCATTTCTGCAAGTCCGACGGCCCGGCTCTTAACCAGGATTCCCGGCTGGATAGCTGCCGACGAGATCAGGAGTACATCAAGTGGGTCTCCATCCTTGCCTTGAGTCTTTAAGATCATGCCGTAATTTGCAGGGTATTTCATGGGAGTAAATAGGACCCTGTCGAGTATTATGCTTTCCAGCTTCTCATTGTATTCATATTTGCAGTTGCTTCCCATTGATATCTCTACAAGTACGTAAAATGTAGTTGGAAAATTCTCCGTTTGTATAGCTCTCATGCTTCTCGCAATGATATCAGAAATAAAGGCATTTTGTGTTTGGCAAAGAGTTATTCTTTTCATCAATATCGATGCACTTCGAAAAATGCTAAATACGCTAACCGTCAGGAAATAAGTAGTGTTTTAATTCAAGACCTTATCACTAAGATAATATGCTAAGAGCAGTCTGTTCAGTTTGTGGGAAAGAAAGAACAGGGTTTAGTGGTAAGCCAAACTGTGAGTGCGGTGGAGTTTTAGTGCCAAGGATAGACTTCAGGTATCGGGAAGGTCCATACCCAGTTAACTATCCATACCTTGAGAGAGTAGTGAGTCTGGGAGAGCAGGCTACTCCGCTTTTGGATGCCGGTTCAGTCAAATTCAAGCTGGATTATTTCACGCCCACTTTCTCTTACAAAGATAGGGGAAGTAAAACATTGATCTCAAGCCTTGTATCAATGCTCCCAAAAGGTTCGGAGATAAATGAAGACTCGTCCGGCAATGCCGGGGCCTCAATAAGCGCCTACGGAACTTCCTCCGGTTTCAAGGTGAACATATTCGTACCCGAAAACACGAAGCTGGGAAAGGTCAGTCAGATAAAGGCATACGGAGCAGATATCCATCTTGTAAAAGGCTCGAGAAAAGAGGTGGCTGAGGCAGCAGCAACCCACCAAGGTTACTATGCCAGTCACGTACTGAATCCAGAGTTCAGAGACGGAATGAGACAACTGAGTTATGAAATATTCAGGCAACTCGATCACAGGAGTTCGGATAGAGTATTTGTGCCAGTATCGGCAGGGACCCTTCTACTTGGAATGGTCGCAGGGTTTGAGCATCTCCTCGAGTCGGGGGAAATTGACTTTGTCCCGGAGATTGTAGGTGTGCAGACGGATGCAGTAAATCCAGTGTGCTCTGCAGTTAAAGGCGTTACATATGACAAGAATAACTCAAAGTACTCATCAGCAGATGCACTCGTCTCCAGAGAACCTATTCTTATGGACATTATGGTAGGTAATTTGAAGAAATACGGGAAGTGCGTGACAGTAAATGAAGATGATATAATTATGGCAAGATCTGAGCTCGCCCTAAGGGGAATGTACGTGGAATACAGCTCTGCTACCGTCTGGGCAGCGTATAAGAAGAAGCATTACGACGGAGAAAATGTTCTCGTTCTCACAGGGAACGGGCTCAAGACTCCGTGATCATCAACGCTACACTTTACTACCCACCAATTATCAGACCAATGATTATGAGGGCACCACCTAGTAGCGTAATGAATTCTATCGGTTCTGATATTATGTAGGATGCCGTGATCACTGTGACAAATGGGGTTATGTATAGTGTCGTTCCTGCCCTAATTGGACTGACCTTCTTCAGTCCATCGAACCAGAGATAATACCCAAGGAAGGTCGCAAAAAATCCCATGAATAACAATGACAAGATAAGGAAAGGATCCCTGATAGAAAACAGGCTTTGGAGTCCGGAAAAAGCAAAAGGAAAGAGCATTATGGCACCAAATACGGACACGAAGCCCGTCACGTTCATGGGATTGTGTTTAGACAGGAGACCCTTCCCTGCTACAGTAAAAATTCCCCATGAAAGTGCACTTAGAAGGACAAGAACAGCAGACAACAGCTCATCCCCAGTGATGCTTGTGGGCCTTAGGAGAACTATAAGCCCGATGGTTGCGACGATTAGTCCTGTCAAACGTCTCGGAGTGAGCTTGTCTTCCTTGATCATGACTCCAAGGATAGCAATGAAAATTGGTTCCAGGCTGACTATGAAACTCGCATTCCCAGCAGTAAGGCCGCTTTCTCCCCATATGAAGAGAAGCTGGTAAAGCAGAACACCAGTCAGGGCTAGAATTAAGAGCGTTACTATCTCCGTTCTGGAATATCTTTCCCTTATGACAAAGATCAAGGGAATGAAGAAGACAGATGACACCAGAAATCGTGAGAATGCTATCTGCTGGGGGTCCAGGTATGATAGGGCGTATTTCAAAAGTACGTAAGTAACACCCCAGATTATGGACGTGGAAACAAGTTCAACGTAGCCGAAACCGCTGCTGGCTCTGTTCACTCATCGGGAATTAATACTGTAATAAAAGGATAAATATCAAGTGAAAATTAACTGAGATGTTTGTTGATCCGGCTATATTCCGGGCTGCAATGGGCATCACCCTCCTGGAAATTTCAGAGGCGTCTGCCGTGGGCTTGGCAATATCCTCAGAGGGTGGTAACAAGGTCTTTCTTTACGTTGCCCTTGGTGTTCTAATTGTATTCGTTATCGCATTTGCAGTTGG
>DAICVC010000069.1:0-13032 GCA_027372655.1 Thermoplasmatales archaeon | reverse complement strand
AGGTGAGATCATAGAATTGATAGAAAAGCCTAAGGACCCTCCATCTGATCTTGCTGTCACGGGAATATATTTTTTCACACCTGGTATATATGATCAGATTAGGAAGCTGAAACCGTCCTGGAGAGATGAATATGAGATCACAGAAGCGATACAGTCATTAATAAACTCTGGAGGAAAGGTAGGTTATGAGATTGTTGATACATGGTGGAAGGATACAGGAACAGTGGAGGATGTGTTGATTGCAAATATGCTTGTGCTAAACAAGATAGAGATTAACGTGGATGAGAAGAATGTCAAGGGAAAGGTTCTTATTGGGAAGGACACCAAAATATCCGATGATTCCCTCATAAGGGGACCTGCGGTCATAGGTGACAACTGTGAGATTGAGAAGTCGTTTGTAGGTCCATATACGAGCATAGGGGATAATTGCATTTTAAGGAATGCTTCAATCGAAAACTCCATAGTAATGAGGGGTTCAAGGATAGAGAGTGGCAATCACATCGCGGACTCAATCATTGGGGAGGGATCATCAATTTTTGATAAAAACTCCTTGAAACCAGAAGGCACCAGACTCGTGATTGGAGAAAACTCTAAAATCTATATGTGAATCTAATCTGAATGAAGTATGAAGCATCAGAACCGGAAATTGACGATCTAATTCTGATTACACCAAAGGTCATGTATGACGAGAGGGGTTTCTTTCTGGAGAGCTACACGAAAAATGAATTCGAAAAATTGGGGATAAAGGATGAGTTTGTCCAGGACAACCATTCACTGTCAATAAAAAATACACTTCGCGGGCTGCATTTTCAAAGAGAACCATATGCACAGTCAAAACTGGTAAGATGCATAACCGGGAGCATATTAGATGTGGCAGTCGACATACGTAAAGATTCCAGCACATTCGGAAAGCACGTGAAAGTTGTACTATCGTCCGAGGATAAGAAAATGCTTTACATCCCCAGGGGGTTTGCGCATGGCTTCCTCGTGCTCAGCGACGTTGCAGAGGTTCTATACAAGGTGGACAACTTCTATAGCAAGGGATATGAGTCAGGGATAATATGGAACGATAACGAATTGGGAATAGACTGGCCTATAACCAATCCAATCCTGTCCGAAAAGGATAAGGGACTCCCGAGCTTTGCGGAGCTAAAAAGGGAGTTAGGGATGATGGTATGAAATTGCTGATCACAGGAGGTGCTGGCTTCATAGGGACAAACTGCAGCATATATTTCAGGAAGAAGGGTTACGAAATATTGACTGTGGACAAACTTGGCATCGGAAGTGTCAGAAAGAATCTTGATGTTGTCGAAAGCAAATTTTTCAAGGTTGATATTTCAAGAAAATTCCCAGCGGATCTTCTTGAGGGCGTCGATTACATCATAAACCTTGCATCTGAGTCCCACGTGGACAGGAGCATCGCCGATCCGTATTTCTTTTTCAGGAATAACGTTGGACTGATGATGATTCTGCTGGAAGCGATGAGGAAGCATGGGGGAAACATCAAGATGGTTCACGTGTCGACTGACGAGGTATATGGGGACATTGCGCAAGGTTCATTTTCAGAGGATTCTACCCTGAGACCCTCAAGCCCGTATTCTGCATCAAAAGCATCTCAGGACTCGTTCGGGCTTGCATATTCGCGGACGTACGGCTTGGACATTTCAATTACGAGATGTACCAACAATTACGGTCCATTCCAGTTGCCGGAGAAGCTCATACCTAAAACGATTATAAGGGCATTGAACAACATGAAGATTCCCATTTATGGGAGCGGAAGACAGGTAAGGGATTGGCTTTACGTTGAGGACCACTGCAGGGCTTTGGAGACTGTGATGAAAAAAGGAAGGAAAAATGAGATATACAATGTCTCTGCAGGAAATGAGATGGAGAACATCGATATTGTTCGAAAAATACTAGACATTACGAACAAACCTGAGAAGCTGGTGGAATTCATTCAGGATAGGCCCGGGCATGACATTAGATACAGCCTGGACAGCTCGAAGCTCAGGAAGCTGGGATGGAAACCTGGAGTCTCACTTGAAAGCGGGTTGCGTAGAACAGTCTCTTGGTACGTCGATAACAAGAACTGGTGGAACAGGCTCAAAAGGTTCGTTTAGTGACTCCTCATGGAAAGGGTATTGATTATAGGGGGGTCGGGCCTCCTGGGTTCTGCTCTCGTTAGTTTGTTTCCGAATGCATACTTCACATTCAACAGGACTGAAATGAACGTTCCAAATTCATTTAAGCTGGACATATCCGAACAGGGCGCCCTGGAACTTCTTCTCGAAAAGGTGAGACCTGAGACAGTAATAGTTACGGCTGCGATGACGGATGTGGACAAGTGCGAATTGAATCCGGAAATGGCATACAGAATTAACGCTTTGCCTTTCTTCACAATTACAAAATATCTTTCGAGGGTTGGAGGAAGGATCATTCAAGTATCGACAGACTATGTTTTCTCTGGAGAAGCAGGCGGATACAGAGAATATGATAGAAGGGATCCCATAAATGTTTACGGGAAGAGAAAAGTGGAAGCTGAAGACATAATAATCAACTCCAGCGTAGATTGTGCAATCATAAGAACGTCTGGTATATTTGGAGTGAACGAATCATCTGGAAAGGTTAATTTCTTTTTGTGGGTGTACAAAAGTCTTCTCAGTGGGAAAGAAATATTGGTAGTAAAAGACCAGTACTATTCGCCAACTCTGAACACCTATTTAGCGGAAGCAATAGCCGAAGTGTACAACAAGAACATTGATGGAATCATCCATTTCTCGTCGGCTAACAGGATAAGCAGATATGATTTCTCTCTTCTCATATCTCATGAATTCACGCTGAAATCAGATTTGATTAGATCAGTTCCAATGACAGAAATGAAATGGACAGCGAAGAGACCGCGCGACTCGTCTCTTAGCGTTGAGAAATCTGCTGTCATCCTGAAGAAAAAACCACTCAAGGTTGAAGAAGAGGTTCTTCTGGCCAAAAGGCAGATGTCAAGATAAGCAAGTTCTCTATGTCATAAATGCTGGAAACTTGGTCCACCATAAATCAGTGATGAATTCGCGATGCTTGGGATTCTATCTGACAATGTCATTATTAACGACTGCTTAATAACATGCCTAGATGCAGCAGACACTACCAACCTCGAGGAAGAGATGTAGTCGTGACAGTACGGCAACGGAGCTCTTCTTTAGTCTTATGGACTATAGAAATAACCTTTTCATAAGTAATGAGATTGAAGACGTAATAAAATTCTATGATTCCTTCCAAAACAGGGACGACCTCATAGAATGGATGAAGGAAAGGCCAAGAGGTGCAACATATATTCACGAGGTAGAGGGCGATAGGGGTATCATAGTCGTAATTCCTACAGCTGACTTTAACGGGCTGAACGCCAGAGAATGCAGAGAAAATATCTTCAATGGCCTTCACATAATATTCGTCGAATCTGGTGAAATTCCAGACCCTTATTTCAACTATGCACATAGCTGCAATGTTGGAATAAAAAAAGCGATGGAATATAAACCGAAGTGGGTCATATTGTCTAATGACGATATGTACGGGGTAGATGGGATTGAAAAATTAGAAAGTGAACTCTCATCATTATCCGGCGATATCCAGGTTGTGTTTGCTAAATCACCCGAACATAGGTTTGGCATAAAATCGTACATAGGGAAGTCGACCGTCATATATAGTATATTTAACGTGATTAGGGGAAAACCACGACTACCAAGTAAAGTTTCCAAATGGATCAAACCACCAATAGAAATTATCTCCGAGTACTATGTTAGAAATGATGTAGTTTTAAAAATTGTGCAAACTCTCTTAGTTAAACCAGTTGTGAAACATGCATATTTTAACCTCATAATGAGTTTCGGAATTTTCGCAGGTAAATTTATTGCCGAGAGAGGAGGGAAGCTCTTGGATGAAACTTACATAAATGGAAATGAAGATGTCGATATATCATTCACCATTTCTCTTGGGCATATAAAGAGTGAAGAAATTGATTATAAAATAGGAGACCTTGTAGGCAAAGGTCTCGGTTTGGGCAGAGGGCGGTATTTGCGTGGACTTGCTGGAGCAGCTTACTTTTATGAAAAACATAAAGAGAAGTTAGAAGGTATTTCAGTGGGTAGATGCTGAGGAACTAGATAGAATACTGTCATCGTTCTTGACCTATTTGGTTAATATACGTAGCTACTATTCAATTGGCTACTCTCTTAGTGCAACTAGATTGTCTGTACCTGCCGGAATTTCCTCCAAATTAGAAATCTGCTTGGATAACTTTCCATTTTCCATAGTGAACGAAATGAAGCCAAACGCTTTCAGTTTGTCTATTGTGCTCTGAGATTCTGGTGAATACCTGTTTATTTCAAATATAATTTTAATGTCTTTATTGTTGGTTATAGAATCTGAAGCTCCTTTGATTATATCCAGTTCACTTCCTTCTGCATCTATCTTGATTACGTCAACATTTCGTTTAAATGTGAAGACACTATCGAATTTTTTAACTTCTATCTCAATGCTATCTTCGACCAAGGGAATAGTTTTAAGGGAGTTTAGCCCGTCAGATGATCTGCTTATGTTAAGCGTTCCCCTGCCATCATAGGAAGATAGAGCCATGTTGAATGCCTTCACATTGTTTGCTTCATTCAGTTGTATGTTCTTAATCAACCTGCGGAATGTTTCCTTATAAGGTTCAAAGGCTAAGACCATACCCTGTTCACCGACAATACCCGATGCCAACAGGGAATAATATCC
Source organism: Thermoplasmatales archaeon (assembly GCA_027372655.1). GTDB lineage: Archaea > Thermoplasmatota > Thermoplasmata > Thermoplasmatales > Thermoplasmataceae > Cuniculiplasma. Next base: position 8,268 of record DAICVC010000069.1, on the reverse strand, counting down.
ACTGTTTGCGCCTACATCAACGAACGTTTCCCCTGGATTCAAAGAATTTCTCAAATAATGGGTTATCTCCTTTTCGTACTCGCCGTACCTGAGATACTGCTTGAATAGACTAAGGTCCATGTAAGAATTTTCATCCAGTATCATCCTGAATCCATCGAAGGAGATGGTATTGTTGATTTTCAACAGTCTCTTTCTGAGCTTCCAGGTTCCATTTCTTACGTCCTTGAGGCCGCTAACATTGTATATCGTGTATAACATTGGAAATCTATCCAGCAATTTTACAAAATAACTCCGTATAGTCACGAAAAAATATAGGCTACAGATATTAATGACTTTCTTACGACCCGAGAGCTTCACGGTACCCTTCCTTTATACTAATTACCATATCACGCGTATGTGCAATGGCAATACCAATCTGAGGCATTCATATCATTTTCATTCACTACTGCATTATCCGATTTCCTCAAATAACATTTATCTGAAAAATGAAAGTAATGGTCCAAATTTTTGAATTGCACAAGGATGGACTGAAAACTTCAATGGGTTTTTACCTGATGTGTCTTGCTAGAATACGTCCTTGTCTGCTTAAGATAAAACGGCTTGCCAGGAAATTGAGGAATAGGCATTTTGGAGTGATGCAAAAGCATTTTAAATATGATGTGCATCAAAAAATAGTGAACGGGGGATTAAATCTAAACTTTAGGCGCATAATTTATGCTCTTATTATGGAATCATTTGTTTCCGCTTCTGTTATACTTGTTTCGCTACGCACCTTCATTTTTGGTAACGGATTCTACGACTATGCTGACCAGTTCTGGACTCCTGTTCTGTACAGAATTCCTCTGTTTTCCGTCCTGAATGGTGGTTCTTATATTGGTCCATTGTTCGTCGGCAGAGAGATAGTGACATGGCCTGCTATTTTACTAATGAACCTTTCTACTTCTCCTGTTGTACAGGGCAAGATATTCACAATTTATACCTTTGTCATTTTCCTCGCTGCCTCTTGGATTCTTTCTGAGATGCTTTACCGTCTTATTGATGGGCATCTGCATCTGAACTATAATCTAATTTGGAAGGAGGTCCTGAAGGCGTTCATTGTCATTGCGATTTACTGCAATATTGCGATTATGAATCTCAATGTTGACGGTGGTACGTTTTCGGATGGTCTCATCATGCTCCTTATTGCAATTGCGGTTGCGTACTCCTTACTTGCAAAGAACAGCCTGAGAGTACTGGCAGTTTCAGCATCGTTGCTTTCCCTCTCCATAATGCTTGACCCGGACTACTATCTTGGCTTCATAGCCGTCCTGTTCTTCTCTTTCCTTGTGAACTATAGGTACAAGATATGGGAGAGATTTGCCCTGCCAATTGCCTCAATAGCCCTATCTCTTCCAGCCATCTTTTACTTTGTGAAGGCGACGGTCATAACATCAACAGGCATAGGTAATCCGCTTGCAGTAAGGTCTATTTATTTTGCTACAGCTTACAACCACTTCAATCCGTTTGCATCCATACTATTGGTTTCCAATTATTGGAGCACATACGCCATGAGCGCACCATCCATACTTCTATTCATAAACAGGAGCGTAGCAATTCCATTCTTCGGTGACATCGTGCTCCTTCCAAGGTCATTCATAACAGACATATGGGTGCTCTCCCTTGCACTGTATCCTCTACTTTCCTTCATTTCGTTTGCATTCAAGGGAACCAGGAAGGTTGCGGTGCCTTTTGTTTTTGTGTGGTTGACGGCATTTGTTTTGTCGCAGTGGTGGCGCATACCGTATCTGAACGACTTGTTCTATCGGATAGCAAACATTCCTTTGGTTGGTTCTGCATTCGGAACTGCCGTTTCCATTCCTGACCATTATCTGAACATCATGGCCATTTCTGAAGCCGTACTCATTCTGATTCTGGTTTCCAATGTATGGTCCAGCAGACGTGAGGTCTACGGTTTCATAAAAAAAGAGGGGTATATTTTCATCGCTGCGATGGCGCTGACATTCATAGCCGCATCTTGGTATACGTTGCTTGGAGGGCCGCTTCTCATTTCAATTCCAATTTATGATATTTTTGCTGCGATAATAGTGGCCGCAATCATCGTCTACCTTGCAAACTGGCTGAGGAAGCGGGGCAAGGCATTCGAGGGAACACTGAACAGGGTAAGAAGGAGAGCAAGGGTGTTCAGGATCGCCGTCACGGTGATAGTGGTATTCATAGTCCTGTTCTCAGGTTGGCAGGCTTTCAACGGGTCGTTCTTCCCTCCTAGATCGTATAATGCCAGCTCAGAAGGTATCCTGACGTCTCAAAATCTGGCTTACAGCCCTTTCAGTCCACAGTACATACCCGATTACGTTGTAAACACATATAACGTGCTAAGCTCCGTAAGCTCATTCCGGACAGCGTTCATAGGAGTCGTGCCTAACAATCACTTTGGATACGAGGACGGTATTCTGTACGGCATTTTGAACAGCTATTATTCTTCTGCCCTTCCCGCGTTTCTCAGGACGGAGAACATTAAGTATGTGATTACATACAAAAATAGCCCTCAGGTGACAGATGTGTTGAATGAATCTGGTCTGGAGCACAAGTTCCTCGGCCCTTCATCCTATCTCTACATCGTAAATGACTCACTTGGCAACGTATATGGTGCTAACCTGCTATTGAATTATTCTAGTGGAAATGAAAGCTATATCTTCGCCTATAAGTACCTGGAATCCATGAACATCACACCAGTCATTTCAGATGTTGGGGGAAATACGCTGGGCTTCGACACGCTTCACAATATAACGGACATACTTCCGTCCTCATACTTCATAGGGCTACTATCTCCAAAGTATCATCTGAACTCAAGCTCCCTCCTGTCAGTACCAGGTAATATTACCCTCCTGCCGGAAAGTAGTATTCTCGTGAGGAAAGGCTGGTCCATATACGACAATTCGTCATCCACGAATGTTACGGTATCTGGTGGTGCGCTCCAGTGGAATGCACATAATGGCATTGGTCTGTCTCTTAATTATGGTAATGCTACCGCACCTGGGTACTATGCGATGATACCCATTAAGAACACAATGAATGTTTTGGTGTCTGCGAATATAACGTTCCAGTACAAGGCATCACCAAATTTTAAGGGGAATATATCATCGGATTTTGGTTATGTTTACTACAGCTCGGGCAAGACATACCGTTCCTATACGTCTCCCGAGTTGTTCCAATCTTCCCAGGTCTGGAGAAATGCCTCTTATTCCTTCTCCTTCCCCCAACTCACAGGCTGGTTCTCACCTTCAGTGAATGTTAGCGGCACTTCAGGAAGCGTCTCTCTTAGGGACATCAATGTTTCTTGGGGGTCATACAGGATATCAAACGCCTCAAATCCATACGCCTCTGATCTTTATCTTGGAAATACAACAATCAGTATTCCTACAGCAGGAAGATTTTATCTTGACTTATATGGAAACGGGACCTTCAATGGGGAGAAAATAAATTCAAGAGGCGGTCACTGGGTGTCACCCAGCTCTGCGGAGACAAACATTACAGGTAATTTATCACTCGTGGGAGCTATTTATGTGAATTCCACCAGCATCAGATCGCTGATGGGTAGCTATACTGTTTCCGACAACTCCTACAGCTTCGAATCCAGACTGATCGAAGGCGGGCATTCTTTTAAAGCATATTATACAATAACCGGGCAGGAGGTATTTCAGGCTCCTTATAGCACAGAAGCAAAGATGGTAATGCTCGGAAGCAATTTTGTGATCTACGGATTCATTATGCTCTTTCTTTTCATTATCCTCTTCCCTGCACTTGTCTTCATCGTGCCAATTAGTACGAGGGTGTTCAGCAATAAGGAGAGACGTTAGTCGAAAGGTGCAAGGAATGAGCAACATCGGGGTCGGCTCAGCTTAAACTGGGATGAGAAGTATCAATCATGATGAGATTTCTGAGCTTTAGGGTTGCAAATAGTATCGTTCTGAATCAAAGCTTCGCTGAGGAGCACCATTCCTGACTTCAATGATTTAAAGCGAGTAAAAGGCATCATCATTCCTAGGTAAAACAGTTCCCGGTTTTGTACAAATCGTGTTGTGAATGGAAGGGTGAAGGTAATCAGTCGCAAATTTGAAATAAGTTCTCATCAGTCTTGATCTGATAGCACGTGGTCGTATAGACCGGTTATCCTATTCCTGAAGTTGTCGAACGTAAATTCTTCCGACCTTTGAAGACCGAGTCGAGAGTATTTGTCATTCTCTCTAACTGCCAATTCCACAGCACCTGCTATTTTGTCCACCTTGGTGGGTTCTACAAGGATTGCAGCCCCCCCTGATACTTCCTTTATTGTGGGAATGTTCGATGTTACCACAGGCAAACCAGTTGCAAAAGCCTCAACGATTGGAAGGCCAAATCCTTCGTATATTGAGGGAAAGAGGAGGGCATCGCATGCATTGTAAATTTTGTTTAGCTTTTCGTCATCAGTATTTTTGAACGTAATGCTACGTTTCAGCTCTTTTCCTACCCTGACCAATACGTATTCATCACCAAGGCTGTTCATAACAGACTCAACGGTTTTTAGATTTTTACGAGGGGAATCTGACGAGACTGATAGAACAAGTTTCTTCGAAGAAGGAAGTCCCAGAGACTTCCTCAATGAATCCTTGGAGACGGAAAGCTTTCGGAAAGACTTTCCAACTGGCAGGTGAATCGTGGTAATCTCTCCTTTAAATCCAAAGCGATGTAAGTCCTCTTTCAGCACGTCCGTATTTGTTACAATATACCTTGCGTTCTTAAGAGACCTATAAAGTAATTTCATGTATATCCGTTCAGCCAGTGACGAGTCATCGAGGAAATATGGCGAATCCTGAACATTGACAATTTCGTAAGCGTATTTTATTCTAAGAGTGCCAGAAAATTGATTTGTATAGTGAATGACTGCCCTCCTAGGCTTTGAAGATGAAATCACGTACTTTCTTGCATTTGAAAAGGCAACTGTCCTGAACAGATAAGTTAGAAAATTGGTGCCTAGATTACTTATGAAATCTACGCCCTCATGGTCATACCCCCAACCATCAATATTGTAAATCAAATTTATGATTTCCTTGTCATAGGGCAATGAATCTGCTAGGTCTGAAACCCACCTGTAAACAGATGTGAACGGAGGATACCTATTAACTATGAAAACCTTCAGGTCTTCTTTTCTCGTTGGATCTTCGTTCATGACAATCCATGAGAAGAATTGCATTCTAATAAGATAATCGCCCAGGGTTGATACAAGAAAATCCCCGACCGCAGGATGACCCAGAGTTTCAGTATTAAAACATACAGAAATTAACGCACCATATACCGAGTAATCGACTTCCTGCGAAAAATTGCACTAGGATAACCTCTCATTTGTACAGAATCCACCCGTAGAGTTGCTTCTTTTATGATAGCAATCAAGTCATCTGTTCATAGCTGTTCGGTACTCCCTTGTGTTTCCTTATAACTGCTTACTTTGGGAATCGCCCTGCCCAAATAGTCGTGGAAATGATATCCTAGCTACCTTTCTTTACTTGAAATATGTCGCATGAATTTGGTAGTGCTATATAATAGCTAAAAGAACTGAAGTCAAATAGATTGGGTCGAAGGTCGATCTAATAAACAAAGAAAATAGGAAATGGTTGAAGAAGAACAAACCTACGCTAAGGGGTAAATGAGAGGGTACTAGGCAGGGAAAGGGAATTAAGGTTTGAAAGTAATATCAGGAAGGTAGAATTAAATGAGCAAATATCAAAAAATCCAAAAAATAAGTCCTAAATTCTGGCCAAGGTATAGTTTCACCGTTGAAAATTTAAATTCAAATCCATTACTGAAAAAATTGATGGATGAAAATAGTGCATGCCATAATTTCAAAGACAGGAGTAAACACTTCAGATATGTAAGTGATGAAATTGTGAAGAAACATCCAATTGATTATTTAGAATTTGGCGTATACAAGGGAGACTCTATCAGAGAGTGGATTGGCTTGAACCAAGATCCCGGAAGTATGTTTTATGGATTCGACACATTTACGGGATTGCCCGATGACTGGACCTACACGGTGAAGAAAGGCGAATTCGACCTGGGAGGAGATCCCCCAACGATTAATGATCGAAGGGTAATACTGGTCAAAGGCTTATTTCAAGATACTCTAAGGCCATTTCTCAAAGATTACGTAAGAAGGTATAGGATGGTAATTCATCTTGATGCTGATTTATTCTCAAGTACTCTATATGTTTTGTCTCAATTGGATTACTTACTAAACGAGGGAGACATATTGATGTTTGATGAGTTTAGTAGCATAACAGGGGAATTCAAGGCATTCAGCGTCTATAAGGAAGCATTCAAACGAGAGCTTAGAATGGTATCTAGGGTGCAATATGATGGCTGGCTTTCTAACCAAGTGGCCTTTCTATTCGACAAGTAATCTCGTTCTCACCCTAGATAATCAATTAAATGAAGGAATTCCAGTGAAATGTCTCTGTGACTGGTACGGCATCAAACGAGAAGAAGTTTCATTTTTGAAATTAGAAATTCTTCTTTTCTAACACGAATATTGATAAGTTTACTGTTGATAGTTGCGTAAGAAATGCGTTTCAGCATATAATATAAGTGCAGGGATTTTTAGTCATTGATTATATACCTTTAAGTGTATCCCGTATGAGGTAAGGGATGACCATCTCCGTATCTATTCCTGTCATTTCCGGAGCCCATTTAAGAAATTGTCTGGATTCCATATTTAATAATACCTTTCACGATTTTGAGGTCATTGTCAACAACTCATCAGACAGTCCAGTTGTTACCGAAATGCTCAGAGATTATGACTTGAGAATCATAGAGAAAAAAACAAAAAGCTTTGAGAGCAGGTATATAACCACGATGGCGTCAAGAGGGGAGAAGGTATTCATCTTTGACGAAACAAGGGTAATGGAAAAAACACTCCTAGAAGATGTGAACGATAGGAAAAACGATATGCTTGTCATAAGAGAAAGGGATATAGGGAAGGGGATTGTGAATTACTTCTCAAATCTTGACAAGTCAAACATTCCAAATGACCTGTCAATTCTGGACCCCATGAGGAATAAGAGTGTTATACCGAGGGTGTATAGGCGTGAAATAATTGTAAGTGCGCTTGAAGCAGTGAGGAAAAACCTGTCGGAAGACATTCTCAGTCAGATTGTCGGGCTAGACCTAGAATTGATCTATTTGGAATCCTACAACCTGACAAAGGACATAGGGCTCATTAGTTCCTCTGAAATAAAACACTACGGAGATGAGAGCATAAGGGAAGTTTTCAGAAAATACTACAGATACGGGTATACGCAGAGGATGCTGAAAAATACGTATTATGGAGAATTTGCGGGCCTTTCTGGAAGAAACAGGTCGACTCTCCCGGTCAGAAATAGAATTAGGAGCGTACCAATCCAAGTGCTGAGAGGCATTCCTTTTGTCTTGGGGTATCTGAACAGCAATAACAAAAATGATGAGGCATAAAGTCCATCCAAATGATCGATGTTATTCCTCAATTAGGGAGCGGATACCTTCGTATTGGCAGGAAACATTTGATCGCTATTTCTCCTTGACCAGCTCTATCCAGTGACTAACGGTATTTTCCCAGGAAAAGACCTTAGAGGCATTTAATACCTGCAGGGACCATTCATTGTAATTTTCCAGAATTTTTTTGACATCAATGGCCATGTGATCAATATCTATTTCACTGATTCCCATTTTGAACTCCCTGATAACTTCAGAAACACCTGGTGCTTCAAGAGCCAGGGTTGGAACTCCGCACGATGCGCTTTCTATGATTGTTATCCCAAAGCCTTCAGTGACGGAAAAATGAACATTTATCCAGGATTCACAGACGGCTTTAGCCAAATCCATTTCACTTAATCTTCCCGTGAAATCTATCCTTTCTTCAAGTTCGTATCTTTTGCACAGACTTGTCACTTTTTCAAGTGACGGCCCGGAGCCAACTACCTTCATCCTCACGTCATATCCCTTCAGCTGGTTCATAAGCTCAACTCCCAGCCAGGGCCTCTTATAGTCCCTCAGACCTCCAAAATATATGATGGAAGGTGTCTTTGTCTTTTCGCAGAGTTCAAACGTCTCCCTGTCGACTCCGGGCAGAATCCTTCTTATCAAATCTCTTTTAATTCCGAGCTTTACCAGATCTTCAATCCCCGTTTCAGTTTCTGTGACGAATATGCTGTTCCCGTAAAGGAATCTGTAGCTTTTTTCAATATTCTTGAGCAGAAGGGA
>DAICVC010000068.1:0-8533 GCA_027372655.1 Thermoplasmatales archaeon | reverse complement strand
AATAAGGTAGTAGAGGCGATAAATTCAGGGTATAGGAACAATGAGATCACAAAAGCAGTATTGACAAGAATGAGAGAATTCTATAAGGCAGAGGATAATGAGAAAGATTTTCTGAATTATAAAGTTAAACAGCCGGCAGCCTACTTCTTTGAAAAGACCGTTCTGTTCTATACAAAAGCGTGTATGGAGGCAATGCACGGGGGATATGAGGTTGCAGGCCAGGAAAAAATAAAAATCAATAATGGCAAAGATTTGGTACCAGACATTATTGTAAAGGATAAAGATAAAAATATCGTCTCTGCAATTGAATGTAAGACCCAGCTTGGATATGCCCGACACTTGTGGGAAAAGAATTTCAGGAAAAGAGAAAATAGTTTAAGGAGTGTTAGCCCCAATGCAAAAATGTTCCTTCTTGTTTTAACTGGTGAAAACTGGCCTTTAGACAAATTCCAAGGATCGGAACAATACGGTAAGAAATATTTCTGTTTAACTAATCTCTGGCCAAGCTGTTTATCAGATCCGGTTAAAGATGATCAAATTTTAACTCCAGTTGAAGATTTGCTTAAAAATCTAACTTAGCTTCCACCAGTACCCGCACAGCCATCTCTTCCTCCCGTTCTCGGTCAGTGGATTGGCATAGTCGATGGTCCTGTTCGGCTTCCCGAAAATATCTTCCATCCCTTCATCATAGAAAGACAGATTTAGAAGATAGCTTCCCTTGTGCTCTTCCACTGCCTTCTTCAGATCTATTAGGTCCTGCAGCTTGAAGCTGTGCTTGTATTTTTTGCCGGATGAGATGTATGGAGAGTCTAAGTAATAGAATACCCTCTGTTTGTTGTATTTCTTCATTAATTCCCTGAAGTCCATGTTCTCGATCGTCCAGTCCTTTACGTAGAGGAAATTCTCTATGTGAAATTTGGGGACCCCTTTATGGCCCTTGAATCTCCTGCCGAATGTTTTGCCATCTCCCATGAATGAATATGTTTGAAGGTAGAACACCTTGAATGCCGTTTCCACATCGGACCTGAAGTTGTGATGCCTCATCAGGAAGAATGCGTCATGATCCTGGAAGGCTACCCTCAGCCTCCTGGAGAGCTCGAGACTCTTCCTCTTATTCTGCAGCACCTTGAAAGTGACGTAGAGATCCCTGTCAAGGTCGTTGTAGACCTTCAGCTTCTTCCACTCGTCCGGAATGTTCAGTAAGACCTTGGCTGATCCACCGAAGACATCCACTACTATATCGAAAGAATCCCTATGCTCTCCCAATATTGCCAGAATATCCCGCAGCTGGTTGAACTTGCCTCCATAGTATGGGAAGAGGGACCTCATGTGATTGTCAAATAAGCAATCATTTCCTTGTTTATAACTATTATTGCTGAATGAGAAATCATTAAGCACTTGTATTCAATCAATAAGCAATGGATCCCCTGAAGGTCCTGGAGAAGCAGTCCGGGTTCCTGAGACTGCTGGTCTACCTTTCGGACAAGAAGGAGAAGACTCTCACGGAGATACTGGACGAGACGGATATCCCTGTCCACCAGCTGTATTCAAGCATCGAGAAGGCCAAGGAGCTAGACCTGGTCAAGACCAGGATGGACAGCAAGAAGTATCCACCCAGGAATATGGTTTCGCTGACTGCCAAGGGCAGGAGGTTCTCCAAGAAATTGGACGAACTGACAAGGATACTGGGCTGACCCTGGAGTGTATTTTTGCATTGCTCGATCCAAAAAGAATTAAAAATTCTTCTGAAGATTGACCTGTTGCCTGCCCCTCATTTTCCCATCCTAAGGTATCTGAGTGACTTTCTAACTAGTAGGCAGTCTATTTATTTAGGTCCCAAATCTAGGTTATGCCTGCCCTTCAAAGGCCCCTCCTAAGTTTTTGGGGGGCGGATATAATACAAAATGTATTGAGAATAAACTGACGAGATAGAAGAAATGTTTAGTTTTATGATTTAGTAGTTTCGTTTGATTTTATAGTGACGTTTGGCACTTCAAGAATAGCTAGAGACTCTATATCTTTAAGCTTGATGCTCAGTACGTAATTTTCTTCGTCGATCAATGACATAGAATTGCTAATAGTAACGAGTTTGCCTTTAAAGGTGCGGTGGTCTCCCCTTGCTGGTGCATAGACCCCCTTCACTAATACGTTTCTACCACGAGCAAAAAGAAACTTTTCAAATGTCTGTGTCTCTAATTGCAAAAATGTTCTCCTAAAAAGTGACATTATCGGAAGTATCACTAGAATCCCAATAGTCGCTAGATATGCAAATAAAATATATGTCAATGCCCCATCGTTTCTTGGAGCAACTGCCATCAAGAATACATAAAATATAGACAAGCCCAGTATAACGTAGACTCTGACTACTCTTAGAATCAAAAAGCGGACTCCAATTTCGTTTATTACATTACGATCAAACTCATCCTTTTCTAGGAGTTCAGATATATTACTGACCCTTTTTATAAGAAATTTTGGGAGTAGAAAAATTAGTATTAATTCAGGAACTAATGGGAGTACGAATAAATAGGGAAGTCCTATCACAATATTAAAAATAAATGCGGCCAGGATGATACCCGTTCCCAAAATCCACATAGTAAAGTACGCAATCATGAGAGTATTTTCCCGGTTTCCAATCTTCAGAGGCGGCTTAAACGCTTCATAGAAATCCATCACTTCACTACTGGCAAACTGAATTTCTTCTAATATCTTAGTTCTAGCGCTGATGCTTCCTAAGCGTGATTTCCCTGACGAAGTTAAATAAGAAAAGGCAGCTCCCGCGGTTGAAATCGCAACTGTTGCTAAACCATAGATGAGAGTTGAGTCATAAGCGGTCATAAGCTATCAGAATTTCTCCAAACTCTTAATTTTGCTTTTATCATAATCGTTCCTCAATTCTCGTTTTGCCTGTCGATAATTATCAGGCGGGAACGGGAACTCCGGCTGCTTGCCTTCCAGCAGCTCCTTGATTGTAAGTACCTGCACCTTTGGGATGGAAGCATCCCATTCGGTCTTTATGTGACCTGCCACCACAGCCTCCTTGTTCATGGGTTCTGTGGGATCCTCGAGAGTGAGGAATATCCCATAATCAGCCTTCTCCCTTTCCATTGTCCCTTTGAAATCCCTTAGCTGGCCTGAATTCACGTTTCCACTCTTCACCTGCACTATCCCGTAGTATGTCTTGTTGGTACCCTTCACAGGATTGTAGAGCACACAGTCTATTCCCGTGTCAGCTCCCCTCTTCTTGTTCTCGTAGGGAGCAGCATCTATCAGGGAACAGGCCCACCACTGGAACTGGTATCTATCCTGCTTTGCAAGCTCCCTTGCACCCTCAAGGTCCTTTGGTTCTCCTATTACTTCGAATTTAACGTCAGGGTACCTGTCCCTGAGTCTCTTTTTGATTACGTTTATTGCCAGGTGTGTGATGTCTATTCCTATCCACTCCCTGTGTAGTTTCTCTGCTGCATCCAGAGCAGTTCCACAACCGCAAAAAGGATCGAGCACTACATCCCCTTCCTTGGAGCATGATTCCAAGATCCTCTCCACGAGCAGCAGTGGTTTTTGAGTAGGGAATCCCATCCTCTCCGCCGATTGACTTGGAATCGGAGAGATGTCGGTCCAGATATCCTGGACTGAAACTCCTGGCATCTCATCAAGATATCTTTTGTATCGAGGCATTCCACTTTTCGTGTAGAACAGTCTGCCCATTCTTTCAAATTCTTCCATCTTTTCCTTGCTGTATGCCCAGTAACGTCCCTTGTAAGGTCTTACTCCATGCCATTCATATAGGGTGTCACCACCGGGTTTTGCTGCAGTTAGATTGTCCAGCTGAAATCTACGGCCAGTCTCAGGTTCAACATGATTGTAGAAGGATTCGGTGTAGGATTCGTCGTAGGGTACATATTGCTGGTACCATTTGTATTCATCGGATTTCACATAAAAGAGCACAATGTCGTGAATCCTGCCAAAGTGCCTTGAGCCTTGTTTGGAATCACTATGCGCGGTTGAACGTTTCCACACTATTTCATTTATGAAATTTTCCGGACCAAAAATTGCATCCATCATTATCTTCAGGTAATGACTAGCGGTCGGGTCACAGTGGAGATAAACAGAGCCAGTTGATTTCAGTACCCTTCTGAGCTCCACTAGCCTAACAGCCATCATCACGAGATATGCGCTCATGTCGTTATTTCCGAGGAAGTCGTGTATAGAGATTATCAGCTTCTTGAGGTTAGGCGGGTAGGAGGGATTGCCCACCAGGTCCTCAAAGGTCTTCTGGGCTTCTTGGTCCCAGTGCCAGAAATCTGAAAATGCCTTGATCTGGGATGCGGATTGACTACCATTCTGCTCTTTGTAAAGTATGTTGTAGTTCGCTTGAGAGTTAAAGGGAGGATCCAAGTAAATTAGATCTACAGATTCATCAGTAATGTACTTTCTCAAAACCTCAAGATTATCCCCGTAGTACAGCCTGTTCATTCAGACGATATTTTCATTGTGGATTAAAAGGATATCCTGTCCAATGACTATGAGTAGCCCGAGTAGAGCACTCATGTTATATTTGCCGTGTATATAAATGCAAAATAGCCAATGGAGAATAGAATCTTAAGGAGAATCGGTATAGGGAACTTACTGACGATCAATGCTACCAGTAAGATGACTGCACCTGCGGCCGCCAGACGTATCTTATAGGTTGGATAGATAAAAGCAAAGACGGCTAGAATTACTGCAAGCACAAATAGCGAGATAGCTGGCATATCACTATACCATCGTTTCATCGATATGCTAACTATTTTCTGTACTTTAAGGAATCGTCTAATTTACAATGTGGATGGAGACCGCACCCCCTGGCTTTGGGGGACCAAGAGGAACTGCTGCAATTGAATAGTCTTGAGAGGATCAAAGAATTATAGATTCTCATGTTACAATCTATCAAGGAACTCCTTTGAGTATTTTCCATTCAGTGTGTCTTCATTTGACTTCCAGTAACGGTATTTTACGGACGTTTCCAAGGGTTTATATTTTCTAGCCAGCTCATATTTTCTTGAGTCGTCCGTGTAGTATAAGCAGAGTACATATTCAGAATTATGCCCTAGTAGATACGAATTCACTTTTGCCTCATAAAAGCCATTACTGTTAATTTCATCAATTGCTATATTATAGAGTCTGAAATCATCATTTGAGAAAAATAGGTATTTTCCTGTAATTTCCCCCCGTTCGTCCATACTTGGTTTTAAAAAGTATATCCAGTATCCATTGAAGGTTATTTTGACCTTTCCGAAATCTTCGACTGATTTAAGATTATTAATGACTCTTTCGTATGCTCCTTTGTTCTCTCTTTTTAATTCATAGAAGGCCTTTTTTTGTGCTTCATCTCCTCCAACAAATGGTACTTTCATACTACTCATTTTCTCAATACCCCCGTATATAATAGGTTTTCAAAACTGAGGTAACCCTATATTTGTAGATTATATTAGAGAGGGATCTAAATATCATATGCAAGGAACCTCACCCCTTGGCTTTGGGGGGCCAAGAGAGGTTCGACAAAGTGACAGCGGAAACAGGTTTATAGAATTGCTGAGAAGCTCACAAAGTTTAAGTGAACATAAAAGATAAAATCGAAAGAAGACTGGATGGGAAGGTTTAAGATATGGATTACTAGGTCGTAATTGGAACTATTTCAGGGGCTATAATAGCGGGAGTAATTGGTATAGTCACCACTAGGTACGAAAGGAGGCTCGTTAGGAGAGAGAAACATCTCGCAGATCTTCAAAATCAGTTGGATGTAATCGATAAGGAAGTTAGTGAATCATTTCACTTATTCTGGCCTCCTTGGTCGGCAGACACGATGCAGTGCCCAGACCGATCACTTGGGTCGTGGTCCAATACTTACCCATTCGAAACATATCATATTCATTCTCAACCAATTATTGAAGCGAAAAGCAATGAAAAGTATCAATATTATGCAAACGAAGCTCTGTATCTGGATTTGAAAAACCATTTCCCAAAATTATGGGAGTTATTGCAGAGATGGGAAGAGAAAGTAAGGATGGAAGGGCCTGAATTGCTAAGATCATATTATGATATTTGTGATATTCTCTATGATGACTTAAATGACCTTGCAATTTTGCGGATGAAGAAAAACCTAACTGACCCATTTGAACGCCCAAACGAATCTCCTTATGATGGTGCCGTTCTGAACATCCTTCTTGGAGAAGACGAGAGTACTTGGCCAAATTTGAAAAGTAAATGCGGTGAGGACTTTCCAAAAGTGAGGGAAATTGGGGAAAAGTACGAGGATAGAAACGAAGTCAAGTTGATAAGGCGACTTCTAGAAGAGTTTCGCAGACTTAAGAAGGAATGTGATAGGGAAATAGAAATAGCCGTAGTTGAAAAGAATCTCAAAGGACGTTGCGGTTACATATGAAGCAGGATAATTAAAGAGCAGTTTTATGATCCTTTACTTTTCGACAATTTCCCCTAAAAATATCAAAGTAAAATTCTTTGCTTTCTTCAAACCACGTAGAATTACTATGAATGGGATAACGACCCATGAGATTAAAATTGAGAGGAATGCAGAAAGAAGGACAGGGCTAGGCAATTTTACTGGCAAGTTTATGAATATACTGGCAAAAATAACGTAGGCTATTTGGAATCTCCAGATAGAAAAACCTGAAACAGGTGCGATCCAACGGACTCCTTGTTGCATGGGGAATATATTAGGATTCTTCGGCAAATAGAAATGAAATATCCCGTAAATAGAAAAGACGACGATTGGTACTACAAGAAAGCTCAAAAGATATTTTGGAAATATTCCGGGAACCCAGAACAGTAGAAAATATGGTATCAGATATGCCAGCAATTGCCATACTTTCCTAGATGGGGATAAAGCTAACCCTGCAAAGATTATGCCAGCACTTATGATTAAGAATTCTTTGAAAACGGTGTTGAATAGAAGAAAATCAATGATTAGAATTAAGATTATAGGCAAGAAATATGCTATTAGGAAACCCGACTTGTATTTGTTCAGCTCTCCTCCTAGTAAGTTCCCCACAATAAGATTCTCTTTTGGTTTTCTCTTCTTGCTTTTTGTGTTTGCGCCATTGCGAGCCTGATAGAGAGAATATAGAAATGTAGATATGCCAAGTACAAGATTCACGATTTCAATCGGTATTCCGAGTGAGCTGCTCACCAAATCATTAATTTATTTTTATATTTCAAATTAATCGGTAAGAAGGGAAGACTTGCAATATATCCATTTTTCCATCGACTTAGTTATTATTGCTAGTCCGAGCAGCACTTCCTAGGTTTCTGGGCGGTCAAGAAAGATAAGGCAGCAAAATCGCTGTAAACACAATAAAAGTTTCTTCAATCATTACGTAGTGAACAAGGCGTTAGTTGCTATTGCTAAATCTCGACCTCTTCCCAGGCCTGCGAGATCTTCTAGGAGCTGCGCGGTCGACTGAAAGGGGCCTGAGAGATATCCCGAAAGCTGCATCTGATTGAAGAATGTGAAAAATGGCTGATAACTTTCTGATTCTGACGAATTGTCACTTCAAGTTCATTTCAATGAGAGCAAAGGGCGTGCAGTTTCATAAAACCAGAGAAAATTAGTTGAGAATGCTAACCTGATTACTTCATTCTGTTCATGTATTCCTGGGTCTGGACCCCGATTGCCTTCGTGTATGTATTGGTAGTCCAGATGTTCGTATGGCCCAGCCATCCCTGAAGTATATTCAACGGGACGTCTGAAAGGATAGCGCTCACCGCGAACGTGTGCCTGAACTTATGAGCATGCACTTTTATTCCCAATTCGCTACCCATCTTCTTGAGGAACTGGTCGACCGCACTCCTGGACATTGGAAACAACTTCCTCTCTGCACTTATCCTGTTCCTGAATTCTGGGCTGGAGATGTAGTTGAGATATGCCTTCCTTAGCTCTGGATGCAGGGGGATGGTGCGGACAGCATCCTTCCTCTTCTGCTTGAGGGTCCTCAGTGTGATGCTGCTAGAATTGAGATCGATGTCCCTGACCCTCAACGCAAGAACCTCAGAGATCCTTCCTCCTGTCCTGAGCAGAAATTCGAAAAGGAGCTGGTATCTTCCCCGCTCCTTCCACCTGTATCTCTTTCCAGCACTCGGGTCGGACCAGTGCCAGGTAAGCCAGTTCCTCATTCTCTCTATCTCCTCATCCGTGAAACGGTCATTGACGTTTATGTTCGCTTCTGATGACCTAACCTTGAACTCTCTCGACGGAACCATGGGATGGGTCATGTCAATAGCCTAATACTTGACAATACTTAACGATTACTAAGTTTACCATCGACCGGAAAACAGGAACGGGCATCCTGGATATCAAGATCTTCCAGGAGGCCTCCATTAAACTTGACAAAAGTCTTATTTTGTAAAGGAAACTCAACCAGTAGATTCTTTAGGGATTGACTTGCTATCATTGCCTTCCTTCAATTATGTACTTAGATTATATACGAGCTAATCAATACAATCAAGACAACAATGTCCAAATCTCTAACTTACAAGC
>DAICVC010000064.1:0-13817 GCA_027372655.1 Thermoplasmatales archaeon | reverse complement strand
GATGGCTAAATATCCAAATCAATTTGGAAACGGGGGAACAACTTTGGAGAATTCGATAAAGAAAGATGTAAATACCGATCTAAATGAAAGGAAAAATTCAGTAGAGTCAGTTTCTTTAATAGCGGAGCTTCCTAGGATAGTTGAAAAGGGTAAAAGGGAAGCTGAAAGAATTCTTTCTGATATTTCAAAAGAAAGAATGACTCTACAAACTAACGAATTTGTTATCCCTTCTAAAGCACAACCTGATTCTAAGCTGCCAACTAAGACCAACGATATTTCTTCTAAAGGAAATTTTATCAATAGATTGATTTATGGAGATAACCTGTACGTAATGCAAGCACTCTTAGTCGGGGACCCTGAATCTGGGCTTCCGTCAATGAGAGGGAAAATAGATCTGATTTATATTGACCCGCCTTTTGACAGCAAGGCAGATTATAGAACAAAGATACATCTTCCCTCGGAAGATATTGAACAAAAACCTTCGGTTATAGAACAGTTCGCTTACTCGGATACTTGGAAGGATGGGACAAAGTCGTATTTGGAGATGATTGTTCCGAGATTGATTTTAATGCATGAATTGTTAAGCGAGCAAGGCTCTATTTATGTACATATAGATTGGCATGTAGGACACTACATTAAAGTTATTACGGATTCCATATTCGGGAGGGGAAACTTCAGAAACGAAATAATACTCAAACGAATCACAAAAAACTTAAGCAATCAATTTGAAACTATCAAAAGTCTTCCA
The DNA here is from genome assembly GCA_027372655.1 of Thermoplasmatales archaeon. Classification (GTDB taxonomy): domain Archaea; phylum Thermoplasmatota; class Thermoplasmata; order Thermoplasmatales; family Thermoplasmataceae; genus Cuniculiplasma. Next base: position 13,069 of record DAICVC010000064.1, on the reverse strand, counting down.
CAAGGTTCAGACTACCTACTTCACTACACTAGGAATCAGGAAACTAAATTCAGGCCACTGAGAGTGGAAAAGACGGTAATAAAAAACCCTGAAGGCTACTGGAAAGATTTCTGGAACAATGCAGACAGACCAACTATGAGATACGAGATATTGGGAGTTACTCCTTCCACTGGTCAATGGAAGTGGAATAAGGAGAAGGCCATCGTGGCCGTAGAAAACTATGAAAAGTATGTGTCGGACTTTTCTGAAAAGATCTCTCTATACGAGTATTGGAAACACAATCCTGAACTGAAATTCATTAGAAGATCACCTGCCGGTAAGATTGAGCATTGGATATCTCCGGATCCAACGATGATTAAAAGCGATTTATGGGAGGATATTCAGGCTCAGGCATCCAATCCATTGTATGACACTGAAAAAAGTGAAAAATTGTTGGAAAGGATCGTAAATTACGCGTCGAGTGCAAATTCTGTGATTGCTGATTTTTTCGCAGGCTCCGGGACAACAGGCGCTGTTGCAGAAAAACTTGGAAGAAAATGGATTATGTGCGATATTGGGAAACCTGCTATAATGATATCTAGAAAACGTCTTATTGACCAAGACGCAAAACCATTTCTTTATCAATCCATTGGAGACTACCAGAAAGAACAGTTTGAAAGATCACAATTCAAGCGTGTGGGCGACTTGGCCCAAGTAATCCTTAGGCTGTATGGCGCTACCTTGTTCCCTCAAGAAGAGGGAACTCCCTCTAATCTTGGATACAAGAAGGATGGGAAAATTCTAGTATTTGTTGATTCCCCTAATAAGATAACTGGTAGAGCTACAATAAGAAAAGCTGTTGAAATGAGGGATAACTTCGTCGGTGGATGGGAGAAGGTCGTAATATTAGGCTGGAATTTTGACCCCAAGATCAATGATGTCCTGAGAGATTTCGGTACTGACTTGGATAAGAAGAAGCTGGAATTGCTCGTTATACCATCTGACCTTCTCGAAAAATTAAGGAGGAAGTCAAGCTATGAACAACTTATTAAAACTGGTCAAATACGTTTTTCATCGTTGCAGTATCTTACCGTGAGACCTATCAAAAGAGAGAGTTCACAAGATTCTATAGAAACCTTGAAGGTGGAACTTGAAAATTATGTACTGCTGTCACCTGAAGCTCTACCACTTGACGATGAAGACAAAAAGAAGCTGGATAAGCTTATCGATGAAGACCCGCTGTCTTTGATTGAATATTGGAGCATAGATCCAGAGTATGATGATAAAACCTTTAGGAGCATCTGGCAAGACTACAGAGAAAATCACGACTCGCTTAAAGTGGACAGGGCGGTCGTCCTATCCCTTCCGAAAGTGATGGGGCCAAGGAAAGTCTGTATAAAAGCGGTAGATATATTTGGTTTTGAGAGCGTGGTAACGAAGGTGGTTACTTAATGGCGTATCCTAAGGCAATTGGAACAAGGGACATTCCGCTAAAGCTTGCGTCTGCCCTAACCAACACCGTAATGAAGGAATGGAATGACAAGAAATCCTTTCTGGATAAATTAACGCCTGTGACAAGGGAACTCATAGATTTTTGGGACCCTAGTGGTCCTTATTCCGACAGGAAGGACAATTTCAACATCGCACAATGGCAAGCTATACTAAACACAGTTTATATCCACGAAATTTTAAGAGCTAAGAACATAAGCCAGGTTTACAAAGCGATAGATGCTACATTGCTGGAGCAGATGGATAACTCAGTCATAAAGGATGGCAAGTATAGCTATCCAAAATACTGCATGAAGATGGCAACGAGTACGGGCAAAACGTGGGTTATGATAGCATTATTGATCTGGCAGGTTCTGAATTATTTGCACGAGCCTGAACCCTCTGGAAGATATTCCAATAATTTCTTAATCATTACGCCAGGCATAATTGTGTATGATAGATTGTTGAATGCGTTCAAGGGTCGTGAGTCTCTGGGGGAAAATGGGAATGGGATGAAGGAAAGGAAGAGGGATTTTAATTCCTCCGACTTCTCGTTGCATAAGGACCTGTTTCTACCGTCGGCTTATGAAGACGAAGTTCTAGGATTTGTGCAGAACAACGTTGCTGAGAGGGAGGAAGTTGGAAGGAAAGTCACTGGTAATGGCTTCATAGGATTGATGAACTGGCACCAGATTATGACAGATGAATCATTTTCTTCTGAAAACGGCGGCGATGAACCTTGGGAAATAGTTGAGGACATCCTTCCTTTAACGCCTTCCACTGGGGCGGGTCACAGCCTTGATGAGCTTGATAATAACTTCTTGAAAAATATGCCTCTAAATTTTCTTGCTAAACTGGAATCGCTTGTAGTAATTAATGACGAGGCACATCATCTGGGAGAATACATATCAGGCGAAGAAGAATATGAGAAAGAGTGGCAGAAATCCATTGACCAAATTTCAGAGCGGAAAAAGGTGTTCATTGAGCTTGACTTTACGGCAACACCATACAATGTTACAGGTAGTGGAAATAGAAAGACAAAGCACTATTTCCCACACATAATCACTGACTTCGGCGTAGAGAAGGCTATACAGGAAGGGTTGGTCAAAATAGTGGCTATGGATAAGAGGAAGGAGATAACATCCATACCGCTGGATTTCTCTTCTGAGAAGGTTGGAAGCGGGGAATATGCAATTTCAAATGGTCAGAGGGCCATGCTGAGAGCAGGGATCTCAAAGCTGAGATTACTGGAAGAGCAATTCACGAAATTGGACAAAAATATGCATCCTAAGATGCTCGTATTGGCTGAAAATACTCATATAGTCCCTCAAATAGTTGACTTCCTCAAACAGGAAGGTTATGCCGATGATGACATTGTGCAGATACACACAGGCATTAAGAGACGAGGAAATTATGTAACGGAAGAGGAATGGGAAGACATAAAAGATAAAGTGTTCAACATTGATCGCTATGAAAAACCAAAAATTATAGTGTCAGTATTGATGCTAAGGGAAGGATTTGACGTTAACAATATCTGTGTCATTGTTCCTCTAAGGGCATCGTCATCGAACATCCTAGTGGAGCAAATTGTTGGAAGAGGACTGAGGTTGATGTGGAGAGGAGACCCAAAGTACGAGGAGATGCGAAAGGAGAACAGGGTAAAGTTATTGCAAAAGAAGCAAGAACCTGACAACTATATTGATATTTTAAGTATTGTAGAACATCCTGCTTTCCTACACTTCTATGAGGATGAACTAGGCGATGTAATAGCCTCCGATACTTCCCTTCCCCGTAGAGCTGTTGGAGACCTTCTGAGTGTTCCCTTGAAACCCGACTATGAGAGCTATGACCTATTTTGGCCAGTTATAATAAGGGACAGGGAAGAGACGCTGAGCAAACTGAACATAGAGATAGAAAGGCTTGAGAAGTATCAGACTCCGCTAGAAAAACTCAAGTCTTTGGTTGGCTCAAACTCGGAGAAATTCTACAGTGAAGAAGCAACAAAAGGTGTGCGGTTTGGGGAATACGAAGTGACAGGCGATATTTTCACAGCCAAAAATTACAATTCCTTCCTTTCAAAGATGGTAAATGGAATCATGACATCGTACAGGCGTAAGAGAATTGGCAGGGATGACTATTATCCCATGATCCAGATAGAGGAGGCTTCTATAGCAGAGGCATTGGATCAATATATAAGACATCGACTCTTTGGCGTCGATTTTGACCCGTTGAACGACAACAACTGGCGCATTCTCATTATGTCGGAACGAGACTTATTGGCACATATATTGAAAAACATAGGAGAATCCGTATTCAATGCTATCAACACTATAAACACCGAGGAAGCGGTAGTACAAAGAAGATACTTCTCAGAAGTAAAGGAGATCAGAGTAAGGGAAGAGTATTCGCTCAGCGTTTCAAAGTGCATTTATGACAGGCTACCCTACCCGTCCAATATGGGAGGTCTCGAACGTAATTTCACTGAGTTTATAGATAGGGATTCCAAGGTTGATAGTTTTATCAAGATCGATAGGAATAACCATCCATTTGTCGGTATTTTGTATCTTAGAGAAGATGGCATACTAGCCAAGTATTTCCCTGATTTCTTGGTGCGAATAGGCGAGACTATTTACATTGTAGAGACAAAGGCCGAGAAAGATATGAATTCATATAATGTTGTAAGTAAAAGGAAAGCTACTCTCGACTTCATAAGAAATATTAACAACCTTCCTCTTAACTTAAGAGGGAGCTATGTATGGAAATATGTTTTATTGAGCGAGTCTCGATTCTACGATATGAAGGAGAAAGGGGCAAGCACCAAAGATATTTTTGATTCTATTCCCACCCAGAGCTATGTAACAGGGGAGGGGGTTCTAGACGATTACCATGATTGAGTTTCAAGACGTATTATTATAGAAAGAATTGTGGTTTAGATAGTTCGTTAAACCTTCTCGTTTAATGCCGATAAAATAAGGACTGTCGGTGCATATCTGGTAACTCCTTTTATTATTTCGGAGTGATCTGAAAGATGACTCGCCCCCCAAAAGATTTAGGAGGAGCTTTTGAAGGGCAACTCTCTCTTAACAGGAAATGCTAAATCTTGTTTAACTTATTCTTATTCCTTCCTCTTCTCAGGACTTTTACCTTTACGAGTTCTCCTGAAATTTGAATAATCTAATTGTTCATCGAAGCGTTCCGCATGAACCTTCAATTTGAAATACCCCCCAACAACTCCCCCCATGCCTCCTGAATTTCTAGGACGGTATTATTATTTTTCGAACGTCCCTAATCATTTTCCAGTATCTTCATCAATTCCTCTAGCTTCTTAGAGAACTTCTTTCCCTTGGCTGTCAGTGATACCATATTCCTGGGTGGATACTTCTTGCTGTCCATCCTAGTCTTGACCAGGTCCAGTTCCTTCGCTTTAGAGATACTCGAATACAGCTGGTGCACCGGGATATCCGTCTCGTCCAGTATCTCCGTGAGGGCCTTCTCCTTCTTGTCCGAAAGGTAGGCTAATAACCTCAGGAAACCCGACTGCTTCTCCAGGACCTTCAGAGGATCCATTGTTTAGTAATGAGAAAGAGGTGCTTAATGATTTCTCATTCGGCAATAATGGTTATACGCGAGAAAATGATTGCTTGTTCGACAATAACATGAGGTCCCTCTTCCCATACTATGGAGGCAAGTTCAACCAGCTGCGGGATATATTGGAGGTAATGGGAGAGCATAGGGGCTCCTTCGACGTGGTGGTGGATGTCTTCGGTGGATCTGCAAAGGTACTGCTGAATATACCGGACGAATGGAAGAAGCTTAAGGTCTACAACGACCTTGACAGGGATCTCTACGTCACTTTCAAGGTCCTGCAGAATAGGAGGAAGAGCCTGGAGCTCTCCAGGAGGCTGAGGGTAGCCTTCCAGGATCATGACGCTTTCTTCCTGATGAGGCATCATAATTTCAGGTCCGATTTGGATACTGCGTTCAAGGTGTTCTACCTTCAAACATATTCATTCATGGGAGACGGCTCTACATTCGGCAGGAGGTTCAAGGGCCATAAAGGGGTCCCAAAATTCCACATAGAGAATTTCCTCTACGTAAAGGACTGGACGATCGAGAATATGGACTTCAGGGCATTGATGAAGAAATACAGCAAGCCGAAGGTGTTCTATTATCTGGACCCGCCATACATCTCATCCGGCAAGAAATACAGACACAGCTTCAAGCTGAAGGACCTGATAGACCTGAAGAAGGCAATGGATGAGCACCAGGGAAGCTACCTGCTAAACCTGTCGTTCTATGACGAGGGGATGGAGGATATTTTCGGGAAGCCGAACAGGACCATCGACTATGCCAATCCTCTGACCGAGAATGGGAGGAAGAGATGGCTGTGCGGGTACTGGTGGAAATTCTAAGCAGCTGCCTGTCAAACTAGTGGGAATATTCCAATTCAAAGTTTTGAATTGTTTCTGAGAAATGATTAAATTATACTTGGTGTTATAAAATACTGATTAAAATGGCAGATCAGACTTCAAATCGTCAGAGAATGAGCTTGTGGCAACTAAACAAGGAACTCGTTGAGGTGTTAATAAAAAACACAATTGAAACTTACCCTCCCGAGTGGAGGTTGATACAGGAACCGATTCAAAATGCTATCGATTCATTTTTGAACACAGATGGCTCTTTTTATAATAATGGACAAGAACGTAAGATTACTCTTGAACTCTACATTGGGTCAAATAAGGTCATCGTCAAGGACAATGGCAAGGGGGTGCCAATCGATAAGTTCCCAGACTTTCTTTACTTGGGTAGTGGAACTAAACGAGTCAATGCGCCAGACATAAGACGTTTGCTAAAAGGGTCTCAGGGCGTTGGAATAAAATCAACTGTATTCACTTCGAACTACTTCAAGATCAGCACAGTTTATGGAGCGTCGAAGTGGGAAGCATCCCTTGAAGGTTTCAGCAGATATGCCGATCCATCATTTCCTAGCACTGTTGAATGGCCAATTGAGACCCCTTCAGGGGAGCCTTCAGGAACTAAACTCGAATTTCAACTTAATGATTATAGTGTCGCTGATTTCTTGAGGGATCGTGCAAAGGAGTTTTTCGAACAAGCAGGATTAGACAATACCAATGTAGATAATTCTGGGAGAATTATTGATAAGGATAATAATTATCCCCCATTCAAATGGATGAGGGTTCTCATCTACTATCTTAAGAAATATAGTTATCTGGGGTGTGTTTCCAGACTACTTGGCGATTCGAGATTACCTCCTATAAAGTTCGAATTGAAGCTGATCTGTGATAAGCAGGGGGCCGAAAGCGTTAGGATTCAGGGGATGCAAATACTTTCTAATGGAGATACTTTTGATGAGATAGACCAAGTTGAGTATGTCGATTTTTCAAAGCTCATTGCTAAACTCCCTGTGAAAGAACGTCCAACTATAGTTTCAAATTACAAATCAATTCTTGAGGCAGGTACCCAATATCAGACACCTACAGTTTTCTATGCAAAACTCACCCATGACGATGTTGTTTCTCTGCTAGGCAAGGTTAGGAAGCGTAAAAGTGACGATCCACAGAGTCCTAGTTCAGCTCCAAACATAATTGAAGAGGACAGAAATGTAATTGATAATAACTCTACGGCCTTGGAGCGAGTAAATGGCGGCATTCTCTTTATCGCATCTAGGCCTTTTCTTAAGCAGAAACTCGCACACAAAGCAACATTTGCACTTTCTGTTAATGGGCTGCCTACGGACATAGCACTAGAGATCACAGGAGCGGAGCTTGGCTATCTACCGTCTGTTCATTTTATTTTGGATGTCAACGAACCACTAGGTTATGGTAAACGAAACCTTCCCCCCCGGTCTAAGGGATTGTACAATCAACTTGGAAAAGATTTATGGCGCACACTTCATCAACTTGCATCTTTATTAGTTGCTCAACAAGAAGACCGCGACCAAACCGTCCAAGGTAAACGGTTCGATAAGACCGAAGAACTCACTAAAGTCCCAAGAACACAACAGGATGTAGCAGAGATGAGATCAAAATACTTGGGACGTTTGACCTTACCAGAAACTGAGGAAGACATAATTCAGACTTTTTTCTTCATGATGGCTAAAGGGCACGTACCATACTATAAAGTAATACGGCTAAGCGACCATACAATATACGATGGCATACTGAGCTCAGGTGATGTGGGATTGAGTTCGATCAATGAAGGGGACTTACTTACAGTGGAATTCAAAAAGTCTACCGCAGATCTCTGCGAATCTGACTATTCTAGGAAGCAAATCTTCGAGGACATGAATCTAGCCATCGTTTGGGAAGCAACCAAAGATGAAGACCTCCCTACTGGCTATTTTAGCGTAGCAAAGGAGGTAGACATCTCTTTCAAAGGTTATCTGCCAGGTGTTGGATATAGACTGAAGCACAACAGAAATTATGTTCAAGTGATAGCTCTGAAGGAGGTGTTTGATTCCTTATGTGGTCAAATGACTCTGTGATTTTACATTGCAAAAGACACTTAAAAGACGCTTTATCTGATTTGTGGTCAATAACAGAGTCCTTCAATTATCTGCTATTGCTTATGACCTACAATTCCATCGTTGCAAACACCACTCCTTAAATGAGATCTAAACTCTGAATTCATTTTTTCATTTTATTCATTTCTCTAAACAAGCTATAAATTTCAAATATCCAACCCTGAATTTTGGTATGTGATGTGCATGAAAAACAACGAACTAGACAGGGAATTTGACAAGCTGGTAAACGGGAGAATGAAGAAGCTGAGCCGCATCAATTTGAAGCAAGAACTGGATTTCAGGGAGAACGTTTCAACAATACATAACCGGGATGGAGACGAAGTTTCCGGGGAATGATCTCAGTGAACTGCAACATTAAAAATCAACAGACTATTCTGGTATGGAAGGATGGCTTAATGGAACTTGGCCAAAGGAATTTGGAGGAAGCTCTTGAAGCGATCAGGAGAGAGGGAGAGGAGAATGAAGAATAACGGATTCAAGAAGGAATACATAACAGGAAGAAAGGACCAGTGGGACATTGACTACAAGATCATGATGAAGGGCCGTGAGGTTTCAAAGACCATTGATGAGTACTTTGAATTCTTGAAGGACAACATGAGCTTTGTGATCACGAAGGTGTCGAGCGAGAGGGCGGATGAATTGATGGAGGAGCTGGAGTTGCTTTAGTCTCGGGTTTCTGCATTTCTCCTGGGATAATTCCTCCCCTACATACCGGACACTTGTAATTTCCTCCAAAGACAAATCTATAGTATTGGGCCCTACAGTCTTTATTAGGGCAAGTAACTAATTTAAAAAGTGGGAGGCTTTTAGGATCAGGATCTTTTGGAATGGCGGTTCCTGCACTTTCTACCAATGAGATGTAAGGGAATATTGTCTTTTTATCAATTTTCTGTGGATACTGTATATAGCCTGTTAAAAAAGGAACTGGAACATCAACAAAATCTGGTTTAATCCATGCTGGTTCAAATACCCATACATTTTTATTTAATCCGCTCGCTATCCCTACCTCGTATCCAACCCAAGATCTAGTATAAGGTTTCTCCATCGGTTTCGATAATATCACGAAGACGGATGCCGATCCTTCAATAGCATCTCTTATAGATTTAGCGTGAGGAGGCTTAGGCCCTTCCCAGGAGTACCAAAATGCCCTGTGTTCAGTGGAACTGAACAGTTTATCAAAGAAATCTCTCCCGTTCTGGTCGTCTTTGCTATGGGACATAAAGACCTGCATTATTTTACCTCAAAAACTCCTCCATTGCCATCATTTCCCCAAATCCTCCCTCATCTTATCGTACTGTTCTTTCGATATTTCACCCTTTGCATACCTGTTCTTCAATATACTTAGCGGATCAATACCATGACCAGATTTGCCGGGATTATCTCTGGAACTGTAATAGGCGATTGAGAAATCCGTGAGAATCACACCGACAAAGGCTATGGACATTGAAAATGAAAGGAAATTGTTGTTCATATAACTGAATAAGAAGAGTATGCCGGATATCCCGGCAACAAGAGTCAAGATGCCATCTACAAAGCTCAAAATGATTATCTTGACATAACCGTTGAACAACGAAAATGCTAGCATTATCAATGCAAGGATTCCTATGACGATACCAAATATCACGTGCGTCATCACTTCAGGCACCGAGAACACTACAAGCATCATGAACTGCATAGGAGACGGGGCACGCGATGTGCCGATGGTTGGAACGAAGAGGTTTATCCACATCCCCACAATGAATTGAACTGAGAGAAAGAACAGTTGTGCCATTGCGAGCACAGTAAACAGTTTTCCATTATTTTTCATCATACCCATACCTCCATTCATCAGCCGCTCTTTTTCAAATCGTCAACCATCCTTTCATACTGCTCTTTCGAGATTTCACCCTTTGCATACCTCTCCCTAAGTATCTCCAATGCACCGTCATGGTCCCACCACCTCCAGTTGTGGTCAGAATACCTCGAGCTCCTAGATATCCATCCTATAGATCTTGCAAACCATACGAGGCCCCATATGAATATGAAGAGGAAGAACAGGCCTATGAGAACTCCCACCAAGCTTCCTGCCACTCCTATCCATCCTGAGAATGTGCTGGGGAAGGTGTGAGAATTGAATATCACGCTGAGAATTGCTGCAATCCCTATGAGTATGAACATCACGGTTAGGCCGTACCAGAATACCCTGCGGGGATCGCGATCGTAAGTCATTTATTGAACAACTCTCAGACTTCCTTGACGTCTTCCTTCGACTCATATGAAAAGAACATCGAACTTTTTCTGATTGTTTCTTTCTTGATTATTAATGCAATAATGATTCCGATGATTGCCCATATGAAAACTATTAACGTTCCGTAACTGAGAGGGTAAGTAATAGGCACTATTGAATAGTAGAGGATTACTGCAAAAAAGATGGATGCTGCAGCCGGAATGACAACGTGCTTAAGGATGCTTAGCTCCTTTATTCTGTGAAAATACACACCCAGGGATATATTTGTGAGAATGTGGTAAATAAAGTAAGCAACAGTAACGCCGGTGACTTCAATCAAGAAAGTGTTCAACGGACCAACAGCGAACCCAATGGGGATTGCGAGAATGAGCGCTATTAGGATATTTAGGAATATTACGTAATGTGGGCTTTTGAATTTCTCATGAATTCTCGCTAGCCGTTTAGGAAGCAATATCCCGTCTCGTGCAATAGCGAAGGTGATCCTTATTCCTGCATTAAATGAAGAGAGTGCAGAATTGAAGAAGCTGTTAACACCGAGTATCGTCAGGACAGCCGCCCCTGCTATTCCTATGAACGTCCTGCTCTCTAATATACCTGGGATCAGTTGAGTGCCAAAGGAACCCATTTGCGATGGCCCCCACCCGATCGTTAGAGCATATGCAGCCAGAGTTATTGTGATCCCGCTGATCAACATAGACGTTATAACAGCCCTTCCTATTGTCTTGTGGGGCAGCTTTGCCTCTTCCCCGAGCGTAACTGGAGTTCCGGATCCTCCGAAGGATATCACTGAAAAAATCATCCCAAGCAGTACTCCGCTCCATCCTGTGGGTGAAAACCTTGGGGTGAATACCGCTAGCGTATTGGCAGATCCAGATTTGGCCATAGCCACAAAGCTGAATATTAGGATTATCAGAACTTCGAGTCCTCCTGTTACAAGGCTGTACTTGAGTGATGGCTTTATTCCTAGGTATGCCATTCCGAAGACGAACGCAATAAGCACAAGTGTCAGGAAAACCCACGAAATTGCAGGAAGGGTTATGCCAGTCAACAGTTGAAACGCGGCCGGAAAGAACAACGCCCCAAAAAATATGGCTTCGTTGGGCACAATGAACCACGTATATATAAGATAAATCCAACCCGTGAAAAGACCCGGTCTTGCACCCAGTCCCTTTCCTACGAAAGTGTAATATCCACCGCTACTTGCAATCTTCTTTGAAAACTGGAAGATGGTATTTATGCTAAGGAAAGTTGCGATGAATGCAAAAAGGAAGGCAAGAGGAAGAGCCCCATATGCGAAGAGAGCAGCAGTAGTTATAAACGCAATAAGGTCCATGAGAGGTGCGACCGTGGTAAGGCTTTGGGCAACTACCAACCAGAAACTTACTGAGTTTCTCTCCAAAGAATTGGCCTGTGTCACGCAAATGTATGAATCAAGCGTTACTTAAAGTTTGTTATCCATTTTATTGCCTACTCTCCAACTATTCCGGCAAAGCAACAGCCCTCATATCACTCCCATCTATTCCTGAGAAGGTACTGGGACAGGTAACTGATAAGCTTTCATCGAGGGACAAGAATATAGTCTGCGTGGATTCATTTTTTCACTTTTTCATTTTCCAGGACGGGTTGTAAGTTTCAAATAGTCGACTATAAATTTTCGTTTGTGATGTGCATGAAAACAGGTAGCAATTTAAAGGATTTGAACGCATACGACAAGGGACGGATTGACGAAATTGAGAGATTTATGAAGGCACTGGAAGAGGGATATAAGCAGGCTACGACCAAGGAGGAACTATTCCAGTTCATGATCAAACAGATTGGCTCAACCGAGACTGAGATGGAGGGAAGGGAGAATGAATGCATTTGACCGAGAATTCTGGAACGGCGCCCTTAAAGCTTCAATTATGATTGAGAGGGATTTGAAGAAGTTGCTAGAGGAGGCAGGACCAGCGGAGCATGATGGGATAAGCATTGCTTTTGATAGGGTAAAAGAGATTAAAGAAAATATTGAATCCCTTCACGGCAAATCGATTTTCAAGGCTCTGAGAGAGATCGAGATAGAGGAGGATTAATCTATTATTTAAGTTTTCACTGAGGAAAATAGAAAACGGGACAGATGGGAAAATGGATACGATATCTAAGACCTTTATATTCTTAGGCGATCTGTTGCTATTGTTTATAATGATGGCACTGGAAGAATTTGGACTACATAACATAGCAGGACTTATTTTCGCCGTCTTCCTAGTAATTCTTTCAGTTATAGGAAATATATATTTTTTTGTTTACATTAGGAAAACTAGGAAAAAATATCAAGTACACAAAAGAACAATACAGTCGATTGATGATAGAACTAATCTCTATCTGATGTATCTTATATCGTTTATCTCTCTTGTTCCGTTATTTTTAGAAGGAAACGAGATAATCCAGTTACTTATTTTTTCATTATTTATCCTTACAATTTACTCTGCTTACTTGAGCAGCGAAATATTGTTCTATAATCCAGTACTGGGTCTTTTTGGATATAAATACTTCAAAGTGTATACCGCGAATGATGGAATTAGAGGTGAAATTTTCATAATAGCTGGGAGAAAGAAATACAATGAAATAAAAGTCAACCAAGAAGTTTCTCTTTATATACTGACTGACTACTTGTATGTACTTGTCTGAACTATGTGTAGCGCATGGGATTGACTCTTCTTTTTTTATTTTGTTCTATTGGGTCTTTGTCGTATTTTCTAAGAAAGAGATCTAGAACGGAATCAATATTGCTTTCATTTATGTTTATTTTTTCATTTTCGAATTTAATACCTAGCAATAAATCACTATAGTCATCA
>DAICVC010000075.1:0-90734 GCA_027372655.1 Thermoplasmatales archaeon | reverse complement strand
CCAGTATTTGAGGAAGGCATAGATCGATTGCATATAGACAGGGATGTATGCAAGGGGAGCACTGATACCCACAAAGAGGCAACGCTATGAACGACAGCGACCTTAGAACCTCCAATCCCTTGGGATGGAGAGTATGTCAGAGTTATGCAACGCAATGATATTTAGGAATAAATTTAAATTTCATATTGAATCACAATAAACTATGGAACTGGATGGAAGTCTTACAATCAATCAGCATTTCAGATGGTCTAATAAAAATCGGCCGGTTATGGATGTAAATGAGGGAGAATTATTTTCAATAAGAATACCCGATTCCTCAACTGGGCAGATTCGTAGAAGCTTTTCACTTGAGGACTTGAATAAAATAGACTCCTCAAAATACGATGCAGGTATTGGCCCAATTAGGATTAAGGGAGCAGAACCAGGTGACACAATTGAAGTAAATATTATTGACATTAAAACTTGGAATTGGGGATGGACTGCAATAATGAATAATTTTGGGCTTTTAAAAAATGAATACCAAGAAAAACTGGTTATATGGAAAATCGAAAACGGATTTGCCAAACCGGAGAGAGGTTTCTCAAGAAGTGTTGAAGTTAAAATAGAGCCATTTTTAGGTGTAATTGGAACTGCACCGGAAAAGGGCGAGTTCGGAATGATTCCACCTCAAACATTCGGAGGCAATATGGACAACAAATTAAATAGGAAGGATAGCCGAATATTTTTACCCGTTAACGTTGAAGGTGGTTTACTTTCATTTTCTGATCCCCACGCAGCGCAGGGGGATGGAGAAGTTTGTGGCACAGCAATAGAAACGGGGGCAGAAGTAACCGCTATGGTTAAAGTACACAAGACATTAAAAATTAGATCACCAATGACAGTTGGTTCAGAAAAATGCACTGCGAATTACATAGCTACCACAGGTATCGACCCAGACCTAGTAGAAGCATCAAAAAAGGCAGTTAGGAATATGGTTGAATACTTAAAATCTCTGGGGTTCAATGAGGAGGAAGGTTACATTCTCTCCAGCGTTGCTGGAAATTTGAGGATATCGGAGATTGTAGATGAACCCAATTTCGTTGTATCGATGCTAATGGATAATGATATTTTCAAGAATCTTTAAGATAACTAAATATCAAAAAAAAACAAACAAATAACTATTAAAAAGGGGAATGTAAAATTTAGAATTCATTTCGGAATGTAGTCAAGGAAAAGAAAAGTGAACTAAGTTCTCTCCTTCATTGTGAACTTATCATTCTGATTCCTTGAAACGAAATGGAAATCTGGGGCTTCAAACTTTATCTAATATTACCGGGAATTCAAAATTTGAAACGAAGGATGAGAATTATTCTTACATATTCTATTTTTTGGGATATCTATATAAAATTATTTTCTCACCACCAATAATAAAACAGGACCTCAATATCAGTTTTTTCACATGAATAGACAATCCCATGCTGATATCTGAGGAAATTTCAGTAGAAAAACCTAAATTCTAAAAGAGTTCAAACCGCAGCAATCCCTGCACATTTGTTAATGGACTGGAGGGGATTTGAACCCCTGGCCTCTTCCATGCCAAGGAAGCGATCTACCTCTGATCTACCAGCCCTGTGGGGTGATTAGGTTCTGTCTATAAAATTTTGCGAACTGGGGGCATTATTTTCAAAGTCAAAATCACAAAATTTAATATATTAGTTACATTGGATGTATTAAATGCCTCTTTTCCCTTCCCTGAAGAGCAGAAGCAAAAAACTTCCTGCAACATCAACTCAGCAAATTAGAGAAGAGCGCAAATTAGATGTACCATCAGTAGGTAGATATGAAGTTTTGGATGAATATACTATAATCCCGCAGACTGTATCTGTAGAAATATCATGGAATCCAAACACTATGGAAGCTATGTATGTGGTGAATGAACCCGTTATGTCATCCGATGAAAATGAACTTTTGAAGAGAATCTCAAAAAACATGGAACAGATAGTAAAAAACACAAAAAACCTCCCTGACGATCTCAGCACCTTAACGATTGAAAGAGTCATAGATGCCTATTTAAAGGGCAGAAAGTACAAACTGAATAGAAGAACAACTGACAAGATAAAATATTACATCAAGAGGAACTATGAGGGATTTGGACCACTCGAGCCAGTAATAAGGGACCCACTGGTTGAGGATGTGTCGTGCAACGGTGTTGGCGTCCCCATATTTATTGAGCATAAGATACACGGATCTCTTAAGACAAACGTAGTCTTTGATTCAGAAAAGGATTTGGATTCCTATGTTGTAAGACTGGCTCAAATGTGTGGGAAGGAGGTATCAATGAATGAACCCATTATCGACGGCACTTTTCCTCAGGGTCATAGAATTCAATTAACCTATGGTAATGAAATATCTACCAAGGGATCAGCCTTTACATTCAGGTTGTTCAGAGAAACGCCATTCACGCCAATTGAACTGATAAAGTATGGAACAGCAACAGCTGAACTTGTTGCATATCTTTGGTTTGTGGTTGAGAACTTAAAATCAGCCATTATTGCAGGCGTTCCTGGAGTTGGTAAGACTTCCACAATTAACGCGTTTCTCATGTTCATTCCTTCAAACACCAAGGTCTTCAGCATCGAAGAGACGAGGGAAATAAATATCATGCACCAGAACTGGGTAGCTACATCAACCAGGGAAAGCATATACTCGACATCAAGCAGGGATGAAAAGAACCCGCCAATTGGTATGTTTGAACTTGTGAAAATGGCAATGAGGCAGAGGCCAACATACATAGTTCTTGGGGAAATCAGAGGAAGGGAATCATACTCACTCTTTCAGGCAATTTCAACTGGCCACACGGCATACTCAACCATCCATGCTGATTCTATGGAAACGCTGGTTAACAGATTGGAGTCTAATCCTCTAAACATACCCAGGGTTCTCATAAGCTCACTAAACGTTGTAATTTTCAACAAATTCGTGAGGGTTGGCAGTAGAAATATGAGGAAATTGATGGAAATAGACGAGATTGTCGGCATCGATTCAGATTCAGGAGAAATATTATATAATCGAGTGTTCAGTTATGATTTCAATGAGAACAGACAGGTTTTTTCAGGGTATAGTAAGATATTGAATGAGGTTAGGGATACTAAGCAGATGACACAGGAAGACTTTGATGCAGAATTTAAGAAAAGGATGCATCTGCTGGAAGCGATGGTGGAAAATAATATCACTGACTACACCAATATCACTAGGATCATAAACATATATTACAAGGACCCTGAGACGGCTTTGAAAATGGCAAGTGGTGCATAATGGAAGAAGGAAAGGAAATCTCAATAAAAAAGGAAAATACCAAACCGTCATTCTTTCAGAATCTAAACAACAAACTCAACCCAAAACAACCCAAAGTAATCCTACCTGCACCGGGATTTTTCGATGTAGCAGCCGTCAAAATCTTCGGAAATGTACTTCAAAAATACATGACATCTAACAAAATGGATGAAAGCTTGAGAAAGGCAAAGATTCCGATGGATGCTATAGAGTATTTCTCAAGGGGATTGCTTGGTGCGATTATTTTCATAGCAGTGAGCATTGTGGGAGTCGATATTTTTGTGTTAAAATTCCCAGATTTTACAATTATGGCATTTGCGATCTGGTTCATGATGGTAATAATCTATTTTGCTCTCCTTTCTGAATTCCCAAATTCTGTGGCGAACACAAGAAAGAAAAAAATAGATGCAGTTTTACCACTGGCAATGGGATACATTGCGACCATGGCATCTGCAGACATGCCTGTAGAAAATATTATCTACGAATTGGCAAACAGTCAGGAATACGGAGAACTGGCCAGGGAAGCCAAGAGTATATCCGTTTCAACAAGGCTTTTTGGAGAAGACATCATAAATGCGGTCAAGGAAGGGGCTTCAAACACTCCTTCACAGAGATTCTCTGAATTTTTGCAGGGTATTATAACAACTCAAACGTCTGGAGGGGATCTGAAGGAATACTTCAAGCAGAAAGCACTGCAGTACCAGACTGAATTAAGCACTTTGATTAAGAGAAACACAGAGTCTCTTTCGGTTCTCGCGGAGAGTTATATCATAGTTGGTATAATGTTTCCACTCATACTCATGGTCATCATAGGAACAGTAACATCCGTTATACCGGGAGAAGGGTCCGAGACCCTAACGGTTCTGTATCTTATAGTGTTTTTGATAATACCAGTTATAGCGATAATGTTTGCACTTATACTGAGCAGCACCATTGGAGAGGTGGATGTATGAGATACGAGGTAGGCGGAGTCGAAATCAGGTACCTTGCTTTTACTTTTTCAGTCACGGCGCTTGTAGCAGCATTCTTCTTCGGTTACTTTTTCAAGTATCCAGCATTAGATCCGCTGGACCACCCGTTAATTCTTGCTTCCATAGCAATGATTGTTGTATTCTTTCCATTTGGACTTACAGATTTCGCTAGAATAAAGAGAATTGAAGAAGCTGAAAGAAGGCTACCAGATTTTTTGAGGGACCTCGCGGGGCATACAAATTTCGGAACACCAATGTCAGAAGCCATACTGAGGAGTTCAGAAAATAACTATGGTCCCCTTTCATCGGAGATTGAACATCTGGCTGGGATGATAAAACTTGGAATTCCTGTGGAAACGGCTTTGAATGACTTTGGAAAGCGACTAAAGTCAACATCCATAATACGAGTTGGAAAAATTATAAAAAAGGCAAGTGAATCAGGAAGCAATACTTCAGACGTAATTTCCCTTGTGTCAAGTTTTACAACTCAAACCTACTTGATGAGAGAGAGCAGATTTGCAGATATGAGAAGTTATTCAACAACTCTTGCCACGTCATTTGGCGTTTTCCTGTTTGTGATAGTGATGTTGGACACATTCTTTTTTCCACAAATATCAGGCGGGAGCCTATCGGGGGGAAGTTCAGGGGGAGTGTTATCAATCGGTTCCGCAAATTCGTTTTTCCAGATCGAGAGATTGTTCAGTGCAGGGGTCATTGTACAGAGTGCTGCCTCTGGGCTGATATCTGGTGTTTTCAGGGATGGAAGGCTAACTTCAGGTGCATTGATGTCAGGAATTTTGGTGATGATAAGCATAGTTGTACTGGGAATAATTGGGGTGATGTAGGTGGCCCTTTTTTCCAAGACAAAAAAGAAGTCAGGGAAGAGAAAATTCCTGGTAAGGCAATCCACAACTGCTGCAAAGTACCAGAAGAGGTCAAGTGAAGACAGGTTTTTCACAGAATTAGTGCCTGGAACTGTATTTTCAAGAGTTTATTTTGACAGGGGAGCCACCATATTCAGGTATGAAGTAATTGAACCTGAATTGAGAGAAAGAGTTCTCAGATTATACGCAAAATATAGGGATGAATTCTTTACCGAAATTACAAATCCGGACAATTACAAGACAGAAGCAGTATCCAAAAGGGATGCCGTGCCACAATTCATACGTGCACTGAGAATGACAAATTCATTCACAAGTGAAGAACTGGACAGTTTATCATATTACGTCGAGAGGGATATCAAAGGTTTTGGAAAGATAGAACCATTGATGAAAGACCCAAATGTAGAGGATGTATCGTGCGATGCCCCAGGAGTCCCAGTATTCGTTTTCCACAGATCTTTTGGTTACATTCCAACAAATGTAATTTTCGAAGATGCTCTTGAACTTGAGGCTTTTGTCAAAAAGATATTGCAGGATGTTGGCAGACACATCTCAATTGCAAATCCAATCGTCGATGCTACTCTCGAGGATGGCTCAAGAATTTCTGCATCATTGGGGAAACATATCACAAACAAGGGATCCTCATTCACGATAAGAAAATTCAGGGAGGAACCAATGACGCCTCTGGATCTAATTCAAAGATCACTCTGCAACACCAGAGTGTTTGCATACCTATGGGTTCTAACAGAGTATGGTGGAAATATAATGGTGGTTGGTGGAACCGCTACCGGTAAAACTACCCTGATGAACGCCATACTTTTGTTTATACCCGCTTCAAAGAAAATTGTATCCATTGAGGACACAAGGGAAATCAACCTGATACACGAGAACTGGGTACCCATGGTCACAAGATCAGGATACGGCAAGCTTGATCCAGAAACCGGAAAGAGATCCGGGGAAATCGATATGTTCGACCTTTTGACTGTGACCATGAGGCAGAGGCCGAACTACGTTATTGTGGGGGAGGTGAGAGGGGCAGAAGCATTCACACTCTTTCAGGCAATGTCCATTGGTAGATATGTTTACGGAACATTCCACGCAGATGATATAAGCACGTTTATACACAGGATGGAATCTAAACCAATTAATATACCCAGAAACCTTCTTCTGACGCTGGATGTCGTAATAATCTTGCAAAATATAGTAGATGAGAGAGGTTCGAGGAGGAGAATAAAGACAATCTCAGAAATTGCAGGGCAGGACGAAATATCAAATGATATCGTTATAAACAACGCATTCGGTCTGAATGATATGTCGGATACCCAAACTTACTCAGGTTTCAGCTATTCAATGCGTAAAATTGCAGACAAGGAAGGGAAGTATGAATCCGACATTGAGCAGGAAATAGATATTAGAACTCAAGTTCTGGAAAAAATGATAGAAAAGGGAATATCGAACTACAAGGACTTCTATTACATGGTCAACCAGTTCTACAAGGACAGGAGGAAGGTATTCCAGAGTTTAGACCTCCCAGAACTCATTCAGGTTTGAGTTGCGTCTGTAGGCAGTAATTTTCCAGCCACATATGGCAAGTATATGGTCTGCAGCAGTATGGAAATCAACACAATAAATGCAACATCTATTTCTATGACAGGTCCCCATCTCAGGAGAAGGCCATTCCCGGATAGTATGCCTACAGTTAAGGGTACAGTGGCTTCCACAACTGATACCACACCCCTTGGACCTGAAAGTGCAATAAATGCTCTGACTCTCCAATTCTTAGTTGGTCCTGATTTGTTCTTCCGTGACGGAGGAAGAGACAGGAACACGGCAACGGGTCTTACCACAAATATTATTATCAACGCCAGGAAAAGGCCCTGCATCAGATACCCGGTGATATCGTTCAATGTTATGAGTGATCCTACCAGAATAAATATCAGACCCTGTGCAAGGAATGATAGATTCTCCTGGAAGTTTGACTCTCTGGACCAGAATATACTCTTGTCTGTGAAATTTCCAACTATTGCGCCCGTTGCAATAATCGCGGGAAATGGGGTTATCCCAACGAGTTCAAGAGATGCAAGTTCAAACAGAATTACTCCAAGAAGGAGACCGACTATGAGATTTTCGAAATTCAGAAGTTTGTTGAGATAAACTATGATAAACCCAAGGAACAATCCGACTGCTGCCGGGACAGCAATCTGTAAAATCAGAAACAAGGGAATACTTGGCAAAAGTCCAAAATGATTTCCTAGGAAATTGAATAGAGTGGAATAGGAAGAGTAAGGATAAATGAATGATATCGCAAGTGTAACAAGTATAATTGCCAGCGGATCATTGAAGAGACTCTCCCCTATCAACGTTCCAGAGTAGTCGTCCTTGATCTTTATCTTCTTAAATAATGGCAACAGGGTGGAAGGATCTGTAGGTGAAATTATAGCCCCAAACAGGAACCCAATCATGAACGGAGCACCAGTGAGTAGCGAAAAGAATAATCCGGCAACTATTGATGTCACAACCATTCCCAGTGTGTTAAGCGAAACAATGCTTGCAAGATATTTTCTCATTACACGAAAATTTATGTTGTGGCTCTCATAGTAAAGTATAACTGCCAAACCGAGTATGCCAATTCCAAATCCCGCAAAATCCTGAACCATATACTCTGCAAAGCCATGTGTGATCAACCCGAGGCCCGGGCCAAATAAAAGACCAAGTGCTATAAGTATTGGAATCTCAACCAGTGAGGCCTTTCGTGCTATTGGGATAGAAAATGAGGCAATGATGAGCAGAAAACTCAGTTCAAAAAAGTTAGAGCCCTGTATGGCCATTATAGATCCATTTCCGGTCTGGGAGGCATCACTCTCTTGTGAGCGCTGTTTTCATAAAGGCTTTTCAATTTCCTCCCAGCTATAGAATCATTAAATTTTTTATTTGAGAGAAAATATTCGATTTCTGAATCAAGTTCATCGTAAGAAAAACCCAATTCTCTTTCATCGTACTGGTCAGTCCACAGACCTGCAGATGGTAGTTTTCTGATTATGGGCAGTGGAACACCAATTTCTTTGGACATTGATCTTACATCTGTTTTAGTGGACTGCAGCAGTGGTTCGATATCGCATCCTCCATCCCCAAATTTGGTGTAATATCCCGTAATGTACTCTGTCAAATTTGTTGTTCCCACGACAATTCCCTGCTCCTTGTTTGCGAAATAGTACAAAATGGTCATCCGGATTCTGGATTTTATGTTGCCCAACAGTTTCTTATCCTTAATCTCCAGGATAGATTCGTATGATTTTACGAAGTTATCTATATAGACATTTTTTATGGGAATTCCAGACGCGTTCTCCAATTGTATTATATCATTCTTGTCTTTTTCTGATGTATATATCTCTGGCATGAACACTGCCATTATCTGATCAGGTTGAATAGAATTCTTAAGCAGCATAAGGACCAGAGAACTGTCTATACCTCCACTAACTCCAAGGATTGCCTTCTTATTATTTATATGGTGTTTTAAAAAATTCTGTATTTTATCAGTCCTGTTCATAGCCATAAAAAGATATTGTTTATCCTGTTAATTAATTATTTGTAAAATATGTTGAACTGATAGTATTCCTTATGTTTGAAACCTGTCTTCGATCCTATCCAGGCACAGACGGATCAGATTTTCCATTATTATGGAAGTTGTAACTGGACCAACTCCTCCCGGAACTGGTGTCAGGAAAGCGGCTTTTCCCATCAATTGTTCGCGGTTTGCGTCTCCAACAATCTTGTCACCAACTTGAACTATGCCAACATCAATAACTGCCGCCCCCTCCCGTATTTGCTCAGACCCCAGCCATAGAGGCTTACCTGTAGCAGAGACAACTATTCCAGCAGAGGATGTGAATTTTGAAATATTTTGGGTTTTACTGTGGCAAACCGTTACTGTATAATTCCTGTTAAGCAATGCCATTGCTAATGGTCTTCCTATGGTGTTTGTTCTGCTAACAATGCAAACATCGTTTCCATATCTTCCTCCGAGATACTCAATAATTCTGAGAACAGCTTCAGCGGTTGCCGGAATAACATGCGGGTTACCGTTCAAGTTCTTTCCCTGCATACAGGAGGATGTACCTTCTATATCCAGATATTGTGGAATTGTGTTTTCAAGACTGTCCTGGTTTAACCACGAGGGTAATGGCCTCTCCACAAAAATACCGTCAGGCTCATCCTTCAGTATATATTTTTCAAGTTCTAGGAGCGGTTCGTAATCTCCCGATGGTCCACCAAGTGACAGTATTATAGTTTCTATCCCCAGTTTCATCCCCTTTTTGGATTTGCTCCTTGCATAAATCATTGATTCTTCTGTGTTTGCAGGGTCGACAATCAACAATCTGGGCTTTCTTCCCTGAATACTTTGAAACCTATCGGTAAGCTTTTGAGTTTGCTCATCTATTTGTTTGGAAAATGCTTTTCCGTCAAAGATGATTGTTTCCATTTTCAGTTCCACTTTATGACGCTTTTAATTTCACCAGCTGGCTTTTTACTGAAGAGATCTAAATCCCCCGGCTTGAAAGTGTTTGTAATCATTTTTTTCATAATTCCGTTATATCTTCTGTTCCATTTTGATAGATAATCCAGCCCTTTAAGATAATGTATCTTTGCCGCATCAACTGATCCTGCAAGTGTGATATTTCTTTCAACAATAAAGTCAATATCTTCTCCATCAACCCCAGTGGCTGGTGCCTTCCCGTTTGTGCCGAACAGAATAGCAACTCCATTATGATTCATTTTCCTGATATATCTGAAAATCGTCCCCGGGTCTCCGCTGGTATCAACAAGCAGATCGATTTTAAAATCCTCAGGGAAGTTTGGTTCCTTCGAGGAGTCCTTAAAGTCAATCCCAAACGTACTGCAGAGTTCTGTCTCCGTTTCTCCTATTGGATGCCTGTTAACCATATATGTTTTGAATTCATAGTCCACCGACAAAAATGCATAAAGAAAAGCTTCATTTCCTGTACCGATAATAAGCGCATTTTTACCGAGAAATGTAGATTCTTCATTTTCAAAAATAGATCGTTTTCTCACTATATCAAAAACTTCGAAGGCCTTTACAACATTCTTCATGGGCTCTGTAAGTACTGCCACTTCTCCCAAATCGTCATCCAGAACTTTTACGAGATTATAGTCGAATTCCTTGAAACTCTCTCTCATAAAACCGTGAAGACCGGTGATTCCTGCCTCATGCTTGTTTCCATCTGAACAGTTATCCGGTCTACCAATTTTGCAGTTTGGGCATTCCCCAGGCCTTCTTACAACTGGAACCACCAAATCTCCCCTGTTAAAAAGATTCGATTGTGATTCTATAACCTGGCATAGAGACTCGTGACCGATCACTTCGAAATCGTATCCTTTCGGGTTATAAGCAAAGGAGAGTGCTCCTTTAACCATCCCCCTATCTGTGCCACATATTCCCGTTAGTACCGGGCGAAGGGACACGTTGCCTTCTTCATTTGATATGTTTACATTACTGAAGGTTATTCCACCCTCGGGTGCATTGGTTATATATGCATTTATCTGTGGCATGAGCAAATAGAACTTTAACGGTAAAAAATTTTTCTAATTTTGAAATCAGATTTGATGTCCCATTTTTTCCTTCTTGGTCAGTAGGTAAAATTTATTGAATTCTGTAGTTTGACTTTTTAATGCAATTCTTCCTGAAACTTTGATACCGTTACTTTCCAGAAAATTAATCTTTTCAGGATTGTTTGTCATTATCCTAACGCTCTTTATTCTGAAATAATTCAAAACCTCCACTGCATAGGTATAGTCTCTACTATCTGCAGGTAATCCCAATTTTAAATTTGCCTCCACAGTATCATATCCCTGTTCTTGCAGGCTGTACGCCTTAATCTTATTAACAAGTCCTATGCCTCGGCCTTCCTGCCTCAGGTAGATAAGAAGACCGTATGGTTGCTCTCCAAGGTAAACAAGTGATTTCAATAACTGATCCCTGCAGTCGCATCTTTTGGAACCAAACACATCGCCCGTCAAACATTCACTATGTATCCTCATTGGAACATTCTCTTTGGCTTCTAGATTACCCTTAACAATTACTGCATTTTCATTGGCAACATCATCTTCAAATGTATAAATATCAAAATAGCCAGCCAGTGTTGGAAGCTTGGCTTTTGCGGCGAGTCTAATCATCTCTTTCTTACTTAAATCACTTCGAATTATTAAAACATATATTCCAATTATTCTCTCTTTTTAACGTTTTTAGAATTAAACCGATCTTGCCAGCATCATTCCAAAATAAACCTGAACGTAATTGTAAACATACTCCATTTTCTTTCCTGAACTTTTGAGAAGTCCTGAAAGGATCAAAAGGTTCCAGTAGCTATCCGGTTTCCCTGACTCTATAAATTCTTTAGGGATATCTCTCATCACTTCCATTTTTCCTTCCTTAAGAGCTCCAATTACAAAATCTTCATACTTTTTTGCCAAGGGAGAATATCCGTAAGGCCCGTTTTTGGAGTGTGTATGAGCCTGATCGGCGCTGAATATTATGGAAACATTACTCTTGTATTTATTCACAATTGAAAATAGACTCTCTCCAAATTCAAAAAGTCGCTTTCTATCATCGATTCGGGGTTGACCGATTACAACAATCCTTCTCTGCTTAAAAAAATAGAGTGGAATACTTGTACCAAAATCCAGAGGAAATGTGCTCAGTTCTCCTGAGTAGGTTGAAAATCTTAATTCCTCGCACAGATCAGGAATTTCATTGATAATACTTTCAGTCAACTCCCTCTCATTTTTTGCAGTGAAATCAACTGTCAATCCCTTCAGTTTTGTATTTGAATAAAAATTTTCAGTATTAATAACTGCAATACTATTTCTGAGTGTTATCCCGTGAGGAGAGATTATCAAAATCACATCTGCATTTTCGTTTTTTGCGACCTCCCTGATATGGTTTGACATTATCCTGCTCTCTTCGTTGGGCAGATCTATCAATTCATCTCCGTGAGGGACAATATAAATGTTATTCAACACCATCTTATCAAATTCCACAGGTTTATTTCAATATTATGGCTTGATTGCCACTATCACAAATCTTTCTTTTATAATCTCCATTTTTTCTTTGTCAAAATTCATTTTTTGAAGGTCATCTTCCTTATGCCTTTCAACAAATTCAATACATGAAACACCTTCTTCAGAATCGGGATTAATTGGAGATAACCATTTCTCAAAGGGTATTTTGTCTGGAATTTCCTCCGTTTTTAAATTTCTAAACCCTTCTCTTTCAATCATCTCCTTCCAGGAGGATACCTTCTCGGCCTTAACGTGTGAATGATCTCTTAAACGTTCAAATTCATTGAATAAGTTTTCGTTATCTTTGCAAGGTTCCGCAAAATCAACTAACCCGAATCTTCCTTCTGGTTTTAATACTCTGAAGGATTCCGAAAGAAATCTGTTTTTATTCTTGAAATGATGTGCTGCCCTTCTGCAAACAACAACATCAAAACTATTGTCTTCAAACGGAAGTTTTTCCACGTCTCCTACGACAAATGATATATTCTTCACTCCCTCCTCTCTTGCAACATCCATCGCACGTTCCAGCATCTTATCAGTTCCATCGTATGCTGTGACGTGTTTTGAAAGTGGGGCGATCCTGACTGCAGTGAAACCAGTTCCCGAAGCCAGATCAAGACAGATATCGGTACTTTTGGTGTTTATCATCTTCAAAAGGATATCCAGGTCCTTGCCTTTCTTATGACTCATGCTGTTCCTATAATTTTCCGAATTTTTTGAAAAAAAATCTTGATATTTATCGCCCATTGACTGCGATTACCTAATTGTATTTTACCTGGATTTTTAGCGGGAAATGATTAAATACAATCAAAAGTCGACCTAAATTTTATTCAAATTCATTTCCTCATATTATTTTAGACTAAATTGTCAGACTAACTGGTATAAGAATTTTCCAAAAATATATTTTACTTGTAATCATTCAGTCAGGATGAAAGCACTGTTCATAGGTGGAAGCGGATACGTTGGAAGGAATCTGATGAAACGGCTCGAATACGAGCAAATTGACTATTATTCAAGACATAAAATACAAAATGAAGGTTATGACAAATTTAAATGGATTGAAGGAGATGTGGCTGATTCTGAAAAATTGATTCCATTAGTCAAGAATTATGATACAATATACTATTGCAGTAATTCATACTCTAACGATGAACAGGAATCATTCAATGTCAACGTTAAAGGAATAAAGGACGTTGCAGCAGAAGTTAAGAGGATTGACAAGAATCAGAGACTCGTGTACTTTTCATCAGTAAACGTTCATTACGGCACAAATCAGTATTTCAGGACAAGGAGAACTGGAGAAGACAATGCCACTCTTGTAAAGAATCATTTGGTTGTAAGATTATCATTTGTTTTTGGAGGAGAGGGAGATAACTTTATCACTCTTCTTCAAGACTCATTTAAGAATGGAGTTGAAAAATTTCCAAGGGCAGGACGAGTTTGCCCAACTCATATGGACGACCTGGCGGAAACATTGAAAAAAAGCGAGAGTATTGTCGGGGCAATTTATACGAACAGCAGTTCTATGATAACTTTTCTGGATGCACTTAATATTTATGGAAAACAATTTGGTAAAAATGAAGTCAAAGATGCGAGTGGCTTCCTGAACAGAAATTATGGCGAGAAACTATTGGAAGAGAAGGTTATCGACAAGATTACTTACGACAGGGTGACAACAGACTATTACAGAGAGACTAGTTCAGTTATCAGGTTTGTAAAGGATCAGAGGAAATTTGAGGATTACGTAAGTAACCTGCCTAAAGCATAACGTGGCCAATGGCTTCCCTGTAAATAAAAACGCTCAATTTCGAAAGATATTTCAGGTTATATTCACTGATAAGGTCTTTGAATCTTTCATCATCTGACAGTGCGGAAAGATAACCGTACGCATTTGAAACATGGCTGCTTGCCGCTAACAGGTAGGCTGCCCTGACATCTCCCGCGTTCATTTTTGATTTAAGGTCCAGCCAAACGTCATCTGCGTGATTTAACTTCTTTCTGTGATCATCGGAGAGGACGACATCTGAATCAGTTAGATTTTCATGAAGTTTATCCGCCATTTCCAGTAATTCTCTTGTAAAATTTACACGGCTACCTGTAGAGATAGCCAGTCCCAGGGACGATAATGCCAGATTAACGCTTGCTTCATACTTAAAATAGACTGAATCAGCCCTGATCTCCTCTCCCAGAAGATCACAGAACTTAAATTTGGGATTTTCCTTGTTTTCGTCACCCGTTTCCATAACCGCTAATTTTTATAAACTATTTACACTTAATTGAAAAGAATAGCTCTGGGCAGATTCGAACTGCCGTCGGCGGGTCCAGAGCCCACTATGCTTGACCACTACACCACAGAGCTTTGCACAGTTATTTATCTTAGATATTAAAAAGTTCACATTGCCGAAACACTGATATTTTCTCCATCAGAGGCTTTACGGCTTACTCACTTGCGGAGATTTTAAATTTAGGAGTTAGTTGCATTTCTTAGTGAAAAGGGAAATCATGGCAAAATAGTTATAAAATACGGAAATATGCTATTGTGAAAAACTGGTCCATCCATTTCTATTTCGATGAGAATTTCGACTGGAAAATTTTTGAAAAGGCCTTTGAGGAGACTTTTGAGCTCGTGAAAGGAGAGAAAAAATTATTGCCAGAAGATGAACAGCAGGTAGTTGTAAAATATGAATTAAATTTAAGGGAGATCAGAAACGGGAAAAAGCCCATTGGCTTCTATTCAGATCAAACTGACCTATCAATTATTTTCCCAACAGATAGGAAAGAAATGATTATAAGCAGGTTGTCACCAAGTGAGAACATTCACGAAATTGGTGAAAAGATAGGAAAAATCCTCAAGTCAAAGAAAATAAAATTTAAAGCAGATTACGATAAAATGTTACTCATAAATGTCCTGAAGGAAAAAAGATAAATTATTCTGAGTAATTTTACATATCATAATATTAAAAACTTAAGCCGTTTTCCAAAGTTATGGAAAAAGTTGCGGCCAGATCGTATTGTTCATCTGCTAATCTTGGGTCAGGGTTCGACTCTTTTGGTCTATGCCTCAACGCATTTTACACCGATGTTGAGATTTCCAAATTGACCAACTCTAGCAGTGGAAACAGACAATGGTCAAAAATTGATAATAATTCTACGGACGGGGATCTTATAACATACATGACCAAATACGTTTCATCAGTATTCGGAATTGCTGATAAGTTAAGCGTTAGAGTCAATTCAACCATTCCCATTGGCAAGGGACTGGGAAGCAGCGGTGCGCTTGAAGTTGGAATCTGCAAAGCAATAAGTTTTCTGTATGATATTCAAGTAAGTGATAAAGAACTAATCCAGATCAGTTCGAAGGGTGAAAAATTTATTTCAGGTTCAGACCACAAGGACAATGTAGCTGCAAGCGTAACTGGCAATCTAAGCGTAGTCCATTCGGATTCTCCCCTAATATTCTCCAGCGTAAAAGTCTCAGGAAAAATTTCCTTTTTATTGATTGTCCCTGAAATTCAGGAAAGTGATAAAACGAAACAGAATAGGGCCCTGCTACCAAAAACTGTTCATTTTAGAGACTCACTTTTTAATTTGAGATATTCCAATTCAATACTGATGGGACTGCAAACGGGCTCAGAGGAACTTATAAAATTTGGTTGCAATGACAACATTGTAGAGCCTGCAAGGTCAAAAAAATACAGCTTTTTTTATGAAATAAGGGAAATTTGCCTAAAGAATGGTGCGCTGGGAGCGACATTAAGTGGTGCTGGGCCTTCCATTATTGTGTTTTACAGAAGCGGAGAATCCACAGAGAAGATTGAAAGGTACGTAGCAGAATACTTTTCAGGTAAGAATATTAAGGTGAAACTAATTCAATCAAGTACCGGGGAGGGAGTTAAGGTTGAGTTCAGATAAAACACCAATTAGGGATAATGTAATAGAGCCTGCCTACCCTTTAACATTCCCTATTTTTCAGACCGGTTCGTATGCAATTCCTCAGGGAGAAAAATACAGGTATGGCAGGGAAGCCAATCCAACTGTGGAGGAACTCTGCAGGCAAATTTCAATACTGGAAGAAACTGAAACAACAGTTTGTTTCTCTTCCGGAATGGGAGCGATAACAACAACCTTAATGGCACTTTTAAAGCCGGGAGATAGAGTAATAACTACAATTGACAGTTTTGCAAGGTCTTCCAGATTTATCAGGGATTTTCTCTCAAATTGGGGCATCAAGAATATTATCAGCGAACCTGGAACAGAAAATTTGTTGAATCAAATAAATGAAAAAGCCACAGTTTTCATAGAAACAATATCAAATCCATCCCTGAGGGTATATAATATAGAGAGAATAGCAAGAAGAGTTCACGATTTTGGAGGCGAACTCATCTGCGATGCAACATTCTCAACACCGTTGAATTTGAGATCACACTCACTTGGAGCAGATATTGTCATCAACAGTCTATCAAAGTTTATGTCAGGGCATAATGATACAATTGGGGGGAGCGCATCCGGAAGTCTTGAATTGCTGACTGAGGTTGATAAATTGAGGCGGACTCTCGGAACAAATATGGACCCAAATACAGCATATTTAATAATAAGAGGACTCAAAACTCTAGGTCTCAGGATGAAAGAAATCAACAAAAATGGAATAAGTGTTTCACGAAATCTTCAAACTGTTAAAGGTGTCAGCAATGTAAATTATCCAGGGCTGGATTCACACCCCGACTTTAATTATTCCAGAGATGTCCTAATAGGTTATGGGGGAGTCATCACTTTTGATATTGAAAATCTGAAGGGAAGGCACAATGAATTTTTTAAAAATCTAAAAATCATACAAGCAGCCAACACTTTGGGCGGTGTTCATTCAGTAATATCACATCCCAAAACAATGTCCCACAGATCATTGTCTCAGGAGGAACTTAAACTGGTCGGGATCGGCGACAATACAGTGAGGCTGTCTGTTGGAACAGAGGACGCTGAAAATATACTGGAAGACTTAAAAAATGCCATTGACAAACTGTCGTGAATTCACAGCCTTCTCCTAAATTGCCTCATATACAAATTTCTTATTATAAAACTTGAAGCTAAACTGATTGCGAATATCACGTAAATCAATACAGTTTCAGTATTTGCATTTGTTATTATTCCGAAAAAATTAAGCAAGTAAATTGCAAGGTAACCGAGTATAAGAATAATTAAACCACTGTACCTAAGAATCAGAGGAAATCTCACGTAATTTGGATTTCCATTGATCACAGAAACTCCTATTATTTGATTCAATTCTTTCTCAATCTGACGCTTCTGTCTGGATCTTGGGCATTGAGGGCTGGAAATTACACTCCTCGCATCTTCTAGTGTCTGTTTTGCACTGCTCCCATCGCCATTGGATTGGTAAAGTCTGGCTAACTCCATTTCCATTTTTGCAATTTTTACGCAGTTCCCAGGAGGCATCATCTTTTCATATTCAACCTCATTCTGGAGCTTTTGAATTTTAACGTCAATATTCTCCATGATTCCATTTCTCCATCATTCTTAGCATTTAATCTTTGGCCAATATATCCATCCTAAAATGGAAATATAAAGCATAAACTTTATCCAAAAAAGTAAGTTTTGAATATGGAGGAATTATTCATATCAACAATTGAAACCCCTAATATAGGGCAATCATTTTTTACTTTTTCAATATTACAATCCGTTGAAAGATAAGGAAAGTTCACTTGATATTTATGCATTCATTAAAAATTACAGGAAATTCATTGCAGATTCATTCATAAAGAAGATTTACGAATTGGGCGGAGGTAAATTTATTCTCCAAATTCACAATCAAGAATTGAAGAAAGGATCATTCTATATTGATATCACTAAAGGACTCAGTCTGATGGACGCTGAAAGGGGGCAGGAGGCCGGTAGTCTTGCAATGTTTCTCAGGAAGAGACTTTCAGATAAAAAAATAAAAGATATTTACCAGATTAATTTCGACAGGGTTGTAAGAATAGACATGTACAACGGCTATTCGATTGTGATGGAGTTGTTCAGGGAGGGGAACCTCATAATTCTTCAAGATGATATAATTGAATATGCCTTTTATCCAAGGGAATGGAGGAACAGAAAAATTATAAAGGGGGAAAAATATTTGCCCCCATCCTTAACAGATCCACTTTCTATGACAGAAGGGGAAAAGAAAAAAGTGTTATCGGAAAGTAAAGCATCATTAGTTCAAACACTCGCAACCAGATTTAATCTGGGTGGAGAATTTTCTGAAGAGATATTATATCGGGCCAATATCCATAAGGATCTGAAATCAGCGGAAGCTTTTGATAAACTTGAGATTTTACAAGCACAGTTAGAAATTTGCTTAAAGGAAACGGAGGAAAATAAGGGATACTTCTATGAAGATCTAGAAATGGGTTCTCCAATAAGGCTTAATTTTTTGAAAATGGAAGTGAGTAAGGAGTTCGACAATTTTAACGATCTCCTGTGCGCCATGTTGGAGTCAGCACCCACAGAAAGTCCGGTCAACATTAAGATTAAAAGAATTACTGAAAGTCAGGAAAGAACAATAGCCGAGTATGAAAAGCTTTCAGCAAGAGACAGAGAAAATGGCAACTTCATAGCATCAAACTTTCAGACTATATCAAAATTAATCAATTTTGGAGCAAAGTCAGATGATACCAGCTTAAAAATAGATGGAAATGAATTCACATTAATTTCAAAAGATAAGGCAAAGAAAGTCTTAAGATTAAAGGCAGAAAATGGGATGGAGCTGGAACTGTTCTATGATAAATCAGCAGGAGAGAATATGACAAGATACTACAACTCATCCAAGGATTATCTTGAAAGGATCGGTGGGGCAAGAGAAGCGCTTCAAAACTCACTTAAAGGACTGGTAAGGGAGCAGGATTCCAAAAAAGCACAAAGACAGAGACTCTGGTTTGAAAACTACCATTGGTTTTACACAAAAAATGAGCATCTTGTGATATCCGGCAAAAATACAGATACCAATGAAAAAGTGGTGAAGAAACATATGGGAGAAAGGGATATTTATGTACACGCAGATATGTACGGTGCCCCAAGCACTGTTATTAGAAACGAGAATAATTCAGAGATTACTGAGGAGGAGATCAATGAAGCAGCAGCATTTGCAGTCAGTTTCTCCAGGGCATGGCAAAATGGTCTCTCATCAGGTTCAGCGTACTGGGTAACCCCACTCCAGGTAAGTAAGACACCAGAATCTGGACAATACGTTAGAAAAGGTTCCTGGATTGTAAGGGGGAAGAGGAACTATCTTTTCAATCTCCCACTCAAGTTAACAATCTCTCTCAAAGAAATTAAGAATATGAAAATTCCAATGATCTCTCCTTTTAGAGAAGATAATGAAGGAATCACTATCATCCCCGGCAACACAAAGAGAGACAGAGTTGCCAGAGATATTGCGAAAAAAATGGATGTAGATGCTGAAGAAATTTTACGAATCCTCCCTTCCGGAAACAGTGATATTATTTAATTTTCTTAAGTTCATTCTTTAAATTTTCCAAAACTTTTACGTCTTCCGGATCAATTGACCTGTTCACAGCGGCTTGAACTGTAACAAAATCTATAAAATGAAGCAGATAAAAGAGTTTCTGGAATTGACTATCTCCCTTTGGAACTATATGGACAAAACTCAAACCACTTCCTTTTTCAACTAATTCAAGTCTATTTGTGTTTCTTGACTCGGCACCTTCAATGACTATGAAGAAGAACTTTGAAGACATTTCTTCATTCATCAAAAGCGGAACCAATTCATTGTGATTCTGCTCAGACAAAGTGTGACTGACCGCAAACATCTTGGAGTTTTCATTGAACTGTGTTTTAAACCTGTAACTCATTGCTTTAAACGGCTCCCAGGATAAAATGTATGGAATCTTACCACTGTCCGTTATTTTCTGGGCAAGATTCCAGGTGGGAGATGAATTTGATTCAAGGGCGTCAAGTAGCTTCAGTGTTTTCTCAATCTCTTCGTTATTGATGTCCAGAAATGAATTCACCAGTGGCATCAAAAGGTAACCTATTGCCTCTCTCGGTTGCAATCCTTTTGGAACATTGATACATTCATCGCTCAAAGATTCCAGTTCTCCTCCAGTGGTGATAGAATGGATCTGTATCCCTCTTTTTTTCGCCTCCCTCACTGTATTTAGGGTCTCTTCTGTGTTGCCAGAGTAGCTTACAGCGACAAAAAAATAACTTTTGTTGACGAATTCTGGAAGTTCATATGAATCTACAACTATAACTGGTTTAGCAGAATACATTTCTGCAAATATTCTTCCAGCAACGCCTGATCCGCCCATTCCAGAAATTACAATGCATGTTGAGGATGAATGATCTGACTTAAATTTTGATGTAAAACCTATCTGTTCCTTAAGTGAGAATACCTGTTTTAGAAATGGATGTGATGGCATGATAATTCAACCAATTTAAATTGGGGAAATAACAAGGAAAAAACCCCAAACGGCTGGTAGTAATGCAAGCAATGTTATTGTTATGTATATCATTGTTTTAACGGACACAATACAGTATCATTCCTTTTTTTATTAAGCTTTTCTTTGGGCATAGTTTCTTGCAAAGATAAGGGCAATGTTTGGCACATCTTTCCGAATTCTGGAGGAAATTGCTAACGTATTCTCTAGGTTCTCTGGAAAAAGGTCAATATCAATGAAAAGAGATATGACTCAAAGGCAATATTCAACCAATTTGATTCTGAAACCCTGATTTCATGAAATAAGAATGCATCCACGCTCGCAAAAGGATCATCCTGAGAGGGCGCTAATAGTAAGACGGACAGGCAAGACATTAGGGGAAGATTCTAATGATTCCAAAGGCCTCAAAAAAAGATGGAACATTGAGATATATTTCTCGGGTTTGAAGAGGGCAAAGGAGGAAAGAATAAAGGCAGCAATTCTGAATCCGTGTTTCAGGAGATTGCCTTAAGCCACAATTGGATCTACAGTTGAAGATGACAAATGCTTATTGAAATATGCAACACACTTTTTTGGGGAACTAAAATTATTTATAGAGTGGGTTCATCTTACTCTTACTTAACAATAAATGAACCGGAGGTTGAGTAAGCTATGAAATTCAGTAATACCATAATTGTAGTTTTCATGGTATCACTAATAGCTGTTTCTCCGGTTTCATCTTCAGTAGTTTCTGCACAGTCGGATCAATACGTGAATTCATGGTTTGCAGCTGGGTCTATGGAGAGGTACAGTATCTCAATTAACAATTCAGGAAGTAATTATGAAGGATCACTAAGCATTCAAATTCAAAATACCTTTGGAAATGGAACATATAATTGGACTGGTTCATCCTCACCTGGCCTTCCAGATACGGGGAATTTTGTTGAGCCGCAGTTCTATCCTGATGTAATGATGGGTCCATTTCAGGCGGTGAATTCTTCCGTATTAATGGCCTACAATAGTAACGAACTCAGATGCCAGCTCTATGGCATGAGCATCTATAGCCTTTTCAGGGGGTACGATTATGGAAATGTCTCTGAAATTTATTCAGGATTTATTTATAACACAACAATTGGAAGCTTCTGCACGGACAAAGTGGTCATTAGTGCCCCTAATGTTAGTATACAGTCCTACATAGACCAGAAGAGTGGCATACTTGTCACATTCCATTATTACCATTGGTATAATGAAACCCAGCATTATATCAATTTCAGCGCAATTCTCATTGGAACAAATGTTAATACCACACTCACTACACTGAAAGAGGTTAATGGTTCATCTTACACTTTATCAGAAGTTATAATTGCAGTGGCTGTTCCACTTTTGGTTTTTCTTCCAACTGTTTGGATTATGAGAAGAAAACGGGCAAAGAGATGATGAAGAAAATGTCTTCAAGAACGCTCTTGCAAAAAGAAATCCCAGAGATAGGCATCTGATCCAAATCCAACTACATCTGGCAGGTTGTATTTTATTTTTATACATTCCCGTTTGAAAAAAAAGAAATTGAGAAACGGATCATCTCGAAAGAGACATAGTCATGCAGTGCGCTCCGCCGTACCCACCAGTTATCTCTTCAAGATTAATTTCTATATAATCAACCCCAAATTCGTTCATTCTATTTTTATTTGGAAACATTCTTTCTTCCAAGCCAGATTTATCAACTCCTATCTGGTCTACGAGCTCTTTTGACATCACACCATTTTTTAAAAGTTTCTTGAAGACTGCATACGAGTCAATGCAAACAATCTTCGAATTCGAAAGAGTCAAGAAATTTGAAGAATAACATAACTGTTCCAGTGGATCAATGTTAAGGATTGAAAATCCCTTAGCCTTGATGTATTCATAAAGTGTGGTTGTCTCCGATGGGGAAAATTTATCATCATTCCGGACCATTGTGGTACCCACTGCCTTCTTCATCAGAATTTCGGATCCAATTGCAACGCTTTCAGATGCTATATTGAAATAGGTATCCAGATGCATATTGTTCAGAAGATCTTTCACCTGAAACTCGTACTTTGGATTCTCAACCAAAAATACTTCATCGTGTTTCATCAAACCCGAATTAAGCGCCGACATAGCGCCCTCTTTAGATGTTCTTGGTCCAGTTCCAATCAGGCCAAATTCTCCCATTGGTATATAATCGCCTCCTTCAAATGATGTCTCCTCACCCACTCTAAACGTGTTCTCCTTTCGGAGTTTGTGAGTCCAAATGAAATTTGTAAGGTCCGGTTCTTTATTTCGTTGCGGCAGCCTCATTCTACCACCTATAACCCCCTCAGAAGTTACAGCCTGTTGGTCTCTCATGAAATATAGATTTGTGAGTGGGATGTTTGAAAAAATCTTAGGATAATACATATGGAGTTCATCATCCACTCTGATATCTATGGAAGGGCACAAAATCATTATGTTAAAAAGTGTATCAGGATCCATGTAAGGCAGATTCTTTTTTAATTCATTTTTGCCTTTCTGTGCCTCACTCAAGTCGCCGTAAAACTGGATTTCGTCCAAAACCTTCTTTTCCATTTTTTCTCTAAATGAATGATCTCTTGTCGCCAGATCATTGCTGATTTCCCTTAGCAGATTCACCTTTACTCCATTTTCCTCAAGTACTTTCTGCAAGTTCTCATGCTCTTTGAGTGCTACGTTTTTGTTAAATGGTCTTTCAAAGAGAAATGCTCTGGGAGAAATCATTGCATAATCTATTTCCGTTCCAGGTCTATGCATAACCACTTCCCTAAGTGTGTCCCACTCCTTTTTTGCAAACATTAACTTACCACATCCGAGAAATAGTAAAAATCGTCATACTTCAGGAGTCTGATACTTTCGTTTTTATAATCCTTGTAAACCTTACCTTTTACAGTTACTTGTTTAAAGTCCCTCTCATTCAAAAGCGTCATTTCATCTCCCTGTCTGTTAATTACTATGAATTTTTCCTCAATTGCCATTTCCCCTGTATTTCTAATCCTATCAAGGCTTATTGTGGCCTTCCTCATTAGTTTCGGCTCATTTACACCGGGGGAAATAACGAAAATTCCTGAAGAAGTCTTACCCACATAGATATATTTTTCCTTATTGACATAAATTATAGATCCCTTTTCAAAATCAAGAATTCTCAGCATGTACGTGAAACGGAAAAATTGTTTTCCATCGCGAATCCCCGCAAGAGAACTGGAAACTAT
Organism: Thermoplasmatales archaeon; assembly: GCA_027372655.1. Classification (GTDB taxonomy): domain Archaea; phylum Thermoplasmatota; class Thermoplasmata; order Thermoplasmatales; family Thermoplasmataceae; genus Cuniculiplasma. Next base: position 66,822 of record DAICVC010000075.1, on the reverse strand, counting down.
CAACTGGCAAACGTCTCTCTGAACAATTTCCCTTGAAAACGTGTCACCGTCTTTCTTTTTGCCTAGATATACGTCTACGCCTTCTTTTACGTTTACAACCTTTGAGATAAACGAATTTGGATCCTTTGTCTGGGTTGTTTCAACCCGCTTTACAAGTTCATTCGCTATATTTTCCAGTTCAGGATTTAACCTTTCACTGAAACCTCGAATTTGTACCTTAGCTTCATAGTAAGAACCGGTGATTTTATTGCACGTTGGGCAACTGATGCTATCTCTGGTATACGGCACATTAACCTGAAAGACTCTCTCAGAAATTTCATCATTTCCCAACCTGAGGTCAATAGAAATATCCATTGACGCTTCATCTTCTAACTTATTCAAACCAAAATTGTTTATCTCCTTTACCGCAAACGGAGTGTTGGCTGAAAATTCCTTTGCTACAGTTTTGAACCAAGCAATTTCTGGCTCTCTGTGAGACCAGTAGTTTCCCACCTTAATTGATCCGCACTTTGGACAGGTTGTTTTGTTTATTACCGAGGGCTTATTAATTTCCAATGCTTCCCACATACATTCCGAACATATTCCCGAAAACAAAGCTTCTCCGACACCACACTTTACGCATTTCATAAATTATTCTATTCTCCTTCCCTGTAAATACTCCTTAATCAATGCATGGGCAATAAGAGTTTTTCTTATTTCTGTTGTTCCGGCCCCAATTTGGCCTAATATTGCATCCCTGTGCAACCTATTAATTCCTGTATCTTTTATATATCCAGCTCCTCCGTGTATCTGAATGGCATCGCGTGCGATTTCTTCAGATATCAGGGCAGAATATAGTATGGAGGATGCAGCGTCTTTTGCATTCATAGGATCCTCACTCACTTTTGAAAGCGAATCATAAGCAAGTAATCTGGCTGCCCTGTATTTTGTGAACATCATTGCTATTTTATCCTGTATCATTTCAAACTTGTACAGAGATTCTCCGAACTGCTTTCGTTCAATCGAGTATGATATAGTCTCGTCTATTGCCCTTCTCGAAAGTCCTATGAATATAAATGACAGAATGGCTCTTTCAGAATTCAGACCGCCTAAAATAATGGCTTTTCCCCCATTTTCTTTTCCTATCAAACGGTTTTCCTGCAGTTTCAAATTGCTAAAGTATACTTCTCCCGTGGGAGACCCTCTCATTCCCATTTTGTCGAATTTCTTGCCTCTGGAGAATCCTTCGTCCGAACTGAGAACAACAAACGCTGAATGTGAATCTCCAGTCTTCGCGTATGTAAGGAAGAGATCCGAATATGGTGCATTTGTAATGTATGTCTTCGATCCATTAAGGACGAATTTTTTACCAATTTTTTCTGCTTTACTCTTCATGCTAAGTGCGTCGCTGCCTGAACTTGGCTCAGTTAGACCGAGAGAACCTATCCATTCTCCGGAACAAAGCTTAGGAACAAATTCGTATCTTTGTTCCTCACTTCCATTTCGGAATAAATTATCCAGGGTTAGATTGCTGTGCGCTCCGTAGCTCAACGCTAAAGGCGGGGACGAATATCCCAGTTCTTCCTCTATAATTGCCTGCCCCATATATCCTAGACCCGTACCTCCAAATTCTTCCGGGATCGTCATGCCAAGATATCCCATCTGGCCCATCTTCCTAAATATATCAATAGGAAAATAATCTTCCAGATCCATCTTGTTTGCTATGGGCTCAACGTATCGGGATACAAACTCTCTGACGTTTTTTCTCAGTTCAGAATAGATCTGTTCCTTTTCATCCATTAAATCCACCAGCCTTTTTAACAAAATAACCTTATTTATGGTTTATAAGAAAGGGACTATCTTCCTATCCCCTTTTTAAATTTTTCAATAGAGTCTCTGATCTCTCCGACGGAAGCTTCGTTCTCAAGAGTGCTGATGTCTCCAGGAACTTCATCCAGATATACTGCTTTTAAAAGGCGTCTCATTATCTTTCCGCTTCTAGTTTTGGGCAGGGAGTCGACTATATGGATTTCATCCGGAACGAGGATCGGGCCCATTGTATCTCGAATATCCTTTTTTAATTTCTCTGAAAGTCCCTCTTTCCTGATCCCTATCTTTGGAACTACAAAACTAACAATTGCTTCGCCCTTTATTGAATCCTTCCTTCCGATTACTGCAGCTTCAGATATTTCTCCACTTGCAACAAGAGCATCCTCAATTTCTATCGTACCTATTCTATGGCCAGAAACCTTAATGACTTCATCTGACCTTCCAAGAAGCCAGTAATAATTATCCTTATCTTTCATGGCATAGTCTCCGTTAAAATATATGCCTTCGAATCTTGAGAAATACACCGACTTATAACGTTCTGGATCTTCATGAATAGTGAGCATTAAGCCCGGCCAGGGTTTTTTTATGCAAATATATCCTTTCTCATTTATACCTACCTCTTCCCCGTTTTCATCTAGGATAATAGGCTCTATTCCCGGCATTGGAAGTGTGGCAGATCCGGGTTTTAACAGCCCAATTCCAAGATTGGAGGAGGGACTGATCACGAATCCGCCCGTTTCGGTTTGCCAGTATGTATCTATTACTGGGCATCTCTTGTTTCCTATCACATTATAATACCATTCCCATGCCGCTGGATTTATTGGTTCACCCACTGTTCCCAATTCCCTTAACGAAGAAAGGTCGTGCCTTTTAGGATAACTCTCTCCGTATCTCATTAGCATCCTTATGGCAGTTGGTGAGGTGTATAGGATATTTACAGCATACTTCTCGATTATTTGCCACATCCTGTCTGCCTCCGGATAATTTATTGCACCTTCATACATTATTGAAGTTAGGCCAAGTAGCAAAGGAGCGAAGATTATGTACGTGTGACCTGTAATCCAACCTATATCAGCAGCACACCACCATCTGTCATCTTCTGAAGGGTCAAAAGCCCACTTAAGTGTGTTTGCAGCCCACACTCCATATCCGCCCGTGCTATGAACCACTCCTTTGGGCTTCCCGGTGGTACCGGAGGTATAGAGAACAAATAGAGGATCATTTGAGTCCAGCCACTCAGGTTCAACAAAAGATGACTTTTCGGATGTGATCTCGTGATACCAGTAGTCTCTCCCCTCCTCCATCTCCACCTTGATATCAACATGTTTTACAACTACACACTCCTCCACGGTTGGGCAATTCTCCAGTGCTTCGTCAACAATATTTTTTAATTGGATAATTTTTCCTCCACGTCTTCCACCATCAGCAGTTATAACCATTTTTGCCTTGATGTTGTTAATTCTTTCCGACAGTGCCTGAGAACCAAATCCCGAGAAAACAACTGAAAATACCGCTCCAATTCGTGAAGCCGCCAGCACTGCAACTACAGCTTCTATAATCATCGGGAGATATATCACAACTGTATCTCCCTTTACAATTCCCGAATCTCGCATGGCAAGAGCCATGGCATTTACTCTTTTCAAAAGACCATGATAAGTCACAATTTTTTCTTCTCCATTCTCGCCTACCCAGATTATAGCCGCCTTGTTCCTTCTAAAATTCTTAAGGTGCCTATCCAAAGCATTGTATGAAAGATTCAGTCTGCCCCCTACAAACCATTTGTAAAACGGTTTTTTTCTGTCATCAAGTACCTGATTCCATTTTAAGTGCCAGTCGAGAATGTTTGCCTGCTCATTCCAAAATTCATTTGTATTTTCAATAGAGCTTTTGTAGAATCTTTCATATGTTCCTCTTTGAAATGAAAAGGAAGAATTTGTTGGCAGCGAGTGTTCTTCAGTCATCTAGAGGAATTGCTTTAAACATATTTTACGTTTTCTGGATGTTGAATTTTTGAAAATTTATTAATAAAACTCTCAGTTCTCCGTAAGTTAATTTATGCAAGGGATGGGATTCGAACCCACGAACGCCTACGCGACTGAATCTTAAGTCCAGCACCTTTGGCCAAGCTCAGCAACCCTTGCTTAACCCTGAAGTGATTTTAATGTAAAATATGTTTTCATTTATACATTCAATTTTCTAATCCTTTTATATACGGATTATGAATAAGAGACCATGGTATTTCAAGGAGGATTACCAGAAAATGGTGAAGTAGTAAATTTCGAGGTCGAAGAAGAACCTAAGTGGGTAAGAGTCAAACTTGCAGACGGTTCTGTGCTCCAAATTAAAATGGAGATTGTTGCAATTCTGAGAGGAGGAAACGATCCCAATACTGGCATGCCAATCTACATGGTGCAGGCTACAAATATTATAAGAATGAATCAGGTTCCAAAGGAACTGATTAAAAAAGACAATAAATCAGAAAAGAACACAAATGGTAACCTTTACAGATGATAAAAAATCGGAAATAGACGCCCTTGATGAAAAAATACTTGAGATGCTGAGACTAAATAGTCGTTTTACAAACAATGCCATAGCTTCAGTGTTAAAGGTATCTGAGGGAACCATTCGAAGGAGGATCAGAATTCTCCAGGAAAAGAAAGTGATCAAAAGGTTTACCATTGAGACAAAAGACCAAAAGGAAGCGATAGTTCTCTTGAAGTACGATTTCAATATGAAAAGGGAAATCATGGAGACAATCTCAAAGGTATCAGGGGGAATTTATGAAGTTTCAGGTAAATCGGACCTCGCAATTGTAATTCCATACCGTTCACTTGTTGAGTTGAACGAGATAATTGATAATATAAGGGATATAAAGGGAATAAAAAATTCGGAAACCATGATCAGGTTAAAGTGATTTTTAAGGAAATTTACGAAAGGGTATTAATCAGATTTAGTCCAATACCCTGTTTTAACACTTGATCTTCCGAGCAGAAAGCCCACTCCATCATGAAGGGATGAATGCGAAATATTAATATGCCGGAAAAAATATCCAAAAGAATACCACAGGGCATGTGGGAATTTAAGCCTGATAGGCTCATAAAAGAGTGGGGATACCAGCATCGGTGTTCTTTCCGAAACCATTTGAACGAGAGAACGTGTACCGATGAAATGGAAACCTTATTCTTCAAAGGTGGGTGGATGTCAGGAAACAAGTGATTTACTATGTCAGAAGAAAACAACATAATCTACGTGGGAAAAAAACCGACAATGAATTACGTTTTGGCAATTGTTACGCAATTTAATAACAATGTTGATAAAATAGTTATTAAAGCAAGGGGTAAATCCATTAGCAAAGCGGTGGACATTGCAGAAATTACAAAAAACAAGTTCATTCTAGCTGCAAAGTATTCGAAAATTAACATTGAAACTGAAAAAGTTCAAGGGGAAAGAGGAGAGTCAAACGTATCCTCAATCGAGATAACTCTTTCAAAGTAATTTTTTATTAATTCTTATCAAAGTTTTTCTTAAAAAACTTAAATTGCTATCCTGCCATTCAGACCTGTTGATTTAATGTCGGAAGTTCTCAAAATTAGCGTTGACCTCACGGGCAGACTGGAGAAAATCAATAGAAGACTTTTACAGGTCATAGAATCTGATAATGTTCATCTAACTGAAATGGCAGATTACACAGTCTCGTCCGGTGGTAAGAGGCTCAGACCATTAATTGTATTACTTGTATATGAATTAAACACCAACGAATCATTGGAAAGAGCATTAAATCTTGCCGTAGCTTATGAAGTGATGCACACTGCAAGTTTAATTCACGATGATATTATCGATGAGGCACAGGAAAGGAGAGGAATGCCAAGCTTGCACAGAAAATTTGGCATGAATGACGCCATAGTTACGGGGGACTACCTATTCTCTGTCGCCTACAGACTTGGGGCAAATTATGGCAGTGAAGTTTCTGATGTTGTTGCAACTGCCGCCAGAAAACTTGCAGAGGGGCAGATAGAAGAGTCTGTGAATCTTGGCAATTTCGATCTCGATGAAGAAACATATTTTAGGATCATTTCAAATAAGACTGCCTATTTCTTTGGGGCGGGTGCGAAGACTGCGGCAATGATTGCAGGGTCGACTCAGGACGAGATAAGTAATATGTTTGACTTTGCGTATAACGTGGGCATGGCTTTCCAGATAGCAGACGATATCCTGGATATTGTTGGCAAGGAAGAATATACCGGTAAGCCGCCTTTTACTGATATAAAGCACAGTGCGCTCACTCTTCCAATAATTTATGCGCTGAAGAATGCTAAAGTTTCAGAAAAAGAACTCATAAAGGATCTTCTTGAGGGTAGGAAATCAGATGCAAAATCAATAGAGTCTGTGAAAGAGATTTTAATAAATACAGGTGCAGTTGATTATTGCGTTAAGAAGGCAGAAATGTTTATAGACAGGGCAATTGAATCGGAAAGATCCGCAAAGATGTCGCCAAATCTTCAAACACTATTCGAAATAGCTTACAGCGTGGTAACCAGGATTAGGATTTAGATGACAAGAATTTTGTTATTCACAGGAAAAGGAGGTGTAGGCAAAACAAGTGTTTCTGCTGCTACAGGATTAAGATGCGCTAATCTTGGCATGAAAACAATAGTTATATCAACAGACCCTGCACATAGCCTCAGAGACGCGTTTCAGGCCGAGATTGGAAATGAACCCGTAGAGATTATGAAGAATCTGTACCTACAGGAGATAAGCGTTACTGAGGCAATCAAGAAGTACTGGGATAATTTGAAGTTATACTTAACTGCACTGATGCGTTCTCAGGGGGTCGAAGGAATCGCGGCAGAAGAAATAGCCACTTTGCCAGGTTTTGATGAAGCCTCACAGTTGCTGTATATCCGACAGTATTTTATTGAAGGCGAATACGATGTGATAATTATGGACACTGCTCCAACGGGAGAATCGCTTAAACTACTGTCATTTCCAGAGGCTTTTTCCTGGTATATGGAAAGAATTTTTCCAATAAGTAGAAAGACTGCCAAGTTGATCAGACCTCTAATCAAGCCGTTCCTTGGCGTCCCCATTCCGGACGATAAGGTTTTTGGAAGCATTGAACAGTTATATTCACAAATGGGTGAAGTCAAGAATATTTTATCAGACCCTGAAACTACAACAATAAGGCTCGTTTGTAATCCCGACAGAATGTCATTTAACGAAACAAAGCGAGCGTACACCTATCTTCTAATGTACGGATATTTTGTTGATGCGCTGATTGTTAACAAGATATATGCTGAAGATACCGGCAATTTTTTGAAAAAATGGAGAAAGTCCCAATTGGAAATTTTAGGGGAAATCAATGATGCATTTGGAGATGTTCCCGTTTTGAAAATACCAATGAGCGCTAACGAACCCACTGGGGTAAAACTGCTGGAGGAACTTGGTGACACTTTATATAATGGAAAAGATCCAATCGAATTCATGGTAAAAAGTGAACCCCCCGTAAAATTCCTGAGTGTTGAAAAAGGAAAATATATAAGTATCAAAGTACCGTTTGCAAACAAGAAAAATACAGATTTACACAACAGGGGAGGGGAGTTGGTTGTCCAGGTCGATAACTGGAGAAGAGTATTCTTCCTGCCACAATCTATGAGCGACATGTCTCCAGTAAGCGCAGAATTTAATAACGGGCATTTGATAATTGAGATGAAGTAAAATGGTTGAAAAATCTATCGGAAAGAAAAATGGTAAATTCCATCTGGAAGTGGATATTGAGCTGCCTGAACTGAAGGAGTCAGCTGTGGATTTTGTGTCCATTTTAAAATCAGCAGCTGAAGAGGTCGTCGAAACAGGGAAAAAAATATTGACAAAAATAGATGGCACATCTGAAAAGGAAATAAAGAAGATCAAAATAAAATAAAGTCTTTAAAAAACACCACTACCGCTAATAAGGACGAATCAATTTCCAGAAATGGCAGACGTTCAAAAGACTAAAGAAGATGTTTTTAGCAGACTTGGGCTTGAAGATAAAAACTCAGGTACATATACAGACAGGTGGGAAAATTTTCAATCCAAAGACAGCATTAAAGTCACAAGTCCAATAGACGGTTCCTATCTTTGTGAAGTATCTATAACATCAGAATCCAACTATGAAAAGGCTGTGGAAAAACTGGCAAAAGCTTTTGAGGAATGGCGTGAAATTCCAGCTCCAAAGAGATCTGCTCTGATACACAAAATTTCTGATGGACTCGTTAAGTATAAGGCGGATTTAGGTAAAATTGTGAGTTTGGAAGTGGGAAAAACAACAGTTGAAGGACAGGGGGAAGTCCAGGAGATGATAGATGTGGGCTATTATGCAACTGGACTTGGGAGGCAGGTTTATGGAAATACCATTGCAAGTGAACGAGAAGATCACGTTCTGTACGAGAAATTCCAGCCATTAGGTATTGTTGGAATAATCACTGCATTCAATTTCCCATCTGCGGTATGGTCATGGAATTCATTCATTGCTGCAACAGTTGGAGACACTGTATTGTGGAAACCTTCCTCCAAGGCCGCACTGACATCTGTGGCTGTAATAAAAATAATTCAAGAAATTGTGGAAAAAGAGGGAGTTCCTAATGTTTTCTCCCTTATAAATGGAAGAGGATCCCAGATAGGAGATAAGCTGGCAAGGGACAAGAGAATACCTCTGGTATCATTCACAGGATCTGTGAAAACCGGAAGACACATCTCGACAACGGTATCTGAGAGATTTGGAAAAGCTATACTCGAGTTGGGTGGAAATAACTGCGCCATTGTAAGCGAAAAAAGCGATATGGAAATTGCACTGAAAGGGGTTGGTTTTGGGGCTCTTGCGACCGCGGGACAGAGATGCACAAGCACAAGAAGAACTATAATCAATGAGAAAATCTATTCTGTTTTTACTGAGAGACTGAAGAACGCATATTCGAAGGTGAAGGTAGGCAATCCACTTGAGGATGGAGTTTTGGTTGGACCACTGATAGATAGAACCGCAGTTGAAACCTTCGAAAAGGCAGTTAAAAAAGCAATTGAACAGGGAGGGAAACTGCTTTATGGAGGAAAAGCAATGGAAAAGGAAAATGGCGGATATTATGTTGAGCCTACAATAATAGAAGCAAATTCGGAAATGGAAATTACAAAGGAAGAAACCTTCGCACCTATTTTGTATACGTTCAAATATTCTAAACTGGATGAAGCGATGAAAATACATAATTCCGTCCCTCAGGGGCTTTCCTCAGCTATATTCACAACCGATTTGCGAGAAGAAGAATTCTTCCTTTCAGCAAAAGGGTCTGACTGCGGAATAGCAAATGTCAACACAAGTACTGCTGGCGCTGAAATTGGAGGTGCATTCGGCGGTGAAAAAGAGACAGGAGGAGGCAGAGAAAGCGGAAGTGATTCTTGGAAGGCCTACACACGAAGAATCACGATAACCAAGAATTATGGAAACAAGCTTCCTTTGTCGCAGGGAGTTAAATTTGATCTTTAACACCAAAGAGAAAAATAAATTTAAACCACATTATTTAAAATAATTAGTGCATGCATGATAGTGTTTCTATCTACGTTCAAATTATATTTAAAATTAAATAAATATTTATTTTTATGGAAATTGCTGAATCAATTCTTCATTCATCATATAAAAGTGTTTTGAGTACCACTTAAATAAGATAATCGGTTAACTAAATATGGTAGACGCAAATCAAAATGAAGACTCAACCGATCAGCCTAAACTTCAAAAGGGTTCAGTCGGAACTTGGCAGTCTGCTTTCTACTCGCTTGCTCAGGTCGGCCCTGCGGCTGACATAGCTATTTTGCTTGTTGGAACATTTAAAGACGCTAAGTTATATTCAGTTACCGCAATAATCGTTGCCTGGCTGATTTATGGATTATGGATGGTTACTCCATACGAATTCTCAAAGTTAAGATCAAACGCAGGAGGATATTATGCATATTCTGCAGCAGCGACAGGCTCGGGGTTTTACGGTCCTGCGACTGCATTCTCATGGCTTTACGAAAATATTACTTCATCTGCATTCGCAGTTTTGGGAATTTCATCTTTTCTGTTTCTTTTATCGTCAGAGATTTCCTCTTTAAGATATTTATGGGTTATCTTTGCTATTGGGATGATTATTTATATCACTGCAATTCCGTATTTGGGCATAAGACCATCAGTGCAATATACACTTATTACCGGTTTCCTGGAAGTCATGTTTCTATTTGTTGCATCAATAATTATTATAATTGAAGTTGGTCCAGGCAATTCCTTTGCTCCATTTGAACTCCCAGTTAACATTCTACCCGTGTTTTTTCTCTCAATGATTTTTGCAATAAGCGATTTCACCGGAATCGGGATATCTACAACCGTTTCGGAGGAGGTGGATGAACCAAAGAAAAAGATCAAAAATTCGCTACTTTTGTCATATCTCTTCTCTGGATTAGCACTGATTCCTGCAGCTTATGCATTGACAGTGGGATTCGGGGTATCAAAAATAGGAAATTTCGCAACTACAAGTGATCCAGGTTTGTATGTTTTCATGAAATATCTTGGTCCAATAGGAGGTATCTTACTGGTAATCTTCACCATTAACAGTTATCTCTCAAATGGAGTGGCAAAGACGAATGCAGTTAGCAGAGTATGGTTCTCTGCAAGCAGGGACAAAGTAATATTTCCACCATCATTTTCCGAGATACATCCAAAATATAAGAGTCCGTTCAAATCCATAAGAGCCTATATGATTATAATGATCTTTATAAATCTCTTATTTGGCGTCGTGTTTGGCCCGCAAACGGGAGCTTTAATTCTCCTAACTGGATCAGGAATAGGAATTATCTTTACACACATCTATTCAAATATTAGCTTAACACTATTTACCAGAAATCAGAAAGTCTTCAGGCTGCTTTGGCACGGTATTATACCAACGCTCTCCACTTTAATAGCAATTGTTGTCGTATTTTACACGGTTGAACAGGATATTCTGGCACAATATATTTCCCCTAGTTTGGATAATTTTGCCTATTCTGTTTCGGCCGTTTTCGGTGTAATTTGGTCCGTAGTTTTTGCGCTCTATATCTCACATTACTATGTAACGAGAAAGCCTAAAGTTGCAAAAAATGCTGGAACATATGATGCTGATAATATAGAGATTAGATGGAATTGAGTTCAAATTCCAGATCTAATATTTTTATATATTCTTAAGGAAATTGCAAGTAATATAATCATAACTATGAAAAGAAGTGTTGCGTCAAAGAATGTTGCAGAAACTACAGACGAAATGAGTGATTCCCTGAGTATATTTGCTATAAAGCTCAATGGGTTAGAACCTGATATGATCTTCAGCCATTCCGGTGTGGAATTTGTGATTGGATAGAATGCGGTGCTGGCAAAATCTAGCAGGAAGAAAAGTACTATTGTAATAGTATTGTAGGCCTGCATGGATTTAGACACTCCAGAGATTATCAGAAACAGTGCTGAAAAAAGCATTGTTCCGATCACTATTGCAAACACTGAAAGGGCAATGCTCAATAGGGAAACATGCAGAATAATTGGAATTGTAAGCGCAAAACCCATCATGATCAATGATCCAACTAGTGCAAAAAATATGGATACTGTGATTATACCGAGAAGATAGTCAAGCCTCCTGAAGGGACCAACCATTATTCTTTCGAACATTCCCCATCTTCTATCTGACCATAACATACTTCCACCGATATTTCCCGCGGTGAATGATTCCAGTGCAATTATCCCGGGAGCGAGAAAAGTAGTATAGCTAACAGAAGAATTACCTACAGGGACACCAGTAGTTACTATTCCCTGAAACATAAAACCCATCACAAAGAGGTACAGTGTAGGCAGTCCCAGCATGAAAATAAGAGTCCCAATATCTATGTTAACGATTATATTTCTTATAGTCAATCTTAGAAATGCAGGCATTTTCAATTGGCAATCACCTTCATAAACACATCATCCAATGTTGGATTATCTATCATTATCTGTTCCGCTTTTATCTGCAACTTCGAAATGTTTTCCAGCACCTTTCCGACCACAATTTCTATATTAGGTGAAACAACAGTAATCTCTCCATTTTCCACCTCTAGTTCTACAATATCCTTATTGGATATACCTTCCTTCAACTTTTCCTTGTCAAAGGAAACTTCGGAAGTATACCTTACTTTCATCGTTCTGAGCGCTCCATATTTTGTTTTAAGCTCAGAAGAGGTACCTTCGGCAACCTTCTTCCCATTGTCCACAATACCAATCTTGTCGCATATGTAATCTGCCTCCTCTAAATTTTGTGTAGTAAATAGAACTGTCATCCCTTCCTTTGCTTTTTTCCTTATGTAGTCCAGGATTTTTCTCCTCATGATAGGGTCCAAACCAACAGTGGGCTCATCAAGGAAAAAAATATCCATGTCATGCATGAATTCCCTCGCCACTTGCACCCTTTTCTTTTGACCACCGCTCAAATCGAACATTCTTTTCTTCCTGAGGTCTTGAAGGTCAAAAAGCTCCATCAATTCTTCCTTTCTTGATTTGGAGACTTCTCTCGGAAGTTCCCAGAGCATACCGTATAACTTAAAATTATTTTCGACAGTCGTAAAGTCGAAGGCCTCTTCCTGCTGGACCACCCCTATTCTTTTCCTTATCTCGCTTCCGTCTTTCCTTACATCCATACCGAGGACTTTCAGGTCTCCTGACTCATATGCAATCAATGTGGTTAGAATCTTTATTGTTGTGCTCTTTCCAGCACCATTACGTCCAAGTAAACCGTATATCTCGCCTTTTTTTACACAGAATGAAAGATCATCAACTGCTTTTTTCTTTCCATCGTATGATTTTATAAGATGATCAACTTGAATAGCGTATTCCATTTGCCTTGATTCGTGATCATGATATAAATCATGATATTGATTTGCCATTACATTTTCTTCTATTGTTTTTATTTGCGAGAAACCCGGTTTTCCGGGTAGTTTATTAGGGAGATCAATATTTAAACTATCGAGATCCACCTTATCAGTCAATTTTTTATTTTTCTCGATATCCATTCTTATTCAAACGCTGAATTGTTGAGATTATTTAAATATATTTAGAACTTTAAATTTAAACTTTTGAAATTTAAATTTATGTCTGTCAACCTTTCAGTTGAATAAATTAATGGTAAAGTTACAGAACTGCAAAAATAATATACCAAAACATTCACACACTTTAAACTACGATATTCACCTTCCTCTTCTTATACACGTTGAAGATCCAACTCAACGGAACTACCAGATTATATGCAAAAGTTGTTTTACCCTCCCGATCTTATATCACTTAGATTCGAACAATGAGACAGTCACAACCAAGAACAAATGAAAAATAGGTTAAGGTTTAAGGAAAAATATATTCAAAAACATCTAGTTGTTGATTTTGTTGTTGAATTTTTTCAATTTGCTAGTCAGAGCCAGATAATCATAAAAATTTATATTTCTTCAAAATTCTCGAGCAGTATATTAACTCCTAAGTAATCAGAAAATGTGATCGAAGAGGATTACAGATATATCACCTGCGGCGGTGATCCTTTCACCTATCTAAAGAGCGCTTTCAGAGCAATGAAGATTGAGCTTGAATCCGGTCAAGAGGGCAGAATGCTGTTCTTGAGAGAGAAATTCCCTTATGACAAAAATATCTTTCAGTCTCTTGCCTCACAAAGCAAGTTAGAATTAAAGAGATTTCTGGAGGAAAATGGTGAACTTACAATTGAAGTAATGCGCATAGAATAGTTCAATCACAAAACCATCAGTTCTCTGGACATCGAATTAAACGGAACACATTTCTTACCGTTGAAGTAATTTGTATCCTCAATCCTAACTCCCCCCATGTCTCTAATATAAATTCCCGGCTCTATGGTAAAAACTGAATTTGTTACAACCTTTGAATTATTTTCGGGGATGAGATATGGGGGCTCGTGGACAGATATCCCCAGGCCGTGTCCCAACCTGTGAATAAATTCTTTGCCAAATCCATCCTTCTGAATTATATTTCTGGCTGTTTGATCCATTTCAGAATAGGTTGTTTCTCCATTTATAATCTCTCTGGTTTGTTCGTTTGCCATTTTAACTGAATTGAATATTGTTTCAAATTTCTTGTTGGATTCTCCCAGTATAAATGTGCGGGTGTTGTCGGACGAATATCCTTTCAACTTACCACCATAATCGATCACAATAGGATCACCTCTCTTCAGGGCAGTATTGTCGGGAGAATGGTGTGGAACGGCGGAATTCTTTCCAAAAGCCACTATTGAAGGAAAGGCCGTCCCATCCAGAGAATTCTCTACAAATCTATCTTCCAGTCTTTTGGCGAATTGCTTTTCTGTAATTCCCTCTCTAAGTTCATTCAATATCTCCTTAAGACTTTTTTCAGATAAGCGAGTTGCCTCTCTTATCAATGAAAGCTCCAACTCTTCCTTTACAAATCTGAGCTGATTCAACATAGGATCAGAGTTTTCAAATGTCACATTGAACGTTTTCATTAAATAATCTAGATGGAAAAAAGGCATATTGCCGTCAACATATATTGAATTGGGGCGACCAACTATTTCTCTAAGAATTTTATAGGGATTCTCACCGTCATTCCAAGTTTGTGTTTGATTGACCCATGTTTCTTCTATTATTTGGTCTTCCATTAGCTTCGGGCATAAAATAGAGCAATTTTTTCTGGTAACAATAAGAACCGTCAGCCGTTCCATGGACTCGGTCTCCATCCCCGTCAAATAGAAAAAATTTGGACCAGGCGGGATAATAACTGAATCTATTTGCTTAAGTTCCATAAGAGAAACTAATTCGTCACATCTTCCCTTGTAAACATTTTCCGGGAAATACATTATTCCGTTATAAGTTATGACTACATAATATATGATGTGCTTTCCTTGTCAAAATTTCTAACTATTTTAAAAGTAGTTCCGTTTCCCCCTGGAATCCTCAGTAAGAAAGGATAAAGTTTCCATGGGTCTGAGGTAGATATTTTATATACAGGGTGGGTTTTGTCAAAGGACATAGATGCCACATACGCGGTCATGCGTCTGTCTTCTATCTCATTTATATATCCAAGAGAATGCAAATATTCATGCTCCAGTATGGAGTAAATATATGACTTTATTTCCACATCACTTATCCCCATTTGTTTTAACCCATATATTAAATTTTGATTCATGACAATGTAGTTCCCACTAACCTCCCAGTATGCACCCAATGTATTTGGAAGGTCTGATAATATCAATCCCAATCCAGACCTCTCTTTCTTGATAACCTCCTTTACGTTTCGTTTGACTAACGCGAAAATACCGTCATAATCGAATGTGCCTATTTTTTCCATAAAAAGAGCGTTTTCGTTTAACTTATTATATTCGGTTTCCCCAGATTCATTATTGAGCATCTTACTATTGTTGTTATCTATTGAAAAGGAAATCCCCATACAAGTCTGAAGATATTCTTGTATTTAGATTTTAATTTTTTTTCTATATAGTAAACCCCAATTTCACTCAAAAAATTATAAATGCGGGTGCCGGGATTTGGACCCGAGGCACGAGCTTGGCAAGCTCGCGTGTTACCAGGCTACACCACACCCGCGTAAAAAAGGTATAATTCGTTTGGTAATAAATCTTAGGATTTGGTATAATTAACGATAAAATATGATGATAACGGTATAGATATTCTAGGTTGATCAAGACCCATATCGATCAAAGCACTAAATTCATTTTTCTCTCTACAGAAGCAATAACTTCCCAGGCAACCGTCCAAATTGTCAATTCTTCATCAAATATACTCATTGGGAGTAATTTCTGATAAACATTGCTTAAAAAATCCCCTTCAGAGAAGCCGCCAATAAATACAGACACACTATCATTTCTTAATTCTTTTCCAAGTTCTCCAGTTTTTCCCTTCGGAGAAAGCAAAATATTTTTACCTGATACATCCACAAGCTTCTCCCAGCTCCCATTTTCAACGTTCATTAATGTTACTCCGTCTGGGCTCTCTAATGACCCCTTAAGGAGGACCTTTTCTATTATTCCTGCAAATCTGTTATAGGACTTGGGAACTCTTGTAATAGGGTTAATCCTGATTATCTGATCGTTTTTAGTGTGGATGTTTACCCGTAATTCTCCTTTTTTATTCAGTATCGAATCCTGAGTCACATTTAAAAAATGATGAAAAATGTCCGGTCTACCCATTCTGTTCGACATACCAGGGAATTGCTTATCAATAGAACTATGCATAAAATTCGAATCCAACAGTATCTCACTTACCTTCTTCCCCTTCGAGTTTGCAATTTTTCTTATTTGATAATTGTCCTGTAATTCTGTGGGTATCAGTTCAAGTTCAGCATCAATAACATTTATTGTTAACACGTCAACATATATCCAGTAGTAATAATAGCTTGATCCCTTTTTCTCCAGCACTATTGGAATTGTTAAAATATATTAATGCTCTACTGAACCAAGTGGCCGGGTTGGGGTAGGGGATATCCTTGGGGACTGTGGATCCCCGGACCCGGGTTCAATTCCCGGACCCGGCCTCGTCTGAGCAAGTTCAGTGCTTTATGGTCTCATGGTTTTTTTAAAGGCTTGCCTATAGAATATAATTAGAATTTCTATTCGTCTTAAAACTGTCGAAAATGAGTAAATTTGAATTGAGGTTTGCATCGATTTATCAGACATATCCTGTAGTTTAATTTGATCAATTCCTTTGACGTGTATCTGTCTGATATTGTTGATTCCATAAAAATGTCATTTTCCCCATATGATTTTAAGAATTCATCCAAAACAGGAATGTCATTACTCGTGTTCTTCTGACTGATTATCAATTCATTTTCATCCATTACTCCAGCAATTGCGGAAATCTTGTGTACATCCAAACCTATTGCTAAAGTGATCATCGCTGTGATTCAGTGAGATTCATGAATTGAAGACTCTATAATCTCCCAATCACCTAACACTCTCTATTCTCACAACAACATTGTGTTTTGACAGACAGTGATACAGATAATGGAGGAAGGCCAAACATTCTTATCAAAGCAATTGTGAATGTGTTGTTTTTGCAGAGCATGTACAACAAGGCAGATGAACTGGCTGAAACATTCATCCGGGATCGAATATCGTTCACCGATATCACGAAACTTTCATGGAAACAGGCATGAAGCATACTTGAGAAGGCTGCTAAGAGGGGGGACCAAGAAGAATTTTTTATCAACAATTAGTGAGGAGTGAGGAAGTGGAGAAAGTTATAAATATTTCTGGGGAATTCAACTTTGTCAATTTTGGGTATTTTTCAATGAGCGACTTCACTTTGTAATCCTTTCCCGCTTTTCATCGTGGTTTATTTTCAGTTCACCCTTTAACCTCTTGGGCACAATGATGGAATATTGCAGCGCGGTCTAATAATTGTCACAATACTATGGAAACGTTATACTGGGGATAATGAGAGATAAAACGGATCACAAAGGAGGCGATTGAAGTTTTGGTCTGAAATATAACTCGAAAAAGAAGAAGGGGCATGGAACAAGAATTCTTAACTGAATGAAAAATTCACTTTCTATAGAGCAGGAACTTCCGTTTTTCAAGCGAGGAGGCAATGTTAGAAAAGAGTTATTAGCCTTGCACTCATACAGTGAGAAATAGGTGAACTGATGGGAAGATTCCAGGGAAGGTCAACTACAAAATTTACAGGGGGAAAATACAGACAATTCAGAGCAAAAAGGCGAACTGAGATCGGTAGAGAAGCAACAATGACAAGAGTCAACCCGATACAGAGAAAAGTGATGAGAATAACAGGGGGAAACTTAAAAACAGTGCTGCTTAATGGAAATGAGGCAAATGTCTACAATCCAAGAGAAAAGAAAACAACAAGAGTCAAAATCAAGACAGTTAAAGAAAATCCTGCCAATCCACATTACGTTCAAAGAAATCTAATGAATAAGGGAACAATAATCGAAACTGATCTTGGAAATGCCAGAATAACCTCCAGGCCCGGACAGGATGGGGTAATAAACGCAGTTCTTCTATGAGAATTACTCTTTACTCAATGTATTTTAATCCAAAAATAAGCAGAAGACTAGGTAGAAAGATACCATTGGAAATTGCCAAAAGATATAGCGATCAGAAATTGGAAGAAATATTAAAGTCTCTGAAATTGGCTTATGAAGCAAAGGATGGAAGATATCCTCGGGTACCCTATGAAAACTCCAAGATTTTCACATTAGAGGCAAATCTTAAAAAGGGAACAATTTTAAAAATGATTGAAAGAAAATTGTAGTTATTTCTTCTCTCTTTTTTTGATTTTATAATAGGTAAGAGGGTGGTTCATTTTCTCCATTGCGCAAATTTTGTCATCTCCCATGTAGCAAATATGGTTTGATCTTAGAGTTGCGCATTTTGGGGGCGTATATTTAGTCCCGGAAATTTCTCCCATAATGTGCTTGACTTGGTATTCTGTTACCTTCTTACTGAAATCAGGAACATTTGAAAATATTTCCATGACCTTTTCTTCTTCCATACCAATATTACTCAGAAAAGAAACCAGCGCAAATCTGGCCAGGTGTGAAAGGTTTACAGATCCCTTTATATCGTTAACATAATGTTTTATGCAGGGTGGGAAACAACTCGAATCCACATTTCCCAATTCCAGATCTTTCGATAATTCGGCACTTTTTTTGCTTATTTCTTCAATCATATTAGAATAGCTGCCCAAAGCCTTGGCCGCTAAATCTAATGGAATCTCATTCATCCTAAATTGTAGAGACTGGTAAAAATTTTCCCTCAGCATTTTGCAAACATAGCTTTTTCTGGTGAGTATGTCCCCCTTATCTATCATCTGCAATGCCAGTCTGTATTCCGCTCCTGAGATTCTGGAACAATATCTGGTAAAGTCAAAAAGTTCGATCCTGAACAATTCTTTATCTCTCTCAATGTTAAGTGAGATGTCCAGTTTTTTAGCCAGCTCCATAACTTCTTCCATCTCAATTCCATTAGCGTATGATTCAAAGTCGTCCCTCATTGACATCAGGACTCTATTTGCGAACACCCTTACATTAATCGCTCTTAGAACGACAGGGCACACGGTTGATAAGAATTCATGATTCTCCCAAATTATAAATTTAAAATTGAACTTGTTTGTCTCTATGCCTGTATTGATCTGCTTTAAAAATTCAAAGACAAAATTATTGTATTTTTCAGTCTCTTGAGTGAACTGGTTAAGGTTCTCATCCACCTTATTTGCTAGACTGACTCCCAGTTCTCCTGTAATCATCTTAAGAGCATGCCCTTTATGAAATTAAAATCTTTTGATAAAAGACATCCGTTGAACTGATAGAATTACAATTAATCTAAAGGATTGGAATGGCAAATCCATCACCCCTGGGATCTGCACCTCCCATTAAAACTCCATTTTCATTTCTTTTAATGATCTGACAGTGACCATGGGAGCTGCTCAATTGTCCAGTAAATTTATAATCTTTGAATATCCCTAACATTTCCTTTGTCACAAGTTCAGGATCTTCAAAAATCAATTGCGATGGCTTTTCATATATACTTCCGATGAAATTTATTCTCGGGAGGTCAATGGATTCCTGCGGTGTAAATGCCTTGAGAATTAAGTTATTGATCATTGAAATGTGTATCTGGGGCTGAATATCACCCCCCATTGTTCCTATCGAAAATTCAAATTCATTTCCTCGTTCAATCATACCTGCACAAAGCGTGTGAAAAGTTCTCTTGTTTGGTTCAAGAAAATTGTGATGATTTGGATCTAGAGAAAAGTAGGAGCCTCTGTTTTGTAATGAAAATCCTGTACCTTCGGGAACTACAGTCGATCCAAATCCTGTATAATTGCTCTGTATCATAGAGATTGCTGAGCCATCTTCCAAAGCTATGGTAAAGTATGTTGTATCTCCTTCCCTTCCAGGTTTACCCTCATCGCTCTCTTCCATTTCAGCAATCCGTTGGACGAAGTCTGAGCTCTGAAAATTATTCGGAAGCTTTAATCTCTCAGGATCACCAATAAAATGGTTTCTGAATTTGTTTCCTATCAACATAGCTTTCATCATTTTCCAATTACTGTTTTTTTCATCATCCATTGTTTTCAGAACATTAAGCGTGAAATTTACGGTGGCTCCCTGGCTGTTTGGTTGCAATTCGTGAATTGTTCTATCTTCAAATTCTGTGCTTAATGGTTTATCGACCAATGCTTTGTGCCCTTTCATATCCTGCACGTCGATAACCACTTCGCTCTTCGCAAATGATTTTACTAGAAAATCCGCAACATTCCCTCTGTAAAACGAATCCAGTCCCTCTTCTGATAGTCTGTTCAGCATTACTGCCAAATCTTCCTGATAAAAGATATCTCCAACCAACGGGTGATTTCCGCTACTGGAAAACGTGTTTATGAAATTTTTATCTTTAGTATGCCTGAGAGTTACCTCAATAGATTTTGCATAATTGTGTGTAACCGGAAATCCATTTTTTGCAAGTGCTATTGCAGGTTCAAGCAATTCACCCAACTCCATGGTGGCATTCCGGTATAATTCGATCCAAAGCCCTACCAGACCAGGAACATTGATTGCTGCGAGCTTCCCCTGATATGGTATTTTGGATAAACCTTTTTTCTCATAAATTTCGGCATTGATATTTCTTGATGACTTTCCACTGCTATTTATTGAAACTATTCCTTTATCATTTCTAAGCAATGCAAAACCATCCCCACCAAGACCACAAAGGTTGTTTTGAGTCACACTTAACACCGCGCTTGTAGCAATGGCTGCATCACAGATATTTCCGCCTCGCTCTATTATCTTGACTCCTGCTAATGATGCCTGTAAGCTAGAAGTTGAAACAATCCCCTTTTGGGACATTGCGTCTGGTCTAGTTCTATTCATTTTCAAATTTCTCTCAACTCCCTGGTTGCGCCCTTTGAAATAACTTCACAGCCATCCTTTTCCACAACAACATCATCCTCAATTCTCACTCCAAGATTTCCAGGAAGATAAATTCCAGGCTCATTTGTTACAACCATGTTGGCCTTTAATGGAAAATCAAGTGTTGAAGATAGGGCTGGGTGATCGTGAACCTCAAGTCCAATCCCGTGCCCTAGAGAATGAATAAACCTACCTTTGTACTTTGTTGAGTCAATCACGGTTCTGGCTTTAATATCAACATCCTTTCCGTTTGCTCCTTCCTTAATGAGTTTCATGGAATCTTCCTGTGCCTTATATACTGTGGAATAAACCTCTTTCAGCTCTTCTGTCCCCTTTCCAAAAGATACTGTTCTTGTAACATCAGAACAGTAACCGTTGTATTCTGCTCCATAATCGATCAAAACTCCATCTCCTAACTTCAGCTTCCTCATTCCTGGGGAATAGTGGGGCTGGGATGCATTTTCACCGAAAGCAACAATTGTTGAAAAGGACGGGCCATCTGCTCCATTATTCATCATTTCGTAAACAACTAATGCAGCAACTTCCTTTTCAGTCATTCCTTCCTTTAGCTTTTCGAAAACTGGTTCTATGGAATCGCTTGCAATTTTTGCCGCTTCCCTAAGATATTTCAACTCTTTTGAATTCTTCGTTATCCTTGCTTCTTTTAGGGAAACAGAGACGTCAACGAAATCCTTGTCAGGAATAATTCTCAGTAGATTCTTGTAATTTTCAAGTGTAAGGGATGAATAGTTCAATCCCACGGTGTTAAAACTCAACAGATCATTCTTAAGCATTTCTTCATAATTTTTCCTGCTTTTGAATATCTTAACGTCGAGTCCTGTACTTCTTGCTGTTTCCTCCTCCAATATAGAAGTGTAAATAGTTGCTTTTTTCGGGGTTGCTATTATGAAAGAACCTTCAAAGAGACCTCCACTACTTTTGGTAATATATTGAAAAGACTTATCCAGTGCGCCTTCTCCTCCGTTTACAATTAATATTGCCTCGCTTTCCCTGGCAAAATTGAATATGTTGGTGAAATCCATAGATTCCCATGATTCCTATGTATTTATACATTGATAAATAATGAAAATAAAGGTACGTGGAATTTAAAGATTTAATTCAATGGCAGAATACCTCCCTGTGATAAAGTCTCAAACATTTTTCGGTTCGGCAAGAACTGGAATTATTCAACTGAACGATCAGGAAATATCTTTTCCAGCATTAATAGAACCTGGGATTTTTAATTTTGCCGATGGAACTTTTAAACTCTTCAATGAGAAATTTGAACCAAGAACAGAAGAGTTAAGGGGTAGGCAATTAAACATATTTGAAAGTGAAAACTTCTTTGTTCCTTCAGTTGATCCCTCCATCATCTTAAGAAGTAAAAGAATGACCTCTGCGATTATGGAATTAAAGTCAAAACTGGGATACGAAAAACTGCTTTATGTTCCAGGTATTTCTGATCCCTATATTGTACCCCAACTTTACCTTCTTGGGATGGATATATTCGACACAATTCAGGCTAGCATGGAGGGCCAAAAAGGGATTGAGTATTCCATGATGGGGAGGCTCCACACACAGAGCAATTCTGTTGAATCAAACAAAGGATTTTTAAGGGAAATTCTAAAGCTTTTGTCGCTGGGCACCTCAGGGTTAACACTTATGGAACTAGTGGAAAGGTGGAATATAAGTCCAAAGGGAAATGAAGTTGTGAGGAGAATATATTCTGATTTCTACGGGGATTTCGAAAAAAGTTATCCGAGGTTTGCAAATTCAGTTCTGGCAAGCAGTACAATATCGTCAGGAAGGCCAGAAATTCAGAGATTTAATTCATACATAACAGGAGAATATAGAAAACCGTCTGAACCCTCAATTGCCCTATTCATTCCGTGTTCTGCCAGAAAACCTTATTCCACTTCAAAATCCCACATTGCACTTTCCAATGCCTTAGGTTCCCTAAAGAAGAATGTTCATGAAATTATCCTTACATCCCCTCTTTCAATAGTGCCTAGAGAACTGGAGGAAGTATATCCTGCGGGTTTTTATGATATTTCAGTAATAGGTGAGTGGTATGAGGATGAAAAAAAGGCACTGAAAGTTTCTATTGATGAATTCTTGGCAAACAACAGTTATAAAGAAAAAATTTTCTTCCTGCACAAGGATATGGAATTTATAGAAGAAACACTTCCCAAGGGAGCAAGATTTATAGAATGGAAAAGAAATGTACCCGATCCGTTTGAGGAACTTCTCAAAGTATTAAGGGAACTTGCCATGCAACAGGCTGTTAAAAGGGACTTCGCAAAGGAGAAATTAAAGGCAATGGCAATTTATCAATTTGGGAGCTGGATTAAACCCTATTTGGAGGAATTGAAAGTCACCAGAATGTTCAACCAGCTAATGCTGACTGGTACAGGAGGCAATCCATTCTTTATTTTCAATCCCGAACTCGGTAAAATGACCATTCATCGTAATGCGGCAAATCTGTTCCTGGACAACAATAGGTATCTGATAGAAATCGACGATTTTAAGCCAACTGCTAACATTTACGCAATGGGAATTAAGAACTGCTCCAAAGATATAAGGCAGGAGGATGAGATTGTGATTCACCACGGTGGCGAAATCAGGGGAACCGGAATCTCAAAAATGAGTTGGGAAATAATGATAAAAAGTAGAAAAGGAATAGCAGTAAAAGTCAGAGGTTAAAAGAAATAAAAACATGGTCTTTTGTTAATAATTTTAAGCAAAAATCTTAACAAATCTTATACATAAATTTAATTACTAAAATCGTTTAATCCTACTATGGTCGAGGTTAATGCCAAATTCATTGTTGCTTTGGTTGTGGCGGCAGTGTTAATTGGCGCAGGTTTCTCGGTCTTCCACGAGACATATAACGCTCAACCTTATACGGAGATCAAACTTCCTCAAATTTTTTTGAACGAAAAACAAATGTTAGCATTTAGCAGGGATGGCTCATCATTTAGCCTGCTAAACAGGTCAAATATTTTGCTAAACGGCCACGTCACTCTTTCCAGTGGAGCTAATTATAATGGTGAGATATATATATTCGATTTCCCCTGGGTAGTTCCAGTAAAAGTTCAGAATGGTTATTATGAAGTTACCCTGTTACATTTCGGTTCGTACACCATAGGATATAAGGCCAGCGGATATCACAGGGCATTCACGAAGTTTTCTATACTTAGCGGCTCCAGCATTACAGAAAACGTAGCTATACAGACAGAAGGATCGTATCAGGTAAATGGAGACACACAAAATATCACAAAATCTCCGGTTCAAAACGTTAATCTAACATTTGTTTCCTTTTTTGGGTTCTTTAACGCATCAAGTAATGGAAAAGGAAAATTCAGTACAAAGCTACAAAACGGAACTTACCTGTCCATCACAATTAAAAGAAATTATAATCTGACTCCCAAGCCTAAGTTCTTCAACGTTTCAGCTGGTAATTTAAACAATTTAGTTTTGACCATGAAAAGAACTAGTAATGCAACGTATCCAGTATCCGGAAGAGTACAAAATGATCTTGGTGTACCTCTAGCTGGGGTAAAAGTGTTCGATGCGGGTCAAAACACCACCAAAACTAGCTCGAAAAATTTAAGCTCTAACTATGTCCTAACCAACAACCTGGGGCTTTACACAATCTGTGTTCCAGCAGGAATAAATGTGTTAGGATTTGTTCACAATGGATATATTGCTGCACACTCACAACCAATAGATGTATTTAGAAACATAAGCAATGTCAATCAAAATTTAACCGTCATAGATCCATTCGTGCAGCTTGGAATTAACGCGAATAACACGGGATTAAAGTTCCTTCCCACGTTCATGGATTCACAGGTAAACTCCAGAATCACCGGTAACAACTCAATTCCACTCTTTGCATCATATAATCCATTGAGTTCACTCTCACTGTCACTCAACAACAAGTTTTATTCCCCCAATAAGGTAAACGAAGGATCATTCTTACCCAACTTCACAACCGTAATTGTTGGGAGTTTCAACGGAACAATATACCACACTTCAGTCACAACCAATGCATTGGGATTGGCAAAGCTCCCCGTACTATTCTCAGGAGTCTATAATCTGGCCGTGTATGTTCCAGGATTCAACTGGATACCGTATAATGTTACAACTCAAACCAATTTAATAAGTGCAGTCTATTCAGTTTATCTAGAACCACTTCCAGGACAATATTTCCAGTTTAGCGGCAACACCCTTAACGGAGTGGACCTTGCGGTTCTTGCGTACCCAAACATAACTCTACTTGAAAATGGATTGGTTGTTAATGCTTCACTGGAGAACTCTCAAACCGGCTCATTTAGTTTCAAATACTTTGTGGACACTTCACAAATTTATTCGATCAAACTCGGAATCAGCGTTCAACAGGTTGGATTCCAGAATCAGACGATATCCAAAGTAGTGGCCAGCACCTCTCCTTCAAACTTAGTTGGCATCGTCCTAAAGGCAAATCCAGTCTTCAGCATTGGACAAGGATTTAATGAGACATCCAAGCCAACTCCAGGACTGGATCAGAAAAATCTATCACAATTCGCCAACGCGATTTCTTCGGATAAGTTCAACAAGGGAAACGAAAGTATTAGCCTTTCAGAGGTAGTAAATCAAACTCTTCCCATTCAAAATTATGTAGTTTTGAGTCAGGTAAATGGAGTTATATACAGCAAAGTATTGAATAATTTTGGAAAAAATGCGTTTGTGAACACAACATTTTCTACAAATTTTAACCTTACAACAGTAAATCAATACTATCTGGATAAAAATGTAAATTCCAGCAATTCACGGAAGCAATCCATGATAATTCACGCAAAAGAGAGAAATTTAAAATACGACTTTCTTAATTTGACAGATCTCCTTTATCAAAAGGCAGATTCTCTCTATTCCACAAGCTACGGGGTCAATCTGAATGTATCACCATCTGCAAGTGCCCTCGTGAATAGCAATTCGGCATACAGCGTAAATTATCACTCATCTAAAGCATTAAGAAATGATGCCCAGGTGGAGTTTCTGTTGTCGAATGGAATATACAACTTTACATACAACAGCAATGGCTTTATTGCTAACAGTACATCTATCTACAACAATGTGGGGAGAAATAGTTTTAGCATGAATCTAAGTCAATATGGTGTTTTAACACTGATAAAATCTAATGTAAATTTTGATTATACTAATACGCTCAAATCCAAAACAATATCCACAGTTAATTACACTTTAGGAGGCTTACAAAAGTACAACACAACCACAAGTAAGAATTATTCAATAAATACGCCCGCAATTATATCCACGCGCTTGAGTTACTACATAAGCACAGTTCTGTCTGTTGATCGAGTTACCTTTTACTCCAATTCTTCTACTGTAACATCGAGCGAACCTATGGATACACAATTCTTAAATATTTCATCTACCACAATATCAAGCATTCTTGAGCAAACTCCATATCAGCAAAATCCGACAAAGTATCAATTATACAATAACTCAATAAATCTTAAGGGATTATCTGGCTTCATAACCAACATGACCATATACTCAGGAAGTTCAAAGGGATTCGTAAATGGCTTTAATTTATCCACCGGCACAATTGGTTATTTAAACAACAAAGTTTTATTTAAAACAGAGAGTGCAGGTGACAGTAATTTAACCAATAATCTTAAATTCATAGCTGGAAATAACTATAAGGTAGATATCAACCTCGGGCAGGTGCAAACTAATTTGGCTTCAAATGGAGAGTATTTAATGTATATGGGGGTCGTCAGCGTGGTGTTGAATCAAAAAGTGGGGGGTGAATAAATGGAAAATGGTGGAAATGATCAGGAAACAATGAATGAAATACAAGCATTGCTCAGTGGAGAAAAAAAGAAGAAAAAAGCTGGTTTTTTTAGCAGAAAAAAGAGACCCGTTAAGGAAGAGACTAAAATAAGGGTTAAAACCATAATGGATATTCCGCCCCTGGTTAATGCAAGGAGAAACATAGGGAATAACGACATTGCAAAGGCGGCAACGGATGCTAAGAGAGATGCGCAGAAAGATATTGAGAAATATTTTCAAATTTCCTTAAGTGGAAATCTTCCACTGATGGCAGCAATCATAAATCAATTGGAAAATCAGAAGATAGACATCAGTTCGGAGGCGTTAGTTGATAATGACGTCCTCGTTAAAGATGTTCAGAAAAGTGCTAAAGGTCCAGACGACAGTACGATGGTAATGACTCTCAGGAAATTTTCGTCGTTCCTTTCTGAAATTTACCTCCCAACAATTTACTCACAGGCACCTGAGATAGACGGACAGAAACTACTTTCGCTCATAACGGATGTGTACAATTACATGGACGTCAAAAAATTATATTATATAGATGAGTAGGTATAATTATGATTGAATTGTACAGTTTGGGTCTTAGTCCTCCGAATATTTCAATGGGAGCTCTAATTTCTGAAATTCAGAGCAATCCCTACAGCATGTTCATTTTTCTGGTTCCCATGATTGCTCTGGTCGCTTACGTATTAAAGCTGAAAATCGGAAGTTTTAGAACTAAGGTCACATCAAATCCAACACTTGTACAGGAAAAGGAAAAGTTTGAACTCCCAAGAGATACAATAAATTTGGAGATGAGTTTTGTGGAAAATAATGATTATGATCATTTTGAAAGTATGCTTGAAGAAAAATCGAAGGCTATGTTAAATTATACAAAATTGCTTGTTAAAATTGCCAGGAGATATAGAAGGATAAAGTATAGGGCAAATCTGACCGCAAGTGAAAATAAGAAGAAAAAATTGAATAGCATGCTCAAGAGTGAGATGGAAGAGATGATTAACTTATTTGGTCAAATGGAATCAATTAAAATGGGATTATCCGCTAAAAAGGGTGAGAAATAATGGCGTCATTGACAGCGAACGAATTGCAAGATGTAAAAAACACGATAGATGAAATATGTGAAGACATAGAAAAAAAAGTTGTTGGCTCAAAGGAAATGGTCAAACTTATGACTATAGCTCTAGTGAGCAATAATCATGTATTAATGGAAGGGGTACCTGGATTAGCTAAAACAATGTTAGCAGCTGAATTTGCAACTCATCTTAAGATGCAATTCAAGAGAATTCAGTTTACGCCAGATATGCTGCCATCCGACGTGTCGGGAAATATCATATTTAATCTAGAGACAAGAAAATTTGAGTTTCGAGAGGGTCCAGTGTTTACAAATATTCTACTGGCGGACGAGATTAACAGAACCCCTGCGAAAGTACAGTCTGCCCTTCTGGAAACAATGGAAGAAAAGCAGGTATCAGTGGGAGGTGAAACTCGAAAATTGCCCGTACCATTTATGGCGATCGCAACTCAGAATCCCATAGAGCAGGAAGGGACTTTCCCTGTGGCTGAAGCCCTTATGGATAGGTTTTTGTTTAGACTGATCCTGAAGTATCCAGACAGGAAATCCGAAATCAACATTCTCAACAGGGATATCAATAACAAACCCCCATCTAAAACTCTGGACACAAAATCCATACTGGCCATGAGAAATCAAGTGGATTCTGTTTACGTGGCACAAAACATAAAGGAATACATGGTTGATATCATGAGGAAAACCAGGGAAAGCAAGAAAATATATGTTGGGGCAAGCCCAAGAACAACATCCAAGCTCCTAACAGCTTCAAAGTCCTGCGCACTGGTTCACGGAAGATCCTACGTTCTGCCTGAGGATGTGTATTATATTATGAAGCCAATGTTGAACCACAGATTAATCCTGAGACCAGAGGCTATGATGGACGAAACGGATCAGGGAAGTGACGTCGCATTCAAGGTAATCGACGAAGTGCTATCCGAGGTGCACGCACCCTAATGATTAAGAAAAGAGCATATGGCATTCTTTTCGTACTGTTCCTGGGATTGATAGAGTCCTTTATTTATGATTTGTATGGTTATCAGATTCTAACATTCTTTTTCCTGACAGCTATTCTGATTATTGGCGCTGATATATGGATATTAAATCATTCCACTTTCAAGTCCATACGTAATCTTGAAGTTAAGAGGAGGATGGAAAGAACTGAAATTAAAAAGGGGGATTCTGTTAAGGTTGAGCTTATAATCCACAATCCAAATGTAAGAACTGTTGAATTCGAATACTTTGACACCCTTGCTGATATTTTCACCCTGAGTGGAAAATATAGCGGTCGCGAAGTCATTAAGGCAAAATCAACGTTAACATTAGAGTACAGCATATCACCAGAGGCAATAGGCAAATACAAAGTTGGCCCGCTTAAAATTATAGCCAATGACGGTCTTGGCCTGGCATATATTGAGTTCGTAGCTAATCAAGTGGAAACAGTAAGAATTGGCCCCTCCTCAAAGGATACATACATGCAGAGGAGTGAACGGCTGAGCAATGTACTTTTCATGAACGGAATCCACATTTCCAAAAAGGCAGGTTTAGGGTATAACTTTTTCGGGCTAAGGGCTTACAACGAGTCAGATGAAATGAGACGAGTCGCATGGAACAGATACAATATCTATGGAAATGAAGAATTATTCGTGAAGGAATTCGAAGAAGAAAGGCAAATAGATGTGATAATAGTTCTCGACTATAGCATTGGCTCAAATTTAGGATTTGGGGGGAAGAGAATATTCGATTTTATGGTCACAACATCCATTAATGCAACATATACTATACTAAAGAATCAAGATAGAGTTGGATTTGTAATCATTTCCAGTGAAATAGAGATATACATTAAGCCATCTTCAAGAAATGAAGCAATCAACACATTACAGAGAACAGTATCAGACATCAGGCCATCAGGAACATTTAATATTGGTATTGCAAATAATTTCATAAGGAAGAACATCAAGAAAAATGCAATGATATTCATGTTACTGTCTCCCAATTCAGCTAAGGATGTAGCGACTTTAACGCCATCTGACTTAAGAATGGATAAACAGGAATATGTGTACGTGATAAGCTCTAGATCATTTTACAATATCCCTTCAGATCGAAATATAGAATTGCTTGGGCATTCACTGTTGGACAGTGAGGATAAAACCATAAGTACAAACGTTAAATTCTTCAGAAAATTTGGACTCGTTGCAAGATTTGTAAAAAGCGAGACGACCCTTCCTGTATTATTAACAGATTATGCAAATGGAAGGGATGCAAATAGGGGTGCGTGAATGGACCGAACGGATATTATCGTTGGCATCTCGAATTTTTTAATAATGCTGCCTGCAATTGTCACATTTATTTATCTTGAACCCGCAGAGTCTCCCTACTGGGCCAGTTGGTACCCCGTCTTTTTCATAATCCCTTTTGTAAAATATTTCTCCCCAAGAGATTTCAGGAAGAATGTCTACCCATTGACCATAATTGCTTTCGTATTGTATGTAATGGCATCAGATGTTAGAACAATATTTAAGAAAAAATTCTTTCTATCCAGTCTTTTTGTTCTGGCGGTTAATCAAAATAATGTCAGTACTGTATTATTAACTGTCACCACTGCAATAGTCTTCGTATTTATTGTTGAAGGTATTTTGTCCAAAAAAACAGAAAGGACAGTGTATTATATGTTTCTCTCGATCACGTCAACAGTCTATTTTCTCTCAGCACTTAATATCTCTAAGTTAGCTAATTTACCATTCATGGAAGCTTTTGATTACACGTCAATCCTGCTTTACTACAATGTGTATCTCCTGATATTCAAGGGATATGAATTCTTAACGCTTCTAATATCGCCCTCATTTTTTGTAGTAAATATACTCATAATAACATCAGTGTTTTCAATTATTGGGCTCATATTCAATCTCTCAGTGATTGAAAAGAATAACAGAACTAAGAGACTTGATGCAATCGCTTACCCAATTATGATCGGTGGAATCGCAGCTTTCATTCTCTCTTATTTGCTGGAATACCTCCCTTATAGCATTTATTCCATATTTTTCACGACGATTATTGTTATTGTTTTTATGTTCTTAATAAGACTTTCGGACAGAAAAGACAATTACCCACTCAATCTTATGGGATCTGAAATTAATGGAGAAAATGACAATTGAAAATGTTATGCTATTCAATAACGAAACATATTCCTTCAATAATTCAGATATAACGGTAGAAAAAGGCATTATTAAAAAAATAGAACCAAATGGAAATCCAAATTCTAATTTATTTGCAGTTCCGGGTTTCATAAACACTCATTCACATGTAGCGATGAGTAGGTTCAGGGGGCTCCTCGACGATATGGATCTGAACCATTTTCTTGAAAAAACATTCAAACTTGACGAATCGAGAAGTGAGAAAGATATGTACCACTCAACTTTGTGTGGTATCTATGAAATGTTGAATAACGGAATCACATCTTTCTTTGACCTGTATTATGGCGAAGACGTAATATACAAAGCATGCGAGTCTATGAATATCAGATCTTTTCTATCATGGAACACACTGGATAAGCAATTCTCAACACAAAAAGGAGAACCTCTTGATAATGCAAGAAATTTCATAAGGGAGCATAAGGGAAAGAATACAATCATATACCCATCCGTTGGAATTCAGGGGGTTTACGTAGCCTCAGAGGAAACAATAAAGGCGGCTAACGAAATTTCGGAAAAAGAAAATACATTGCTCCATATGCATGTTTCAGAAACCAGAAAAGAGGTATATAATTGCCTGGAAAAAACAGGAAAGAGACCGGTTGAATATCTTTCTGATTTAGAAGTACTTTCGAATAGATTTAATGCTGCACACTGTGTTTGGCTAACAACAAGGGAGATCGCATTACTCGGGAAGTCTCAATCAAATATTTCGTGGAATTCTGTGAGTAATTTCAAGCTCGGGACCGGTGGAATACCGCCTGTACCTGAATTGATATCAGCTGGTGCCAATGTCACCATTGGGACGGATAGCAATGGAAGCAACAATGGACTCAATTTATTGGAGACGGCAAAACTTGGTTCAATCAGCATAAAAAATCAACGGTGGGATGCCTCACACATAAAAGCAGTCGAATCGTTTAACATGCTTACGAAGAATGGGGGAAGAGCTACCGGGGTTAATAAACTGGGCATATTAGTAGAGGGAGCACCTGCCGACTTGAATATTATTGATTCCAATCATCACTCCATTCAGGGAAACAATCCCGAGAACTTTATAAATCATTTAGTCTACAGCATGAATACTTCAGCCATAAGAGACACTATAGTTGCAGGGAAGTACATCAAAAAAGGCTTTAAGATGTCATCGGAGTTAGAGGACAAGTACGAAGAATCATTAAAAATCTTAAAAGAAGAGTTCAGAATCTGATTTTATAACTTTGCAACCAGCTTAAATCACTCAAGTACAATTTTCTTATATCATCGAGTCCGTAAAACATAAGGGCAAGCCTTTCCAAACCAAGACCCCATGCTATAACGTTATGCTTTAATCCCAATGTTTTCGTAACTTCAGGTCTTACGATTCCACTTCCACCCATTTCAACTTCCCTGCCATTTATCTTGACTATCACATCTAAACTCGGTTCTGTATAAGGGTAATATGATGGAATTAGTTCTATGTCGTCAAATCCCAACCTTGAATAGAAGTTTGTGAGGTACCATTTTAAGGTGGATAGATTAGCATTTTTCGAATGTATTGCACCCTCAACTTGATAAAATTCCGCCAGATGCTTCCAGTCAACACTTTCATGTCTGAATACCTTATCAACGGAAAAAACGGCAATTTCTTTATCCTTGTTTTGGTGCAAGGCTCTGATTGTACTTGCAGTAGTATGGGTTCGGAGAAGAGGTTTCAGCGCTTCCTCCATAGACCATTTATATCCCCATCCACTGTATTTTCCAATTCCTTTTTCATGGGTTTTTCCAATTTTCTTGAATAGTTCCACTTCATCTGACGATGGTTCAACATTTACTCCTTTCAGGAAAAATGTGTCCTGCATATCTCTTGCCGGGTGATCCTGTGGAATAAAGAGGGCGTCCATATTCCAACCAGTAAGTTCTATGAAGTCATCTTTCAGTTCAGTAAATCCCATGCTAAGAAAGATTTCCCTCACCTGATCTATCAGAACAGTGAGTGGGTGCAATCCATTTCTTGAAATTATTTTACCCGGAAGTTTAACATCATATTCTCTAAATTTTTTACTCCTCCATGTGCCGTCCTTCAGCATTTCCGGAGTTAGATTTCCAACAGTAGCCTCATCTTCCACATTTTCAGACACCTCAACTCCATCCTTGGTGACATTTAAAATTCGAACTCTCTTCACCTTTCGCTCTAGCAGACCTTTTCGGTGAGTGAGGTTTTCAAGTTGTGTTGTCTCTTCTTTATTGAATTTGTCTATACCCCTTTCTATTTTAGCAAGTACTTTTTGTCGGATCTCTATCTCTTCAACAATTTTATTATCAACAACACCTTTGACTTCCCCGTTGATCGGTTTTATTCCAAATTTTGCGACTTGAGATAATGCAATCTTTCCATTTTCTGATCCCATGATCTCCATTATATTTTTAACATTTAATGTTTCATCTGCTGCAAGAATTTTAACAAGCTTCAATTCCGGAAGGCCTTCTCTCAGGAAATCTTTCCCCTCTTTCCCCAAATAGTATTTCTCTGTTTCCAAAGTCGAAATTTCAACAAGTCCTTTCTTTTCTAACCATGAAATTGCTCCCCTGAGGTTATCGACCGAGAAGGAACCGGGAGAAAGATCATCTTCCTGCATCTCGCTACCTTCAACCAACTGCTTTAGAACAAATAATTCCTGAGGACTTAATTCCACATAGGGAAATATGTTAACATAATAAGAATTTTACCAAAAGGAGCAGAATAACAAAATTTCTTATCACCATTGACATAATGTTCCATTGAGAGAACTTGAAGTTGAAAGGGGGATTTATTTCACAGATCTATATTGCATTTATCTATCTGAAATTTCAACTGCAATCATCTCCGATCTCCATCTGGGATTCGAAGAAGAAATGAATTTAAATGGTTTATTCCTGCCAAAACTGCAAAGAGATCATGTAGAGGGAATGGTAGAAAAAATCATAGATAGATATGATCCAGAAAAGCTAGTAATTAATGGAGATTTCAAGCAGGAATTTAGAAAGAATCTTCCTCAGGAATGGGATGATGTTATTCACTTTATAGATAGATTTAAGGATACCACAGAACTTGTATTTGTGAGGGGAAACCATGATAATTATCTGCAGGCTATCCTGAGCAGAAGAGGGATTACTCAGATGGACTCTTACGAGGATGAAAATTATTTTATTTACCACGGTGACAGAGACCTCAAGTTGAAGAAATTTACGATACTCGGACACGAACATCCATCTGTAGTTATCAGGGACAAAGTAGGGGGAGTGTATAAGGTTCCAGCCTTCGTATATTCTGGCACTCATAGATTGGCAATCACTCCGGCAATGAGTTTTTTCTCATCAGGAACAGATGTAACCCAGTCTCTGCTGAGTGAAGAACACTTCACACCTGTTTTGCGATCTGTAAAGGATAAAAATTTTAGGATTTTTGGGATAACAGATGATTTCGGTCTCGTTGACTTTGGGCGTTTAGAGGATCTTCAGTCTGTGAATCGCCCCCCTCTTCGGTGAATTTCCCAGCGGATTCTAAGTAATTTCTTAGACTCTCTACCTTATTCTCTCTAATTAATTTTTTAAGGGTAAGGATTTCTGGAGCCATTATCTTGCTAATCAATGAATTTCCCAAGAGTTCGGCCGCATTTTCGTTGGAAATTCCAGAGTCAAGATTTTTATTGTATCTTTCTAGTTCTTCAATTAATATGTCCCTGGACTTACTATACCTGGCTGTGATATATCCTTCTATCTCTCCTTCTGCTAACTTTGAATAAATTTTTTCTATCTCCTTCTCAATAATCTCTTCTGCAACTTCTATATCCCGTTCCTTTCTTTTTTTATTCTCTTGAAGAATCTGATTTGCCATATCGAGGTTAATGAGTTCCACTTTCTGGTTGCTGTAACTTTCTTCAATATTCCTAGGATTCGAAATATCGATGAGAAGGATTTTAGTTTCAAATTTCTCGATCATGTCTCGGTTAATCAAAGGAACCTTGGAACTTGTGGCAGTAATTAAAACATGGCACTCATTAGTGATTGCAGGGATATCAAGGGTCTTTTTGAAATCGACATTAAATAATTGAGACAGCTCTAAGCCTGCTTCTTCGTTTCTACCGAATATCGTAATTTTTGCATTTTCTTTCTTTCGTAGATATTTCACAACTGTAGCTGCCATTTTACCCGTTCCGATAACTCCTATTTTTTTTCCCTTGATGAGGTTCCTCTTCTCGATCTGTTCGATCATTATGGATGGAATTGAGACCTTTCCGTGAGAAATTTCTGTCGATTCCCTTACATTCTTTCCCACCTTTAAGGCTCTCTGAAACACCATTGAAATGAACTTGTCTGTTCTGCCTTGCTTCTGGGCCAGATCAAATGCATCCTTAATTTGTCTTAAAATTTCATTTTCCCCGACTGACATTGATTCCAATCCGGATGCAACTCTAAAAATATGCCTAATGGCATCTTCCCTTTCCATAAATTGATGTACAGGAAGTTCTTCCAGACCAAATTTAACATTCTCGTGATAGTATATTTCCAATCTGTTGCAAGTTCTCAGAATCACTCTCTTTTCAACACCTTTCAAAGATAAAATATTTTGAATCTGTTCATCTTCCATCAATAGGACTTTCTCTAGGATATTATCGGTCATTCTAAAATCCCATTTTATTATTTTAAGCTCAGAGTTCATTATTCATCTTCCCCCTCGAGACTAATGCCATGCCCCCATATTTCAACTATTAAAATAAGCTTTATTAAAAACTTTGATCTTGTTATCAAAATTTATTACTATATAGTGAACTAAGAATTAAAAAATATAAGATATTTTTAATCAAGTAGGTATTATGCCCCATTGTTAGAAATTTTAGAACGGTTGCTAACTGAAGCAGAATATTTCAATCACATTGACAATCTTATAAGAAAAAAAATGCTCCAAATAAGCGGAATTAAAGAAAAACGGGAGAGTAAAAATAAAATTAAAATCACTGAAGAAGAACAAATATTTGTTGAAGAAATGGCAAGGAACAGACTGAAGGCAAAATTAAAATATTCAAGGTGGGATAAATTATTTCTGGATAGTTATTCCCTCTCATACTCCACTCCCGAAGAGGTTGCCAATTATCGTGCAAAATTGTTAAAAGGTAAGAAAATACTGGACGTCGGCTGTGGCGCGGGATTGCAGTCAATTATGCTATCTGAATATTCAAATGTAGTTGGATTTGACATAAGTAAGGAAAGAGTTCTTATGGCAAGTTTAAACAACAGGGTATATGGCACTAGCGCAGTTTTTAAAGAAGGGAACGGTTTAGAACTAGAAATCGAACCTCAAGAATATGACTTAATTTTTTCCGATCCATTAAGGCCAAACGGATCAAAGGAACGGAAATTAGAGGAGCTGGAGCCAAATCCGCTGGAAATTATGAAGAAGTATGCCGGTGAAGTGGAATCATTCGTATTTGATCTCCCCCCGTTTATGGATAAAGAAAAACTTTCACACATTCCCGGAGTACTGGAATATCTTTCCGTTGGAGGCAAATTGAGTCGGCTGACACTCTATTCCTCTAAAACAGAAGGTCGTTTATTAAGAGCAACAATTCTACCTTCTGAAGCCAGAATAGAATCTGATTCATCAGAAGTTCCAATTACAACTGATAAAATTGGAAAATTTCTACTGGTACCCGATGATGCACTATTCTACTCCTCTCTTTACGGAAATTATTGCAACAAACTTGGAGTCGGTCTTTTATGGACAGAGAAGAGAAAAGCAATTTTCTCAAGCGATTCCAAAATCGCTGGTTTTCTGGGCGAAACATATGAAACGATCGAAGTCTGCGATCAGAATAGGTTGCTAGAAAGTAATTTTCTAAGAGAATATGGAAAAGTATTTTTCAGGTATTCACCAGAAGATTACTATTTAGAAAAGAAAAAAATTGAGAAATCAATGCATGGATCAGGAAATTTATATATATTCAAAAAAGGCTCACAACTCATACTCAGCAAGCGTGTTTAAGGGAGGATTAAGGGACTATTAATAAAAGAGAATGAGATTCCCAATTAATGAACCGACAGGTTTTAAAGTATATTGCTACATTCTTTATCAGTTCGTTATTTCTTGCCATAATTTTTTCCCCCGTATCACCTGCATCAGGAGTTGTGGAAAAACAGCAATCAGTATCTGGAAAGGGCTATGTCGTTTTCACTTCAGAAGGTCTGCCTATTGGCAATAATTTTACTGTAGAGATTGATAATAAAAATTTTACATCTGCAGGGTGTTACTTGAACATAAGTTTACCTTACGGGAACTACACGTTTGTAATTAAACTGCCATACGATTTCTCTTCCAACATAACTAAGGGCCAAGTGACAATAACATCAATCACTTCTTACGAGCATTTTAGTATTCATTATCGATCTTATGATCTGGCATTAATTATATTTGCAACGATTATTTCAAGTCTGATCGCAATTCTCATTGTTGTGGCATATTACATCAAATCCAATAGATAATATACGAAACATTTAACCGGTTTGGGTGTTCTCGCCCTTCCTTAACCTTTGTTCTTTTAATCAAGTAAATTGTAGGTTTCGCGCGAAACCAACATTATATCCCAAGATCGAAACGGAACTCAATGCTACAAAGTTTGGAAATTTGTACTTTCCCTCCACAACTTTAAGGAGTATGTTGGTCAAACCAAACAGTCATATCGCAAATTCTGTGACTCTCCTGCTTCTAGAATTGAAATAAAGGCATAAATAACCAAACTAATAAATAGTTTTTTTAAATACATACTACAGATTCGAATGAGGACTTACCTTAATGTAACTTTCTCCAGCGAGGGAGCAAAACCATCTGAGATCATAAACAGATTGAGGTCTCTGGGGTTTAAACCCGTGATGGGTGATCACGACATGGTCTACGAATGGTCCAATGGCGCAACAGAAGAAGATTCGGTTTGGTTTGCCGACAAAATTCAGGCCACTTTAGAAGGATTTAAAGTTTTGTTTCATATTGAAACAATTGATGAATAAATTTATTTTTTTAAATAGGGTATTCTCCTTATATCACCACATTTACCACATTTTAACACAACGTTGGAATTGCGGCATCTTAATGTCATTTTTTCATCATAAGGAGTTTTGCATTTTTTGCAGAAACTTCTCTTAATTTCCATAGGGAGTGTCAGGTCGAACCTTATGGAAATATTTTCCATCTGTCTTACAATCGTTGATTTGTCTATGTCATTATCGGTGAAGAGAAGGTCATTTAAGTAATGTATTCGGCGTATTGCCATTTCCTTATTTTTTTCCCTATTTTTCAGCAAACAGATATAAGTCGAATGTTAATATGCTTATTCCATATGATCAAACTTTTGGCATTGGATGTTGATGGAACGATAACAGAAGAAGATCAAACCATTGGAACAGAAACAATTGAAATGTTAAGAAATATAAAAATGAAAGATCCATCTCTCCTGATGGCCCTTGTGAGTGGAAATGCTCTTCCAATATTGGTTGGAATTAGAAACACAATTGGTGTTGGGGACATATTGTTTGCAGAGAATGGGGGAATTATGTTCTCGTATCTGGATATGCCTGTTGAGAAGGTAAAATACATCGGTAAATACAAAGCCCTGACCATAGATCGGGGAAATATGAGAAATTTGTCCTGGACCTTAAAATTTTTCCAGAGGGATATTCCAGAGATTGAATTAAACAGAATAAAAGAAAAGTTTGAGATCGAGGAATTCTTTACCAATAAGTGGAGAGACACGTCGCTAAGCATTAATGCAAGACCCCACGACATTGAAGCAATTTTAGATTTCGTCAAGGATGCAAAGATCCAAAATAGTGGATATGCGCTCCACATTATGAACAAGGGGCAAGATAAGGGATTTGCAATAAGAAAAATTATAGAGTATACAGGAGTTAGAAAAGATCAAATTCTTGCATGTGGAGACGGAGGAAACGATATTGATATGTTCAAGAATGCAGAATTTAGTGGAACTCCAAAGAATGGATCAAAGGAAGCAAAATTAAATTGCAATTATATTTCATCGTACTCCTATGGAAGAGGGCTCAAGGATATTCTGAACCATTATGGATTGATTTAAGATTCAATGATCTTCCCACGGCACTCATCCACTATTTCCCCATTAGCAACAATCTCTTCGCCGTGCAGATAGACTGATTCTGGAAAGACAACATTGAAGCCCTGAAATGGAGTCATAGTGTTTTTAGAATGCAGCATTCTCTCGGTCAGTCTTTGAACATTTGAAAATTTTACAGATATAAAATCAGCAGAGAATCCAATCTTAATCTGGCCTTTGTTAATACCATACACTTCTGCAGGAACTTTTGCACCTTTATCCACCAATTTTTCCAGTGGAAGTATTTTGCTCTGAACTAGGGAGAGCATTAAGGGAATCCGTGTTTCAACCCCTATTATTCCAGATTTCCCAAATTGAACACTCTCTTTATCACTTTCCAGATGCGGAGCGTGATCAGAGGAGAGAATGTCTATTTTTCCATCAAGGAAGGCTTGCAGGTTTCCCTCTGCAATTTTTTTGTCTCTGAGTGGAGGATTCACCTTTCCCAATGCACCTATGTCCATTTCATGATTTAGAAGCATATGATGCGGGGTTATTTCCTTCCTGGCCTTTTCACCTAAGATACCAAGATTATTCGTGTCGCTTATATGACCCACTATCTTTTTACGAGTATTTAAGTTCGAAATTATTTTTATTGCTTCAAGTTCACATTTAGATGGGCGATTCTCACAATGATCCCTCAAAGAAACTGTTTCTTTCTCTCTGTAAGTATCTAGACATTTTTGTAGCTCGGAGTGAAATAAAACAGGTTTTTCGCAGTTATTCAGAAAAGCATCGGTTAAATATTCCCCCCTAAACCCTATGCTATTTGTGCTTCCTCCCATAAAGATCTTAATGGACGGTGATTCCTTAGCAATCAGATTTCCATTAAATCCGTCATACAGACTGTATAGACCATAATCTACGTACGATCGTCCCCTTATTACATCTCTTTTTCTGTAATACTGTTCATAATCTCTGATTGGAACAATATTGTTCGGCATATCAAATACTGTAGTTGTGCCACCGTGGACTGCAGCCAGGCTCCCACTTTTGAAATCTTCTTTCTCAGTTTCTCCCGGATCTCGAAAATGAACATGGACATCAACGAATCCAGGTAAAATTGCACCTTCCAGTTCCTTTCCGTATGTCCCCTTTTTTTGTTTACTGATTTTCTTTATTATGCCATCTTCAGTTTCTATTATTAAATCCTGAAATTCGCCATTGTAGAAAAATCGACCTGAAAAAGTGCCGGTCAAATTCAGACACCCCTTTTATCGCCAAAGATGTATTTATGTTCTTGTAGCATAAGCCTTACGTCTAGCCTTAACTTCAATATTTCACTGGCCAACCATTGGGATGCTGTTCCCCAAGTAGGCTGAAATACTATACTGCATTCTGGTCTGTGATCTTCCAGAAATTTAACAGCATATTGTAGATCTGTCTGATCCTGAATTACAAATTTAATATAATCGGTATCTCTTAAAAAATTCAAATTCGAAAGTTTAGTGCTCCCATGCTCTCCTGAAGATGGGCACTTTATATCCATGTCTATTACTGTCTCTTTTATTTTTACCACTTTGGATATGTCCAGAGAACCTCCCGTTTCGAGCAATATATGTTTACCTCCTTCAGTTACTCTGTTCATATATTCAACAGCCTCTCTTTGAAGCATTGGTTCACCCCCTGTCAAGCAAATCCATTTTTCCCAAACTTCCAGAGCTTCCATAACAAGAAAGTCCAGCTTTTCATCTGTCCCTCCTGAAAAAGAGTAGGTTGTGTCACACCATCTGCATCTAAGATTACATAAATTTGTTCGTACAAAATACATGGGCACTCCACTCATCAAGCCTTCCCCCTGTATGCTATGAAATTTTTCAGTTATCAACATATTTTCAGACCTTAATCCTCTTTCCTGATGCCAGCAATTTAGTGTTTCCAAATTCAGTCATTGTTTTTACCGTTTCCATATCAAATGTAGGCCCATCTCTGCATACCTGAAATCCGTTGATTGAACATGAATCACAGATTCCTATTCCACATTTCATACTTCTTTCCAATGAAAATTCAATAGGGTAATTACTCTCCTTCAGTTTATCAAATATGGATTTCATCATCTTTTCAGGTCCGCACACATAGATTCTTTCAAACTGCGAAAGATCTACGTGATCAATGCCTGCCGTTACTACTCCTTTATATCCTTTGCTTCCGTCCTCAGTCACTGCAATGAATTTTTCTTTGCCAAATTCTCTTTCAAATAGCAATTCGTCGGAACTTCGAGCAGCAACGATTCCTGTAGTTTCGGAATCTATCAGTGGACGCATTGATGCAATCCCCGATCCTCCACCTATAAGTAATTTGTTTCCCTTGATTCTTTTAAACGGTTTTCCATAGGGTCCCCTGATGAATATCTTATCGCCGTTTTCAAAGGAGCTCAGTTTTTTTGTACTTTCTCCATAAGCTTTTACTGTGATACATTTCAGATCATCAGTAAGAGATAATGACATTGGCACTTCTCCAAGCCCAGGAACCCAAATCATGACAAACTGTCCTGGTTCCACTAATTTATCCCACTTAAAGTAAAGGGAAACTACAGTGGGTGTTTCCCTTTCAGTTTTGACAATTTCAACGATTTCCATCATCTGACCGCAACTCCAACCAACTCTTTTAGTGATTTAATTCCACTCTCCTTCATGTATTGCCTTATTCCCTCCTCTACCTGGGCGAACACATTTCTTCCATACTTAATCAACGCCGTACCTATCTCGTACGCGTTTGCCCCCGCCATGATGTATTCCAGGGCATCTCTTGAATTTTCTATCCCGCCAACTCCCAATATATCTATGTCCATTTCCTTTCTGATTTCATAAACCAATCTCAAACCTATTGGCTTTATTGATGATCCTGAAATTCCTCCATAGACATTGGTAAGAACAGGTTGCTTTGCCTCGACACTTATGGCCATCCCCCTGACTGTGTTGATAAGAACCAGTGCATCAGAATCTGAAGCTGCGGAGGCAATTTCATTAATAGATGTTACATTTGGACTCAATTTGCTCCATATGGGAATTTTTAAGGAACCTTTTAATTCACTGATTATTTTTTTAACCAGAACAGGATCGCTTCCAACCTCAGAACCAAAGCCTTTAACGTGTGGACAGGATAGATTCAACTCAATGGCCTCTACTCCATAATCCTGCATTTGAAGCGCGAGTTTCAAAAAGTCTTTCGGAGAATTGGCAAATATGCTGCCAATAATTATAGCACCGTCCCTCCTGGCAATTGAAATTTCATTTCCATACTCATTTATACCGGGATTGGGGAGTCCCATAGCATTTAGCATCCAACCGTCACCCTCAGCAACAACCGGTGGATAATATCCATTCCTTTCTTCTAATCCAATGGACTTGGTAACAACCGCTCCTGCACCCTCCTCGAAAATTCGTTTCATTGTGTATCCATTTTCATCCAGTATCCCCGACGCGAGAATGCCAGGAGAATCTAAACTAACCCCCCCTACTTTGACCGGTAGCTTTTTCATTGATTATCCCTGCAATATGTAACTGCGATATTTTACAGTTTCATTCTCTTCGTTGAAAAATCATTAGCAATCTTCTTTGAGTTCAGATGGAAAACCCTCAAGGGATATTATATTTGGACCCTGTTCCATAAACGGTCCGTAATAGAAGAACACTCCAGGTATATCATATGTCTTGCAGGAAAGGTACATATTTCCAGTCAGTGAGTGAAATAGGATCGCGTTTTGTTCAGATTTGCATTTCATTATAATCTCCTCAGTTATGTCTAAAAACCTCTGAATTGTCTTAACTTCCAGTTTATCGTTTATAACAACTCTTGAAGCACCCGAAATAATGATATCTACCAGATCATTCTCACTATTTGGGTACGCCATTAGGGTAAATTCTATGTATTTCGACAATTCGTTGTATAACTTGAAATTAAAATGGCCATTGAGTATAGCATCAACATCAATCACAAATGCCTCATCAAACGGTACCGAAGCCAATTCGTCCATACTCTTAAAATCAACAAGTTTTCCGTGGGATATAAGAAGGCATTTCACAGTTATCGATTGAAATCTATTTCATAACCTTTACCAAAAAAATCCTCTTTTGGTACAATATAGTGCTATTTATATCACAGGCATGACGGGAAAGTATTTTTTATATCACTGTAATACTATATCATGCAAGACCAGATTTCTTCGTTTTACGCGAAAACTGACAGAATTCTGGTGCCAATGGCCAAGGGTGAAAGCTCTCGCATGGCACTTAATATTGCAACAGACTTGGCAAGGGTTTTGAACTCCGAAATTACTGCCCTTACCGTTAAGGATGAAGTTAGGGAAGTCACTTGGAGCGACAAGGTTGCAGTAGTAATGACAGCCTATAGGGAGTTTAGGGACAAGGGATTAAAAATCATACCGAAAATTCAAAGCGCAAGAAATGTAAAGGCAGGGATAGTTTTCGAAGCTAATTCCAAAAATTATGATCTTGTACTTATGAGTTCCAGGGCTAGAAACGGGGTTTCCAGTTCTTCTCTTGGCGGAGTAAGCGAATACGTTTTGAAACATTCAAAAAATACAACTGCTGTAATTTCCCTGAAAGGAAGCAAGTATCCATACAAGAATATATTTATTCCCATGAGTGAAAGATTAAACTCGAGAAAATCTGTCTATCTTGGAGCAGTTCTTGCAAAGGTTTTTGGAGCAAAGTTTGTACTTTGTGATGCACGATCATATGATAAGAAAAAATTACACGGATTCAAAACAATTATGAATTCTGAAATTTGGAGAGAGCTTAATATCGACTACAAGTTAATTGAGTTGCCACAGGGTGATATGAAGGAAGAGATTCTAAATGCAATAAGTTCCGGGGGTTCAGACCTATTAGTTCTTGGAATCAGACCGGACAGATATTCAAATGTAAGGGTAAACTCAGAAATTAAGAAGTTGATAAGGGAGACAAATGTTGATACCCTTTTAATTAAGAGATGAACTGGACATTATTCCCTTGCTAATCAAAATGTTTATTATATTTACATCTAGGTACATAACATTAACATAATATGATCCAAAAATTGGAAAATTCTGCTTTACAGTTGTGTTTATCAAGTTACAAAGTGTCTGGTTAATATTCCCAAGACTCTTTCCCTTACTTTTGGCAAGATTTGATAGTGCTGCTGAAACTCTAGGTTCCTCAAGTAAAGCTCCGCTTAAGGGAATATTTGGATCTAACCCAGAAGCTGAATCCATCACAAGTTCACCCGGAATCTGTGACAGAGTAATATTGGGATTCATTGCACAGAAATTCTTAAGGCTCTTGATTGTCAGGTTCAGGGACGCATTGGTGTTAATTGCACAACACTGGGCGCCAGAGGTTGTTTGGTTGTAATCAGTCGCTGATGGTCTTGGCTGGAAAAAAATAGAACTGTTGAATGCTTGAGCCAACAGATAACTTCCGTAGATCTTTCCATCAATATTAATCTGGCTTCCATTGGCACCAAATTTATCCACATTTTCTGCAACCAGAGCTGTGGCGGTTGGTATAACAACGCCAAGTAAGAACATTGTCACTAATGCGAGTACAACCGACGTTCTGATAAATTTTGTAAGCTTCAATTTTTCTACCAAAGTATGCCCGCCCCCAATAAAATATAGTAAATCGCTCCTATTGCTAGGAAGGGAAGAACAACCCCCCCAAATCCATATATCATTATATTTCTCCTCAGCAGTTGATCAACGCTTGAAGGCCTAAATCTTACACCTCTGAGTGCTAGTGGTATTAACAGGGGAATGATGATGGTGTTGAAAATCAGCGCAGAAGTTATTGCAAGTAAAGGATCTGTGAATCCAAGTATATTTATGAAGGCAAGTGCCGGGAATCCGTAAAAAATGGCAGGAATGATTACAAAATATTTTGAAATGTCGTTTGCAAGGCTAAATGTAGTCAGTGA
Organism: Thermoplasmatales archaeon; assembly: GCA_027372655.1. Classification (GTDB taxonomy): domain Archaea; phylum Thermoplasmatota; class Thermoplasmata; order Thermoplasmatales; family Thermoplasmataceae; genus Cuniculiplasma. The sequence continues at coordinate 21,897 of DAICVC010000075.1, read as the reverse complement.
TCCTCTTGTTATCAGGATTTGTTTTCCTAAAAATATTACGTCCATAAGCTTTGTTGGATCATTGTCAACATCAATCATGTTTGCTGCATCTTTGGCTGCCTGGGTACCGCTGTTCATTGCAAGACCAACATCCGCAAGCGCAAGTGCCGGTGCATCATTTGTACCATCCCCAACCATGGCTACCATCCTTTGAAGGTTTTTCTCGGATTGAACCTTATTGTACTTATCCTGCGGCTTGCTGTTTGCGACGAATTCATCCAGTCCAGCCTCTCTCGAAATGTATTCTGCTGTTAACTCATTATCCCCAGTGCACATGACCGTTTTAATATTCATGGTCTTCATCGAGATAATTCTGTCACTGATCCATGGCTTAATAATATCATTAAATTCAATTGCTCCAAGAATTTTGTCATCTTCCGACAGCACCATTGCAGTCCCGCCCCTGCTGGAAATTTCGGCACATATGGCCTCAACAAGGTTGTCTTTTGATCCAACCATTGACCAGATTGCATTTTGTGATCCCTTAAGATATTTCTTTCCATTATACTTGAGTCCACTAAATTTTGTTTCTGAGGAAAAGGGGATAAACTCTGCTCCGGACAGGTCAAAATCCTTAAACTCTGATCCCTGCTTTTTCAGAAGATTTACAACAGATATACCTTCTCTGGTTTCATCCATGGCTGAACTCAAAAATGCACACTGGAAAAGTCTTTCTTCTGAAACATTGGCTGCGGGATAGACTTTAGATGCGTCTCTTTCACCCATAGTAATTGTTCCTGTTTTGTCAAGTATGATCGTATCTATATCTCCAGCGTTTTCAACAGCCCTTCCACTTTTTGCAATTATATTGAATTGCGAAACCTTATTAATGGCAGCTATCCCCAAGGCCGGTAACAGAGCACCTATCGTGGTTGGAATCAGTGCTATGAGAAGAACCACAAGCACAACAATATTCACATTAATGTTGAGAAAGTTTCCGACCGTCAGGACCGATGAAGTTATGGAAATAAAAACCAGAGTCAATCCCGATATTAAAACCAGGAGTGCTATTTCATTCGGTGTCTTTTTTCTCACCGATCCTTCAACCATTTCTATCATTTTGTCAAGAAAAGTTTCCCCTGGATTTGCAGTTATCCTTATTTTGATACTTTTGTCTAGAAAAGTTGTGGATCCAGTTACACTGTCACCCACAGTCTTAAAAACAGCTTTTGATTCCCCTGTGATCGCAGATTCATTGAAATAGCCATTCCCTTCAATAATTTCCCCGTCAGTTGGAACGCTTTCATTTTTTTTCACCAGGACAACCATTCCCTTTCTCAATTCATTTGAATCTATTTCGGTTTCGGTTCCCTGATCCAGTACTCTTCCTTTTATCTCCCTCTTCATTTTTCGCAACGATGCGGTAATATTCCTGCTCTTTCCCTCTGCAAGTGATTGCGCAAGATTTGAAAAGAATATTGTGAGAAAGAGAAGTACTAAAACAGAAATGTAAAATGAAACGTATGAGTTGCTCATTGCTAAATCATACTGTTTATGGAGAGCAATGAAATAAATGGAAAGGAGAAGAGATATCTCAGTAACTAACATCACTGGATTATGCCATAGCTTTCTAGGATCAAATTCCTTTAAGGCATTAAGCATTGCTTCAGCATACTGGTTCACAACACACCTCCAATGAACAGTGAAAATGCTTTACCCCAACTGAGAAGCGGTCCCGCTGCCAGTATTGGGAAGAACGATAGAAGACCAAGCAGAAGCATAGTGGAAAACAACATGAGCCCAAACCAAAATGAACCTACATCGAAGGTTCTTCCAAACTGGGCTTTTGGTCTCTTCGAGGAAAAGGATTGGGCAATTAACAACTGAAATGCAATTATTGGAAATCTTCCTATCAGCATAATTATAGCTTCAAGCACATTAAAAAAGGGTAAGGAGGTCTGAAATCCTCCCATGGCTGAACCGTTATTGGAAGCAGCGCTGGCGAGTTCATATAATAGTTGAGTTATCTGATCTGGTCTCGAATTGAAAAATGTACTCATTAGAACTGGAGAAAACAATAGTATGAATCCCAGTGGCACAATTATGATGAGTGGATGGGTAACCAGACTATAGGTTGAGTACCTTATCTCCTTTGAGCCTACCTTCAGACTCATTATTTCTGGCAATTTACCAACCATTAGTGAAACCAAGAAAACTGTGAATATAATATAGGAAAATAAATTCAGAATACCTGTTCCCACTCCGCCAAGCGGATCATTTAACAGCATTGGAAATAGAACTCCAAGGATTCCCGCTGGTGAATAATCAATCAAAGCTGAATTTGTGGCACCAGTTGAAGTTAACGTTGCTCCAGAGGCAAATATTGATGTTTGGGAAATTCCCAGCGCTGTTTCTTTTCCAATGTAGTTCCCTCCAAAGTTGAATCCAATGTTGGCAAGGGAGGGTACGCCATACAATTCTCCGAAGAACGTTAACAGGGCACTGAAAATAAAAAGTGCCATAACCACACTTATTATAACTCTTCCAAATTTTCTATTGTCCAGCGCAATTCCCAAGGCAAAGATAGATCCTATAGGAATCAGGGTGAATGACACAACCTCCATAAGATTGGAGATCCAGTTTGGATTTTCGAACGGAAAACCGGCATTTGCTCCATAGAACCCCCCTCCATTTGTTCCTATATTTTTAATACCTTCCAGAGAGGCCACAGGGCCCACTGGAATATTTACAGTAAATTTGGCAAAAAAAGGATGTATAACAATGCTTGAATATGTAACATCCGGAACTCCCACCACTATGAGCAAAATTGTTGCAATAAGTGAAAGAGGTAAAATTAGGTCAAATATGGAAACAAGGAAATCATGAAAAAAATTTCCTATTTTGTTGTCATCGCTTAAAATACCTCTTACGAATGCCATAGAGGCAGCAAATCCAGTTCCAGCAGAGAGAAACATGAGACCAATAATGACAAATGTAAGGTCAAAATAGGAAAGAGAATTTGGATTGGAATAATTCTGTAAATTTGTATTCGTCAAAAAACTTACAACAGTGTTTAATTCTACATAGGGAGTCAGGGGAGTTTGACCGGGAGAAATGAAATAATTTCCCTGGACATAGAGAAATAAAAATGCAATTCCTCCAGCAACTGCATTAAAAATAATGAGCATAAGGAAATATCCCTTGAAGGAATAGGTTTCATCTCTGTCAATTCCCGCAATTTTTTCGATTGATTGAATAATAGGGTCGGTAAATTTCCTAAGCCGGGTGTTTTCACCTCGATAAAGTTTCCCAATGTACGGTGCTATCAGGTAACCAAAGAAGGCAATAATTCCCAAGTATAACATGATAATTATAATGCCTGAAATCATCCTGTTGTTAACAAAAAATGTGGACCAGAAATTACTGGCACTAGGAGATACTGAACTCATATCTTATCTGCCCTGATCATGCTGACTATAAGGTATGCGCACGTGATTGCAACAACTACCCCAGGCAAAACAAGCCATCCCATACCAATGTACATTTCATTCATTAAGTCACGGCTCTATAATAATTTTATCAAAAACATTAATTTGTTTTATTAAAGTAAAGTTTATTTCAGTTGTATAGGTTTTTTCCCATATATGTCCCCATCCTCTCATAACCAATTTTTTTGAAATATTCTCGTACCCCAACTCCACTTATTACCATTATTCTTTTTTCACCAAATTCTTCCCGGGTAATTCTCTCTGCTTCGTTCATTAGCAACTTCCCGTATCCATGATGCTGATAATTTGACGATTGATGAACTCCGATAGGTACAACCCTTCCCACAACTTTGATCTCTCTTACCATCCCTGAATTCCTGGTGATATCGCTGAAGGAGTCTCCCTGGACATGCCTCAATCTTAAAAACCCCGCAATATTATCAAAAGAATCTTCATAGGAGAGGAAAATTTCAGTAGAGTTTGATGCTCTGTAATCTATTCTTTTTAATTCCAATTCAGTTGAATTTAGTTTTGAAAATCCTATTTCTCTGCTTCTAATCTCCTTGGATATTATACCCTCATCAACCAGTCGCCTGTCCACTACATTTCTTATATCGCTTCTTTTAACTCCCGCTTCAATAAATTTAACTGGGATATCTCTCTGCATTCGTTGTACTCTTATCCAGGGGGGCATTTCTTTCATAAACTCGGCCAAAAGTTCCGTTGCCTGTTCATTTCCCATTTCCTTATACTCACCATTTTCCCACATATTGTAGAGTTTAGTCCCCTTCACTACCAATGTTGGATATATTTTCAGCATATCCGGTTTGAATTTCTCGTCACTAATCATTAAGCGAAAACTTTCAAGATCTTTTTCGGGTGTAGATCCATACATCCCCGGCATCAAGTGATAAACAATTTTCAATCCTGCATCCTTGGAAAATTTAGTTGATTTCACTATTTCTTCTATTCCGTGTCCCCTGTGGTTTATTCTCAGAATATCTTCATCCAAAATTTGAACTCCCAGTTCTACTTTTGTTGTACCATAACTCAGTGAGAGTTCTATATCCTTTTCCATAAACCAATCCGGCTTTGTTTCAACGGTTAATCCGATACACCTTCTTTTCGAAGTTTCATTAATTGCTAAACTTTCCGACAAACTTTGTGCGACGGTTCCATTCATACCATCAAAACATCCTTTCACAAACGATTCCTGATATTCCTTAGATCTCGCTGTAAAGGTCCCGCCCATCACAATCAGGTCAACCTTGCTCGTGTCGTGACCTATGGTTTCCAGTTGCTTCAATCTTCCAAAGGTTATGCTGAATGGATCATAATTATTCATTCTTCCCCTTAAGGCAGACGGCTCATATCCTGTATAGGCCTGAGGCGAATTATTCTCCATTCCGCCAGGGCAAAAAATACAGCGGCCGTGGGGGCAAATCTCTGGAGAAGTCATTGCAGCCACAACTGCAACACCTGAAATTGTTCTAGTTGGTTTAAGCCTCAGCATATCGATGTATTTTTGATTCATATACCCCGAATTTAAAATTTCCGTGTTTGAAGGAACGTGATCCAAGTTATATTTCTTGGCAAGAATCACCTTTACCCTCTGTAATTGATCCCTGTTAGAAATATCCCCGCTTTCTATTCTTCCGGATATTTCTTCGAAGATATTCATTGCGACCTGTATCATTAATTTAGATTAAAGTGTGATCCTCGCTCTAGTCTCTTATTTCCTTCTCTGCCAGATAGGCCGTAAGTCCAATCAAGAATAGTGCAAGTAATGCGAGCGCACCCAACCATTCACCAATTTGTCCCCATTGCGATGAAGAAACCGTTGTGCCATACAATATGACCGTTCTCATACTCTCTGCAGACCACGAGACTGGGTTGTATTTGGCAACATTCGCAAGCCACGGAGCCATCATTGCGGGAGAAAACATAGAATAGCTCACAAAGAGCAGGGGTAAATTCACCAGATTTACGATTCCAAATATAGAGTTCATATTAGTCATTCTAATGGCTATGGCACTGAATATGGATGAAAAAATGAGAGATACCAGAATAAGGGCAACGACAATAACCAAACCACCCAGCAAGGTAAATCCGTGATTGAACTCCAACCCATTCGGGATCAGCAAAGCAGCAACCATCAAGATCAGAGCCTGAGGCATTATTCTGATTATGGAAGAAAGCACTTTAGAGAATATTATTGAACTTCTCCTTATGGGAGATGATAAAAATCTCCCCATTGGACCAAGTCTTCTGTCAAAAATTATGTTAGTGCCTGCAAACATAGAAGTAAAAAGGGCCGAGGTGGTTAAAACTCCTCCGACTATATACGTTATGTATGTTTTAGCACCTCCAAGAACAGTCGAAGAAGCAACAGGATCAAACTTAGTAAAATCAAATGCACTTCCAAAAAGGGCAATCCAGAAGAAAGGCTGAATCAATCCCGTTAAAAGAAAAATTGGATTCCTGTACCATTTCTTAATTTCCCTTTGAGTAAGAGGTAAAAGACCACTCATTTTCGCACTCTCTTCATGTTCATCATCATTTTTCTCGGATCTCCCGGATCTTCGCTTCTAATATCTCTTCCTGTATATTCCAAAAATACTTCATCCAAAGATGGTTTTTGAACAGTTAATCTTACGGTTGATAACTTATTTTCGGAAATGAAATTAATTATGTTCGGGAGCATATCATCTGCGTTATCTACCTTTATCCTCACGGTATTCGGACCAGATTCAATTGCCTCAATTATACCCGGAACTTTTTTCATTGCCTCGGCTTCTTTTTGTTGCCTAAAGGATACAGTTATGATATCCCCCTTAAGAGAAGCCTTCAACTCATCTGTGGTTCCAGTTATGAGTACTATACCGTGATCTATTATTGAAACACGAGTGGCAAGCGCATCTATTTCCTCCAGATAGTGAGATGTCAGAATAATAGTCACCTTCAGGTCGGTTTGTATTTTCCTCACATATTTCCACATCAGAGTCCTTGTCTGAACGTCCAATCCAAGAGTAGGCTCATCAAGGAATAGTATTGTTGGGTCATTCACAAGGCCGATTATCAATTCAAGTCTTTTCCTCATTCCCCCAGAGTACCCCTTGACCATTCTTGTTGCCGCATCCTTAAGATCCACCATTTCCAATAAACTGTCTATTCTTTCTCTTGCCTTTTCTTTTGGAACATCATAAAATTTTGCTACCATTTCCAAATTTTCTCTTCCTGTAAGATCTTCATCCGCAGTAAGATCTTGCGGCACCACTCCAATCATCCTCCTAACTTTAATTGAATTTTTAGTTATATCAAGTCCCGCAACAGTTGCTGTTCCTGAAGTAGGAGTCAGTCTAGTTGTCAGCATATTAATGGTGGTTGTTTTTCCCGCGCCATTTGGGCCAAGCAAACCGTATACCTCCCCCTCATCTATACTGATATTAAGCTTATCAACCGCGTTGATCTTTCCGTGATACACTTTGCTTAAATTCCTGGTTTCAATTATCTTTGTCATCGAAATCTTCCCCTTCATTCTTCGCTTCCAATCCTTCGAGTCCGTGAAGGAATTCCTTAATGAACACTTTAAGCCGTTTCAGATCATCTTTTTGAAAAAAACCCTCTTCTTTAGTTTCAAGTATGTATTTTAAGTTTGAAATAATTTCATCAATTATGTATTTGTCCTTGGGACCAACCAGATCATTAACAAAATAGTCATATTTGACTATCTCTTCCTTTCCCTTTTCTGTAATTTCGTATTTCCCATCATTCATCCTCACAACCAGATTATTGTCTTCCATGCCTGATAGAGATGGATATACACTCCCTGGGCTTGGTCGCCAGTGACCGTGAGACCTTTTCTCCATCTCACTTATTATATCTGCGCCCCTCATTGGGTTTTTATCAACTATTTTAAGGATCCAAAACCTTAACATTCCACCTTTCATTTTCATATTCAAATCGTTTTTCGATATATAAATAGTTGCAATGATTACAATAAAATATATTTTACCTGGGATATTAGAAAAATTTAATAATCAGTAACGTGATACTTGTCAGACAAATGAAGGTCACTAGAATAATTTTCGTAGCCGTATTTTCGATTATTTGTGTATTTTTGGTTGTATCAGCTTCAAGCATATACGTATCAGCAGAAAATGACCTTAAACAAATTAAACTGGATTTTGAACATATTTATATTGACAAGAGTATGGTTAAAGCTGAGTTTCATGTATCTGCAAACGATACAAGTAATTTACCAACAACTCTTTACATTATGCACGAAAATCTGACCATAAATCCATACAGTTCATCAAGTGGGAATATATTTTTAAATCTCAACACATCAAGCCTTGGATCGAAGGGCTGGGCAATCAATTCAATTTTAATCTATACAAATGCTGTAATATCTGAGTTTGTGAATGGGATTGGATTGGACAGTTTCTCAAAGAATATTTCAACCTTTCTTCCATCAATATTTTCAACTGCCCAACTTAATTCTACAAACGGAAACAACTCCTACAATCTTGTGCTTTCTGACTTTATATCTGTGGCCTTAAGTGTAATGAGTATAGGTGTATATGAAGGAAGTAAATTTTTGGGAAATATGACAGCCAGTTCTTCGTCCGGATCAATTGGCGGAAATGTGACGTTTTCTGGAATTTTGGGTGGTAGTGGCCTCAGTAACAGTTTGAGTAATATATCTATTCAATTATTTGGAATGAAAATTGCATTGTAGATTAATACAACTGCCTACCGGTGATCTTATCGGTGCTCACTTTTTTAAAGTTGTGCCCCATACAAATCCCACATTTTTCATTTTTCCTCATTTCAATCTTTTCAATGGTCATTTCCTTAAGATCAAAAAAGAAGAGTGATCCATCCCTGAAATCACCACTGATGAATTTTCTTATTTTGTTTGTCGCAAACAGTGATACAGTAGAAGGAATTTCAGGTTCAACTGAATCAAAATGACATCCTATTGGCCTCATTTCTTTTCCGTTGGTAATACATTCAAGACATGAGGTCTCTCCTGGAATAACCAGTTTAAACTGCCCCATTGTTCCATTGCTGGATGTATACATCCATGGTTTATTGTTCTTAACAGCAAATTCGTTAATAAGTTCTCTTGTGAGGAAGGAATCGGTCGCATCAAGCACGAAATCCTCGTTCTCAAGTAGTCTGTCAATGTTATTGGAGTCAAGGTATTCATTGATAAATCTGATATTTCTGGTGATTTCCATTAAATTAAATCTTTCTTTTATTGCCTCAACCTTTGAATGTCCAACCTGATCTGAACTGAATAAAGGTTGCCTCTTAATATTAGATTCTTCCACAAAATCCCCGTCAATCAACGTAAGCGAAAAGCCCATTTTAGCTAGAAAGAGTGCACACATCTGGCCATTTCCACCCAATCCTATGATTGAAACACTCACTTTCTTTTTCAAGCCATCAACAGAATAAGATAGAAAAGGGATAAATATAGATTCTTTCTCTTCATATTATGAAAGCGGCAGTTTTAAATGTCATAAAGCAAAACTTAGACGTTGAAGAGCGGGAAGTTCCAACTCCAAACAGTAATGAAGTTATAATAAGACAGAATAAAACCGGTATTTGTTACCGGGACATTCTTACCAGAGACGGTTTTTTTCCAAGACTTATGACACCAATAATCCCCGGTCATGAACTTTCGGGGGTAATAACCGAAGTGGGAGAGGCAGTTTATGGATTCAGCAAGGGGGATAGGGTAACAAGTTTAATTTACGAGCCATGTGGCAGGTGCAGAAACTGCCTATCGGGTAATGAAAATTTATGCGAATTTAAGAAAACTATGGGAGAAACCATAGACGGAGCATATTCCAGTTACGTCAGGATCAACCAGAAAAGTCTTGTAAAGGTTCCAGAAAAAGTAACGGATGAATTGGCTGCAATTTCTGCCTGTGTCACCGGAATGATTATTCATGCACTTGAATTTGCAGGAGGAATAACCGAAGGTTCTAAGGTACTGATTACAGGTGCAGGAGGAGGAGTAGGAACGCATGCGATCCAGATTGCTAAAGCATACGGTGCCGAAGTACTCGCCGTAAGCAGTTCCGAATGGAAAAAAGATCATTTATACAAACTTGGGGCGGACAATGTTTTAATCTCAAACACTGATGGATTCAGTAAGAAGGTTAAAGAATTTTGGCCAGGGGGATCTGACATTGCTCTTGAAAATACCGGTGATGCTACATTCGGTGATTCTTTTAAGTCACTGGGATTTGGAGGTAGATTGGTTCTGGTAGGAAACTTAAATCCCACGTCGGTTCAGTTACCTCTTGGAATTGTAATATTAAAAGGAAACGTAATCTCGGGAAGCATTTCGTCAACCAGAAATGATGTTTCAAGGGCGCTTGAAATGGAGAGAAAAGGGAAAATTAAACCTGTAATATCTGAAGAGATTTCAATTAACGAGGTAAATGAAGCATTTGAAAAGATTAAAAGAAGAGAAAATCTTGGAAGAGTATTTATCAAATTTCAATAAGCATTTGACTAGAGATTTTTGAATTAATAATTTTTCCGTTCCCCTGTTTTCGGCAGAGACAGTTCTTTTTTTAGGATGTTTTTCACTTCATTTACAATTGGATTTTCCGGATTTTTGATTTCAATTATGCTTGAGGCCAGGAATTCTGCAGAATTTCTAAATCGTATAAATTTTGTAACCATTTTCCTGACTTCATCAAGGGATCTCTCCTGAATTGTAGCTTCAATCCTATCCCACCGTTTGTCATAGTTTCCAAGATTCACTTTAGTATCTCTCAGGCTCAAATATCCAATTTCAGATTCAACCTCAGAGAAATCAATCTTTTTCTCCAGTGAGTACAGCTTCGCATAAAGGGACAGTTGAAGTGAATAATCATCACTTGGTTTTTTTGACGTTTTGAAATCCACTATCACAGTCTTTCCTCCATGTTCTGGGTCGCATTTATACACGGCATCTATCCTGCCTTCTATAAATAGGTCCGTTTTCAGGCCTGGGAAAACATTCTCAACTTTATCCTTAAGTTTCATTTCTGATTCCAGCCATCCCTGATTACAGTTCTGTTTTACGTATCTCTCGTAAGCCAGAAAATTGCCCCACGTTTTCATTTCACTGTCTTTCTCAGGGAGAGATGGCGTGACATTTTCCTTAATGTGTGATTCTATCATTGCGTGAATATTCGTTCCAAATTGCATGGCATAGGAACCCTGCTTTATTCCCAAGATGTACGTTAGAACAAAATCTTCCAATCTTTCTGTTTTCTGTAGCATTGAAAAACTAATCTTATTGAATTTTTTCATCTTCATTTCAATAAGTGGAATTAGCCACAACTCATTGTCCTCCTGATCTTTTTTCTCTTCCATCAATTTTTTTAGAGAAATAAATTCATTACCATTTTTTTTGGAAACGAGTTGACTTTCAGAAGCCGGCTCGAAATCAAATCTTACAAAGTTATCGTTTGTGCAAAAAATGTTTAATCTCTTTGACGCCCTGGATAAGGCCACAAAATCAATTCTGCATTCCTCCTCAGCTCTTTCCACTCTGTCGTATTTGATATTAAATTGGCTTGTTATACCTCCAGTTATCAGATCAATGGCACTCAGGGTTTTCTTTGAAACAGTCTTTGGTACATAAATCACATTCTCAAACTCAAGGCCCTTTGCTTTGTGCACTGTAATAACCGATATCTTCTGATCAACACTCTCAACATTATCATAACTGTTCTCTTGAAGTATATATCTTTTCAAATCTGACAGTTTAAAATTGCTGTTTGTCTTTACGCGTTTGAAGAAGAAGGGAAGGGAGTTGTAAACATCTATAGTTGTTTCCATAACCTCTTGACCAAAAGACAAGGACTTTGGTATTATATAATCCTTGAAAATCTTTAGAATTCCTTCCATATCTTTTGCATACTTTTTCCTAATTTCCCTCATCTCTAATGGAAGAAGTTCATTCACATTTTTGGCAAATTTTATCTTTTCAACTATCAATACGCTTTCATTCAGGGGAATTCCTGAATACCTGGAATATAATAGAGAAATTATATCGTCAGTATTTCCAAAAAGCCCACATACGAAGTTTGCTATTTCCATTCTCCATTCAGTATACCCCTTCGTTCCTGAAACCTTTTGATGAGCAATTCCCTTCTCGTTTAATCTTTCCGACACTTTATTTGCCTGGTCGTTCGTTCTGACAATAATTCCCGTTTCTCCCGTCATTTCCTTTCCTTCAATAATCTGAATTATTGAGTCGATGATCGTTTCAAAATCATTACATTTCCAGATCTTGACTTCTCCATCTTCACCTTTCTTGAGACTTGAAAATTTTTTAAGTTCTTCGGAAGTCTCTGTCCCTGAATTACTAATAAAAAAATTCTTGCAATATTCCTTTATTTTTTCAGGTAATCTCCATGTACCTTCCATAAACGATTTGTTAAAGGCTTCATCATTCTTCATCGCTTTAAACGATTCTATGTCTCCGCCCTGAAAGCCAAAAATAGCCTGCTTGCTGTCTCCTACTGCATAAATATGATCTGATAGTCTTTTGACCAGTTCATATTCAAGCATGCTCATATCCTGGGCTTCATCAATAAAAATTTGTTTGTATTTTCTTGAGTAGGAGTCACAATAGTTCGTTGCAACAATAAGAAGATCATTATAATCCAACTCATCCTTGTCTTTGGACTTTTCGTAATACGCAAAAATGTTGATAAATTCCTCACCCAGTTTTATCATTTCTTCAAGTCCATACCCATTTATTCCAGAATTTGTGGCATATGCATCTCTAATAAATTTTTGTAATGTCTCCACATTTACTTTCTCAGGTGTAATTCCAAAACTCTTAAGAAATCTTAAGGAATTCACAATTTGCCCGATATTCACAATACTAGGATAGTCCTTCATCAGTACGCTGGGGTCATAGTTTGTTACATCTTTATCTTCTAAATATTTAAGAATCAAATATCGCATAATTCTTTCTGGAAAATTATTAATTTTCCCATTTCTTTCGCTAACAATCCTGTTTGCCAAGCCATGAAATGTTGAAATTTCGGGAAGATTTTTGACACTTCCGTTCAGTTTTAACAGTATGGATTCCTCCATATGATCTCTTGCCTTATTAGTAAAAGTCAGGCATAGCACTTCGTCTGATGAAACACCGGAGCTTATCAACTCCGCAACATTTTCTGACAGATTTCTGGTTTTTCCTGATCCTGGATTGGCTGAAATTAAAGAATTTTGAAAATTCAGCATAATTGCTTATGTTCAGTTATAATTAAACATTTTTGTTCGGTTAGTTTAATTTTTAATATGGAAACAGTTAATTATTTTGGTTAATATGGGAAATCATAAAATGCGATTGGAAAAAAATTTGCGGATCGTCCTATTTCAATTAGGGGGGCTGCACAAATGAATTTTATGCAGAGGAGAGCCACTAGGAAATTTGCAGAAGTGCATCCATCAATTGGAAGCATTAGTTCGGAGTACTACTCGAAGAATAGATTGCTTGACATCAAGGTATTTCCAAATACCAAAAAATATGTAAGGAAAATGGAAGTGACAGTAAGAGATTATCGGCTCCAGGATCATATTCTCAAACTGAAGAAAAAGAATGGTTTTTTTCTTCTTACTCTGGATGTAGATTTCTCCAAGGAGTATTCCTTTTCATTTTATCTCATCGGGAGAGATGGAAAATACAGTAGGGAAGATAAAACACTAAGTGATTTAAGAAAAATAACGAAAATATACGAATTGGAAGAACAACCAAGTGTTGTAACTCAGATAAACGATAAACCAGAAAAAGTGAAAAAGAACAGTGTAAAGGAACCAGTTAAGAGTGGAACGGTGGAACGTGTTTTTGTACCAGAAAAGAGATCCTGGCCAACTTCATCCCAATATGCTCAAAGCCTTCAGAATCCAACATTTAGCATTTCTAAGACGTACTCAGATTTCTCCATGATTAAGTTCCTTAGAAATGAGAATGTCAAATATTCCAGTATTATCCAAGGTGCAGGAAATTTTGGAGTGGTCTTCAAATATGTCAAGGAAAATAAGTCAAGTGCACTGAAATGTTTTACAAGGGGGAGCCCAAATATCCAAAAGAGATTTTACGAAATAAGCAAGCAAATAGAACAGAATCAAATTGAATATCTTGTTAAATTGAAATTTTACCCCGACCTTGTCAGGGTTGTTAACAAACCAAAGGAATTTTTTCCAGCTTTGACTATGGACTGGTTAGAGGGGAAAACCTTAAACACTTTTATCGTCGAGAACCTCAAAAACTCAAACAACCTGCGTACTGTAGCGCAGAGTTTGGGTGACAGCTTAATCTCCATGCAATCAAAAGGAATTGCTCACGGCGACCTTTCCTCGGATAATATAATTGTAGACTCGGGCGGCACGGTCCATTTAATTGATTACGACGGCATGTATGTTCCCGCCCTGAAAGAGTTGGGTTCAGAAGAACTGGGCCACGAATCTTTCCAGCATCCAAAGAGGGGCAGATATTATGGGGATAAACTTGACAATTTCTCATTCTTGGTCATTTATACAAGTTTACTGGCTGTTGCCAAGAGCCCGAAATACTGGGCATTCAATGGAAACGATCAGGACAAGGCATTATTCGATATCAATGATTTTCTGGAGCCGTCTAAATCAAAATTAATGAAAACTCTCAAATCGGAAAATGGGAAATTAAAGAGACTTGAATCCACAATGGAAGAGTTCTTGGGAAGAGGCCCGGACTGGGATGGGTTTGATCCGCTTAAAATAATTAAGTTGAAATAAAAATTCCAGAAACATCGTCATTTTTCATATTGCCTGAAGTTCTAAGTTCATCAAACAATGACTTATCCGAAAAATTTTCTTCCAGTGAATTTACAAAAGTTATCCCATTATCCATAATGTATTTTGATAGCGCATCAGTCGCTAGTATTATCCTATCACCGCTATTGCAATTTAACTCCGTTTTCTCGAGTTTTACAACTTTAGTATTTTTTTTCCGTTGCAGGGGGTTTCCATAACCTGACCAGATCAATTCAGGGTGTAATCCAAATTCCGCGGAATTTGAAATTGGAAAACTGACAATCTGGTTATCACGCACTCTGAATATGCAAGAATCTCCCACTGCGTAGCAAATTAATCTATCAGATTTTTCAAACTTCACACCAAGAAATGTGCTGTAAGAACCGTGTACCGCCTTGTTTTTAACATTCCATCTCAATTTATCCCACTGTATGGAAGAGAGCCAAACATCACGAGATTGAGAAAGAAAATCAAATATTTCGTCTTCTGAATCCAGGTCCGGAGATAACTCTATGTATAGGCTTGTGAGTACTTTGGCCCATACTCCACTAAATATGGACTCGCTCGCTCCATCTGCCACAGAGAACATGCCCTTATCCGAGTCAAAAAAAAGCGCGTCCTCTGACTCTCCATCCAGATTCCCTACCTTTGGGTAATTCCAGGAGGATACTTTCATCCTTCGACCTTGTTATATACCACCCTGGTTCCAATATCAAGTAATTTTATGAGTTCTTCTAAACTAGCGTTAAACACATATGCCTTTGCACCGCTTTCTATGTTGGAAAACTCTTCCTTTGCAATTGCAACCATTGTTTCTGGAACGACACTAGACATTTCGAAAAGAGTCTTTGCGTGTTTTTCTTCTGGAACCTCAATCTCAACCTTTGGAAACGATATTGGTCTCTCGTCCTTTTCTGAAAGATGACAGTTCCAAACAAGCACCTTTCCATCATCGGTTTCCATCCCCTTAAGTTCCTCAGTTACCAAATTCGGATCCCCGTCTGTGGAACCCCCATCACTGATATTTATTACCACCGGTGGGAACGATCCTTTATGTTCACTTATCCATTTATCTATCCACTCTTTGGCAATTTCAAATGCCCCCTTCATCGGAGTGTCATATGATGCAACCGGTTCGAACCATATCGGAAACTCAATCTCGACCGCCTCTCCCTCTATAACATCCGTCATTTTTTCCATTCTGAGAATATGTTCCTCCAAAGCACTAACTGAAATTGGTTCATTGGAGATCAGTCCCTTAGCCTCTCCGCTTTTGTATCCGTATCCGATAATTCCCACATCAAAATACGGTCTCACTCCCTCTGATTTTGTACATCTGCTTATTATCTCATTAAGCTGCTTGTTTATTGCATCACTGGCTTCCTGTGCCTTAGATCTTCCACTCCCTGCAATCTTTCTACTCATAGATCTTGATTGATCCAAGAGAAATACAAACAGTCCTGGATTCCTTCTGCTTATTTCCGCCTCGTATGTCATACAACTTTAATGGAATCAAATTAATAATAGTTTTTGTTTTGAAGCATTACAATTCTTATTTTGACTTCCTTTCCATTATTCCGATCAGTACGGCAATGAGAATTATTACATATCCAATCACAAATATACCAGGGAATGCAATAATACCGGCTATGGAAATAACACCCATCGTTGTAAAACCAATATCTTTTTTTCTCCTGCTTAATTCTGTCCCAAGAATTGCAATCACCGAAAATATGATATTATCTGTGACTGCAGCTCCTGCAGATACCTGCCCAAATAATGAAATGTAAGAGGTAATATCATGCAGTAGTATAGCAATTATGCCAATTACTACGTTAATGACCGCCCCGATCATTCCTATTTTATAATAAAGCTTATAAGATGCCATTAAAGTGGTATTACCAGTAACTTTTAAATCTTCCCATTTCCAACTCTATATCTAGAACCTCTCCAGTTTATCTCCTTTGCCCTTTTTCCCATTAGTAGGTTGTATAGATAAACAAAGGGTAAGAGAACTGTAGAAGCAGCGATTTTTGCAAAGTTACTTCTTTCCCTGGAATAATTAAATAATATCAAGAGTAAAAGTGGGAAGTACCCAACTATGAACATGTTCCAGAAGAGTATTGAGAGAGGAATTAGTGAAACAAGATATAGTATCATCATTCCATAAATTGCAATTCCTGCGTAAAATCCCTTCCTTGAAAACGACACACTTATGGCCATCTGTCTGTTCGCCCATTCGAAAAATGTTTTTCTAGTCTCATTCACGTAAACCATTGGGGTCGCTGACTTGGAATATGCAATTCGTAATTTTTTTTCCTTACATATCTTGGTAAGTGTTGCATCATCTGAAATTGAGCTGGAAAATTCAGCCAAACCCTCACCCTGAAGCATTTCCTTTTTAAAAGCTGCGGATCCACCCCAAACGAATCTAGTCAGTCTAAATTCCATCATATTTATTCCAAGATATCCCCATACCTTTTTGATGTAATCCCACAAATTCCCTTTAGAAATGGGTTCATAAAGAGGATAGGTTGAAGTGACTCCAACATTCTTGTCATCCAATGGAGATATCAGATTTTCCAGCCACTCTCTGTTAACTGTAGTGTCTGAATCCACAATAACAATCACATCGCTGCCTTTATCTTCCACAATTGCTGTTGTAACAGCCTTCACCTTTCCGCTACCTCGGTAGGAGTGATCTGAAAGTATTATCTCGACCCCTCTCTCTATCAAAATATTGTACGCAGTGTCTTCTTTACTATCTACAACGCCGACAAGCGAGTAGTTTTTGTAGGTCTGGTTCTGGATTGCTTCAATGTTCTTTTCCAGATTGATTTCAACGCCTTTGCAGGGAAGAATTACCTTAACTCTGTAACCGCTTTTAGACCTCTTATTTAATCCCTGGGCTCTCCACCATCTGATTAAATAAAATCTAAGTAGCATGAACATTGTTAAGCCGCTTAGTATCAGCAACCAACCAATCTTCAGCAACTCAATCTCTGGAATCATCATTTTCACTCAGTTGCACGGGCTTGGAACCTCTGGTCCCTCTTGTTGGTTCCTTTTCCTTACCAATTCTTTTTCCTCTTAGGATGTTGAATATATCTGAAAGAGAAAGAACTGAAAATATTATACCTGTGATCAGTGAGATAAAGAGAAATATTTCAAGAAACAGAATGTAGTATGAGGAATTAAACAAAACTACTGAACTTGCAAAATTCAATACCATGGAGAATAAACCAATCATAATCGTAAACACGAATAATCTGTTGATCTGACCAAAAATAGGCTGTTTTAGACTTTCAGGATGAAATATGGGTATCATTGAAATCATAACCGTATACGCAGCCATCATAAGTCCCATGATAGTACCGTAAAAGGTTAGAATACTGGAACTGGAATAGAAACCGACAATTTTTGATGTTACCAGTGTGCTCGATGGGATATAGACATTTCCAATATCAGTTGTGAGAAGAAATGTTATCAAAAATGAAACAAAAACCACTGTTCTAAGTTTATAAATAGATTCAAGTCTACCCCTCAGTCTAATCTGAGCCATTGCCATTTATACGTTACCAGTATAAAATGCTATTTTAAAGGAACTGCACTTTTTCAGTCCATTTCGTTTCAAAAGAATCTAAAGGTTGAGCTGTCCAAAAGTTCAACGAATTTTTCAACAGGAAAATCATCCTTTTCCAAATCACAAAAACTTATATTATCCCTGGATACTACCAATTCGAATTTTGAGTCACCTTCTTCAACAATGAAGGAAAGATTTCTTATTCTATCAATCATTTCCTTTTCTGGGTATTCTGTGGTCTTCTTAACTATGCCTTTATCAGCGTCATCGACTATGGTAATATAGTTTACCGTGAAAAAATAGTTGTGAAGGGGAAAAGTTTTCCTGCGTTGCAAATTTAATAGTCTTGAGAAATATTCTACAATGTTGTCATAGTCTCCTTCTAAAGTCCTATCCATTATTTTCAGAGTAATAAAAGATATTTAAGATTAAAGTAAACAATCATCTATTGGTTATCACTTGAAAAGTTTATTTAAAAATTTTTTTTCCAAAATTTATTAAGTAAATATCTAATGATAGGTACATGACCGATGAGTTGCCAGAAATACATAATCATCATCCATATCTAATGTATAAAATGATAAAAGAAACTCCAAATGCATTAAGGAAGACTCTAACGGCAGTTGACAATGTTGATATCAGTTTTAAAAGGGGTGGCCTAACTGTTACTGGAAATGGAACATCTTTTCACGCAGGAATGTTAGGCTTTCAGGGAATAGAGGGTCAAAATTCAAAATGGAATGGCATCCAGTCATACGAATTGGAAAAATATAGGGATCCATTCTCCAATATCCTTGCAATTTCCCATACTGGAAAGACGCATTCCACCATCCAATCAATTCTGAAAAATCCTGAAAGTAATTCTATTGGAATAACTCATGATAAGGATTCACCGATGGCTGAAGCCGTTGACATCCCAATCATAATTCCTGAAAAGGACACCTCTCTCTGCAACACAAAGGCATTTTTTGACAATGTTTTAGCATCAGCAATTGTTTCCAGAAAATTTAGCGCAGAGTCATACAATTTCAACGGACTCATAAATACCATAAGTGATAGTCTCTCTGAAGCCGATGGGATTATGAAAAGCATAGTGGAAGAACTTCCGGATATACATAACATCTTTGTTCTAGGTGCAGGAAATAATTATTACGCTGCAAGGGAATCAGCTCAAAAGCTCAAAGAAGCAACACACATTCACTCTGAAGGCATTGAAATGGAAGAATATAACCATGGATGTACCTCAGTTACCGACAAATCAACTTTAATACTTATTATATCCAATGGAGAAGACAAGGAAAGGGTTAAACAAATTAGCGATGGCATACGCTATGTTAATGCAACCTCAGTCGTCATCGGGGGTGAAGGAGATTTTTCAGTTGAAGTCGATTATAAAAATAACTTCGAACTTCCGATTCAGGCAATGGCTTACACATATCTTCTGGCATATTACATGGCTGTTAAGATGCACATAAATCCTGATATTTTAAGGCTGGATGAAAAAAGCTATTATGACTTTGACATGGCCATTTTTCCACCGGGTCATCACTGAGTCATTTTCTGGTTTGCTTTTCTTATTTTCTCTTCAATTTTTTTCAATTCGAAAGGATCGATTGCAGTCGACTTGTTTTCCAATTTTTTCCTTAACTTCTTTTTCAGCTTTTCGTCTTTGCACAGATCAAGAACTCCTATCTCGAACTTCTCAAGTTCTCTCATAATTCACCAGAATTGAGTATATCTTTCTTAAATATAGTTTTAACCAATTTTGCAAGTTCCTGAACAGTTTTATCCACTCTTGCCTTTAACTCCGTTTCATCAGATCCGTAACCATATACTTCCAGTATCAATATTGGCAGATTATTTTCGAAGGATACTGGATGACTCTTGATATAAATATCATTTTTTAATTTTCTTGAGATTTCTTTGGCAACTGGGGCAAGGGAACTTTCCATTATTCCAATAATTCGGTATTCTCTACTAATATAGTGTTTCTCGCCTAAATTCAGTTTTTCTCCAATTATTGGAAGCATGGATCTCATTTCTGCAGGAACGCCTGGAAGCGAAATAATTATTTTTTCATTAAATCTTAGAAACATACCTGGAGCTGATCCCACATTATTTGTGATTGTCTCAGAACCTATTGGCAAGAGAGACATCTTTTTCCGCTCTTCAGTAAACTCCAATCCTCTCTTTTTGTAGGATGCCTCTAATTTTTTGAAATACTCTTGATTGTAACTCAGATTTACTTTGAGACTTTTGGCGATGGAATTAATGGTTATATCATCCATTGTAGGACCAAGTCCTCCTGTAGTTATTATTACATCTGAATTTTTCATCAAGAAAGTCAGTGCAGTATCGATTTCTGACTGAATATCCCTGCAACTCACGTGGTAAATGACGTTTTCCCCTGCTTCGGTGAAAAATTTTGAAATTTCAGTGAAGTTAGTATCAAGAGTTCGTCCTTTAACTACTTCATTCCCAATTGTTGCAATACTGATATTCATTGGCTTCACAGGTTATTGATATATGAAACATAAAACATAAGAATGGACATTCCGATCATTATAAGCATAAAATAGAGCATCTCCCTCTTCCTGTTCTCCATCAATACCAAAAGATCATTTAAAAGAGTGTATTTAACCTTTCTCGATCTAAAGGGAAATTGTATTATCCACACAGTTTTTTCGGAAAATCCATGAAAATCACAGACTAATGTAAAAGAGATTGTTTTAATTTTTCAGTTTTTGTGATCTTATCACATCGAGTAAAGATATAATTTACACAGAAAACCCAGTAAATAGAGGCTAAATTAAGGAAAAAATGCGATAAAAAATATAAATATTAATTAAAAGTTAGTTCCAATTTTGATAGATAACTTAAGACAAAATTTTTAATCCATTTTCATTATAGGGTCTCATCCTAAAAGGGTGCCAAAATAATGAATTTAAGGAGACTCATACTTGATGTGGGGAAAGGAATTAACAGACCAACGTTACTTGAACTAAGTGAAACGATAAGCAAGTCAAAGGGTGTAGAAGGCGTAAACATTATTGTTACAGACATGGATATTGAGACTATGGGAGTTAACATCACCATAGAGGGAAACAACATGGACTACGACTCAATTAGCAAAAACATAGAAGAGATAGGCGCGGTAATCCATTCCATAGATGAAATTGCTGTTGGATCTAAACTGATAGAAAATATAAGGCGCGACGATTGAAAGAAGATCAGGGTTTTGCAATAAGCATAGGTTTAGTAGACGGATTGATAACTTCTCTCGTGATAACATCAGGGGCCATAGTCGGTCATTCCACCATAGGGTTTTATCAATCCTTAAGGATAGCTTTTGGATCTTCTTTTGTTGGGGCAATTAGCTTCTTCATCGCTCAGTTCAGCAAATTAAGCAAGGATGAATACAGGATAGCAAGAGTATTGAAACCCGGTAGCTCTAGCGTCAAAATACACCCCAGCCTGACTGGAAAAAACTTTTTGGATTCCATAGAAGGAGGGAGTGCATCTTTAATTATGGGCTTCCTTGGTGCCTCCATACCGCTCTTTTCTTACTCAATGTTGGGGGAGTCGGCAATAGTTTCACTTTTATGCTCCTATTCCTCATTAGGAGTATTTGGAATATACACTTCAAAAATATCAGGGGGCAAAAGCAGCAGATGGCTCATATCTCTAATATTATTGGGGATTATAATGACATTTTTGGGTTACAACCTAAAGATAGTTTCCTGATTTATGGGAAAATACGAAAAACAGTTTAATCTAGAGGGAATTTACCAGAAGTGAGGGACGGATATTACAAGTAGTTTAGAGCATGAAAGCCACTGAGCTTGCGATGTGGATGAAATGCGAAAGTTTATACCATTATATTGTATACTCTTTTTGTTATATGGAAATAACACAGCCTACTAAGTTCTATAAATCATATGACCATATGATATTCAGTTGTCAGTATCATGTCATCTTTTGTCCGAAATATAGAAGAAAGGTATTGATTGATGGTGTGGACAC